>CAKSEE010000080.1 GCA_934446455.1 uncultured Oscillospiraceae bacterium | reverse complement strand
GCGACCTGGATGGGACTCGAACCCACGACCTCCGCCGTGACAGGGCGGCGTTCTAACCAACTGAACTACCAGGCCATATGGTGGAAGTTATAGGGCTCGAACCTATGACCCTCTGCTTGTAAGGCAGATGCTCTCCCAGCTGAGCTAAACTTCCATTTCATAGCCGCTTCGCTTTCGTTTTTGTCCGTCAGCTTCAAGCGACTATTATATTATACACGCTTACTCCCGAAATGTCAATAGGTTTTTCAAAAAAAATTTCAAAACCTTATTCTTTGAGCAGATCCAACATTTCCTGCGCCGTAAATTTGTATTTCTTATTGCAAAAGTGACAACAAACCTCTGTTTCCTGCTGCTCATGGGCGAGCTTTTCTATCTCCTTGCGCCCGAGAGAAATAAGCACCTGCTCCGTTCTCTCGCGTGAGCAGTCGCAGTAATACTGCGCCTCCCAGCTGTCAAGAATCTCTCCGCCGAGCCCCTCGAGCGCCACTATGGCTATCTTTTCGGGCTCAAGCCCGCGTTCGAGCATGGCAGTTATGGAATCCATGGAATCGAGGTTCTGCTGAATAACGTTCACCGCGCTGTCAAGAACAGGCGGCACCAGCTGCACCATGTATCCGCCCGCCGCCTTTACGCCCGCGTTGTCGTCAAAGACTATACCGAGCGCGCAGACCGTCGGCAGCTGCTCGCTTACGGAGTAATACGCGGTTATGTCCTGCGCGATATCTCCGGCCACAAGCGGAGTCTGCCCGACATACGGCTCTTTAAGTCCCATATCCTTTACAACGGTTAAGAATCCGTCGCGCCCGACAACACCCGCCACGTCGAGCGAGCCGTCGCTCTTAAGCGGCACGTTTGCGCGAGGGTCGCCCGCGCAGCACTTGACGTTGCCGCGGTAGTCCGACACTACTGTGAGCGTGCCGCACTTCCCGCCGCCGTTTATCCGCAGCGTGAGAGTGTCCCCCTCGTATTTGAGCATTGCTCCCATTATAGCACCCGCCGTTGTCATGCGGCCGAGCGCCGCAGTGACTACGGGAGAGGTCCCGTGGAGCCTTGCAAGCTCCCTTACCATATCCGTGCTGTCAATTGCCGAGCAAAGCACGCTCCCGTCCTCTGAGAGCGCCCTGACTATCTTTCCCATATTGTATCTCCAGTATATTCGGTTTATTCGTTTCGGTTACAGTTTTCTGGCGGCAAAAAGCAGTTTTTCGCTTTTTTCATGGGGAGGGTCGAACGTGAGGTAGTCGTACACGCGCTCTGCCTTAAAGCCTGCCTCGCCGAGCAGGCGCTCAAGCTCCCGCTGCGTTACCGCGCACTCGCGGAATCCGTCCCAGCTTCTTTCGTAGCTCCCGTCGGGGTTTTCGGTGAATATGTCAAGCTCTATATCCACGCCGTTGTCCTCGGGTGAATATGTGCTGCTCCATGCGCAGTACACCCCGTCAAGGTCGTACACGAAAGTGTTGTCCGCGAGAATTTCGCGGTGCTTATATATGGTGTTCACGTCAAACGCGAACACGCCGCCGCTCTCCATGTTCTCCGCAAGGCGCTTAAAGCACTCCGCGATTTCCCCCGCGTCCGCAAGGTGGTTAATGCTGTCAAGGGTAGACACCGCCGCCTGCACCGTGCCATAAAGCTCCGTTTCGGTCATGCTCTGGCATATCCAGCGCACGCGCTCGTCCTTGGCGAACGCCGCCGCGAGCATATCCTCAGAAGCGTCCGAGCCGATAACGTCCCACCCGAGCCGCGCGAGCCTTACCGTAAGGCTGCCCGTGCCGCAGCCCATATCGAGCAGCAGCGCGCCGTCGGCAGGCTCCCCGCGAAGCTGCGTGAGTATATTATTATAGTATGCCGCGATTTCGTCGTAAGGCACGTTTTCCGTGAGCCTGTCGTATACCGCCGCAAGCCCCATGTAGCCAGCGTTCTCCATTACTTGTCCAGCCTGTCGAACACTATCTTATAGCCGCCCGCCGCCTGATAATTGAGCGTCTTATTCACGCGGGAAATAGTCGCGGTGGAAGCGCCCGTCTGCTTTACTATCTCGTTATAAACGCGGTTTTCCGTCAGCAGCTTTGCAACGTGAAGCCGCTGCGAAATTGCACGCAGCTCCTGCGGCGTGCAAAGGTCCTCGAAGAATGCGGCGCACTCCTCCTCAGTTTCAAGGGTAAGGACGGCCTTAAAAAGGTAGTCCATATTTTCGTCACGTTTCATGAGTTTCCTCCATAAACTGTCGCCACGCTTTAATGCGTGATGTTACACCACTTATTTTAGCACATTACCCCCAAAAAGTCAAGAGGGACGGTCGGTCGCCCGACAGGCAGTTACGGCTGAATGAACCGTGCTGGCGTGCGCTGTCACACGCAGGCATACGCGCCGAGCGTAGCG
>CAKSEE010000079.1 GCA_934446455.1 uncultured Oscillospiraceae bacterium | reverse complement strand
TTTTCCCTTGCTTCGGAGATGAGCGTAAATCTTATGAAAGGATATGATATGGGGCTTAACTATATCATACAAGGACATAATGATTGAAGTAAAGAATTTGAGCAAAAGCTACGGAAGCAAGCTTGCCGTAAACGACATAAGCTTTTCCGTCGGCGAGGGCGAGATACTCGGCTTCCTCGGGCCTAACGGCGCGGGAAAGTCCACCACAATGAATATGCTTACGGGCTACCTGTCGTCGTCGGGCGGCGAGGCGGTGATAAACGGCGCTGACATTCTCGAGGACCCCGCTGCGGCAAAGCGCAGCATAGGCTACCTGCCCGAGCAGCCCCCGCTCTACCTTGACATGACGGTAATGGAGTACCTGAACTTCGTTTACGACCTGAAAAAGTGTAAACTTCCGCGCAGAAGCCACCTTGCGGAGATATGCTCGCTGGTTAAGATAACCGACGTAAGCAAACGCGTTATCCGCAACCTGTCGAAGGGCTACCGCCAACGCGTGGGTCTTGCGCAGGCGCTCGTGGGCAACCCCAAGGTGCTTATTCTCGACGAGCCTACGGTAGGTCTTGACCCTAAGCAGATAATCGAGATAAGGACGCTTATAAAGCGCCTCGGCAAGAATCACACAGTCATTCTCTCCTCGCACATTCTCTCAGAGGTGCAGGCGGTATGCGACAGGATAGTCGTAATCGACAAGGGCAGGCTTGTGGCGAACGACACCACCGAGAACCTCTCGCACAGCCTTTCCGCAGACCACAAGCTGCTTGTGCAGATAGAGGGTCCCGTGAAGGAAGTGCAGCAGCTGCTTAAGGCTATACCCGACATGGTGGAGGTGCACCTCAACCGCACATTTGACGGCATAAGCGAGTTTGAGCTCAACGCAAAGGACGGCGCTGACGTCCGCCGCGAGGTGTTCAAGCGCATGGCGGCGCGCAGCTACCCCATACTGCTTATGAGAAGCAGCGAGCTTACGCTCGAGGAGATATTCCTTAAGCTTACAACGGGCGACTTTTACGGAAATACCGACAACGGAGGGAAGAACTGATGCTTGCAGTAATGAAGCGCGAATTTGCGTCTTATTTCACGTCACCTCTCGGGTATGTGTATCTTGCCGTGTTCTACGGCTTTTCGGGGCTGTTTTTGTGGCTCACCTGCCTTTCATCGGGCAGCGCGGATATGTCCGCGACGTTCCTGTGGATGTTCTTTATAATGATGATACTTATCCCTGTGCTTACAATGCGCACAATGGCTGACGACAAGCGGCAGAAAACCGACCAGCTGACGCTCACGAGCCCTGTTAGCCTTATAGGGCTTGTGATGGGCAAGTTCCTTGCGGCAATGCTTATTTTCCTTATAGGCGCTGCGGTAATGCTCGTGTATGCGCTGTTCATCTCCGCTTCGATAACCGACACGGGCAGCGGCTTTGCATGGGCTTCGTTCTGGGGGAACTTTCTGGGGCTTTGCCTTATGGGGAGCGTTTTCATCTCCTCGGGAATATTCATCTCAAACCTTACGGAAAATCAGATGATAGCCGCCATAGGCAGCATCGGCGTGAACATCGTGCTGTGCCTTTTCGACATCATCTCGAGCTATGTTCCGTCTGAGGCTGTGGGCAACGTGATAAACTCGCTGTCCGTATTCTACAAGTACCGCGAGTTCACCTACGGCATATTCAGCCTTAAGAATATCCTTTTCTTCCTCAGCATTACAGTAATATTCAACTTCCTCACGGTGCGCTTTATCGAGCGCCGCCGCTGGAATTAAGAAAGGCGGTGTGAGAAATGGCACAAGAGGAAAAGAAGAATACCGCGCAGGAAACCGGAGCAGCGCAGGTTACGGCGGTTTCCGAGCAGGCGGCTGACGGCGCTTCAGCCGAAAACAAAGCCGCGGCGCAGAAGCCCGCGAAACCGAAGCGCGCGTTCAATGTGCGCTCGTTCAGGCACGGCACGCTGTCCGTGGTGCTTACGGTAATATTTGTGGCTGCGGTGGTAGTGCTCAACGTTATCGTCGGGATCATTTCCGAGCGCTTTGACACGACCGCAGACCTTACCGACTCGGGCTTCTACACGCTTGACGAGGACGCGGAGAATTACATCAAAAACACGCTTTCGGGCGACGTCAGCGTGACCGTTCTTGCAACGGAAAGCGAATTTGAGGCGCAGGGCACCTACTTCAAGCAGGTAAACGAGATACTGAAGAAAATGACCATGGCAGGCGACCATGTCACGCTCGACTACATCGACCTAAATCAGAACCCCAACTACTCTGCTAAGTTCAAGGGTGAAACCCTCGCTGCGGGCTATATCGTTGTTGAAAGCCCCGAAACGGGAAGGCACAGGATACTCACGCGCGGCGACTATCTCGCGGTGAACAGCTCGCTTTCAAGCTACGATTCCTCGGTTATCGAGCAGTATATACAGTATTACGGCAGCTCCGTCATCGAGGGCTCCAACATCGAGCAGGCGGCGGTGTCGGCTATGATGTACGTATCCAACAGCGACCTTGTGCGCGTGGCGTTCACGGAGGGCTACGGCGAGGCTGACAGCTCCGCCCTGCAAAAGGCGCTTGAAAGAAACGGCTACGACGTGCTTACGGTGAACCTTACGACCGACGAAATACCCGACGACGTTGATTTCGTTGTGGTATTCGGGCCTAAGTACGATATTGACAACGAGAACCTTTCAAAGCTCGACCGCTTTGCGGACAACGGCGGCGAGTACGGTAAGAACGTGTTCTACTTCGCTTCGGTAGTCCAGGAAAAGACGCCGAATCTCGACGCTTACC
>CAKSEE010000078.1 GCA_934446455.1 uncultured Oscillospiraceae bacterium | reverse complement strand
TGGCTTCATCGGTTGTGCCCTTGGAGCTCAGACCGCAGACGGTGCAGGATTTGTAGTAGACTGCTTTTTCTGTGCAGTTGGAGCTGGATTTCAGGTACTGCTCCTCTGCCGTTTCTGCCGTGAAGTCGTGGGGCAGCTTTTCGCCGTACTCGGCATTGCAGGTACTACACTTTGCCTTGGCGGTACAGGTGGCCGTGCCGCCGGAACAAGTATCGGTTTCGGTGGTGTTGCAGTTCTCACGCTGGCATGTCCGCGTGTGCGTACCGTTGCCATTGGACGTCCAACTCCACAGATGGCCCAGCGCCGTGCCCGGCTCCTCATACAGATGGTCGTCGTTATATTCGATCAGATCGCAGGAGCACATCCAGTAGTGCAGCGCGTTATGCGTACAGTCTGCGGGTGATTTCAGGGTTCCGGGCGTATTATTCATCCACATGTTGAATTTGTGCTGGTGCCATTGCGCATCAATGTGGATACCACTCACCGTGTCACTTCCTGCCAGATCGCCATAGGTCATATCCTCAGTAACGGTGACATCACCGCATTTCCATCCGGTGAATACCCAGTCTTGATACGTAGGATTTTTGGGCAGGTAATCGAATACCCTGTCTCCCCACCGGACATACCAGGCACTTCCGCCGGCAACCCCCACCGTGGTGTACCCGATGGAATAGTTTTTCACAGTAAACTTTGCCTGAATGGTCAGATCCTCGGCGGGCATTGTGAAGGTCAGCACCGGATTGACCCAGCCGCCGCCCTCCGGCTTGTTGAGGAAAACCCACTCCAGAAACTGATTGCCCGTTGTCGGTGTTGCCGTCAGTGTGACCGTTTCACCTGCCTTGGCCTTTGTGCTCATGGGCGTTACCGAACCCCACTCCGGCATGCCGATCTTAACTACCGTGACGGTGTATTCGTGCTCCGTCCAATGGGCGTAGAGCGTATGATCCTCAAGCTCCGTCACGACAGTGGTTTCGTCCACCTTCGTGCCGCCGACCGGCGCAGTGTACCAGCCGCTGAAGCGGTGGCTGTCGCGCATCGGCGTCGGCAGCGCGCCGTAAGCATCGCCGGGAAAAACCGATTTGCTGCTCATCTCGCCTTCGCTCAGCGTACCGCCGTTGGGGTCGAAGGTCACGGTATGTGCAGTCAGGGTCTCTTCCACGGTGAGAACCAGCGTCGCAGATACGGAGAACTTATTCACCGCTGTCCGCGTGAAGGTCAGCGTATAGGTTCCGGACGGCAAATCGGTGATGGTGAGCCTGAGATCCTTCCAATCCACGTTACGGTCGACGCGTACATGATCGTCGGGAATCCCGCCGTAGTCCCATGTTATCGAACTATCGGAACCTGGGAAATTCATGGCGGGCTGGATGGAATAAGTAGCTACATCCAGGATGACTGTTTCGCCCCTTAACGCTGTGAGCTTGTATTTATCAGCCTCATCCGTGGCTGCTTTTACGCCGTCGCCTGTAATCTCAATGTATGTAAACGGCGAATACAGCACCCGAACCTCCGAGATGGAGGAACCACTCGCCGCTGCACGGCTGATCCATTGAAGGTCTTCGGTCACGTAATAAGCTGAGTTGCTGTTTACTCTGAACAGCAGATCGCCGACCGTTCCGCCTTCGGTACGGTTGGTGATTTTTCCGTAGGTGCCGGTCTTGCTGCCTCTGAGTGTCGTGCTGCTGTACGCGTTGAGATTCGTGATCTTTCCGTCGTTCCAGATCGTGACGTCATAGTCTCCAACGTTCATATACGTGATGTATTTCCCCTCAGCCAAACGAACTGTTCCGGCTTTATTGATGGATACCGTGCGGTCAAAGCTTCTGAGGAAATGGATCTCTTCGGAGGTTTCGCTGCTGTTAAAATCTGCTATTGCATCATCATGTGCAAAGAAGCGTTTTTCATAAGGGTCGACGGAATGCAGCACTTTTGCAGCCACGATTTGACCGCAGAGCGCGCAGTAATCAGGGTCTTCGCCCTTCGAGCTGTCGCCCAGAACGTGTGGTTCCGTCGTGAAAATATCCGGGTGGCAGGAGGGATATACCTTATGATTTCTTTTGCCTTCAAGATTGTACGGCACGTAGACCGTATCGCCTACATGCTTGTTTCTGTCGTAGCGCATGACGGAGGACGATCCGGTCGGATTCAAACCCGTCGCATCAAGGAAATAGCCGTTACACTTCCCGCATCTCCAGTGCTCCACCCAGCCGTCGTGCTGGCAGTTCGCGTCCTGCGCCTCATAATGCGTCAGGCTGTGGCCGGAAGCCGGGATCGTGACACCAGAAATGTCGTTTGCAAGTTTATTCGTGCAGTTCTCATCGGAGAAGATCTGCTTGCAGCCCTGGCATTCCCAGCAGGTCTGCGATATCCCGGATTCGGTGCAGGTCGCGTCCTTCTTGTCGATCTTCTCGGCATACCCGATCTTATCGCGGGTCAGCGTGAACGTAATGGAATCGTCTCGGCCGGTGAGCAGCTTGCGTGCCGTCACCGACGCGTTGAACGGCGCGTGGCAGGAATCTGCATCCCGGAACGTCAAGCTGAGTGCGTTGTTCGCAATCTTGGTGCCTGAAACACCGCAGGTGTTGCATTTGAATGACACTTCAAACAGGACGGTCAGCGGTCTGTCCGGGTCTGAGTCCCATTTGGAATGGTCCACGTTCTTGATGGAAATGGACGTTACTTCGCCGGTGTGCCCCTCTGTGCCGCAGAAATAGCTGTCGGCGGAGAGTGTCACATTGACGGTATGTCCGACCGACGTATCTGACGCCGCATATGCGGGAAGGGCGAACAGTACCACTGCGCAAAGCACAAGCAGCACCGCTAGGAATTTTTTCTTCATGCAAGTTCCTCGCTTTCTTCTCGCGCACCTCCCGTCCCCCATGGGGAGCGCGTTTTGGAGCAAAAGGGAATTGCATCGGGATATATCCCGATGCAAGGGAGTACTCCCTTGCAATACATATTGGCTTCTATTTTTGTGCTGGCAGC
>CAKSEE010000077.1 GCA_934446455.1 uncultured Oscillospiraceae bacterium | reverse complement strand
CGCAACGCGACGGCTTACGCCTTACGCGACCGTGCGCGCAGTGCGGATGTTCCTGTCGGAAAAGTCGCAAGACTTTTCGACAGACTCAGCGCTCCGCCCATTATGTGGACGGAGCGCCTTTTTATAATACATAGGATTATCAGAAATACGGGTTTATAACGCTTGACCACTCGCCGTATATCTTAACGCCGTTCACCTTGACGAACGGGCGCACGCGGTAGCTGTACGCAGCGTAGGAGCCTGAGCTTGTGGTTATAAGCCGCTTTCTTTGATGTTTTTGTGATGGTTTTATTGTATGTGAACTTGGAGCCATTGCTGCTTACGTACTTTTTTATTTCTATCTCGTAGCCCGCAGCGCCCGTTACTGCGTTCCACTTAAGCGCGTTTCCGGACGTACCCTCTGTTACCGTAAACCCGCTTACGGCCTCTGGCGTTATGCCCTCACTGTATCCCTCAAGCTGAATGTATTTTTACAGCGTCCCTTACTTGCGCCATTTCATGGAGATATCGAACGCCGTTACACTGTGGGTGAGAGCGCCGAGCGAGATTATATCCACGCCCGTTTCTGCGACCTCGCGTATATTCTCCATGGTGATATTGCCGCTTGCTTCAAGCTTCGCCTTGCCCCCAACGAGCTTTACCGCCTGCGCCATTGTGGGGCAGTCCATGTTGTCAAGCATTATAACGTTCACGCCGCAGCCGAGCGCCTCGCGCACCTCGTCGAGGCTGCGCGTTTCAACCTCTATCTGCAGCATATGCCCCGCCTTTTTTCGCAGCGCCTCTACTGCGGGCGTAATGCCGCCGTAGGCGTCTATGTGGTTGTCCTTGAGCATTGCAGCGTCTGTAAGGTTGTAGCGGTGGTTGCGGCCGCCGCCTGCGGTAACAGCGTATTTCTGCAGCGCGCGAAGCCCGGGGAGGGTCTTGCGCGTGTCGGTGATGGAAGCGTTGGTGCCCTTTACAAGCTCAACGCACCTGTTGGTGTAGGTCGCTATACCGCTCATATGCTGTAAGATGTTGAGCGAGGTGCGCTCGGCTTTGAGCATAAGGCGGGTGTGGCCGCTGAATTCGGCGATAATGTCGCCGTATCTCACCTTGTCGCCGTCCTTGAAGAAGCACTCTGTCTTCATCTCGGGGTCGAGTATCGTGAACACGCGCAGCGCCACCTCAAGCCCTGCGAGAACGCCGTCCGCCTTTGCCATGAAGTACGCGCCCGAAACGCTATCCTCGGGGATAAGCAGGTCTGCGGTGCTGTCTATGTAGTTTATGTCCTCGGTGAGGGCTGTCTTGATAATATCGTCGATGTAAAACGGCAGCAGTATCATTTGATGTATTCGTCCTTTCTGTTTTCAAGCTCGGAGAGGATTATGTATGCGCAGGTGACGAGCGAACGCGTTTCAACGTAGTCGGAGGTGATGGCGTAGCCCTCTGTTTCAAGCTGCTTTTTGAGCGTCTTTATGCGCTCAAGCCCCTTTTCCACCTCGGCGTAGTCGGGGAAGATGAAGTAAGCGTGCTGCATGATGTGGCGCACCTCGGTGCGGATACCGTGCGGCAGCGCCTTTCCCACGGGGGCGGTCATTGGGTATTCCACCACGGCGCGGTCGTCAATGCGGCGGTTTTCGTTGATGTCCTGCGCTATAAGGCGGGAGAACACCAGCGCCTCAAGCAGGGAGTTTGAGGCTAAGCGGTTAGCGCCGTGAACGCCCGTGTGCGAGCATTCGCCCGCGGCGTACAGCCCCTTTATGTTTGTCGCACCCTTTCCGTCAACGTTTATGCCGCCCATGAGGTAGTGCTGGCACGGGTATATCGGGATAGGCTCCTTGGTCATGTCGTAGCCCTTTTCAAGCACGCGGCTGTATATCATGGGGAAGCGGTTCTTTACAAACTCGGGGTCCTTATAGGAGATGTCGAGCCAGAACTCGCTGCTGCCCGTTTCTTTCTGCTCAGCCATTATGCACTTTGAAACCACGTCGCGCGGGGCAAGCTCCAGGCGCTCCGGCTCGTACTTGTGCATAAAGCGCTGCTTGTTGCAGTTGAGAAGATACGCGCCCTCGCCGCGCACAGCCTCGGATACCAGCAGGCACTCGCGGTTTTTCTTGTCCGCAAACGCAGTCGGGTGGAACTGTATGTAGCTCAGGTTCTTTATCTCAGCGCCGAGCTCGTAGGCGAGCGCAATGCCGTCGCCCGTTGCAATGGCGGAGTTTGTGGTGTAGTCGTATATCCTGCCGATACCGCCCGTTGCAAGGATAACGGCGTCTGCGCAGAAATACTCGTGCTGCGGCACTTTGTCGGGCAGGTTGTCGGTGATAACGTCCGCGAAGAACATACCGTTCTCGTCGCGCTCAAGGCGGCAGAGTACGGAGTTGTTTACAACGGTGACGTTCTGCAGTTTCTGCACCTGCTCAATAAGGCTCGTTTCTATCTCAAAGCCCGTGGTGTCCTTGTGGTGCGCGATTCTCCTGCGGGAATGTCCGCCCTCGAGCGTCAGCGCAATTCTGCCGTCCGCCGCCGTGTCGAACTGCACGCCGTACTTGTCGCGCAGGTTCATGACTTCCTGCGGTCCCTGCTCAACTAGAATGCGCACATTGTCCACGTTGTTCTTATACTGCCCCGCGACAAGGGTGTCCTTGATGTGCAGCTCGTAGTTGTCATGCTCCTTGTCCATTACCGCAGCCACGCCGCCCTGCGCAAGCGCGGAATTGCACAGCGTAAGCTCCCTTTTGGAGAGCATGAGGATACTGAGCGAGCTGTCGAGATTGAGCGCGGAGTATATCCCCGAAATGCCCGTACCAGCGATAATGACATCAAACCTCTTGAATTTCAAAGCTATCAGCCTTTCTTTGTTTTTGTGTATTTTTCGCGCATTACGCGCGGAATTTTCGTAAACATAAGTGAAAACGCAGCCGCTTTGCTTGACAACGCGGTGCGAATAGTGCTATAATAGCGTTACTGCTTTTATTTACAGTCCCTGTAAAGGAGGATAAATGGAAGAAAAAGAACTCACAAGAGCTATTCTGGTAAGCGCCGACACGGGCGAATACAACGCGGATATCTCAATGGACGAGCTTTCTGAGCTTGCGCAGACCGCAGGCGCGCGGGAGCTTGCCCGAGTTATACAAAAGCGCGAGGCGTACGAAAGCGCCACGGTCATCGGCGAGGGAAAGCTTGCAGAGGTAAAGGAGCTTTGCGCGCAGCTCGGCGCGGAGCTTCTTATATTCGACTGCGAGCTTACCGCCTCGCAGATACGCTGCATTGAGG
>CAKSEE010000076.1 GCA_934446455.1 uncultured Oscillospiraceae bacterium | reverse complement strand
CGGCGAAAAAAGCTGCCGCCTCATTCAAGAAATCCCTTTCCTCCTGAAGCCGCTTGTTTTCCTTGTTCAGCCGCTTTACCTCGCTTCGCAGCTGCCGGATCTCCTCTGCCGGGCTCATTGCGTTTTCGGGGGTTCGCTCCTCAATGTCCGGATCGCCGTTCTTTGCCGCCTGCTCCTTGTAGCTCCTGTCGTATTTCTTTGCTTCTGACATGTCCTTCACCCTCCTGATTTTAGTATATTCTTTTGAGCGTGGGGACAAGTTTTATTATACAACATCATCTGCTCCGCGGAAATAAGCGCTTTCAGCCTGTCTGTCTGAGCGCGTATCTCACTGAAATCCTTACGCTTGCCGTGAAAAATTATCCCGCATGGTCTGTTAAATATCATCTTCGTTCCTCCGTCAGCAGCCCGAGCCCTCGTATTTCTTTACGCCTATATGCCACAGCCCCACCGCAAGCGAACACAGCACAAGCCCGATAATAATTGAGCTGCAGCAGAACGCCGCAGGAACGCCGTGCGTGTCCTTGTCGAAAATGACCAGGGAGGGGTAGTAGCTTACAAACGCCAGCGGATACACAAAGGTAAGCACAAGCCTGATTATCTTGTTGTAAATGTCCATGGGATACCACAGAAGCTGCCTTGTTCCCTGCTTTACAAGCCTGTAGAAAAACTGCGAATCAAACGTCCAGAACGAAATCGCGCAGGAAAATATCGTTATGCTTGAAAATATCAGAGAGCCGCCTATTACCGAAATAATGAATACGACAATGTTTCTGAACGTCCACAGCCCCGGCACGATAATCGTGATATAGGTTATTATTACTGCGGAAAAAATAACGACGTTAAGCAGGGCGTTGAACGAAACATCGCCTATGGTCCTCAGCAGCGGGTGGAACGGCCTTACAAGGTCCAGGTCGAGATTGCCCCAGAGTATCTTGTTCGAGAAATTGCGCATCTGGTCGGTGAAAAACACCTCTATCGCGCCCGCAAGTATCGTGATGACATACATCACCGCGATCTGTTCCTTTGTCCAGCCGTTTATTTCGTTCATCTCGTCTACCATGAGGTAAACCACAAAAAATTACGATGTGAACATCATTATCGAGGTAATGATATCCACGACAAACGAAACGCGGTATGTAAGCGCGCTTTTTATGCTGAGCTTCATCATGCTGAAAAGCACTGAAATATTGTGAAAAATCTTCATTTCTCTCCTCCCGTGCCGTCAGCCGCCCTGAACGAATACTTTTCTTCGCGTCACTGCTTTCATGACAAGCGTGACCGCAAGAAGCACAACTATCCAGACAGCCTCGCGCAGAAAGACGCCGCCCCATTGTTCCTGCGGCGTTATGCCGAGAAGTATCGAGATAGGCTCATCGTACACCATTCGCACGGGCAGGAACATCGAGATATTCCCGAACCACTCCGGCAGAAGGAACAGCGGTATCACCTGCCCCGAAAACGCCATGAATATCGCCTCGATAAGATGCTCGATAGTCGAGCCCTTGTGAATATAGAAGCATATGTACGCGCATATGAAGTCTATCAGCATAAACACCACGCAGCCCATAAAAAGGCACCCCAGAAACGCCAGCACAGACAGGAACGTGATGTCGAGCGACACCCTTATAAAGAACGACACCGCCACCACAAACGTCAGCCCGTACACTATCAGCCCGTTTATCGAATAGCCGATAACGTTCGCTATCGACATGGCTTCCATAGAAACGGGGCGAGTAAGCCTTACGGCGATGTTGCCCGAGATAAGCTCACTCTGAAAGAAGCCCGAAATGGCGTTTGCCTGCACAAGGCAGGAAATTACCGTGCTGAGCACGCTGTAAAGTATCAGCGTATCAAGCGTTACGTCCGCGCGTATGCCGTTGGCGATAAGCGCCTTCCACACGAAAACCATTGCCGCAAACCCTACCAGCGTCCTGATTATCTGCAAAAGCACGCGCTTGTTGTATACCATAGAAGTCTTGACAACCAGCTTTATCCAGTAAGCAAGACAGTCCAGCCTCCTCAGAAGCACCACGACACCCCCTTACTTGTCCTCGTTATCCGCATATATTTTCTTGACAACGGTTTCGATGTCCGTTTTGGAAAGGCTTATGTCAAGTATCTTATAGCTGCTCATGATTTCAGAGATAAAGTCGCTTGTGGACATTACCGTGTTGTCGTTTGTGAACACTACCTTGCATTCGTTTTCAAACCAGCACGCGGGGTATCTGCTCTCTATCTCACCGCGGTCGGGCGGCGCGGCAAATACGAAAGTCACCCTGTCGTACCTGTTGAACTGAAGCAGCTTATCCTTCGTTCCGTCATAAACCGCCCTGCCCTTGTCAACTATGATTATATGCTCGGCTATCTTGCCCATATCCGCAATATCGTGCGTTGTAAGTATAACGGTCGTGCCGAACTCCCTGTTCAGCGAGCTTATGAAATTAAGTATGCGCTCCTTTGCAAGGACGTCGATGCCTATGGTCGGCTCGTCAAGGAAAACAAGCTCGGGCGAGTGGATAAGCGCAGCCACCATTTCGCAGCGCATTCTCTGCCCGAGGCTCAGCTGCCTTACGGGACGGTTCGTGAACGACTCTATGTCAAGTATCTCGTTGAATCTCGCCATGCGGCTGTCATACTCTGCCTTGCCAACGCCGTACATCTTTGCGTACAGCCTGAAAGAATCCGTTGCGGGCAGGTCCCACCAGAGCTGGCTTCGCTGACCCATCATTATGCCTATCCTGTCTGCGTTCCCGCGCCTGTATTTCGCAGGATCCCTTTCAAATGTGAAAACTTTGCCGGACGTGGGGTTAAGTATGCCCGTCAGCAGCTTTATCGTTGTGGACTTTCCCGCGCCGTTTGCGCCGATAAGTCCCACGACCTCTCCCTTTTTAACGTCAATGCTTAAGTCCCTGAGCGCGTTTACTGCCTTTTTGCCCTTTTTGGTGAATCTGTCCGGACCCTTTACGTCATAGTTTCTTACTATGTAATCCTTGCACAGACTTTCCGTTCGAATAATTGATTCTTCCATATGACCTCCGCTTTACAAAACGCATTGTATCATGCAGTCCTTATTGTTGTAAACGGCAGCGCCGCCTTAATTGCAGCAAAACTCTGCCACACTGAGATAGCCCACCGAAATGAAGCCGTCCATTACCGCGGTTATATCGCAGTCCGTCTGCGTTATATCGCTGTGGACGGAAGATATGTTAAGCTCGCAGCTGCCGTCTGCATGGTCGGTTCGTATGCAGCTGTCCCTGTAAAGGTCCAGCGCGGACAGCCTCGTGTTCCACCGTATCCCCCTGCATTCGCCGTCGGCGGGGTCGGGGAAGTTCACGTTCGTAAGC
>CAKSEE010000075.1 GCA_934446455.1 uncultured Oscillospiraceae bacterium | reverse complement strand
TACGTGGATATTTATTCCATTGCACTGTTGCTCAAAATTTTTGAGTGAAATGTGTAAAGCTATATTGACAATATCATAAGGCAAATCAACACGATACAAAGGGCGGCGTTTTCGTATTTGAAAAGGCTTTATTCTTGTACCCTTCTATCCATGCAGGATGTGCAGATGAGGGGTATAGATGGACTTTCAAAAATACATTTGAAGTTTTTCACAACGTAATGATCGATATTTCAAAGCAGATAAAACCCGTCTTTGAAGTGCTGCCAAAACGCTGGCGTGTTGAACGTACTTTTTCGTGGTTTGGCGACTATCGGAGATTATCCAAAGATTTTGAATATTCTGCCGATTCCGAAGAAAATATCATCTACATTTCTCACCTGCATTTGTTGCTTAAACGGCTATGAGAACAAGTTCTAAAGGATTTATCAATAGAGATTTACCGGAATTGCCCACACCGGCAAAAACATAGAACTTTTTTGCGTTCGTATGGGCGGTCAGAATATACCCCATTGTTTCAAGTATCCTTGTTTTCATCACCGAATCATACCCTGTTACGGTATTAGGGTAATTAAGAAATTCAGGACAATATACGTTTATTGGGTCAAAATCTACAGTAAGGGCATATCTTACGAAAGGTCTTGTTTCGTATTCTGAAAGGGACAAGATCAGGTTCCACATCAGTATCCTGGCAGGTGCTTTTGTTTCTCAGTATTCGGATACGGATAAAATCATCTTCTCCATTTCCCGGCAGGCGACGCTCATGGTGTGCCCCTTTTTCCTGAGATAGCACACCTGGCGCGAGGGTACGGTCTCCTGAATTTCCAGACGGATAATTCCCTGATTTGGATATTCTTCAAGGAACTCCTCCGGAACGAAACCTATACCAAGATTGTTCTTAACCATCGGAAGTATCTGGTCGGCGGTCGCGGCTTCGATATCAGGCGTGAAATCACAGTTATTCTTCCGGAACCATTCGGAATACGCCTCGTAGGTTTTCGTCTGCTTTCCGAGTGAAATAAGCGGATATGTGGACAATTCCGAAAGGCTCAGCTTCTTTCCGGCAAGCTGTGAAAATGCCGTTCCGCACACCGGGATCTCACTTACCTCGCATATTTCCTTTGATGTCAGGGAGTTCAGCTCGCCGGTCGGAGTAGTGACCACCGCAATATCCACAAGCCCGTTTTTCAGCGCAGAAACCGCCTGCGGCGTGGAGTGATTGAACACGCGAATACGTATCCCCGGGTACTTCTGCCGGAAATCCTTCAGCACCGGAAGCAGAAAGCACCGCAGTGCGATTTCACTTGCGCCTATCGTCACAACGCCCTTTGAGAGCGTCCGCTCAAGGCAGATTTCCTCCTCGCCGGACTGGATATGCTCCACCGCCGCGGCTACATGGGCGTACAGCATTTCGCCCTCCGGGGTCAGTTCAACGCCCTTTCTGGAACGCACAAACAGCGTGCAGTTAAGCTCGCTTTCCAGGTTCTTTATCGTCCGGGAAACATTGGGCTGGTTGTTCATAAGTGCTTCCGCCGCCTGTGAAATGCTGCCGTATTTCGCGACATAGTAAAACGCCCGGTAGTAGTCAAAGCTGATGTACATATCAATTCTCCATTTATTCCTTAAACCGGCAAAAGCGCCTGATAAATTCGTCAGGCGCTATGCTTTTTCACTTTAAGAGCTTGTCAATGCTTACGATCTTCGTGCAGAGCGCAAGCACCGTGACTGCGCTTTCTATCTCCTCGACAGTTGCGAATGACGGAGCCAACCGGATATTGCTGTCCTGCGGGTCGTTTCCGTGTGGGTAGGTCGAGCCTGCCGGAGTGAACTTCACGCCATGCTCCGCAGCCATCTCAACGACCGCCCGTGCGCACCCCGGGAGTGTATCGTAGGAAGCAAAATACCCGCCCTTTGCGACCGTCCATTCTGCGATTCCAAGCCCGTCCAGTTCCTCGTTCAGCACCTTGTACATCGCGTCGAATTTCGGCTTCATTATCGCGGCGTGCTTCTTCATGTGCGCGCGGAGTCCTGCGGAATTCCTGAAAAATCTCGCGTGGCGCAGCTGATTTATCTTATCCGGACCTATCGTTGCAAACTTCAGGAACGCCCGGATATCAATGAGATTTGCCGGGCTGGAGGCTACCGCCGAAATTCCCGAACCGGGGAACGTTATCTTGCTTGTGGAGCAAAATTCATACACAAGGTCTGAATTTCCCGCCTTGTCGCATTCGGAGATTATATCCGGAATTTCGGCGCATTTTCCGTCGAAATTATGCACGCAGTAGGCGTTGTCCCAGAAAATGCGGAAATCTTCTGCCGCAGGCTTCAGCGCGGCAAAACGGCGGACTACATCGGCGCTGTAAACTATTCCGGTGGGGTTTTCGTACTTCGGAACACACCAGATACCCTTTATCTTATCGTCGCTGCTTACCAGCTTTTCCACTACGTCCATATCCGGACCATCGGAGTTCATCGGCACCGGAACAAGCTCGAATCCAAAATGCTCGGTTATCGCGAAATGCCGATCGTAGCCCGGAACAGGGCAAAGGAACTTTCTGCCCTTTACCTCCTGCCACGGCGTGGAGCCGCAGATACCGTCCGTCATTCCGTGGCTTATAAGCTGGTACATCATCGTAAGGCTGCTGTTTCCGCCGATTATCGTGTTCACGGAGTGCGTGCCCATCATGTGCGCCAGCAGGCGCTTTGCCTCAGGGATTCCGTCAAGCCCGCCGTAGTTGCGGCAGTCCTGACCGCTTTCACTGTCCAGCAGGCTGTGGTGATCGAGAACGTCCAGCATTTTCATCGAAAGCTCCAGCTGCTCCTTTGAGGGCTTTCCGCGGGAGAGGTCGAGGGAGATGTCATCTTTGGAGTACTTGCTTAACCGTTCAACGCACTTCTGTTTTTCGGCTTCGAGCGCCTGTTTGTCCATTTCGCTGTATTTCATGGTTTTCGCCTTTCATTTCATTTGAGAAAGAACGCCCAGCACTGCCGCAGCAGCGCTGAGCGCATATAGGGGGAGAAGATTTATCATTAAGAAGCCTTAATAAAGCTTCTTGTAGATATCAAGAATATCATCGCGGCTGAGCGGAACGAAGTTGTTTGCAGTCAGTCTGCCCTGCGTTGCGAGCACGTTTTCGGTGAATACCGGAATATCCGCTTCGGTAACGCCGTATTCGTGCAGCGGTTTCTTCGGGAGAATGTGGTTCAGCAGGTTTTCAAGCTCGTTGTAGACATTCTTCACGTCGCAGTGCAGAAGCTCCGCGAGGTACGCATTGAGATGTGCTATCTCGCCGTCCTGCTTTTTTTCCATGTACTTGTACAGCACTCCGGTGAACAGTGCGTAGTTGCTCTCGCCGTGCGGAACGTGATATGTACCGCCGAGGGGATAACTCAGCGCATGGACTGCCGCGCAGCCCGCCGTGCCGAATGCAAATCCAGCCATGTTGGAAGCGGTAAGGAAGTCGCCCATGTACTGCGGGAGCTTGTCCATGCCCTCGCTGACCAGCTTCTGATAGCCAGTGATTATCATTTCGATAGCCTTGTATCCCATCAGCTTGGTGTATACAGTAGCTTTCGGGGAGAGCGAGGATTCAACAGCGTGGACCAGCGCGTCAATGGAACTTGCGCCGAACACCTTTAAAGGGAGCTTCGCAAGAAGTTCGGGAACCAGCACAGCGTAATCCGCGAACATATTTTCGGAGGTCAGACCCATCTTCACGCCAAGGCGCGTGCGGTTGATTATCGAGATGTTCGTGTGGTCGCTGCCGGTGCCGCAGGTGGTCGGGATAATT
>CAKSEE010000074.1 GCA_934446455.1 uncultured Oscillospiraceae bacterium | reverse complement strand
TTATACGCTTTCATGGTGAGCAGGTTTATGTAAGCCTCAACAGGACCGTTCTTGTCGTAGGGTACGACTATCGGGCATACAGACGGACCGAACACCGTTTTAAGCTGGGTGTGAACGCGGTAGAAGTCGCTGTTCTCGACCTCCATACAAGTAACGGCGAACATACGCGCCCTGTTGAGCCCTGCGGCAAGGTCGTACGCCTTAATCGTACCGGGGCATACGCCGTCCTTTCCGTTTACGGTTATCACAACGCTTTCAGCGGCGCGCATACCCTCGTACATACCGCCGATAAAGTCAAACTGACCGGGTGCGTCTATTATGTTGAGTTTTGTGTCGCGCCACACGCAGTTTGCTGCGGACGCGTTTATTGATATCCTGCGCTTTATCTCTTCTGCGTCAAAATCGCTCACGGTCGTGCCGTCAGCGGTGTTTCCCATTCGGTCTGTCAGCCCGCATTTGAACAGCATCGCTTCGGCAAGCGCGGTCTTTCCGCTGCCGCCGTGTCCCGTGAGGACTATGTTCCTTATGCTGTCGGCTCTGAATGTTTTCATGGTAGTGCGACCTCCGTATTTATTCTGTTCCGCTTATGCGGTGATTTCTCCCGCATTGCGGGGTATGTTAATATTATACAGTAATCTTACCCAAAATGCAATAGTTTTTGTTGAATTTTTAAGTTTATGATGTACAAATGCGAAAACCGTTTTTATGAAATCTGCACAAAAATCTGCAAAAAACAGCCCTTGAATATGGCAGAAAAATAGTATATAATAGAAAAAGCCATTAACATTTGATAAGGAGAACAACTATGAACGACCCCACGACCGCCTGCAAGCCCGCATTTGAGCGCTGGGACAGGCCGCTCGCCTACATATGCCCCGTGTGCGCGGACAGGCACGGCACGCCCGCCGCGCCGAAGCTTGCATTCAATGGCGAACATTCGCTGGTCTGCCCGAAGGGACACTGCTTTGACATAAGCTCGGGCGGGTATGTAAACCTGCTTCTGCCGCAGCACAAGAACGTTAAGGACCCCGGCGACAGCCGCGAAATGGTAAGGGCGCGCAGCGAGTTTTTAGGCTCGGGCGCTTACGAGCCGCTCAGGAATACGCTCTACGCAGCGGCGCGCGAGCTTTGCGCCGATATCCCCTCCCCCGCTGCCGCCGACTGCGGGTGCGGCGAGCTTTACTACACGCAGGAGCTGTACCGCACGCTCTGCGAGGGCGGCAGGAGCGCCGCGTTCTACGCGCTCGACATAAGCAAGCAGGCGCTTACCGTAGGACGCGCACGGGCACGGGACGGGATATTCCCCGCAGTCGCGAGCAGCTTCAGGCTGCCGATTGCGGACGGCGCGCTTGACATGGCGGCAGTGGTATTCGCGCCGATGTGCACGGGCGAACTGCTGCGCGTGCTGAAGCGCGGCGGGTACGTTATCGAGGCTATCCCCGCGCGCGAACACCTTTTCGGGCTTAAGTCGCTGCTGTATGAGCGCCCCTACTACAACGAGGTGAAGCCCTACGAAACAGAGGGCTTCGAGTTTCTCGGCAAGCGGGAGATTTCCTGCAAAATAAACCTTGACAGCCAACAGCTGCTGAACGCTCTTTTCACGATGACGCCCTATTATTACAAAACCTCCCCCGCAGACGCGGTGGCGCTCTATTCCTACTTTGGCACGCACGTGCGCTTCTGCGACACGGCGGCGTTTGAGGTGCTGATGTACCGTAAAATATAAAGTGCGTATCCCGTGCTTCGGCGCGGGATTTTTCCTGCTCCCTGCCCCCGATATTCCGCATTGGACTGCGGTTTGTCGGGGGCTTTTGTTTTTGCAGTTTTTTGCAGTTTGCCCTGCTGTATCATTTACTCAGCGGAAGAAATCCGCAAATAAAACGAAAGGAGCAAGGAGCTTGGAGCTTAAGAATTTTCTTTTCTCGGGCGCATTCAGAAAGCCGCAGCAGAGCGCGGAGCTTTCCGCGTTTTACGCGGGGGAGCTGGCGCGCTGGGGCGACATCTACAACGGCGGCGGCGACTGGCGCTGGACAAGGCGCGGAGGTCTTAACGGCGGCACGCGCAGGGTCGCGGCGCTCAACGCGGCAAAGGCGCTGTGCGCGGAGCTTTCGCGGCTGTGCTTTGCGGAGGGTACGCAGATAGTAAGCCCCGACGGCGAAACAGAGCGCTTTCTGCTCAAAACGCTTGCGGAGAACAATTTCCGGGAGCGCTTCCCCGACTTTCTGGAAAAGGTGTTCGCACTCGGCGGCGGCGCGGTCCGCGTTTACTGGGACGGCGGCGTAAAGCTCGACTTTGTTGCGGCGGACTGCTTTGTGCCGACCGTATGGGACGGGCGCGGGATAAGCGGCGGCGCTTTCGGCTCAAAGATAGTGCGCGGCGCGAAAAGCTACGTACTCGCGCAGACGCAGGAGCTTACCGACAAGGGCTGCGTTATCGAAAACAGGCTGATGAACGAGAACGGCACTTCCGCAAAACTCGCCGACGTATTCCCCGACATGGCGGAGCGCTCGGTGATAGAGGGGCTGACAAAGCCGCTGTTCGTGTACTTCCGCGCGGGAAGCGGGGACGGCGGCAACGGCTGCGGCGCTCTCGGAACGTCCGTTTTTGCGGGCGCGGAGGACACGCTGCGCGAGATCGACACGGTGTTCGACAGCCTGTGCAGGGAGTTCGTTCTCGGTAAAAAGCGCATTATCGTTCCCTACTACGCCGTGCGCGGCGAGTATGACGAAAAGGGCGACATCAAGCGCTACTTCGACGTGAACGACGAGGTATTTCAGGCGATGTCCACCACAGACGCGGAGGAGCTGAAAATAGCCGACAACACCGCGCAGCTTCGCGTGACGGAGCACCTTGAAGCGCTCAACGCCCTACTTGATATGCTTTGTATGCAGGCGGGGCTGAGCGAGGGCGCGCTGTCCTACAAGTCGGGCACGGTGCGCACCGCCACGGAGGTGATAAGCCGCGGAAGCCGCAGCTACCGCACACAGCGGTTCTACCGCGGACTTATTGCGGCGGGGCTTGCGCGCGTGGCAGAGAACATCTGCATACTCGGCAAAATGGGCGGACTGCTGAGCGAGAGCGCCTCGGAAAAGGCGGAGCTTGCGTTTGCGGACGGCGTTTGCGAGGACGAGGGAACGCGCATGGACAGGGCGGTGAAGCTCTACGGCGCGGGGCTTATCTCACGCGCAAGGGCGCTGTCGCAGATTTACGGCGTTTCTATGGAGGAGGCGCTGGCAATGGAAAGGACGGATAACAATGGAAACGGAGCTTGAACAGGTGCTTGAAGGGCGCGAGGACTCCGCCGGCGGCGCGGAGGGTGGTATTCCCGAGGACGCCTTGCAGGAAGAAGCGCGCAACGAAGCGCAGGAATTACGGGCGGCGCTGCTGGAGGCTAACATTCGCGTGGCGCTGCTTATCGAGGGTGCGGCGCGCGAACAGCTTTCGGAGGCTGCGCGCCTTGCGGAGGGGCTGTGCGCTGCGGGCGCCGCACCCGAGCAGGCGGCGCACGAGGTTCTGGCGGGCTATCCGCACCTCAGGGCGGTAAGGCGTGAAATGCCGCAGTTTTCCGCGCAGAGCGGCGGCAGCACGGACGGCTTCTCCATGATAAGGAGCATTTTCGCAAGGAAGTAAGCGCAAAGCTGCGCGGTGGCACAAACGGCGGGCGGTTCTGTCCATAAAGACAAAGGGTGCAGACGCCGCGCAGGCGCTTTAATGCCGCACGAATGAATTACGGCTGACCGTTCGTGCGGTAATATTCCCACCCTGAAACTCAGGGCATTCCACAAAGGCATTGACTACGTTTACGAAAGGAATAAGAACATGGCAAACACAATTGAATACGCAAAGGTTTTTCAGAAGGAGCTTGACAAGCAGATACTCGAAGGCGCGACCTCCGGCTGGATGGAGGAGAACGCCGCGCAGGTCATCTACAACGGCGGCAGCGAGATAAAAATGCCCAAAATGTCCACGCAGGGGCTTGGCACTTACGACAGGGACGAGGGCTACACGAGCGGCGCAGTCACCTACTCGTTTGAGACGTTCGCGCTTTCACAGGACAGGGGCAGGCGTTTCCGCATTGACGCGGTGGACGTGGACGAGAGCGGCTTCGGGCTGGCGGCGGCAAATGTCGCGGCAGAGTTC
>CAKSEE010000073.1 GCA_934446455.1 uncultured Oscillospiraceae bacterium | reverse complement strand
CGTTCATAGCGAGGGGCTTCCGTCACTTCAAAATGGGTGGCAAATGTGCCGCCATCCAGAAGTTCCTCCATGCGCTTCGCCGCATCCGCCCAACTGATGACCTGGGCAGAACGGAGATAGCGAGCAGTATTCCCGCTTGCAATGTGGATTCCATCGTCCCCATACCATGCGGAAAACCTGCCGTTTTCCGTAATCAGACCGTTACCGCCATAGCAGAGAGATTTCAGAAATGCCGCGCGATCTTCTACGGACTTTTGTTTGGAGAACTCCGCGATCATTTTCATCCGTGCTTCATCCGCATTGCCGCCCATGCGCAGAAGGTGATCCATTTCATTCTGAGAAATGAGCATAGAAAAAGCGGAGGGTGTTTGTTTGACACTCTCCGCGTGGTCGATTTGCGCGATTTGAGCTTCTTCCGTTGGGAAGAAGCTCAGTTGGACCGTCTGGTTTAGCTGTAAATCAGCTCGTTCAGAACCGTTTCCTCGGCTT
This sequence comes from uncultured Oscillospiraceae bacterium, assembly GCA_934446455.1. Taxonomy (GTDB): domain Bacteria; phylum Bacillota; class Clostridia; order Oscillospirales; family Ruminococcaceae; genus CAG-115. Next base: position 4,166 of record CAKSEE010000073.1, on the reverse strand, counting down.
GGGCCTTGCAGTTGTTCATCAGCCCGACCCACTTCATCATATCGCCGGCCTTGAGCTTCTCCGTCACCCCGCACTGTTCCATCAGTTGCGGCAGGAGTTGCTCCATCCGCCTGTTCGCCGTTTCCTCGATCTCCAGCAGGTGCGGATACAGTTTCCCCGTCAGAAGCAGGGACTGGAACAGCATGGGCTGATGCTTCTGCAGGTAGTCTTTCCGCATCCGTCCGTACCGGCCCAGCGGTTTCTCCGTTTTCTCCACGGTCAGGTTGGGAATCAGATAGTCTCCGTTTGGCTGATAGGTGATCTGGCTCATGTTCAAGACTCCTTTCATGATTTCGGACTGCTATTTCAATGGTGCGCAGGACTTCCTCGCTCATTTCGCTGACCGCCGTTCCCAGAACCGTCACAGCTTCCGGGGTATTCCAGTCGAAAATGGGCAGAAAATCCTCGTGGACAAAGCGTTCGTCAGGATTGCGCCCGCAGCGGGACAACAGGGCGTATTCGGCGCTGACGGCGGCGGCCTTCCGGAAGGAAGCCCCGACGTTGAATTCATCGTACCCTTCCAGATAGCTTCCGTCAACGATGCCGAGGATCTCCCGACGGTGATCCAGCCACTGATTCATCACCAGCTGCTGAACGGCGGCATGAATCTGTTTTTCCAAACTCCCGGTGACGTCGTACCCGTCCTCCAGCGCGCGACGGGCGGCTTCTTCGTTCTGTTCCGTAAGCTGCCATTGAGAGAATGGGCGAGAACTGGCGCGAACACCCGTATCCGCAATATCGAACACATAGCGGAGTTTCGGTTCATCCCCGGAAACATCCAGCAAAGCGATTCCTTTGGAGCCCCGGCGGATATAACGGCGCATCCGGTCGTTCCAGACCCGGTAGTCCGCGCAGGCAGTCGCCTCCGGACGCTGGGCATAGATCATGAGCTGTTCATGATAGGGATATTTGTACAGCCGGGCGGCGGTTTTCAGAAAGCCCGTCCATTCCGTGTGACTGTGAGTGATCCGCCGGGCGGTATCTTCTGCGAGCTGAACGTAAGCATTGGCTGCGGGCATTGTTTCTCCCTCCTCAGAGTCCGTCGATTTCCAGATCCAGCGCCGCAAAGGCCGTGTCGGTCATGCGTTCCAGTTTGCGGAGAGTGGACAGCGTCAGGTCGTGCAGTTCCGTTTCTTCCGGGGACAGATAGTTCATCATGGCTTTTAGCTCTTCAATCAGGCCAAGGCGGGTGCCGGGGTTATAAATCACCACGAGATTGGTTTCCGCGAGGGTAAAAATGGGGTGGGTCACGGTTTATCACTCCTGTTTCATTACTTATGGACATTATTTTGATTCTAATGGGCATAATCTTTTTTATCATTTCTGCGGAAATTCCAGCTTGAAATTGACATACTGGCCGCCCGAATCATCCAGGACAATCATTGCGTCATAGGCTTTGCCTGTTTTGGGAGAATACAGTCCTTTCATGAATGCTCGTCCTTCTTTCAGAAGCGATGACGCGATAGCGGCGGTCAGTTCCTTTTTCTTGGCGGCAAAGAAGGGATTTTGCCGCCATAGCGCAAAGCGGCAGTCACGGTTGCTGCACAGAAAGCCTTTGGGCCGTTCCACAACCGTGCTGCCGCATCGCGGGCACACGCCAATGCTTTTCGTTTCTTCTGCGAACAGGACGCTGCTCTCCGGGACGGGACATCCATGCCGTACCAGATTGCGTACCATGTCTGTGATTTCTTCCATAAAAGCGCCAGGCTCTATCTCGCCCCTTTCGATCTGTTTCAGCTTTTGTTCCCATTCCGCTGTCAGAAGGGGCGACTGCAATTCTTCCGGCAAAACCGTAATCAGGGAAACACCCTTCTGCGTGGGCAGCAGGACGCAGCTCTTTTTCCCCTTTTTGCGTTCGATCTGGCCGGTTTTGACCAGCTTTTCAATGATCCCGGCACGGGTGGCAGGCGTACCCAATCCCTTGCGTTCCGTGTCGTCTGGCGTTTCTTCCGCGCCTGCATTCTCCATGGCCGATAATAATGTAGCTTCGGTGTAGGATTTTGGCGGGGAGGTTTTCCCTTCCTGAACGGAGGCTTTTACCGGCAGGAAGGTCATCTGATCGTTCAGGGGAGGAAGCTCCTGCGCACTAATTTCTTCTGCAGGTACAGATCTCAGCGCAGTCCGGTAGTTTTTTTCCATGGATTTCCAGCCCATGTCCATGATCTGTTTCCCCTTTACGGAAAAAGAAACGCCCTCACATTCCAGCGTGATGGCGGTTTCGTGAATCCGGCAGGGCTTTCCGACGGCGCAGAGCAGACGCACCATGAGCAGGGTCAGAAGGCTTCGTTCGCCAGCGGGCAGAGACAGAAGATCATATCCGGCTATCCCAGCGGTAGGAATCAGGGCATGATGATCCGTGACCTTGCTATTGTCGATTACCTGGTCAACGTTACAGGAAAACATTCCATTTTTCATGAGAGGCAGAACTTTAACGGTTTGTTCCACAAGCATTCGGGTACTGTTCTCCATATGGCTGGTCAGATACCGGCTGTCGGTACGAGGATAGCTGGCCAGCTTCTTTTCGTATAGGCTTTGCGCATAATCCAGCGTCTGCTGCGCCGTATAGCCCAGCAGACGGTTGGCGTCGCGCTGCAGGCTGGTCAGGTCGTAAAGCCGGGGCGGCTGTTCCAGCCGTTCCTTCTGTTCCAGCTTACTGATTCGGGCTTCTTTTCCGTCACAAAGCGCCGCAATCCGTTCCGCTTCGGCGCACTCTGTCAGACGCTGGCTGGCGGCGGTCAACGAGCCGCAGTCCAACTGCACTGTGTAAAAGGGCGTGGAACGAAAAGCCTGAATCTGCGCTTCCCGCTCCACCAGCAGAGCCAGCGTCGGGGTCATGACCCGCCCAATATTCAGCAGCTGATGATACCTCGTAGAGAACAGCCGCGTGGCGTTGATTCCCACCAGCCAGTCCGCCTGCGCGCGGCACAGGGCAGCATGATACAGAGAATCGTATTCACTGGCAGGACGAAGGCTTCGGAACCCTTCGGCAATCGCGGCGTCTTCCAGCGACGAAATCCACAGGCGCTCCACGGGCTTCGTACATCCGCACAGGGAATAAACCAGCCGGAAGATCAGCTCGCCCTCGCGGCCCGCGTCGGTCGCGCAGACGATGCTTGTGACGCGGGAATCGTTCATCAGGGTATGAAGGATGCTGAGCTGAGCTTTCGTACTTTCAATAACGGTATATCGCCAGTCTTTGGGGAAGATAGGAAGATCTTCGGCCCGCCATTTGGCGTACTTTTCATCATATTCGGATGGAGCCGCCAGCTCCACCAGATGTCCGACGCACCAAGATACCCAATAGCCATTTCCTTCCAAATAACCTTTTTGCTTTTGGCTTGCGTCCAATACGGCAGCGATGGAACGGGCGACGGAGTTCTTTTCTGCAATGACCAGTTTCATGTTCTCTCCTTTCAGATTGCCGCTTAGGATAAAACGGCGGTGATATGACAGAATAGTCCAGTGAGACTTCTTGACAGTTTCCTGCGTCAGCCGTTATACTGTCATTACGAGAAAATGCAACATGTTGCAATTTCTCGTAATTTGGAGGTGCGATATGAATCCCATTCAGCGTGACGTCTATCTGAATCGTTTGATTGATCGAAGAGAAAACGGCTCTATTAAAGTTATCACGGGGATCCGCCGCTGCGGAAAATCCTATCTTCTTTTTAAGCTGTACTTTGACTATCTTCTGAAAAGCGGGGTGGAGCCTTCTCATATTGTGACCGTTCCGCTGGATGATGAAGAATACGAAGAACTTCGGGATGGAAAAAAGCTGAGCGCTTATATTAAGCAGAAAATTACCGATGACAGCATGTGGTATGTTTTTCTGGATGAAGTACAGCTCTGTCAAAATTTTGAAGGCGTTTTGAACGGTCTGAACCGTCTGGGAAATTTGGACATCTATGTTACGGGCAGCAATTCCAAATTTCTTTCGACCGACGTGCTGACCGAATTCCGCGGCAGAGGCGATGAGGTTCGCGTGTATCCGCTTTCCTTTGCGGAATATGTCTCGGCATATCCCGGCGATCTTTATGATGCCTGGAACGATTATTTCACCTACGGCGGTTTGCCGCTGATTCTGACCCGAAAAACGGATGAACTGAAATCTAAATATCTGACAGATC
>CAKSEE010000072.1 GCA_934446455.1 uncultured Oscillospiraceae bacterium | reverse complement strand
CACCTTTCAATCCTGCCAAACTTGTCGCTTAATTTTTGGCGCTTTTGTCTATTGACTTTTCATAGCTGGTCTCCAAAAAACGTCAGCCGTCGTAAAACATTGCAAGGATATCAAGCAGCTCCTGTTTTGAAACTCCGCTCATAAGCGCTTTCTGCGCCGCGGCGGACAGGTGCTGCTCTATCTCCCGCAGGCTCTGCTCGCGCAGAAGCTCGGGGTTCTGGGCGCTCACAAAGCTGCCGCGCCCCGTAAAGGATTCGATAAGCCCCTCCTGCTCGAGAATTTCGTAGGCGCGCCTGGTGGTGATAACGCTCACGCGCAGCTCCTGCGCAAGCGTTCGCATGGAGGGGAGCGGGTCGCCCTCCTTAAGCTCGCCCGAAAGTATCTTCGCCTTTATCTGAGCGGATATCTGCTCATAGATAGGCGACTTGTCGGTGTTTGTGATTATGATGTTCATGCAATACCTCGCCTGCCGCCGGTACGGTCTGCGCATGACCGTGACGAGCGGCACTCTTCCGAAAGAATTTATATACCGGTCGGGACAGATAATGTGCTCTTTGTGCATATTGTATCTATCCCATATATACAATATATCATTTTGCAATACGTTTGTCAATAGCTTTTTACAGAAAATTTTTCGCCTGTGCAAGAAAAAAGCGCAAAGATGTTCAAATCTTAATATAATCAAAAATATTTAAGATTGAAAAACGCACTTATAGCCGCTATAATATAACCATAACACACATCACTGTGAACGCGGCAAAAACATGACAAAAGGAGTATTGTCAATGGGCATTGTCAAAAAAATCATATCGTCGGCGCTGTGTGCCGCTCTTGCGGTAATGGCTGCGGCGAATCTGCCAAAAACGGCGGCAGCGGAGGGAAAGAGCATGAAGGTAACGATAGACGGAACAAAGGCGCAGACGGCTGAGAACAAGCTCTACCGCGGCGCGGGCATGGTAAGCGCGAACAACTCCTCGCGACTGCTGCTTGACTACAAGGCGCAGAACCCCAAGGTCTACGCGCAGCTTCTCGAGTACATATTCGGGGAGAGCGGCGTTGGCATTAACCACCTTAAGATAGAGATGGGCGCGGACGTGAACAGCTCCTCGGGTACGGAGCCGAACGTTATGCGCCACGAGGACGACACCCCCGACGTAACGCGCGGGGCGGGCTTTCAGCTTGCGGCTGACGCCAAGGCGGTGAACCCCGACCTCACGCTTGATATGCTTTACTGGAGCGAGCCGCTCTGGGTATCCGGAGCGGAGGACGAGTACGCGGCGCGCTACAAGTGGTACAAGAGCCTGCTTGACGCCGCATACGATACCTACGGCCTTGTATTTGACTACGTGAGCGCGGTGCGCAACGAGCGCGCAGGCGACGCGGAGTGGGTAAAGTACCTCTCACGGCACCTTAAGGCTGAAACCGACGGCCGCTACGATTACTCGCAGATAAAGATAGTGGGCGGCGAGGAAGTGACCTCGTGGAACATGGCTTCCAAAATGCTTAAGGACGATGAGCTGCTTGAAGCGGTGGACGTTGTGGGAAGCCACTACACCTCATGGTCGAGCGACGACGCCAAGAAGCTTGCGGACGAATACGGCAAGGAACTCTGGTTCAGCGAGGCAAGCTCGCCCATGGAGTATGCGGGCGCTTTCAGGCTTGACAAGAGCGGCTCGGGCATGGCTGACATAAACGGCGTTCTCGACGTTGCAAACAGAATAATCACAATGTATCCGGGCGGATACATGACTCTTTATGAGTATCAGCCCGTGGTTTCCGCGTACTACGACGGCGTTACTTACTGCCACAAGCAGCTTATCACGGCAAACGAGCCGTGGAGCGGCGCGTACACGCTCGACAGCGGATTCTTCATGTCGCTGCATTTCTCACAGTTCATTAAAAGGGGCTGGGCGTTTGTTGACGGCGCATGCTACGGCGACGGCAAGGCGGGCGGCGACGGGCACGCGATAGTTGACGCGACCTACAGCTACATTACCGCGACCGACACCGCAACGGGCGACTACAGCTTTGTTGCCACAAACACCACCGCAGAGCCAATAACCTACGAGTTTACGGTAAAGGAGCTTGCGGGCGCTTCAAAGGCGGTTAATGTGTGGGAAACGCGCGGTCCTGACGGCGATACGGCTGACGAAAACTACTTTAAGCACATTGACACTATAACCCCGCAGGAAAACGGCAGCGGGTACACGTTCAGCTATACGCTCAAGCCCTATTCGCTCGTAACGCTTTCTACTGTGGAGCTTGAAGAGCGCGGGTACGCCTCTGTTGAAAGCGAGGTGCTCCCGCTGCCCTACAGCGACGGCTACGAGTATGACTTCGACCTTTCCGCACGTGGCGGCGCGCCCCTTTATACCACAGACGAGGGCGGCGCTTTCGAGGTGCGCGAGGTTGACGGCAGAAACGTTCTCATGCAGATTGTGACCCCCGACATAAAGAGCGAGGAGTGGGGTTCTACCCCCAGTCCCGAAACCAATTTCGGCGACGACAGGTGGCTGGACTACTCCGTAAGCGTTGAAACGAAGCTTGCTGCAAGCGACGTTCCCGAGGAAAACTACACGGGCGTTGGCCTGCGCTATAATCTCGGCGACTCGGGCAAGAGCGGCTGGTGGTTACAGGTATACGAAAACGGCGACTGGAAGCTCAAGCGCAACAAGCGCATTAAGCTTGAGGGCAGCATAAGCGGCTTTGACAGCACAGCATGGAACACGCTCAAGGTCGAAGCAATAGACAAGACCGTGCGCGCATGGGTAAACGGCGAGCTTATCGCAGAGTATGAGAGCGACGAGGCAATGCTTTCCGCAGGCAGGGCGGCGCTTTACAGCAGCTATAACAACAACTGCTTCGACAACTTTACCGCGCAGCCCGCAGAGGGCGGCGAAACCTACGTTACCCGCTTTGACAACTCCGACGCGTGCTTTACGTACGACGGCGCGTGGGAGCATAACGTAATGAGCAGCTTCAGGAATTACAGGCGCACCATTTCCACTGGTACGGAGGGCGCGAAGCTCACAGTTAAGTTCAGCGGCACGGGTATCGGCCTTACAGGAGAAAACAAGGACGGCGGCACTATTTCCGCGGAAATAGACGGCGTGCAGGTTGCAGACGCGTTTGAAACGGGCGGCGCGGGCTCGCGCGAAACGGCGTACTTTGTAAGAGGTCTTGAAAACGGCGAGCATACGCTCACGCTAAACGTTATAAGCGGAAAATTCAGCTGCGACGCGGCGGAGGTAACGGGCGGCGAGGTAAAGCTCCTGTCCGAAAAGGCTGACGACGAGTCCGATCAGGCTTCGGGTGAAGCGCAGTCTGCGGCTGCGGCTGACGGCGCGCAGACGGCGGAAAACGCCGAAAGCACGCAGAGCGGTCCGGCTTCCGGCAAGAAGTTCCCCGTCGTACCCGTTGCGGCAGGCGCGGGCGTAGTTGCGGCGGGCGCTGCTGCGGCAGTAATCATAGCGAAAAGAAGGAAGAAGTAATTGCAGCTTTCACGGGACATGACCACGGGGAGCGAGTGGCGGCATATAGTACGCTTCGCGCTCCCGCTGCTGGCGGGAAACCTTTTACAGCAGGTTTACAACATCGCCGACACGATGATAGTCGGGCAGTACCTCGGCGACAGCGCGCTTGCTGCGGTCGGCGCTACGGGCTCGATAACCTATTTCTTTTACACGCTCTGCCTTGGGCTTGCAACGGGCGCGGGCGTAATTATCTCGCAGTATTTCGGCTCAAGGAGCTATAAAGAGCTTCGCAGGGCGGTTTTTTCCTCGGCGGCGGTCACCGCGGTGTTCGGCATAGTTACGAGCGCCGCGGCAATGCTGCTGACCGAGCCTGTTCTGCGGCTGCTGAACACGCCCGAAGCGCTGCTGCCAACGTCCGTTGAGTATATGCGCATAGCCGTAGGCGGTACGATTTGCGTTGCGGCTTACAACTGGATAAACGCCGTAATGCGTTCTCTGGGCGATTCGCGGACGCCGCTTATATTTCTCGGGCTGGCAAGCGTGCTGAACGTCGGGCTGGATTTCCTTTTCGTGTTGGGCTTCGGGCTTAACGCGGGCGGCGCGGCGGCGGCCACGGTAATTTCGCAGGGATTGTCTGCGGCGCTGTGCATTGTGTTCGCGTTCAGAAAGAACGAGCTGCTGCGGCTCACGCGCGAGGATATGCGCCCCGATGGCAGAATGATGATGAAATGCGTGACAACGGGGCTTCCCATTGCGGCGCAGAACGGGCTTATCTCCATTTCGATGATAGCGATACAGCGCGTTACAAACGGCTTCGGCGAAACGGTAATGGCGGCGTACACCGCTTCAATGCGCATTGAGCAGTTTGTGCAGCAGCCGTTCTCGTCGCTTAACGCTGCGCTTTCGGCGTTTGTCGGGCAGAATATCGGCGCAGGCAGCCGCGACAGGGCGCTTAAGGGGTGCAGGGTAACGCTTCTCATTTCATCGGGCTTTGCAACCTTGGCTGCGGCGGTGTTCTTCTTCGCTTCGCGGGCGCTTGCGGGCTGCTTTGTGAGCGGCGCGGGCGTTATTGAGATGTGCGGGTCGGCGCTCTCGCTCACGGCGTGCTTTTATGTGTTCCTTGGAATGATACACGTTCTGCGCGGCTTCCTGAACGGCGCGGGCGACACGGGCTACGCGCTCGCAAACGGTCTGACGGAAGTAATAACGCGCGTGGGGCTGTCGCTGGTGCTTACCAAAACGGCGCTCGGCTGCGGCGGCATTTGGCTCACCACCTGCATAACGTGGATTTTCACGGCGCTTGTTAGCCTTACAAGGTATAAAAGCGGCGCGTGGACGCACAAGAGCATAGTTCACGTAAAGGAAGAAAATAAGGCGTAAAAATAAGAAGGGCGCGGGGCAAAACGCTCCGCGCCTCAGCTTGTCGAAAAAGTATGTTATGCCCGCGAAGCGGGCTTTGAAATTCGTTTTTTGTCACGGCTCAGCCGGGGC
>CAKSEE010000071.1 GCA_934446455.1 uncultured Oscillospiraceae bacterium | reverse complement strand
CAGATTTTATAAGAATAAATCGGGGCTGTCTTGTTTCTGCGATGGCTATTCACAGCGTGGGCAAGCTCATTGTTCTGTCAAATGGCGAATCCCTGGAATATGCCACGCAGCACCGCAGGGAGATAATGGAGAAATTCCATGCGAAACAGCATTCGATCATAGATTCGCTTGCCGACAACGATAACCCCACTGATAAAGAGGAATACCATCAGCACTACAAATGCTTTGACAATATTCCCATTGCGTTCACCGACATTGAGATGATATTCAACAAGGAAAGTCAGGCGGTGGATTGGATATTCCGTTATGGAAACGAGGCGTTTGCCAGGCTGGAGGGATTCCCGCTGGACGCGCTTATCGGGAAATCATTCGGAAGCATTTTCTCCAACATGGATTCAAAATGGCTGCGCAGCTACGAACATTCCGTGCTGTATGGCGAGACTCTGGAAATAGTCGATTACAGCCCGGAAATAGACAAGTATCTGCATATAGTATGTTTCCCGACCTTCAAGGGACACTGCGGCTGCCTTATGTTTGATATATCTGAAACGCGCTTTTCGGTCGAAAAGACAGTCGGAGAAAAAGCGATATTGATGTATCTGAAAAATCTGATGGAATGAAATGGCAATAGGCAACCTCTAAAAACAGCATAAATCCGGCGCCGGACAACCAACGCCGGATTTTTTATTTATCTTGCGGAACCGCTTAAAATCAAGCCTTGAGTGCTTCCTCTACAAGTACTGCGCAAGAAGTCAATGGCAACGCTGTCTGCGAAATGCTGCCCACCGTTATAAAGAGGGCTCAGCGCAGCCATTTGACAAGAGCAAATCCTATCAGACATGCCGTTTGTTATACCTCGTAAAAGCAGTATATTACAGTACGGTGTGATTGTCAAGTTCCAAAAGTCACAATTAGGGCAATACCGCACAAAGATTGTGCGTGTATTGCGAAGTCAGATTTTTCGTCAGATTGTACAATGAGGACAACGCAAGGCTATATGCCTTGCTAGGACGAATTGTGCAGGATGACGGAAAATATGCAAGCAAGACACGTGCAAAATCCAATAAATGGTCTTTGTGCGGTGTTGTCTTAGAAATCAGCGTGAAAAATCCTCCCCTGCGCCGGCAAGGGAGGATAAATACTATTTAGATCAAACCAAATATTCTTTTCAGAATTGAAGAAGCGTCCACAATATCGACATTTCCGTCGCCGTTGAAATCTGCCATAAGCGGGTTCGCGCCGCTTTCCATACCAACGCTGTGCCTGAGCGTTTCAAGAGCGTCTTCCATGTTCAGCGCGCCGTCGTTGGACATATCGCCCAAAAGGTCGCTGAATTCGCAGAGCATTGCGATGTAATCGCTTTTTTCGGTGACGCCCGGAAGGAATACCTTGCCGTCCGCACCGAGTTTAGCGCAGGCAACGAATACCGGCTTGCCGTCAACGGACTTATAGAGGTTCGCAAACTTGCCTGCGTGTTCAGATTTGAACGCGATTTCAAGACCCGTGGGAACTCCTGTGTTGTTGATCCTGAACTGCATGCCCTCAATTCCACGCAGGCCGTCATGTTTCTGGCTTGCGGTTCTGATGAAAGAGAAATCTGCCGCCGCAGGAGCGGTTATCTCCGCGCCGTCAACGAACCAGCCGCGAGAGCTGTCAACCGTAAATTGTACTTTAAGCTTCTTGTCGCCAATCGCCTTGATCACCTCAACAGGAACGGCAGTGTTTCCGTTAAGCTGAATTGTAACCTCCGAGCCGTTTGCGAGTTTTGCAAGGTCAGCCGCAATGTCGCTCCAGCTCTTTGATGAACCGCCGATAGTGGGATTGGTGGAAGTTGTGGGTTTGCTGCCGCTGCTACCACCGCTGCTTCCGCCACCGCTTCCGCCGCCGGAACGCTTGGTAAATTCAGCGGATGCGATATTGCTGTCGTGGCAGTTTTCCTTTATGGCGATCGCCTTTACGGTTGCGTCTTCCGTAATTGTAAAGGGAGCCGTGTACTTATTGCTGTCTGCCGTAGGATCGGTACCGTCGATGGTGTAGAAAATCGTTGCACCTTCCTGCGCCGTAATGCTTACCTCAACGGAACCTCTGAACTTGCCGCCGTTGGGTGCGATAACAGGTGCGTCGAGCTTAGGAAGATCCTTGACGGTTACCGTAAATGTATCAGAGAACTTTGCTCCGTCTGCGCGGGCAGGGTCGTAAACGCCGTTCTCGGCGGTGTATGTAACAGTTACTTCAACCTCGGAGTTGTATGCGGGGAACTCTCCGTTCGCACCGTAAAATCCGCCTGCAGAAACTCTTGCGTCTGTCATGGATACGGTTTCCGTGTCGTTGCTGTTGTAGGTGATCGTCAGTTCGCCGCCGGAGAGGTCAAGGTCCTCGCGGTATCCGTAGTCTGTCTTGGGCAGCTTGCTGATTTTTACGCTGTCGATATAATCGGCGCTGCAATTCATTTCTTTCTCAAACTTGACCGGGCTGTTCAGGAATTCAATGTCGTTCGCCTCGACATGAGCCTTCAGCGTGATTGTCTGCGCCTTGTGCGAAGCGGGGTCAAAGCCCGATACTTCGTCGTAAACCACCTTTGCAATTACTTTCCTGCTTCCGTCCGCGCCGGTGATCAAAGCCATGTTGAAAAGCGCAGTATCGTCCGTAACGGAGCTGTCCACATAAGCGCCGTCAACTTGCGGTGCTGTGAAGTCGGGATCGCGAGTGGCATTGTTTAACGCTTCAAGCAGCTCATCGGCGCTGACGAATTCGCCGTATCTTATTGCTGGGAGTTCTCCCATAAGCTGAGGCTCGCCCGCTTCTATCTTCAACTTTCCGATCGTTACGGTCTGTTCAGCGCCGACGCTGTAAAGCTCAATTTCCGTAGGTTTACCGTCCGCGTTGAGATTTCGGGTATCCTTGAGAACAACGGACGCACCGGATACAAATTTGTACTCGTTGTTTGCCCCCTCGGCAGTATCATAAGCGAGCGGCTTAGTGCCTGTTATTTTCTCGCCGTTAAGGAATCTTTCGGCTGAAGCCGTATCATACTCGCAGATATTTTCATCTGCGCCATTGCTTGTTTTCACAGTCATAGTCGGCTCGGAGTCGGATACGCTGACATCTGCGTTCAGCGCATATGTGCCGTCGGCGTTCTGAATACCCTCAACTTCAAGAGCAGGTGCGTCAAGCTGATAGAACGTCCACTGACCTTGCCAATTCCAGTACTGTTCATTCAAACTCGTGTCTTGCGCGCAGCCGTAGAGTATGCAGCGGTCGTCCTTGTCGTAGAACTTTATGGATTTAAACTCAATGCTTGAGTAAGACTGGTCCTCAAGATCCATCCAGAACTTTCCGCTTGCCATGCTGTCTTTATCAGCGTCAGTAAAAGAGTATTCCAGGTCGCCGGAATAAGCCTCATTTTTCACAAGTTGACCGATTTCAACCCTGTCGCCGTTTTCATCGTACCCGCCGAAACTGATGGTTGCCTGCGCAGGTATATCACGATAAATCCGGTTTGAATAGTAGTCTTCGATATCAACGCTCAGTTCAAATCTAACCGCCTGCTTCAGTGCAGAGTTTTCCTCCGAAAATTCAAAATCATAGCCTTTTCGGTAATATTCTTTTTCTATTTTGTCATTGCCATCCCCAAAAATACCGTAACCGCCTCCGGAAGTTTCATCCCAATTGTAAGTGTAAGCGTTTGCTATCATGCCCACGCTCACTGTAACCGTTGTAACGGTAGCCACAGCGGCTATTGCCCATTTCACTGAAGATTTAAGTTTCATTGTACCCTCCTAGTGTATCAATGCCTGTTATCCGTGCTCTTTTTATTATACATTTATTTTTGGGATTTGTCAATACACTTGGAACTAATAATATAAACATGTAACAAATAAAACGCCAACGTGGAACGAATGGGCTTTTGTTTCACGTTGGCGCTGTTTGTTATAGCTGCGATATACAGTTGTTGTATTTTATCCCATCAGCATTGGAAAAAATGCTTCCGAATGCGTTGCCGATAAGTACATCCGGCGGACATTCCTCCAAGCGCCTCGTTTCCATAGCGGAATATCCGGTCCACCGCCTGACTTTCCTCGTTGAAAATCATCTCGATGTCGGTGAACGCAATGGGAATGCTGTTAAAGCACTTGTAGTGCTGATGGTATTCCTCGATGTCAGCGGGATTGTCGTTGTCGGCAAGCCAATCTATGATCGAATGCTGTTTCACATGGAATTTCTCCGGTATCTCCCTGCGGTGCTGCGTGGCATATTCCGGAGATTCGCCGTTTGACAATAAGCTTGCCTACGCTGTGGATAGCCATTGCTGAAACAAGGCACCCGCGGGTTATTCTTATGGTCACCTCTAAAAACCTTGTTTGAGTGAAAATGTGTATAGCACACCGCCTGCTTCTTTCAACAAGCGAAATTTTTGATGTGACGGCGTCCTTGCCGTCACTCGGTTATTTCGCTTTGCAACATCGTGTTGCACCTCCTCGTAAGGCATACAGCCTTACTTCGTCGGCTTTCATCGCATTCGGTGCACTCTACCCATTTTCCCTTTTCAAACCGGTTTTTAGAGGTTCCCTTATAAAATCTGCGCTGAGCGTATCCTGTAGCTTAGCAAATGTCATGCGTGTCTTGAGCACGCTTCCGTCCGAGGTGTGGATAAATGCGTCCTGCTTCTTCATAGAAACATACAATATACTGCTTTCGGGTATGTCGTAATGCTTTCGATCGGATATGAACGAGGTGTTTTTTTGGTGTTCATTCGCCGGCTCCTTTATTGTGTGTTATATAAAAGTCCTTTGTTTATTATATCATATCCACAAGGATATGATATAATGAGTCTGTCGAAAAAGTCTTGCGACTTTTCCGACAGGAACATCCGCACTGCGCGCACGGTCGCGTAAGGCGTAAGCCGTCGCGTTGCGTAAGCGCAGCGTCGCGTTGCGTAAGGCGTAAGCCGTCGCGTTGCGTAAGC
>CAKSEE010000070.1 GCA_934446455.1 uncultured Oscillospiraceae bacterium | reverse complement strand
AAATTTTCCCTTGCTTCGGAGATGAGCGTAAATCTTATGAAAGGATATGATATGGGCTTAACTATATCATACAAGGAAAACATGAAGAAAATTGCAGCAATCACCCTTATTTTTGCGCAGCTACTGCTTATGACGGCGTGCGCGGACAAGAACGGCTCGTCCGCGCCGAGCGAGAGCGGCGGGAGCGCTTCCGTAACGAGCGGGGCGCAGACCGAGCCCGCTTCGTCCGAGGCGCAGGGCGGTGAGACTCAGCCCGAAGGCGAGGGCGCGCTCAACGCGCAGGCAAAGCCCGCCACCGAGATAACCGAGCAGATTAACGCCGAGGTTTATCAGCTCCTTGACTTCTCCGACGAGCGGGAGGGCGAGTTTGCCGAGCGCGGCTTTATCACCGCCCCCGAAACGCTTGTGATAAACGATGAGAACGACAGGACGATATGGAGCCAGCAGAGCTACGACTTCGTGCGCGGCACGGAGGCTCCCGCCACCGCCAACCCCAGCCTCTGGCGCAACACGCAGTACAACGCGCGCTATGGGCTTTTCAAGGTGACTGACGACATCTATCAGGTGCGCGGCTACGACGTATCCAACCTCACCTTTGTGCGCAGCGAGCACGGCTGGATAATCATGGACACGATGAGCAGCCGCTACTGCTCCGAGGAAGCACTCAAGCTCTTTGAGCAGGAAATGGGCGAGGTGAACATTGTCGCTATCATAATAAGCCACGCGCACGTTGACCATTACGGCGGCATAGAGGGGCTTATTTCCGCAGTTGACGCGGCGGACCCGTCGCTCCCGCTCAACGAGCAGATAGCCTCGGGCAAGACCGCGATAATCGTGCCGCAGGGCTTTGAAGAAAGCGTTATGAAGGAGAACGTGTTTGTGGGCACGGCTATGAAGCGCCGCTCGATATTCCAGTACGGCTCCGTGCTGCGCAAGGGCGAGCAGGGCAGCCTTTCCGTTGGCATAGGTCTTACCGTGCCGCAGACGGGCGTTGGCTACATCAGCCCCACGCTCGAAATCACCGACTCCAACTGCGAGCTTACGATAGACGGCGTTAAGACCGTGTTCCAGCTTACCCCCGGCACGGAATGCCCCGCTGAAATGAACACATACTTCCCCGAGATGAAGGCGCTGTGGCTTGCCGAGAACTGCACGGGTACGCTGCACAACCTCTACACGCTGCGCGGCGCGGAGGTTCGCGACGCCAACGACTGGGCGCGCTACATCACCGAGGCGCAGACCATGTTCGGCGGCGAGGTTGAAGTAGCGTTCCAGTCCCACAACTGGCCGCACTGGGGCAACGACGTCATCAACGAGTACCTCACGAACACCGCAGCCGTTTACAAGTTCATTCACGACCAGACCCTGCTCTACATCAACAAGGGGTACACCTCCACCGAGATAGCTTCCATGATAAAGCTGCCCGCAGAGCTTGACAAGGTGTGGTACACCCGTCAGTATTACGGCACGCTCAAGCACAACGTAAAGGCTGTTTATCAGAAGTACATGGGCTGGTACGACGCTAACCCCATTCACCTTGACGAGCTTGAGCCGACCGAGTACGCAAAGAAGCTTACAGAGTACCTCGGCGACGCCGACAAGGTGCTTGAAATGGCTCTTGCGGACTACGAAAAGGGCGAGTACCAGTGGGTAGCGCAGATAACCAACGCCCTTGTTTACGCAGACCCCGAGAACCGGCAGGCGCGCTATCTCTGCGCGGACGCTCTCGAGCAGCTCGGCTATCAGGCGGAATCGGGCGCATGGCGCAACGCATACCTTGTTGCGGCGTTTGAGCTGCGCAACGGCACGGGAATGTACCCGCAGGGCGGTGCAACGGGCATAGGCTCCACCGCAGAGAATATGGACGCGCAGACCATGCTCGACTACATGGGCATCATGCTTGACGCAGAGAAGCTCGCGGACCGCTCCTTCACGGTAAACCTCAAGCTCTCCGACGCTGAGGACTACCTGCTGCGCATTCAGCACGGCGTGCTGCTCTACTACCGCGGCAAGCAGGCGGATAACGCAGACCTCACGATAAACACGCAGCGCAGGGGCATTCTTGCCATTGCAAACAACAACGAGGAGGCAAAGGCGAGCCTCATCACGTCCGTAGAGGGCGACCGGGAGCTTTACAAGGCGCTCTGCGACAGCATGGCGCAGCTCACGCTCTACTTCAATATCGTTGAGCCGTAAATTAAATTTTGGGAAAGTGATTCTTCCCCCGCAGCATTATTGCAGACAGGAGACATTTCTATGAAAAGGATTTTTGCGCTCATAACCTCCGCGGCGGCGCTCACGGCGTTTGCGGGGCTTGGCGCAGCAGCTTCCGCGCAGGAGGAAAAGGGCGTTGTGATACTGCACACCAACGACGTGCACTGCGGCTTCTATGCCGACGACGACACTTTCGGCGCGGCTGACCTTGCAGCGTACAAAGCGCTGCTCGAGAGCGAGGGCTACGCTGTTATCCTCGCGGACGCGGGCGACTTTGTGCAGGGCGGGATAATCGGCACGCTTTCGGACGGCGCGTACCCTATGGAGATAATGAACGCGCTCGGCTACGACGTTGCAATACCGGGCAACCACGAGTTCGACTACGGCATGGAGAGCTTTTTCGCGCTCACGGCGCAGGCGGAGTTCCCGTATATTTCTGCGAACTTCACCGACCTGCGCACGGACGAAAAGCCGCTCGAGGGCTACACGCTCATAGAAGCGGGCGGCATGACGATAGGCTTTGTGGGCGTTACCACCCCCGAAACGCCGATATCCAGCCGCCCGTCCAACTTTCAGGACGAAAACGGCGAAACCGTGTACGGCTTCTGCGGCGGGGGCGACGGCAGCGCGCTTTACAGCGCCGTTCAGCAGGCGGTAGACGGCGCTCTCGCAGAGGGTGCGGAGCGCATCGTTGTACTGGGTCATATGGGCGACTACGTTTACGACGACAGGTGGAGCTCCGCAGCGCTTATAGAGAACGTGAGCGGCATTGACGTGTTCGTTGACGGGCACTCTCACAGCGTGATAGACGGCGCGCAGGTGACCGACAGGGACGGCGAGAGCGTTCTGCTTGTATCCACGGGCACAAAGCTCGCCAACATCGGAGAGATAACCTTCACCGAAAACGGCGTTGAAACGCAGCTTATCAGCAAGACGGACTTTACGCCGGGCGCGGACGAAACCACCCCCGAATACGCGGCGTACGCAAAAATCACGCAGACTCTCGCGGACATAGAGCAGGAGTATTCCGCCCTTGTTGAAACGGTGGTTGCGGACACGCCCTGCGACCTTACCGTAAACGACCCCGACACGGGCGAGCGCGCCGTGCGCAGCGCCGAAACCAACCTCGGCGACCTCTGCGCGGACGCTTACCGCATAAAAACGGGCGCTGACGTGGGGCTTATAAACGGCGGCGGAGTGCGCGCTTCAATCGCCGCAGGCGGCATGACCTACGGCGACATAATCGAGGTGCAGCCATTCGGCAACTCGCTTTGCGTGCTTGAGGTGACGGGGCAGCAGCTTCTGGACTGCCTTGAAATGGGCGCGCGCTATTACCCCGAGGAAAACGGCGCGTTCATGCAGGTGTCGGGGCTTACGTACGAGATACACAGCTACATAAGCTCGTCCGTCACTACCGACGAGGGCGGCAGTTTCACGGGCGTTTCGGGCGAGTACCGCGTTAAAAACGTGCTTGTGGGCGGCGAGCCGCTCGACCCCGAGCGCGTGTACACGGTGGCTTCGCACGACTATATGCTGCTTACCTGCGGCGACGGCATGAGTATGTTCAGCGGCTGCAATATTGTCGCGCGCGAGCTTATGCTCGACAATCAGGCGCTTATCGGTTACCTTACCGAGGACCTCGGCGGGACTGTCGGCGCGGAGTATTCCGACCCGCGCGGAAGCGGCAGGATAGCCGTTGTCACAGAGCCTGAGGAGGATAACGCCGTAAAGGGTTCGCCCGACACGGGCGCGCAGGGCGCGGCGGTGTTCGTTGGCATTATGGCTGCTGCCGCGATTGCGGCAATGGCAGGGCGCAAAGCGCGCTGATGGTTTGGTAAAGCGCCCCCGCGGGCTGTTTCGGGCAGCCTGCGGGGGCGCAATGTTATGTCTTAGCCTCTGTCCTCAAAGTCGTTTTCAATGCGTTTCTTCCAGCCCGCCTCAAGGGACTCGCAGCACCTTACAGCGCTCATGGCGTCGCTCAGCACCTCGAAATTGAGCTGCGTTCCTGCGCTGTCCGCACGGTAATTCGCGGCGCGGTCCGCTGTAATGCCTATGCTGCCCGCCGCCTTAACGGCGTCGAGGTTGGCGCCAAGGTAGATAAACTCCCACCCGTACCTGCTTTTCTGCCGCTCTATCATCGCCTTTACCTTTTCGGCGGTATAGCAGCGGCTGGAGTTCTCCTCGCCGTCCGTGGTTATCACGAAAAGCGTATGCTCGGGGACGTCCTCGGGGCGGGCGTATTTGTGTACGTTCCCTATATGCCTGATAGCGCCGCCTACCGCGTCCAGAAGCGCCGTGCCGCCGCCCACGCGGTAATCGCTGCGGGTCATGGGGCGAATGCTGCGGATATCCGCGCGGTCGTAAAGCACCTCGCTTTCATTGCTGAACAGCACCGCTGACAGCAGTGCCTCGCCATCCACATCCTTCTGCTTTTCAAGCATGGAGTTGAACCCGCCGATGGTGTCTGCTTCAAGCCCGCCCATAGAGCCGCTGCGGTCGAGAATGAAAACTATTTCCGTAAGTCCCTTTTTCATGATAAAAACCTCCTGTAATATGACTTTCGGCGTTCGCCGCTTACAATTATATTATAGGATGTTTTTCCGCGCCGGTGGTCGCATGGCGGGCGACATTACGCGCCGATAAGGGTCTGCCCGAAAGCGAACAGCGCTTCGTTTATCTCGAACACGTTGTAGTTGCCGTGTTCCACAAAATACTCTACGATAATGTCCGCCTTGCTTGAATGCGAAAGCGCAAAGCCCGCTTTTCCAAGCATATCGCGCATTTCCTCGGGGGGAAGCTCAAGCGCCAGCGCAAACGCGATTACGGTAGGCTTTGAGGGCTTGTAGAACCTGTCTGAGCGTATTTTTGAGAACAGCTTGCGGTCTATGTTCGCCTTTTTGTAGCACTGCGCGTCCGTCATGCCGCTTTCGTCGATTTTGCGCAGCAGCATTTCGGAGAAGCTCTCGTCCAGCCTGCCGAGCGCTTCGCTGAGCGAATCCGCTATGGTGGGAAGGCAGCTGTATTCGCACGCCGCTTCAACGGACTTCATTCGCGAAAGCCGCTTTGCCGCGCCGTTGGAAAGCGCCCCGGCGTACCTGTCGTCGATGAATGCTGCGATATCGTCGAAAAGTCGCGCGCTTATCCTGTACGACTTGCTGTCGAAAACTACGATGTACACGTCCATATCGTTATCCATAAGGAACGCGCTTATCGTGTCCACCGCGACCCTGAGCGCCCCGTCCTTCGGGTAGCCGTATATTCCCGAGGAAATAAGCGGGAATGCGACCGAGCCGCACCCGTGCTCCTTTGCGAGCGCAAGGGAAGCGCTGTAGCAGGAAGCCAGCAGCTCGCGCTCTCCGTGCGCACCTC
>CAKSEE010000069.1 GCA_934446455.1 uncultured Oscillospiraceae bacterium | reverse complement strand
ATTCTTAACAGTGTGGGTTAAGAAAGAGAACGCCATAATGCAATATAATTTATTCAAAAAATACTAATATATTTTAACCTTAAAAGTGCTCAATAAGCATTGTGAAAAACATCGATGCTTATTGAGCACTTTTTTTGAATGAAAATTTTAATCATGACAGTAGCTGTCATGGTTAAGCTGTAAGCTATCTCCGTGAAAGGAGGTAGAAGCAATATGGGAGCAGCCGAACGAAGACGGGGAATCATGCGCGTTCTTTGCCGCAGACGGCATGAAACGGTAAAAAATTTAAGCTTTGAGTTCGGCGTTTCCGAAAGAACAATTTTGCGGGATATTGAGGCTTTAAGTATTACGGAGCCTATTTATACGCAGTGCGGGCGCTATGACGGCGGCGTATATGTGACGGAGGGCTACAAAATGGACCGTATGTATATGACCGACAACGAGCTTACAGTCTTGAATAAGCTGTTGCGCACAGCACGGCAAGGGTCTGTTTGCGATTTATCGGCTGATGAAACGAAAATACTTGAAACGCTTATTTCGCAGTATACAAAAATTAAAAAGGAGATTAGTTATGAAAAAAAAGGAAAAAGAATTATTTAAAAGTCTTTGCAGCTTTAAAGAGCATACATTCGACAAAAAACTGCTTTCGGCTGCAACGCCGAATGTTTTGGGACATTTGTTTTTCAACCGTATGCAGGCGGCGGCATACGGAACCTTAAAAAAGCACGGTTTGGTAGGTGCAGTAAACCGTGAATTCGCAAATTCGCTTAAGGCGGCATATGAGCAAAACATTGAAAAAAACCGCGATTTTTTCACCTGCGTGCGGTATTTGGGGGAAATATTATCCGATTGCGGCGATAAATACGCAATGCTTAAAGGCGCCTATCTTTGCAGACTGTACCCCGAGGGCTACAGAACCTCAAACGATATTGACCTGCTTGTTAAGCCCGAGGATGTTACCGAAATAGGGAATAGGCTTTCATCCGCCGGGTTTAAGCAGGGAAATATACGAAACGGAGAATTTAAATCCGCCTCAAGGCGGGAAATAATAGAATCTAAAATGACGCGCGGCGAGACTGTTCCTTACATTAAGGATGTGGGGCTTCCCGCTATGCGGTTTTTAGAGGTGGATATAAATTTTTCGCTTGATTATAAACCGGGGGACACAGGGCTTGTATGCGAAATGATAAACAACGCGGTTACCGAAGAATTTGATGACCTTCGGGTAAGAACCCTGCGGCACGACGATTTTTTCATTCATTTGTGCAGCCATTTGTATAAGGAGGCTACAACTCTGCCCTGGGTTGAAATGATGCGGGATATGACGGCGTATAAATACGCTGACATTTATCTTTTGCTATCTGACGCCGACAGGGAGCAAACCGAAAGGCTGTTTGAAAGGGCGAGAGAGCTGGGAATGGAAAAAATATGCGCCTTTGCGGTAATTAATACTTTGAGGCTTTTCAAGCTTGACAATTATTATGCCGTGGCGGCAGCCGAGGAAATACTTAAAAACGACCCGGAATTTATTCATACCGTTATATCCCCCAAGGATAAGAAAAAATATATTTATACCGAAAAGGATATTGTAAAAAGATTTTTTGCCAAAAACAGAAAATCGCTTTTAAGGGAGGCGGGAAGCATTGAAAACTCTTAATATGAAACCGAACGGCACAAAGGGCTTTCTGTTTACCTTTTGCGGGCTGGACGGCTGCGGAAAAACGACTATGCTCACGCGCCTTAAATCAGATTTGGAAAAGGAGCACGGCGTTTTTCTCACAAAGCAGCCTACAAACGCCGTGCGTACATCGGATATATTCCGAACCTATATGGACTGCCCCGACCACGACGCTTATGATTACAGAAGTTTATCTCTTCTTGCCGCAAGCGACAGATTGCAACACGGCAGCAGGGTGATAGAGCCGAGGCTCAATAAGGGCGATATTGTAATAAGCGACAGGTATTTTTATTCCTGCCTTGCCAATCTCAGAGCCAGGGGCTTTGAAAACGATAACTGGATATATGAAATCGCAAGGGCGGTCATGAAACCCGACGCGGCGTTTTTCTTTGATGTGCCGGTGGAAACGGCGGTTAAAAGAGTGCGCAGCCGCTCTGCGGAAAAAAACAGATATATAGATATGGATTTGCAGTACAGGCTTCGCACCGAATATATTTCCATATGCAAGGCCAACGACGGCGTGCTTATTTCTACCGAAAATTCGGTGGAGGATTGCTATAACGCCGTAAAAAAAGAGGTAGAAAGGGTGATGAAAAAATGAAACCGGAAAAAAAGATTAAAGGTATTTTATCCGAGCTGAGCGGTGAAAAAAGAATTAAAAACAGCGCGCGGCTACAGGAGGATCTGGCGCTTGACAGCCTTTCAATGGTAACGCTGCTTATTGAAATTGAGGAACAGTTCGGAATAGAGCTGGATGAAAAGGATATGAATCCGCTTGAGCTGACCGACGTTCAAAGCGTTATAGATATGGTTAAAAAATACGGAGGTGAGTAATATGAAAAAGAAAATAGAACTGCCGCTTACAGAGCCAATGTACAGTACATATCATCACCAGGGACCGGCAACCGCGATTGGCGTGGGTAATTCCGCAGGAAAAATATGGACACTTAATAATGCTGTGAATCTCTTTTGCAACAGAAAATTCCTGACGGGCTTCACAACACCCGAGCTCGGCGTGGAACGTTCTTCATGGGCTGATATGCCGTGCATTGAAAAAGAGTTTATGCCTACACGGTTTGCCGGAGGCTATATAAATCCGATTATAAGAAATATGCTCGATAAAGGCTTTTACGTATATTTTACGGATGTGGACGATTATTATGTAAAGGGCAAAAGCTGGTATCATGAACGCCATTTTTTACATAACGGGCTTATTTGCGGATATGATCGGAATAATAAAACCTATTCTGTTTACGCATATGACAGCGAATGGCGGTATACAAAATTTCAAACGCCGCAAGGTGCTTTTGACGCGGGGAGAATTGCAGCTCAAAGAAAGGTGCGTTTCGGGACCTTCTGCGCAATTAAGATGACAAATGAAAGCGTACAGCTTTCACCGGAAACGGTTTATGACAACCTTAACAGATATTTGGATTCGGATCTCGGTAAATATCCTTTTGACGGTGAAGGTGTTGTATACGGATCAGTGGTGCACACTTATATTTCCGAATACGTTATGAAACTGTACCGCGGGGAAATACCGTATGAACGAATGGATCGCCGTGTTTTCCGCCTTATTTGGGAGCATAAAAAGGTTATGCTTGAAAGAATAATCAAGGTTGAGGAAGCACTGCATTTTGATAACACGCTCAGCGAAAAATACCGCCCGCTTGTTAAAGAGGCAGATACAATGCGAATGTTATATGCGTCTCATCATATGAAACGCCGTGATTCGGTGCTGCCGATTATTTCGGATAAGCTTTTAAGGCTTGAAAAAACCGAGCGGGAAATATTAATTGAGCTTACAGAAAAAATGAAAAAGGAGCTTGAAAAAAGATGTTATGGGAATTTCTGAAAAGCAAAATGCAAAATAATCCGAATAAAAAGGTGTGCGAAAACGGCGCCGAAATCACATTTGAAGAGCTGATTGTTTTTGCTGAGAATTTTTCCGAAAAGCTTAAAGGAGTAAAATGCTGCGCCGTTCTTTGCGAATCCGAAGCGGCGGCGGGTATGGCGCTTCTTGCCTGCTTTGCGGCGGGCGTTACCGCTTTGCCGCTCTCCCGCAGGTACGGCGAGCTGCACTGCAATAAAATTTTGGATTTGGTAAGCCCCGACGCGGTAATTACCGATGAAAACGGCGAGCTGCAAATTATGCGCATTAAAAACGCGGCATATACCGAGCCGCAGGCTCATCCCGCGCTTATTATGTGTACCTCAGGCACTACGGGAGCTCCCAAGGGCGCTATGCTTACCGAGAAAAACATAATTGCGAATGTATCGGATATAGCGGCTTATTTCGGAATATCGGGGGAGGATAAGATACTTATTGCGCGTCCGCTGTATCATTGCGCGGTGCTTACGGGCGAGTTTTTAACGGCGCTCATAAAGGGCGCGGAAATACGCTTTTATTCGGGCGGCTTTAACCCCATGGCGGTTTTAATGCTTTTGCGGCAGTATGGTATAACAGCCTTTTGCGGCACGCCGACGTTACTCAGTATGATGGCGCGCCTGAAAAAAGAAGACCTTGCCTTAAAGCACATTTGCATAAGCGGCGAATGTATGGACCGCAGAACAGGTCTGCATATATCCGCGTCTTTCCCGACCACCGAAATTTATCATATATACGGTCTTACCGAGTGCTCGCCGAGGGTAGCTTACCTGCCGCCCGAAATGTTTAAGGCTTATCCCGATTGCGTGGGCCTACCGTTAAAATCCGTGTCACTTAAAATTCTCGACAGTAACGGTAATGAAGTACAAAAAGGGGAAACCGGTGTTTTGTGGGTCAAGGGCGACAATGTTATGGCAGGCTATTATAACAATTCCGAAAAAACCGCGGAGGTGCTTAAAAACGGCTGGCTCTGCACGGGAGATACCGCGCTTATAAATAAAGCGGGACTGCTTAAAATAAAGGGCAGGAGCGACGACCTTATAATTAAAGCCGGTATGAATATTTATCCGCAGGAGATAGAAAGCGCGCTGAAGCTCGATACGCGCGTAAGGGAAGTGTTGGCATGCGGCGAAAGAGATGACCGGCTCGGCATGCAGATAGTGCTGACCGTGGCGGGGGAATTTTCTGACCCCGCAGAGGTAAGGGAGCTTTGCAAGGCTTGCCTGCCCGCATATCAAATGCCCGCAAGAATAGCTTTGGTAAAGGAAATACCGAAAAACGGCTCGGGTAAGATAATAAGGCGGTGGAAAAATGATTGAACGTGAAATAAAGGCTATGCTGACAGAGGGGGAATACATCACGCTGGCAAGGTTTAAGTGTCAGCATAAGGCGGTAAACCATCAAACAAATTATTATTTTGATACCGATGACCTTTCTATGAATGAAAAGGGCATAACCTGTCGCATAAGGCATAAAAACGGGCTATATAAGGCTACGGTGAAAAAACACAATGCCGATGGCGCGGAATGCAGCATTGAAACCGATATATGTGAAAAAGCGGAGTTCGACCCCACTGTTTTTAATACGCTGGGGCTTCGTTTTCAAGGCGAGCTTGTCACCGAAAGGCTGAAGCTGTGCGATGATGTGTTTTGTAAGATTGTACTTGACAAGAACACATATCTCGGCAAAACGGATTTTGAGCTTGAAATAGAGTATTCCGAGTCATATAAGAAAAAAGCATTTGTTTGTCTTGACGATATTGCGGATTTTCTTTGCCGATGCGGGCGTTTGCAGGATAAAAAGGAGCTGATATCGCGCATATCGCATGCAAAATCCAAATCACAGAGGTTTTTTGAAGAAAAAGTAAAAAATTAAGAAAAAGTTTTTTCTAACCCTGACACAGGCTGTCAGGGTTATTTTTTATACTGTATAAGCAATTGCAAAGTGTCGGGACGCCGACTGAAAAAAATGACATTTTAGTTAAAAAATAATATGAAAGGAGCAATTAATATGTCATGTGTTAATTTTAAAATCAAAGAAAAAAATAATAAATGGAGGGAGGTAGCGTTAGATTTAGAAAAGGAAAAATCAATACCCAAATATTTTGGTATTGATACGGAATCGCCTGTGAATGAACTTCTTCAGAACAATATAACGCTGTTTGAATGGATTAGGAAAAACCAGGGATTTCCATATTTCATAGGGCGAAGAATTAACGGTCAAAATGCGATTACACATGATGAAATGTCATACATTTCATCAAACGGTGCTAAGGTCATTCCTATTTTAACAGTTGTTACGGAAAAATCAGCCAAAGATAACGCGAGAATAGCCGTTGCTCTGCTTGATGATTTAGGAATTGAAAGAAAAACACCTGTTTTTGCGGATATTAACGCCAATAGTGTAAATGATGAATTTTTGAAGAATTTCGCAACTGAAATTATTTCGAGCGGGTATATTCCCGGATTTTATGTTGATACAGATTCTTATAATAATTTTGATCGTTTATTCAGCAGGGCTTATCAGTCGGATGTAGAATTAATGAGGCAATGCAGGATATGGGCACTTTCACCCGAAATGGATGAATTTTTTAAAACTAAGAGCGCTCATACCGAGAAACCTGATATTTGGGGGCCTTTTGCGCCGTCATGTATTTCAAAAGAACAGGTATCTTTTTGGCAATATGGTAAAAAATGCAATCCTATAAATACTTATCGTGGTGACATGGTGGATTTCAATTTAAATCTTACTATTGAACCTGAAATGTTTTTTTCCGTATCAGAAGCAAAAATATGCAATTATAAATTTTATAAAGACAAAGATTATAAATTTGAAGCGTGTGTAACTGACGGAAGTAATATTGAAACGGTAAGTTTAAATTGTGATTTTATCCAAGCTAAATCCAGTTCACTTATTGTGAACGATAAATTATATGCAGAAAATATAAATTCAAGTCATACAGTTTTACAATTTGTCATTTGCAAAAGCAATGATGTATTTAGCGTAAATCACTCTGTTACAGAAGATAATGTGTTGATAAAACTTGCTTTCGTTTCTAAAGAAAAATCATGCGTGTATCATTTTGAAAAACTGTTTTCGTTAAAAGAATGTGATTTGCTTAAGGAAATAATTGCAAATTCTCCGGTCTTGGAAAACGATGAGGAAATTCTGAAAGTTTCTGCGCAAGAAACATGGTTTGCAAAGTTCATAACATCCAATAATTTGGATAATAGCCGCAAAACTGAAACAAATTCAAATGTGGAAAACTATATTTACAAAGCAAATGATGATATTTTTGATTCAGAGATTGTAAATATTAAAAATCTGCGTTCAAGTATTATCGGAGATACAAACAACATTTTTGCAACCATTCCGCAGTCGGCTGTTAAACATTCAGGTTCACAGTATTGTACAATTAAAGATGTATATGGACGACCTGCTACAGCATATTATAAGGATACAATGCAAGATTATGATGGTAAATATATCAGCAAAATAGCTGTTTGGAGCTTGAACCCAGTAATTTCTTCTGCGCAAAATGCAG
>CAKSEE010000068.1 GCA_934446455.1 uncultured Oscillospiraceae bacterium | reverse complement strand
CGCATATACCGCTTACCTTTGCAAGTATGCCGACGGTGTCCTTACCGATGACTGCAACAACTGCTCTCATTATTTTCCTCCTGTCCTGCGGTCAATTTGTCTAAAAAACTGAGCCGCAACCATTGTTTTTTTATGTTTTCTATTCTATTATACTAAAAAATTTAGAAAAAGTAAATCTATTCATAGACAAATCGTAAAATTTGTGATAAAATAATAAAAAAAGCGCCCCGGTGGATTTTTTTATGTGTATTTTTTTGACACGGGGCATTCCACACGCGAAAGAGGACGAGTTGATTTGCATAAGGATATGATTCCCGCAGATTGTCACACCCATTCGCTGCTGTCGCCCGACGGGCATTATGAACCGATGATAATGGCGGCGCGAGCCTGCGGGCTGGGGATAAGACATTTTGCGATAACCGACCACATAGAGATTGAAAAGCTTGACGAATGGGACTACGAGGGCGCGCTTGAAAAGTCGTTCGCGGCGTTTGCGGAAATAAAAGAGCGCTTTGCGGGAAAAATGAACGTATACTACGGCGCGGAGCTCGGGCAGCCGCTCTACGGCCTGCCGCGCGCGGAGGAGATACTCGCGCGGTACGATTTCGACTTTGTGCTGGGCTCTCAGCACCGCACTAAAAGCTACCCCTATCTCGACAAGGTGCCGAATACGCCCGAGGACAGGAGGCGCTGCCTTGACGAGTATTTCGAGGAGGAGCTTGCGCTTGCGGAGTACGGGCGCTTCTGCTCGCTGTCGCACCTTACGTTCCCGCTGCGGTTCCTTGCGCTTCACGAGGGCGCACAGGGCGCGCCGCTCTTCACGCGGGACATGGAGCGCTACCGCACGATAATCGACAAAATATTTGAAACTATCATTTCAAAGGACATTGCGCTCGAGGTAAATTCCGCGGGGATAAGAAAGGGACTTGGCGTCCCCATGCCTTCAGCGGAATATATAGCGCGTTACCGCGCGCTTGGCGGCAGGCTTATCACCGTTGGCAGCGACGCGCACTATGAGCGCGACGTGGGCGCGGATATCCCGCAGTGCCTTGAGATGATACGCGGCGCGGGCTTTTCACAGATATGCGTGTTCTCAAGGAAAGAACCGATATTTATTGATATCTCAGACCGTCGATAACCCCCGTACGGGGGTTTCGACGGGGGCATCCGCAGTGCGCGCACGGTTTGACGGCACACCGTCAAACCGCACACTTGCGCGGATAGAGGTGTTTTTTGCCTCGGGAAGCCCGAGGCAAAAAGGGATTTCAAAACCTGAACACACAGGCAAAAATGATTTTTCTACAGACTGCGATATTTATTGATATCTGACATACGGAGGAAACTGATATGATGAATAAAAACAAGCTGCTTGACCTGTTAAGACAAAACGCGCGGCTTTCAAACGCAGAGCTTGCCGCCATGCTTGACTGCACCGAGGCGGAGGCTGCAGCGGGAATAGCCGAGCTTGAAAGCGACGGCATTATAATGGGCTATTCCGCGATAATCAACGAGGAAAAGGCTGACGAAACGGGCGTTACGGCGATAATCGAAATCAAGGTAACGCCGATGAAGGACCACGGCTTCGACGACCTTGCGCACACGATAATGAAGTATGAGGAGGTAGACACCGTATTCCTGCTGAGCGGCGCCTACGACCTGTCCGTGACGATAACGGGCACGAGCCTGCGCAAGGTGGCACTTTTTGTAAGCGAGCGGCTTTCCGCGCTTGACGGCGTGCTTTCCACCACAACTCACTTCGTGCTGCGCCGTTATAAGGAGAAGAAGCACTGTTTCAGCGAAGAAGTCTCCGATGAAAGGAGCATGGTTTCCCCATGATAGATTACGACAAGATACTCCCCGAAAAGATAAAGAGCATACAGCCCTCGGGGATAAGAAAATTCTTTGATATCGCCCAGCAGGTAGAGGGCGTTATCTCCCTGTCCGTGGGCGAGCCCGACTTCAAAACGCCGTGGGCTGCCCGCAAGGAGGCTATAGGCGTGCTTGAAAAGGGCAGGACGGCGTACACCGCAAACAGCGGTCTTATCGAGCTGCGCCGCGTTATCGCGCAGTACACGAGGGACAGGATACACACCGAGTACGACCCCAACAGCGAGATAATCGTGACAGTAGGCGGCTCGGAAGCTATAGACATGGCTATACGCACGCTTGTGCAGGACGGCGACGAGGTTCTCGTGCCCGAGCCGAGCTTTGTGTGCTACTCGCCGATAGTTTCGGTATGCGGCGGCGTTCCCGTGCCTATCGTTACAAGGCAGGAGGATAAATTCCGCCTTACGGCGCAGGCGCTGCGCGAGAAGATAACGCCGCGCACAAAGGCGCTTATACTGCCGTTCCCCAACAACCCCACAGGCGCGGTAATGCGCCGCCCCGACCTTGAGGCTATTGCAGAGGTTCTGCGCGGAACGGACATCATCGTGATTTCCGACGAGATATACAGCGAGATGACCTATAACGGCGAAAGGCACGTTTCCATAGTTGAGATAGACGGCATGAGGGAGCGCACAATAGTTATAAACGGCTTCTCAAAGGCGTTTGCAATGACGGGCTGGCGCTTAGGCTACGCAATGGGTCCCCGCCCGATACTCAAACAAATGCTTAAGCTGCACCAGTACTGCATAATGAGCAGCCCCACCGTCAGCCAGCACGCCGCAATTGCCGCCATGACAAAGTGCCGCGGCGATGTCGAGCATATGATAGACGAGTACGATATGCGCCGCAGACTTGTGGTAAAGGGCTTTAACGATATGGGACTTGAGTGCTTCGAGCCCGAGGGAGCGTTCTACGTTTTCCCGTGCATAAAGTCCACGGGCATGACAAGCTCGGAGTTCTGTGAGAAGCTCATCTACACCAAAAAGGTGGCGGTAGTTCCCGGAAATGCATTCGGGCAGAGCGGCGAGGGCTTCGTGCGCGTTTCCTACGCGTACTCGCTGCAGCATCTTACAACGGCGCTTGCACGCATAAGGGAGTTCCTTGACGAGCTTAACGCGGGCAGGGCGTGAGCATGGAGAAAGTAACGCTTCTGGCGAACGCCAAGCTCAACCTTTACCTTGACATAACCGGGCGGCGCGCGGACGGTTATCACCTGCTTGAAACGGTAATGCAGAGCGTGGACCTGTGCGATGTTGTAACGGTAACGCGCGGCGAGAAGATTTCCGTTATCTGCACCGACCCGAATATTCCCTCGGGAGAGGGGAACATCTGCCACAGGGCGGCGCTTGCCTTTTTCGGGAGAGCGGGCGCGGGCTTCGGGGCGGAAGTACGCATTGACAAGCGCATACCGAGCGGCGCGGGCATGGGCGGCGGCAGCGCGGACGCGGCTGCGGCTCTTCGCGGGCTGAACGCGCTTGCGGGAAACGCTCTTTCGGAAGAGGAGCTTCTGCGCGCGGCGCTTACGGTGGGCGCGGACGTTCCGTTCTGCCTTTGCGGCGGCACGCGCGTATGCAGGGGCATAGGCGAGCTTATGGAGAGCGCCCCGTCCATTACCGAGGGGTGCTATCTCGTGGTAAAGCCGCAGTATTCCTGCCCGACTGGGGCGGCGTATGCAAGCTACGACAGCGCCCCGCGCGAGCCGAAAAACGCTCTTTCGCAGTTCATAACCTCTGGCGCGGATTATGCGGGACGGCTTTACAACGTGTTTGAGGAGCTTTACGCGGACGAGCGCACTGAACGGATAAAGCGGCGGCTGCTTTCAGCGGGCGCGCGCGGCGCTTCGCTTACGGGCAGCGGCTCGGCGGTGTTCGGCGTTTTTGTTGATGAAAGCGCGGCGGGAAGCGCGGCGGAGTTATTCCCGCAGTGCTTTACGGCGGTGTGCAGACCCTGCGCGGCGGGCGTCGTGCAGCTCCCTTAACTGACAGAATGAGGCGGTGAGCCGCCGTAAAGAAGGAGGCTTCAATATGATAACGGTACAGAACCATGTCGGCAAGATAAACATCTCGCAGGATTATTTTATGGCGCTTATCGGAAACACCGTAACAAAGTGCTTCGGCGTGGTGTCGATGAATGTTATGAGCGCAAAGCAGACTATCCTCGCCGCGCTCCCGTTCTCAAAAAAGCTTGAGAACAGCAGGGGCGTGACGGTGCGCGTGGGCAGGGATAAGCTGGTGATAGACCTGCACATCTCGCTGCTTTACGGCGTGAATATGAAGGCTGTGGTGCGTTCCATTATCCACAAGGTGTCTTACACTGTGGAGGAGAACACGGGCATTTCCGTGGAGAAGGTCAACGTTTTCGTGGACGATATCCGCGTTTAAGGGTCAGAACCGCGCAAAACCGAAATGCGGCTATGCGCGGCGGGCTCAGCATAATACAGGAAGGACAGAGAAAAAATGATACTGACAGGAAAGCTTCTGCGGGACGCGGTAATATCGGGAGCGAACAATATTTCCAACCGTCGCCGGCAGGTGGACGAGCTGAATGTGTTCCCTGTGCCCGACGGCGACACGGGAACGAATATGTCCATGACGATAAAGAACGCGCTTGCAGAGCTTAAGAACAGTCCCGACAGCATAACCGCGGGCGAGGCGGCGAAAAAGACCGCTTCCGCAATGCTGCGCGGCGCAAGAGGCAACTCGGGCGTTATCCTATCGCTTATATTCAGAGGGCTTTCAAAGGGGCTTGCGGGCAAGGAAACGGTAGACGCGGCGGACTTTTCCGCAGCGTTCAAGCTTGGCGTTGACGCGGCTTACAAGAGCGTTATGAAGCCCACGGAGGGCACGATTCTCACCGTTGCGCGCGAGGCTTACGAAAACACAGCGCCGCTTGCAAAGGCGGGCGGCGACGCGGCGGAGTTCCTGAGCGCGTACATCGCTGCCGCGGAAAAGTCGCTTGAGCATACGCCCGAGCTTCTCCCCGCGCTCAAAAAGGCGGGCGTTGTGGACGCAGGCGGCAAGGGGCTTATCGTTATCCTTGAGGGAATGTACGCCGTAATAAGCGGCGGCGAGCCCGTGCGCGACGAGGCTGAGATAAAGCCTGCGGCGCCTGCGGCGGTTGCGGCTTCGGCAGTGGACGAGGAGAAGATGAAGCTCACCTACTGCACGGAATACATCATAAACAGGAGCAGCGCCGCAAAGGACGCGACGGCGCTCAGGGCTTATCTTGAAACGATAGGCGAGAACGTTGTCGTAGCAGAGGACGACGGTATAATAAAGGTGCATATCCACTCCGACCACCCCGGAAAGGCTGTGGAGGCGGGCATAAAGTTCGGCGAGCTTACAAGCGTCAAGATTGAGAATATGCATGAGCAGCACCACAATCTTATTGAAGCGGACAAGTGCGCGCAGACCAACAGAAAGCAGCCCGTGCCTCCCGAGAAGGACATAGGCTTTGTGGCGGTAGCTGCGGGCGCGGGCATTGAGGCGCTCTTTAAGGATCTTGGCGCGGACCGTGTGGTGCGCGGCGGTCAGACGATGAACCCCTCTACCGAGGATATCCTCGAGGCGGTAGGGCAGACCCCCGCTCACAACGTTTTCGTGCTGCCCAACAACAAGAACATAATCATGGCGGCGGAGCAGGCTGTGGCTCTTGCGGACAGGAACGTGTGCGTGCTTCAGTCGCGTACTATCCCGCAGGGCATAACCGCGCTTATGAACTTCGATCCGAGCGCGGGCTTTGCGGAGAACCGCAGCGCCATGACAGACGCGCTCGACCGCGTTGCAAGCGGGCAGATAACCTTTGCCGTGCGCGACAGCGAGTACGACGGGCATAAGATAAAGCAGGGCGAAATTCTCGCAATGGACAACGGTAAGATAGTATTCACCGAAAAGGAAGTTACAAAGGCGCTCGTAAAGCTTACAAAGCGTCTTGTTACGGGCAGCAGCAGCTACATCACGGTGATTTACGGCTCCGACGTTTCCGACGAGGACGCAAACGCCGCTTACGAAACGCTGCGCGCGAAGATAAGCGACGATATCGACATAGTGCTTGTAAACGGCGGTCAGCCCGTATATTACTACATCATTTCGGTAGAATAAAAGCGTGCGGGGGTGAACAATGGACATCACCTACCTTAAGGGAGTAGGTCCCAAAAGGGCGGAGCTGTACAAAAAGCTCGGCGTGGAAACGGCGGAGCAGCTAACGCAGCTGTACCCGCGCGACTACATTGACTACACAGCGCTTAAAACGATAGAAGAGGTGCAGCCCGCGGAGAGCTGCGCCTTTCGCGCAGTTGTGGCGGAAAAAACCGCGCCTTTCAGCAGCTACGCGCGCACGGCGGTGTACAAGGCGGTGCTTGCGGATGGCACGGGGTGCATTACCGCGGTATTCTTCAACGCAAAATACACCTTTGAGAAGCTCGAGCGCGGCAGGGAGTACATCTTCTACGGCAAGATATCGGGCGACCTTTTGCATTTGCAGGTGTCCTCGCCGCTTTTTGTGCCGCCCGACCGGAAGGGGCTTTTCCCGAAATACCCGCTTACGGCGGGGCTTACGAACAATATAGTAAGCGCAAACGTCCGCACAGCGCTCTCAATGGTAAAGCCCGAGGAGCGCCTGCCCGCAGACGTGCGCGGGCGATTTGCGCTCATGGGCGCGGCGGACGCCCTGCAAAAGATACACTTTCCGAAAACGCGCGGCGAGTACGTTGAAGCGCGCAGGCGGCTTGTGTTTGAGGAGCTGCTGACGCTCAAACTCGGGCTTGCGGGCTTACGAGGCAGGGACAGGCGCACGTGCGCGCCCATGCGGAGCGTTGATATGAGCGGGTTCTTTGACTCGCTGCCGTTTACGCCTACGGGGGCGCAGCTGCGCGCCGCGCAGGACTGCTTTGCGGACATGACGGGGCAGCGCCCCATGAACAGGCTTGTGCAGGGCGACGTAGGCTCGGGCAAAACGCTTGTTGCGGCGGCTGCGGCGTACTTTGCGCACAAAAACGGCAGGCAGACGCTTGTAATGGCACCCACAGAGGTGCTTGCAAAGCAGCACTTCGGCACGTTTACCGCGCTGCTTGCGCCGCTCGGCGTAAGGGTGGGGCTGCTTTCGGGGAGCCTTACCGCCGCGCAGAAGAAAGCCGCCCGCGCTCTTGCGGAGAGCGGCGACCTTGACGTGCTTATAGGCACGCAGGCGCTCATACAAAAGGGAGTTGAGCTTAAGCGCATGGGGCTTGTTGTGGTGGACGAGCAGCACCGCTTCGGCGTGGGGCAGCGCTCCGCCCTTGCGGAAAAGGGCACTGACCCGCACGTCCTCGCAATGAGCGCAACGCCGATACCGCGCACCCTTGCGCTTATAGTGTACGGCGACCTTGACGTGTCGGTAATCAACGAAATGCCAAAGGGCAGGCTTCCCGTTAAGACATACGCGGTGGACGGCTCCTACCGCGAAAGGGTGTACCGCTTTATCCGCAAACACATTGCCGAGGGACGGCAGGCGTATATAGTCTGCCCGCTTGTAGAGGCGGACGAGGGCGGCAGCGACAAGGCGGGTGCAATTGAATATTACAAAAAGCTGTGCGGGGGCGAGTTCAGCGGCGTATCCGTGGG
>CAKSEE010000067.1 GCA_934446455.1 uncultured Oscillospiraceae bacterium | reverse complement strand
GCAGAGTTCCAGCGCACCAAGGTAATCCCCGAAATCGACGCGTACCGCTATTCTAAGCTTGCAGCAGCGGCAGGTATCAGGGCGGAGTACACCCCCGACAATGCAACGCTCCTCTCCGAGCTTCTCGCGCAGCTGAGCGCGGTGCGCGACGTCACGGGCGGCGAGGGCGACACCGTTATCATCATGTCGCGCCCCGTTTACGACAGGCTCATGCTCTCGAGCGAGCTTTCAAGGGCTATAGACTCCGCGCAGTTCGTGCAGGGCGGTCTGGAGTTCAGCGTTAAGACCATCAACGGCGCAGCAGTTATCCCCGTACCCTCCGCGCGCATGAAAACCGCGTACACGTTCAGCGCGGACGGCGAAGGTGGATTTGCGCCCGCTAATGGGGCGAAGGGGATAAATTGGGTCATCTGCCCCAAGTCCGCGCCCATTGCCGTAAGCAAGACCGACAACATCAAGATAATTACGCCCGAGGCGAACCAGTTTGCGGACGCATGGGATATCGACTACCGCAAGTACCACGACCTGTTCGTGCCGGACAATAAAAAGGCTGCGATTGCAGTTTCGATTGAGAAATAACTGACCTGTGCGCACGCTGTCGGCGCAGGCTCAGGCGGTTGGCTGTGACTTACGGCGCGGCAGACGGCGGGCAGTTTACGGGACATTGCGGGAACTTTACGCCGCACGGCGCATTGCTGTGCGGCGCTTCTCAAAGGAGGAAGAATGATACTGACAAAGGAAGAATTCAACGCGCTGGGCTTTGAGTGGTCGGACGATAAGGAGCTTGAGAGCTGCCTTGAACGCGCAGGATTCGTGCTGACGGCGCTTACTCAGGGAAAGGCTGCTGCGGCGCTCGCGGCAGGCGGAGAGGCGGCGCGGCTCGTGAAGCAGGCGGCGGCTTTTCAGACGCTGGAGCTGCTGCGCCGCGAATACGGCACGGGAAGCGGCGGAAGCGGCGGAGAAAACTCCGAAAAATACACTGTGGGGGACTTCTCCTACAGCGTGACAAAGAGCACCGAAAACAGCACGACCGCCGTTGAGCCTTACGACTCAAGCCTTGCGGTAATAGGGCTGCTGCGCGCGGCAGGCTGCCTTTTCAGCGGAGTGGAGGCGATAGAATGAGCATTGAGCCTATACCCGAGCAGCTGCTGAACGACGAGTTTACGCTGCTTGTGCCGGGCGAGAGCGGCTATACAAGCACAGAAGTAAGCTGCGTGCGGGTCGAGCGGAAAAGCGCTCTTTCGGACTACGCGGGCGGGGACGTGAGAGGGCTGTCGGCGCTCACGATATTCTACGATATGACGTATTCCCTGCCGCAGGGGCTGGAATTTACGGCGGGAATGAGCGCGGAATACGACGGCGCGCTCTGGGAGATAACCGAGGCTCGCTTTTACTGCGCGGACGAGCCGCACCACTACACGCTCACCGCGCGCAGAGTAAGCGGTTAAGGAGGCAATCATGGCAGAAAACAAAACCCCTGTGCCTGACGAGCAGGAGCTGTGGCGCATAGCAAAGCTCATACGGCAGAGCACACGCGAACTTGACAGGCAGCTTAACAGCAAAAAGACAAGATGACGGAGGGTGCGATGACTATAGAAATAAACGGAAGGACGTTCACACGGGCGCGGCTTATCCGCGCGGACAGGGTGACGCGCCGCACCGACATCCGCTACAACACGCAGGGCGATATGCTTATAGACCTTGTAAGCAGGAAGTACGAGGTGGAGGTGCAGTTCGCGCTGCTTACCGAAAAGGAGCTTAAGGAGCTGCGCTCGCTCACGCAGGAAATATTCGCGAGGGTGCGCTTTCAGTCGCCCGAGGGCATGGTGGAAAGCGACTTTCACATAACCGAGGAGCCCGCGCCTGCCGTTACGCAGGTGAACGGCGTGACAATGTACGGCGGCGTTAAGCTGCTGATGAGAGAAAAGTGAGGCGAAGCATGGTTGACGTTTCAGAGCGCTTCAGGGCGCTTGCGCAGGACAACGGGAGGCACGTTTACTGTAAAATCGAGGCGGGGGCGCAGGTGTTCCTTGACGACAGGATAACGGGCTTTGAGCTTGACGACGTGGCGCACCCCGACTGGTTCACGCTGGGAACGACCTGCGCAAACAGATTTTACTTTACCGTGCGGTGCAGCGGCGGAATCGCGGTGAACGACGCGGTGCGGCCGTTCATCAGCTTTGACGGGCAGGAGTGGTGCCCGTTGGGCGTGTTTTACGTCGCAAGGCGCTATGTGCGCGGAAACAACGCGTCCATTGTGTGCTATGACAGGTTCTACGGGCTTGACAGGGCGTATTCCTGCGGGGCGGCTCTCCCCTGCGGCTCCGACGGGCTGCTGCGCGACATCTGCACGCAGTACGGCATTACCTGCACGGACTATGGCGCGGCGCACGAGGTGAGCGCTCTGCCCGAAAGCGCAACGGTACGCGATATGATAGGCTACATTGCGGCGCTCAACAGGGCGTGCGCAAGGTTCGACAGGCAGGGCGCACTTACGCTTAAGAGCTGCGACATGACGGACTTTACCCTCTCGGACAGAAACTGCTTTGACATCGCCCGAAATATGTCGCGCTCGGTGATAACCTGCGTTAAGGCGGACACGGGCGGCGAGGTGCTTACTGCGGGAAGCGGCGCGGAGATTTCCACGCTTGAGCTGTACAACCCGCTTATGACAGGCAAGCGCGTGAATACCCTGCTGAGCCTGCTGCGGCCGTTTGTGTTCTACGGCGCGCAGATAGAAATGCAGGGGCTGCCCTTTATCGAGGCGGGCGATACGATACAGCTGAGCGAGCGCGGCGAGGTGTTCCCCATTGTTGTAAGCGAGGTGGAATACCGCTACGACGGCGGGCTTACCGCCGTGCTGTACTCCAAAAACCGCAGCTATAGCGACGCCGTTGTACATGAGGACGACCTTGCAAACGCGCTGAAAGACCTCGAAAGCAGGCTGAGCGCAATGTATCTGAAGCACGCCAACGACGCGCAGCTCGCCATAGGCGAAACGCCCGCGGACTGCGCCGTTTTCGAGTTCAATGCGGCAGGAGAAACGTTCGCGCAGCTTGACGTGAACCTCACGGTTTCCAACAGCACCGCGGACGACCTTATCATAGACGTTTATGTGAACGGCGTGCGCACTGAACGCAGGGCGGTGCACCACTTCGGCGCAAACGGCGAAAAGCCCCTGCTGCATTTTTACTACCTTGCGGACGCGCTGCCAAAGGGGCTAAACACCGTGCGCGTGCAGCTGAGCGCAAAAACGGGCAGCGCTTACATTCTGCCCGGGCAGCTGCTGGCGACGATAGTGGCGCACGGCATTGCGGCGGGAGGCGGGGCTTCCCACAAAAAGGCGTTCAGCGAGATTTTCGGCGCGGCGGTGTTCTCAAACGCCGGTTTTACGCCCGCTGAGGCGACTGACAGCGTACTTACAAAGGAGGAATGACTTTTGACGGGAAAGGCACGGATAACTCTCTGCGACGCGGAAAGCGGCAGGGTGATATCGCAGACGGAAGAAAGCAACATGGTGACGAACGCCCTTAACAGGCTGTTTGCGCCGCCGCGTCAGGCCATGTTCGGACAGTGGGACATGGCGGCTATGCTTAAGGGATACCTGCCCATGTACAAAAACCTGCTGGGCGGCATACTGCTGCTGAGCGACGCTGTAAAGGAGGACGCGGACGACTTTATGCTGCCGCCCGCAATAAACCCCGTGGGGTTCGCGGGGGACGCATACTCGGGCAGCAACGCAATGCGCGGCTCGCTCAACCTCAACGAAAGCTACGAAACCGAAAACGGCTACCACTTCACATGGGACTTTGCAACCGACAAGGCGAACGGCACAATCCGCTGCATAGCGCTTACCAACAGGCTTTTCGGCAACGTCGGCTTCAACGAATCGGAAACGGGCGACGGCACGCTGCTGTTCGACCCGTACAACCCCTCCGCGAGGGTATCCGCGCCGCGCTCGCTGCTTGGCACGGCGCAGAGCGGATACGTTGTAGGGTGTATGTCGTCGGACTCGTGCACGCACGTCGCTTTCAGCGGCAGCACGATGACGCTCAGGACGTACACCTATCCGCTGCCGCAGGGGCTGAGAATAAACGACGACCCGGCGGCTCCGCCCTGCGTGGAAACGGCAGTGGAGCTGCCGATAAGACCCGACCAGAACGGGCGCTTTTTTGTGAACGCCGACGAGGGGCGCATATACTGCTTTGCGGCAGAAAACAACGCCGAGGTAAGCACGCTGCTGCGCTACTGCGCGCCGATGATAACCGACCCGCAGAACATGAAGCAGGGCTCGGTGACGCTGCCGTATCTTGGCAGCTCCTCCGTAAACGCGGCAATATACAACGGGCTGGCATATGTTATGACAAGCGCGGGCACGCAGGTTTTCACCATGGACGGGTCGCCCGTGCGCAGCTACGACGCGGCGCTCCACCCGTACTCGCGCTTTTTTGTGTACAACGGCGCGGTGATGTGCTGGATAAACAGGGGCGGCAGCTTCTACTGCCAGAACTTTTCCTGCGAGGGCGAGGTGATATCGCTCGGCATTCCCGCAAGGATATGCCCCGACCCTGCCGTAAAGCCGCCCTACACGCTTGTGGAATACAACGACACCGTCGGCAGGAGAGCCGCGGCGTTCATGTGCAGCGCGGGCTATATGGCAACGATAAACAACCTGTCTGCGCCGGTCGTAAAAACCCCGTCGCAGACGCTCAAGATAGAATACGACATAATGAACTGACAGATCCCGCGCGGCGCGCCGCAAAGCCCTGCCGCGCGGGCAATGCCGTGAAAGGAGCGGAACATGACAAAAAAATATACGTCCGCAGAGTTCTTTGAAAAGCACAACCGCACGTTCATAAAGTTCGGGGAGATGTTTGCAAAGAAGCTCACGGACGAGGAGCTTATAAGCGCGCTTGCGGAAAAGGACCTTGAAAAGCTGGCAAAGGTGTTTAAGCTGGTTTTTGAAATGCTGGGCGAAAACACCGACGACGGCAGCGCCGAAAAGCTCGTAGGGCTTATAGGCGAATACCGCGCGCTCGGAGAGGAGGACGGGGCGTGAACTTTTCGCCGAAGCAGCAGCAGGCGCTCATGGCGCTGAAAAGCGGACGGCTGCGCAGGCTCAACATTTTTGAGGGCAGCGTGCGCAGCGGCAAGACCTATATTTCAATGATAATGTGGGGATTCTGGGTGGCTGGCTCGCCGCAGGAGAGCGGCTACCTTATGGCCGGCAAGACCCTGACAACGCTCAAGCGCAACGTGCTGGAGCCGATGTGCGGCATTTTCGGAGGGAACTTCACCTACTCACTGAGCAAAAAGGAGGCGCGGCTGTTCGGCAGGCGCGTTTATCTGGAGGGGGCGGCAAACGCCGAAGCGGAGAGCAAGATTCGCGGAATGACCCTGCGCGGCGCCTACTGCGACGAGCTTACGCTCTTTGGCGAGGACTTCTTCGTAATGCTGCTCTCGCGCCTGTCGGAGCGCGGCGCAAAGCTGTTCGCCACCACCAACCCCGACGCGCCATCGCACTGGGTAAAGCGCGACTACCTCGACAATACCGCCGTTGACCTGCTGTCATTTCACTTTACGCTTGACGACAACATTTTCCTCCCGCGCGAATACACAGCGCAGCTTAAGGCGGAGTTCTGCGGTGTGTTCTACGACCGCTTCATTCTCGGCAGGTGGGTGGCTGCCGAGGGCAGGGTGTACGACGGCTTCACGCAGGGGTGCATAATCTCCCCGCAGGAGCTGGCGGAGCGGCTTGCGCAGGGGCGGCTCATAACCTCGGCGGTGGGGGTGGACTACGGCGGCAACGGCTCGGCAAGCGCGTTTGTTCACGTCGGGTT
Organism: uncultured Oscillospiraceae bacterium; assembly: GCA_934446455.1. Taxonomy (GTDB): domain Bacteria; phylum Bacillota; class Clostridia; order Oscillospirales; family Ruminococcaceae; genus CAG-115. The sequence continues at coordinate 1,704 of CAKSEE010000067.1, read as the reverse complement.
CGACGCGGGCTTCAACAACGTTTACGTTCTGTCGGAATACTACGACGCGCGCAACCGCTCCGCAGAGAGCCTTATCGCGGCGTTTGCGGAGTACGCTGCACACGAGAGGGAGCGCTTCCCCGTGCTGTGCGCGGCGTACTGCGACAGTGCGGAGCAGCTGCTGGTAAAGAGCTTCCGCCACGCGGTAAGGCTGGAGGTAAAGAACGCGCTCAAAAAGCCGATAAACACACGCATAAATATGCTCAACCGCCTTATCGCGTCGGGGCGCTTCCACGTGAGCGCGGAATGCCCGCACGTTATAGAGGCGCTTCGCACCGCCGTCTGGGACGAGCGTGATATCCACAAGGACGTCCGCCTTGACAACGGCACCACCAACATCGACAGCCTTGACGCAATGGAGTACGCGCTTGAGCGCTTCGAGCGGCAGCTGTTCAGAGTGTAGAGCGCCCCCGCGGGGGCTTGGCGCCGCTTTCGGCGCGGGGATTTATGCCGCGTTCGGCGGGGAGCAATGCGCTGTTTTCAGCGCGGAAATTTGCGCCCGCGGGACGCGGCGTTTTTTGCCGCATTTGCCCGCAGGGGGCAACGTGCCGCTTTGGTTAGTGGGAAGCGTCCGCAGGGTGCGGCGTGCCGTGCTTGCCACGGCAGGAAGCCCCTGCGATGGGTGGGGCGCACTGAATCAAGCTGCCGGATGAGGTCTGTCAGCCAGAATCAGATTCGTCGGGGCGAACATTATATTCAATTTAGAGGTCTGTTTTCGCAGACCTTTGTGCCGGTTTTTTCGGTACATGAGCAGTCCCTTGACTACTCCAAAAACGTGTTCAACCTTTGCCCATACCGATGATTTCTCCCTTTCCCGGCGTATCTCCGTACGGAATCTGATTGCTTGATTCCACGCCACAGAAATCAGAAAACGCCCTGCTGTCCGTTAATTCTGCAACGGTTGCTTCGTCAGATAAATTATACAGATTCTGTATCGGGCAGAGTCTCAGCATTAGTTCCGGGTCGTATGGCTTATTTCCGCGCTCTCCTTTGTAATAGCACGGCTTTATCATTGCTGCCCATTCGTTCTATCTGCTTCAAAAATTCTTTTTTCTTTGTCCGTATCTGTGACTTTTCCACAAAGCGCGTCGGGGCTTGAAATGTACTCATGGAGCAGATTATATTTGATAGCTGCTGAGTTATACGAAAAAGAATATCAGTTAGAAAAGGCTCTCTGTGCAACAGATAGCAGTCAGAAAAACGGTTGGGACAAGGCAGTATGCATCGAGCGCCATGCTGAAATACTTGCTAAAATTGATATAAACCAAGCTGTCAAAGTAGACTGGTTCAGCGGCACGACTAAGCTATACAACGCCGTTACGCTTATACAGTACCTCAAGCTTGACGTCGGTAATTTTGAGCCGCTCTCGGGCTTCTACGGTTACCGCGAGCGCCTGTATTTCGGCGGAATTAGCATACACTACGACAAGCGCGGAGAAGAGGATAGCGAGGAACAGTCTGTGCTGCTTGAAATGAGCGGTCAGAGCTGCCGCCAGTTTGAGACTTCTTCGTCTGTGGGCTTCGGGCGGCTGTTCTCCGACGTGGAACACGGCGACTTCCGTATAAATCGTGTTGATATCGCTTACGACAAAATGCTTGACGAGGAGGACTAATGCAATGATGTCAATGTATACCGGCACGCCCGGAAGCGGCAAGTCATACACA
>CAKSEE010000066.1 GCA_934446455.1 uncultured Oscillospiraceae bacterium | reverse complement strand
GATTCACACGGCGAACAAGCTGCTGATACAGGGCGGCTCAGACGGCAGCCTGCAAAGCTACGAGCGCGAGATAAGCGAAGCGCTTGGCGCGGATATCCATTTGAGGATAGTTCCCGAAGAGGAAAAAACGGCGGCAGAAGAAACCTCCGCTGTTGAAAAGCTCCTTGACAAGGCTAAGGGGCTGGATATAGAAGTAATTTATAAGTGAAAGGAAATCCAATCATGAAAGCAAGATTACCCAAGGAATACCAGAACTCTACTCCCAATATGAACCAGATGGTGAAGAAAGCGCAGAAGATGCAGGACGATATCGCGAAGGTTCAGGAGGAGCTTGAAACCAAGGAGTTCACGAAGCAGGTCGGAGGCGGTGCCGTCGAGCTTGTTATGACGGGCGGCAAGCAGCTTAAGAGCGTTAAGATAAAGCCCGAGGTAGTTGACCCCGAGGACATCGAGATGCTTCAGGACCTCATTATAAGCGGTGTAAACGAGATACTTAAGGAAGTTGACGACTACGGCGCGGCAGAGATGGAGAAGGTAACGGGCGGCGTTTCGTTCCCCGGATTCATCTGATTCGGCGTCAGTTCACCACGACATAACAAAGCGGTCCTGTCGGGGACCGCTTTTCGGGATTTATGAGAGATGAAGCAAGCGCGCTTGTGCGGCTGCCGCCCGTGCTGTTTGCGCCATTCTTTGCGGCAGGGCTGGCGGCTGCGTATTATTCGTGCGACGCGGTGCGGTGCGTTCTGGCTGCGGCTGCTGTCGGAACGCTTGCGCTGCTTGCGCTTCGCAGGAAAAGAGCCGCTGTTTGCGCTGCGGGCGCGCTTATCGGCGTATGCCTTATGACGGGCTGGGTGCATTTTCGGGCGGAGCCCGCGAAGCGGTATGCGGGAACGTGCGTTGAAACGGAGTACACCATAATGCAGATAACCGACTCTGTCGGCGACTGGCAGGCGTTTACGGCGCTTGTGCGGCTTGACGGCAGGGACGTGCGCGCAAGGCTCACTTCTGCGAAAATGGGGACGGAGGGCAGCAGGGTAAGCGCCCTTGTGGAGCTGTCCGAGCCTGACGAACGGTATGAGGCGCGCTGTCATGCGCAGGGCGTAATGCTCGAGGGCAAGGTATGCGAGATACATACGGTGGATAGCTCCGTAACGCTGCACACCGCGCTTGCGGCGCTCAGGTCGCTGCTTAAGGGGAAACTCGAGCGCGCTCTTGACGGCGAAGAATGCGCGCTTGCAAAGGCGCTTCTAGTGGGAGATACCACGGCGCTTTCCCTGCCGCAGAGAGAGTTCCTGCGCATTTCAGGTATCTCGCATTACAGTGCGGTATCGGGGACGCATTTCGCGGTGTTCGCGGCGCTTTTGCTGCTGCTTCTGCCCGAAAAAAGCAGGCTTTTGCGTGCGGGACTTGCCCTGTCCGCCGTGCCGCCGGCGCTGCTGCTTTTCGGCGGGCAGATATCGGTGGTTCGCAGCGCGCTAATGCTTGCTTTATGCTACATTGGCGAGCTTTTCGGCAGGAAAACCGTTCTGCTGAACTCGCTGTGCGTGGCGATGACGGTGATATGTGCTGCAAATCCCGCAGCCGTGCTTGACGCGGGGCTGCAAATGTCGGTGATGGGCGTTTTTGGCGCGGGGTTTGTGGGCGCGCGCCTTGCCGAGCCGCTTGAGCGGTCGCTCCCCGAGGGAATGCAGCGGCTGCGCCCCGTTGTGAAGCCGCTTGCCGCCTCTGTGGGCGCGGTGGTATGCACAAGCCCGCTGAGTATTGCGTATTTCGGCGGTATCTCTGCGGCGGGAGCGTTTACCACGATAATCGCAGCGCCGCTGTTTGTGTGCGCAATGGGCGCGGGCGCGCTGTATTTCATTACGGGACTGCCGCTGTTGGCGCAGGTTCTCGGTCGGCTTATGGAGATGTTCTCCGGAATAGCCGAGTTCTTTGGCAAAATGCGCACGCTGTGGTTCGCTATGGATTACAGGGGCGCCGTGCTGCCTGCGCTTTTGTGCGCGGGAATAGCGGCGTGGGCGGCGTTCTGCCCTGAGCATATACCGCGCTGCAAGGCGGCTTCGTGCGCGGCGCTTGCAGCATTTTCAATGTTCATGTGCCTTATAACGCGCGAGAGCCGCAGCAGGGCGGAGTTTGTGAGCGACGGCACGAGCGGCGCGGCAATAATCTGCGCGGGTGACGAGGCCGCGGTGCTTATTTCGGGCGGCGGCAGCGAGCAGCTCGTGCGGCTTATCACGGAGCGCCTTGACCGCAGCGGGATACATCGCATGGCGTTTGCGGCGGGCGAGGAGCTTAACGCACGCGGCGTGACTGCGCTGGAGGAGCTGTCGCAGCTTATAACGGTGGAGCGCGTGTATATCCCGCAGGAGATTTCGGCTCAGGGATTCGCGCAGGGCGTGGAGCGCACATATGCGCGCGTGGAGGCGCTCGCTGCGGGCGGAGTTACGATAGCCGCGGACAGGGCTGGCGGAATGGCTTCGGGCGACATTGTGCTGTATTATGGGAAGCGTTCCGCGCCGGAGAATAACGCTCAGCTTGCGCTGTACGCTTCTGCGGGACAGGCGCTGCCCGAAAACGGCGTGTGCATTTACGGCGAGGTTTATACAGCGCGGCTTGAAAATGCGGGCGATATCATTATCTATGAAAGGTGAAAACTATGGCAGAGTTTATTTCAGCGCCGCTTGCGCTTGCGGCGGAGCAGTTCGCAAGGCTCCCGGGAATCGGCATAAAAACCGCGCAGAGGCTCGCGTACCATATGCTTAATCTCCCTGTGGAGGAGGTTGAGGAATTTGCGCAGGGCATTTTGCAGGCGCGCAGGGGCGTTCAGCTGTGCAGGTGCTGCCAGAACTTCACGGACAGGGAGGTCTGCTCTATCTGCGCGGACGACGAGCGCGACAAGAGCGTTATATGCGTTGTGGAAAGCCCGAAGGACGTTTCGGCGTTTGAGCGCTCGGGCGGCTATGACGGCGTATACCATGTGCTGCACGGGCTGCTGTCGCCGATGGACGGCGTTTCTGCGGAGGATTTGAAGATAAAGGAGCTTATGGCGCGCCTTTCCGACGCAACGGAGGTCATCATGGCGACAAATCCCACGGTAGAGGGCGAGGCAACGGCAATGTACCTCGGGCGGCTGATAAAGCCCATGGGCATAAAGGTAACCAGGCTGGCGTACGGTCTGCCCGCAGGCTCCGCGCTGGAGTTCGCGGACGACGTTACGCTTGCAAAGGCGCTTGAGAACCGCAACGAGCTGTAAAGATGAAAAAAGGGGGGTGAGCATTCACCCCCTCAATTTTATCAGCTCCACATATTTTCCTGCATTACATTTGAGTATATCTTCTGCGATACGGGCTCAATGTCCTTTTCCTCAAACAGCTCGGTGAGCGTTACGAACTTGTAGCCCTGCGCCTTAAGCTCGGGTATCAGCGTGTCGAGCGCTTCTACCGTCATGCTGTTGCCCTCGGCGTCGTGCAGCAGAATTATGCTGCCATCCTCTGCTTTTTTAAGTATCACCTTGACGCGCCTGTCGGCTGTCACATTGTCGTCCCAGTCGTTGCAGCCTATTCCCGAAATGAACGGCACGTCTATGTTCTCCCACATAACGTCGCCTACGTCGATGTAGGGCGGGCGGAAGAAGCGGGTGTGCTCGCCCGTTATCTCGTATACGCGCTCGTCAACGTAGCCGAACTCCGCCTTTACCTCCTCGGCGGTCATACCTGACATATAGCTGTGCGTTTTGCTGTGGTTGTTTATTTCGCAGCCGAGGTCGTGCGCGTACTTAACGACCTTTGCGGATTCGTCGTTGATGTTGTCGCCGATAAGGAAGAACGTCGCCACAACGCCATGCTTTTTGAGCATTTCAAGCACCTCGCGGGTGGTTGTGGTGTTGGGACCGTCGTCAAAGGTGAGCGCAATGACCTTGTCCCACTCGTAGCTTTCGTCGCGGACGATAGGCTCTGCGGCTTCTTCGCTTTCCTGCGCCTGTGCGGATTCCTCCGTCGGCATTTCAGAGTCAGGGGATGTTGTGCCTGTAATGCAGCTCCATGGCTCGGCGGTGGTAATGGGCGCTGACTCGCTTGCGGCGCTCGTGTCGGCGGTACCTGTGCTGCCTGAAGTGCTGTTTGCGCCGCCTGTGCCGCCCGCGCAGCCGCAGATGCCGCCGCAGAGCGCCAGCGCCAGCAGTGCGGACATTGCTTTTCTTATGTGCTTCATTGTTCGTCCTCCATTTTTCAGAAAAAGCCCCGACTGCTTTCAGTCGGGGCTTTCGTTGTTCATCAGATGAATGCGTAGTTGCTCTTACCGCTCTTCTTAACGGAGTACATCGCGTCGTCCGCCTTACCGATAAGGTACTCAACACGCGTGTTGTAGTCGTCCTTGATTATCGCCACACCGATAGAAACGCTTACAGAAAGGCGCTCGCCGATGTCTGCGTCAAAGCCTTCGTCAAGCTTTGCAATTATCTGCTGTGCGGTGGTAGCAGGGGAGTTCACCTCAGCGTTGCGAATGCACGCGATAAACTCGTCGCCGCCGTATCTGCCCGCAAAGCCATAATCGCTGACAATGCTCTGAATGGTCCTTGCCACGAACTTAAGCACCTGGTCGCCCGTTGCGTGGCTGTAGTTGTCGTTGAAGTGCTTGAAGTCGTCCACGTCGATGAACAGAACTGCCATTTCGCTCTTTCTGGCTTCGGAAAGAAGTATTTCGTTGTCGATCTGGCTCTCAATGGTTTCTCTGTTGTAAAGTTCCGTGAGAGCGTCGTAGCTTGCCTGAACCGTGAGCTGCTGCTCGGACTTCTTCGCGCGGTCGATATCTACCATAACGCCGATAACCTTAAGCGGCTTGCCGTCCTTGTCGTGCAGGGTAGCCGTTCTCATAAGTACCCAGATGAAGTCGCCGTAGATGTTCTTCATGCGGTACTCGTTATGCTCAAAGCTCTTGCCCTTTTCAAGCTGGTTGAGATCCTCGCGGTAACGCTCAACATCATCGGGGTGAAGCTTCGCCTTGAGCAGGAAGCTGTCGCCGAAGTGATCGGACGGTGCGCGGTAGGAGAACTTCTTGTTGAAGTTGTTTGAGAAGAACACCTCGTTGGTCTTGAAGTTCCACTCGAAAATGATGTTGTCAGACATCTCGATAATGATTCTGTATCTGTCCTCGCTGACAACTATCTCGTCCACAAGGTTGTTGAACGCACGGGAAATCTGTCCGTACTCGTTGTTGCTTACCGTGGTGATACGCGCCTCGTGGTCGCCGCGGCGGATCTTAACGATCGTTTCCTGAATGGTCTTGAGCGGCTTGGTAACGATTATCGAAACCGCGATAGCGCCGCCAACGGACAGCAGTCCGAGAAGAACCGTTGCAACGATGACAGGGGAGGTAGCGGAAGATGAGAAAATGTTGCTTCTGTTTGCGGGGCAGCTTGCGAGAGCCACAAGCCCGTCCTCGCCGCCGACCCTTACCATGCTTGCAAGGTAGTCGGACGAAAGGATAGCGCCGTCGTTTGCAACATAGTTTATAAGCTCGGTTGGAACGCCCGTTTCAAGGGAGGCGATGCGGCTTGTTATCTGCTCGGGGTACTGGCTCTTGAGGTTTGCGTTGTAGCCCGAACCTGCGGTCCAGTTAAGGCGCGGGTCGATAACGATAAGTCTGCCCTGATTGTAGAATGTGGAGTTGTTGGACACCTTGGAAATAAAGGTGTTGGTGGATATGCTGTAGGACAGGATAAGGGTGCAGTCGCCGACAGAGCGCTTTATGAACATTGTCGAGCCGCTTGCAACGCCCGTTTTTTCAGCGCTGCCAACGTCGTTTATGTAAAGCACATCGTCCTTGTATGCGGCGTAGCTCGGGTAATTCTCAAGCACCGTGCCCGTGTCCTTGCCGTTTATTACCTTGCCATTGCTGTTTACAAGCTGTGCGGCAGTCGCGGAAGCGTTCTCCTCGGAAAATCTTGTGAGAAGGTCGCCCGCGTCGGAAACTGCGCAGCTGCTGGTGCCCGCTTCCACAACGCACGGGGCGGAGGAAAGCGTGCTTATATCGTTGTGAACAGCGTCAAGGTAAGTCTGAAGCGTAGACGCCTGATTATTCACAAGGTCGGTGATTTCCGCGCGGAACTGTGCGTCGCCGTTTTTGCCTACGAACATACTTGCAAAGACCGTGTAAATCACCATCGGCAATATGGCAAAGCAGGCTGCGGATATCATTATCTTGGTCCTGATTTTCATTTTTTCTCCCCATTTCTGCCTCCCGCTTGCGGAAAGGCGATTTTTGCGACAGCGTGCGGCAATACGCGGCACCGTCTTGCGGCAATGCCAAACCTCTCCCTGCCGCTTGTGCCGCAGAGAGCGGTAAAGATTCTGCCCGAATGTGAGCTAAGCGCCGATTATATCAAGGTCACCTCTAAAAACCTTGTTTGAGATAAAATGTGTATAGCACACCGACTGCTTCCTCAAACTTTTTAGAGGTTTCCTCAAATAAAGCGCCTTTTGTTTATTATATCATATAAATGAAACAATGTAAACACAAATAACATATTCTTTCATTGAAAAACTAAATTTTTATGAACTTTTCACAAAATGACTTTTACCGTTTTGGTTACAATATCAAGCGCCAAAAAATAAAAACTGAAATGCTATTGCTAAAAAGGAAAAAATATGTTATAATAAAGTACGATAATTTTTCTGCTCTGGAGGAATTACAATGGGAAAGATACTCAAGGCATACAGATACAGACTTGTTGACAACCATGCCTTTGACCTGCCGCTCCCGCTGAGCTTTGAGATTTACAGAGTGGACATGGCTGTAGCCTCTTATGAGATATCCGGGGACGAGGCGGTGTCGTACACTATCCTTACAAAGTTCAAGGAGTATATGCTTACGACCATCAGGCGTCCGCTTACGATATCGGATATTTACTACCTGTTCTCATGCCGCGTTTTTCAGGACAAAACGCCGTTTACATATCCCGAGCTGTCGCTTATGGGACTTGAGAAATACAGCGTTTACGAGATACTGCGCCGCACGCACGGTATCACTCCGTTTGACGAATACTGGCTGAAATTTGAGGGCGAGAGCCTTACCTATGACGAAGCGCTTGAGCAGTTCAGGGCGCTTACGGCGGCTGCGCCCATGCCCGCGCCTGCGGAACAGCCCGCGCCTGCGGCTTCCGCCGAACCCGAGAAGAAGCACGAGGCGGATATCGGCGAGATACTCAGGCAGCACACGCTCGACATCGACGCGCTGAAAACCTCGCCTGCCGTTACAAGCCCCGTAGTCATTCCCGACGCGCCGCGTGCGGAAGCGCCGCTTGTAAACAACAAGATGTCCGAGGACGAGATAGAGAGCCTGCTGCGCTCGACGGGCCTTGCAGAAGACGAAGCTCCAGCCGAACCCGAAAGCACGGGTATGATGTCGCAGGACGAGATAGAGCGGCTTCTCGCGGCGAACGCGCCCGCAGAGCCCCCCGCGCCTGCGCCCGCAGAGCCTGAGCCGACCTCGGGCGGGAAAATGTCGCAGGACGAGAGAGAGCGGCTTCTCGCGGCGAACGCTCCCGCAGAGCCCCCCGCGCCTGCGCTTGCAGAGCCTGAGCCGACCTCGGGCGGGAAAATGTCGCAGGACGAGATAGAGCGGCTTCTCGCGGCGAACGCTCCCGCAGAGCCCCCCGCGCCTGCGCCCGCAGAGCCTGAGCCGACCTCGGGCGGGAAAATGTCGCAGGACGAAATAGAGCGGCTTCTCGCGGCGAACGCTCCCGCAGAGACCCCCGCGCCTGCGCCCGCAGAGCCTGAGCCGACCTCGGG
>CAKSEE010000065.1 GCA_934446455.1 uncultured Oscillospiraceae bacterium | reverse complement strand
ACCGTGCGCGCAGCGCGGATGCCCCGTCGGAAAACCCCCGTATGGGGTTTTTCGACGGTCTGCAATACCCTCCGATTTTTCGGAGGGTGTTTTTCTGATAGCAAATAAGCCGCGCGACAGAGCACAGGCAGTTCTGAGCAAAGAGGCGCGGCGTTCCCCTTTGCCAGAAACGGAGGGATATTATGACGGACAAGGAGCTTAAGGTAGAGCGCTACAGGGAAGAAAACAAAACCGCCCTCGCGGGGCAGGTCGTGTTCACAGGCTCTTCGCTTATGGAGATGTTCCCGATAAATAAGCTGTTGCGCGAGAATGGCGAGGACGTGATAATATACAACAGGGGCGTCGGCGGGTTTCTGTCAGACGAGCTGCTTGCCGTCATCGACGTGTGCGCCACAGACCTTGCGCCGTCCAGGGTGTTTATAAACATAGGCACAAACGACCTCAGCTGGTCGGACATTCCAATAAGCAGGCTTATGGAAAATTACGACAGAATCATAACTACAATAGAGCATACCGTACCGGGAGTTAAAATCTACCTTATGGCTTACTACCCCGTGAATTACGAGGCGGCTTCGGAGGAGATGAAGGAGTGCCTGAAAATCCGCACAAACGAGAAAATAACCGCAGCCAACGCCGAGGTGAAAGCGTTGGCGCAAAGGCACGGGCAGCGCTACATCGACATAAACCGCGCGCTTAAGGACGAACAGGGCAGGCTTAAAGCCGAATACACCATAGAGGGTCTGCACATAAACGAGGACGGCTACCGCGCCGTTTACGATGATATAATGCACTATGTAAAGGAATAAATTCCCGCCGCACGTTACGCTCCGTGCAGCGGATTTTTTATGCGTGTAGCGGTACTCGCGCACCTCCTCAAAGCCAAGCTTGCGGTAGACCCGAGCGCCTCGTCCGTCATTACTGTGCCGAGCTGTATGTAAACACGCCGGTCTCCGTCCTGCAAAAAGCGCATGATGTTCGCAGATACGTTGGACAGCAGCCTGCCGTCCTCCGCAAGCGAATACGGGATTATACTCCCCCGTGTAATAGCCGCCGCTCACCCAGTCCTCAAAATCAAACCAGAACGTGCGCCGCGTAAGGTCGTTGAGCATTGCGCGCTTTTCTCCGTCGTACATATAGTCGCTTATAAACTCCATATTTGCTCCTTTTTGCCTTATATCGCGAGAACGGCTGTTGAAAGCCGAGCCCCGCGTATGCCGTACTTCTGCTATAAAAAATGCCGGACGCTTTCACGCCCGGCACTAGTTTTATTCCGCCGGATTACTCCCAGCTGCCGCTTGAAAGGTCGTCGCCCTTCATTGAGGTGGCGTTAAGTATGTCGTCGTGCATATTAAGCCCCGCGCTGCTCGCCGTTATTATGTCCTCGGTCGTGAATTCCGTTAAGCTTATTTCGGGTGCAATGTATGTCTTTTTCATCTCTCGTCCTCCGTTATCCTACAGGGGTCAGCAGCTTCATGTCAACCGTAAAGCGGCTCGCGTCCATTACCGTGCCGTTCCATGTGAACTTTACCACTACAAAGTATATTCCTTCCGCGCCCGTTTCCACGTACTTCTGACCGTTCTCGCCTATAAATCCGAAGCCTCTGTAAACGTCCCTCGTGTAGTATCTCGCCGTTTTGCCCGTGTCCTTGTCCGTTACGCTTATGAAAACAAGCTCGTCTGCCTCAGCCTGCGCCCTTGTTACCGCCATTACGTAAAGCAGCGAGTTTCCGTCAGACGTCTTTACAAGCGTGGGCACGGTAGCCTTTGTGTAATCTATGGGCGTTTCTATGTATGTGTCCCGCGTGTCGGGCACTGCCGTAAGGGTTATCGTGTCCTTAATGGAGGCGTCATCCGCGTATGCGGCGGTTATGGTAACGCTGCCCTCTCCCACGAACTTGACCTCGCCCGTGCCGTCTACCGTGGCAACCTTTGTATCGCCCGTGCTCCAGAGAATGGTCGGTGCGCTTACTGTAGCGTCCTCGTTCACCGAAGCGCTCAGTATAACAGATTCGCCTACCATGTATTCGGTCTTTGCGGGCTGCTCTATGGTTACGCTGCTTACGGGTACGTCCTCCACGTCAAAGGTGATAGTGTCCGTAATGGAGGTATCGTCCTTATACGCGGCGATTACGGTAGCCCTGCCCTTGCCTATAAACTTTACTTCTCCCGTGTTCCCGTCAACCTCGACAACCTTCTCATCGTCTCCGCCCCATACAAACTCGGGGTCGGTTACGGTGGTATAGCCGTTTGCCGAAGCGATAAGCGTTACCGACTCGCCCACCTTGTATGTGGTTTTAGCAGGCTCGTTAATGGAAATGCTGCTTACAGGCACGGTGGGAATATAGTATTGTTTCGAGCCTTGAACTCCCTTTTCATCACTAAAATCACCCGTCTGAGAAACGTTGATATTTATATAAAATTTAGTCTCATAAAACTCGGAAGTGGCTTTAACCGCGGTAAACGTATAGACAATGCGTTCGCCCGTTTTCTCAGCCGATACCCTGAGGCCCGTTTCGTCCTCGCCCTCAGTGCCATTCAATCCATTGCCGCCGTCCGCGGTCTTGTAAATTACGGGATAGAGATGATTGGTCCAACCGATATTGGGTTTGTATGTAAGATATATGATTTTGTACGCCGCCGTATCGGGCGCGTCCGCGCCGTCATAGGTAATGGTAAAGGAATCGCCAAGCTTCATATCCGCAAATTCCTGTGTGGAGTACGTGAAGTCGCTCGCATTGATAACCTTTTTGCCGGCGTCGTATGTAGCCTCTACCTCAACCGTAATGGTGCCGTTTGGGGGAACGGTACCAACCGCCGCAACAGCTGCATTGCTCTCGGTAAGGGAATACTCATATGCGCCATTACTCAGCCTCATATCGCCGTCGGTTATAGGCGTCTTTACGCCATCGGCATTAGTAATGGAAACTACCTTATAATCCGAACCCACATTGTCCCAGTCATAGCAATACACAAAAAGCATTGCTTTAGCGTCATACAACTCAATTGTGACATCACTGCCCGAGATGTTCGTTGCGGTAAGCTCATAGGTGCGCGTGCCGTCTTCAAGCGTAATTTTCCCGCTTGTCCTGAACTTAACGCCGTTTATCGCAAACTGCAGATAAGGCGCAGCCGCAGCCGCTTGTGCGGGCAGCTCGTATACCGGACAGCTTATCGCCGTCATTGCAGCCGCTATTACCGCGGCTATCGCGCGTTTCATTTTCATATAAAACCTCCAAAAACCGGTTCCGCCGGAATCGGCGCTCAATATATGGAAAAACCCATAATTTATTATAAATTATCCATGTCCCAATTGTCAAGCAGCTATGAACGCTCCCCATTCTTTTCGTCACATCTCACTAAAACAGCAAATAATTTTTGTTTAACTTTGCTCAAAGAAGAGGTGCGCCTCCCGCAAAAAATGCCGTTGACTTAAACGGGAAGATGATATATAATATAGGTACAACTTATTTTGGAAAGAGGTATCTCATGAAAATAAAGGACGGCTTTATATTAAGAAACGTTGGCGGGCAGAACGTCGTTGTGGCGCTCGGCGAGGCGAGCCGCAGCTTTAACGGTCTTATAAGGCTCAACGAAACGGGCAGCTTTCTGTGGAAGAAGCTCTGGCACGACATGACGGAGGAAGCGCTCTGCGCCGCGCTTCTCGCGGAATACGACGTAACGCCCGAACAGGCGGCGGCGGACGTGGCGCGTTTCATTGAAACGCTTGGAAAGGCGGCACTGCTTGACTGACAGGTTCAGCCTTGCGGAATACGAGCAGACCATACGCGAGGTGCTGAAAAGCGGCGGGCAGTTCACGCTGTACCCGCGCGGTACGAGTATGCTGCCGCTTATCGTGCAGGAGCGCGACAGCGTGAGCCTTGTGCGCGCGCAGGAGTGCAGGTGCGGCGACATCGCATTCTACAAGCGCGCGGACGGCAGCTTTATACTGCACCGCGTTATCGGCGCGGAAAACGGCGCGCTTGTTATGTGCGGCGATAATCAGCTGACGCCCGAATACGGCGTTTCCCACGCGCAGGTGATAGGCACGGTGGAGCGTATAACGCGCCGCGGCAGGACATTCAGCGTGCGCAGACCCGCATACAGGCTATACTGCGCGGTGTGGCGCAGCTTTTTCGTACGCAGGGTGTATTTCAGGCTTCGGAGGGTGTTTAATGGCGGCAAAAACTGACGCGGCGCGCTGGCTTTTCGGGCTGACGCGGGGCAGGCGCGGCGCCCTTGCGGCAATTATCGCGGCAAGCGCGGTGCTCGCTTCGATGGGTGCGGCTTTCGCGCTGCTGTGCCGCGGGATAATAGACTGCGCGATGTCGCGCGACGGCGCGGGGATCGCAGGGTACGCGCTGATTCTGGGCGGAATAGTCGCGGCGCAGGTGATATTGCAGTTCATCTCGCGCGGACTTGCCGAGCGCGTGCGCGCGCAGACCGAAATACAGCTGCGAAGCGCGCTTCTCGGCAAAACGCTGAGCGCCGGGCTTGCGCAGGTGCGCCGCTATCACAGCGGCGAGCTTCTCAACCGTATGTTCTCCGACGTTGGCATATGCTCCGCCGCCGTTGCGGAGCTTGTGCCGAACGCGGTGAGCATGGGCGTGCGCATAGTGTGCGCGGCGGCTGTTATGACGGTGCTTCAGCCGTGGTTCGCGGCGCTTTTTGTGGCTGCGGGCGCAGCCGTATTCGCGGTGACAAGGCTGCTGCGCACAAGGCTAAAGGGGCTTCACAGGCGCGTGCAGGAAAAGGAGGGCGAGGTGCGCTCCTTTATGCAGGAAGCGGTTGAGAGCGCGGCGGTGATAAAGGCGTTCGGCGTGCAGGAGCGCGTTCTTGCAAGAAACGACGAGGCGCAGCGCGGGCATTTCTCCCTGCGCATGAAGCGGCGCACGCTCAATATCGCGGCGGGCGCGGGCTTCGGACTTGTGTTTCAGGCGGGATACGTGCTGGCGCTCGTCTGGGGCGCATACGGCATATTCGCGGGCGCTATGACCTATGGTACGCTCACTGCGGTATTGCAGCTTGTAAATCAGATACAGTCGCCCTTTGCGGCGCTTTCAGGGCTTTTCCCGCAGTATTGCGCGGCGGCGGCGTCGGCGGAGCGGCTTATGGAAATAGAGGACATGCCGCAGGAGGAACTGCCGCGCAGAACGCTTCACGGCGAGGATTTCACGGAGCTTGCGGTAAGCGGGGTGAGCTTTTCCTACGGCAGCCGCGAGGTGATAACGCGCGCGGACTTTTCGCTTGAAAGGGGCAGCGTAACGGCGCTCACGGGCGTTTCGGGCGGAGGCAAGACCACGCTCTTTCTGCTGCTTCTCGGCGCGTACCGCCCGCAGACGGGCAGCATTGCTTTCCGCGCAGGCGGCGAGAGCTACGGCGCAGGGCAGGAAAGCCGCGGCATTGCAGCGTATGTTCCGCAGGGAAACTGCCTTTTCTCGGGCACGGTGCGCGACAACATATCGTTCATGGAGCGCTCGCCCGACGACGCGCGCATTATGGAAGCAGCCCGCGCCGCGTGCGCGGAGGAGTTCATAAACGTGCTGCCGCAGGGGCTCGATACGCCGCTCGGAGAGAACGGCACGGGGCTTTCTGAGGGACAGGCGCAGCGGATAGCCATTGCGAGAGCGCTGTACAGCGGCGCGCAGCTTCTGCTGCTGGACGAGGCGACCTCGGCGCTCGACGCGCAGACGGAATCCGCCGTGCTGCAAAATATCGCTGCAATGCGCGGTAAAACCGTGCTTATCGTAACGCACAGACCCGCCGCGCTCGAAATATGCGACAAACGGCTTACATTAAAGGACGGAGTGATAGAATGACTGCCAACGAGCAATATCTTCTGGCGCTTCTGCGCGCCGAGCTTCGCGGGGAAGCCGCTCCCGACCCGCCCGAGGGCTGCACGCCGGGCGGCGTGTTTGCAGCGGCGGGACGTCACAGCGTTGCGGGCATGGCATTCTACCCGCTTGAACGCGCAGGAAGGCTCACCGCCTGCAAGGAGTGGCTCGCAGAGCGCGACAAGGCGATAGCGCGCGACGTTATACAGCGCGAGGAGTTCGGGCAGCTGACGCAGGCGCTTGAGAGCGCGGGGGTGCGCTTCCTGCCGCTTAAGGGCTGCATTATAAAGCGCCTTTACCCGCAAAGCGATATGCGCACCATGTCCGACACAGACCTGCTGATTGACGAAAAAAACGCGCAGACCGCGCGCGGGATAATGGAGGAGCTCGGTTACGCCTGCGAGCATTTCGGGTACGACGTGCACGACATCTACTACAAGCCGCCCGTAATGAACGTGGAGCTTCACCGCGCGCTTTTCGGCGAGGAGGGCAGGGAGTTCGCGGAGATATTCAGCGACCCGTGGAGTATGTGCGAATGCAGCGGTGCGCGCTGTGACTTCACGCCCGACGCGTTCTTCGCGTATGTGCTGGCGCACGCGCTCAAACACCTTGAGGAGGGCGGCACGGGCGTTCGCACGGTTATGGATGCGTGGGTGTGCGTTCACGCCGACCTCGGCATCAACGCCGAAAACGCGCTTGCGCTGCTCGCTCCCTCGGGCAGAAGCGGCGAGGCGCGGACGCTTCTGTCGCTCGCGGAGGTGTGGTTCGGGGACTGCCCGCATACGCCGCAGACAAAGGCGCTCGAGGATTACGTACTCGGCAGCGGCACCTACGGAACGGTGGCAAACGCCGCCGAAAAGAAGATAGAGAAGCGCGGCAGGGCTGCGTATCTCCTGGGACTGCTGTTCCCGCCGTTTGCGCATATGCGGCAGCATTACCCCGTGCTGAAAAAGGCGCCCGTGCTGCTTCCCTGCTGCTGGCTGGCGCGGCTTGTTACAAAGCCGTTTGTCAACCGCGCGCAGAACGCGGAAAAACTGCGGACGGCGTTTAAGAAATAAATTCGGCGCATTGCGGCGCGCGTTTTCCCTTAGCCGCCCTCATTGAGCTCCACGGGTACTGCGGCAAGCTCGTGGTCGCCGTCGTTTCGGCAGAACACCCGGATAATGCGCACGCACACCTCGTCCCCGAGCGAATGCTCGCGCTCGGTCATAACGATAACGTCAAGGTGTTCGTACGGGGCGTGCCCGACTCCTTAAGCCAGCCGGAGGACTGCCTTTCGCGGTTTGGTTGTGTCCATATTGTCCCATATGGATTCATTGCTGTCAAGCGCGGGCGAATCGCTGACGGCTGCAAAGCAACGGGGCGCGTTTCGCAAAAATTCCGCAGAATTCGCGCCAAAGCCCTTGCCGCGCCTTGACTTATCTGCTTATTTATGGTATAATGTAAAATAGTTTTACACCATGTGTTGCATATTTGCACGGTCGGAAAGAGGTAATTGTATGAAAAAGTTCTTTATTGCGTTCGCCGTCCTTGTCGGCGTGCTGGTTGTCGGCTTCTGCGCAGGCAGGTACGGGTGGAGGCTCTCGGGCTTCAGCGCGTGCGAAAACGCCGTCATTGAGAACGTTGAAGTCGGCGCGGAAAGCGTAATCATAAGCGGCGGGTACGGCTCTCCCGACGGGAAGCGCTTCCTCGGGTGCCACTACACGCAGGAGGACGGCACGCTTTATGTCGGCTTCCACTTCAGCAGGGTATTCGGCATGTTCTGCAAGCCTGATTTTAACGTTGAGATACCCGCGCAGGGCGTGGAGAAGATATATATGCGCTCGGACGAGACCGAGTGCGTTATCTGGACGGCGCGCGAGAACAGCGCCCCTGACCTGCCCGCACCCCCCACAGGGGAGCAGACAGGCGGAGCGGGCAGCGCAGAGCAGGAGCCGCAGACTTCCGCCGAATACGCCTTTGCCTGCGATTTTGCTCCCGAGGGCAGCGCGCCCGAATACAGCGACGGCGAGGACTGGGCGAGCGCGTTCCTTTTCACCGCCCTTGCGGA
>CAKSEE010000064.1 GCA_934446455.1 uncultured Oscillospiraceae bacterium | reverse complement strand
TGAGCTTCTGCGCAATCGAATTTGTTACGCCGGCCTTTTCGTCAATGCTGCGTATGTTGTTCTCGTTATTGAGAATAATGCTGTCAAAGTGCATTGCTTCGGCACTGATGTTTTCAAGCAGACTGAAGATGTTTTCCATCTCGCCGTTGGTGGAGTCCATAGAATTCTTGAGGCTGCCAACAAGCTTGTTCATGTCGCCGAAGCTGTCGGCAATGTCCGTTCTGATAAAGTCTGTGATGTCCTTGAAACAGTGCTCTATGCCTGCGATGATGTCGTTCATGCTGCCGCACACGTCGAAAATCTCCTTGGCGGCGTCTGCGGAGTCCTCCGAAAGCTTTTTGATTTCATCTGCTACAACGGAGAATCCCGCACCGGCTGTGCCTGCTCTCGCCGCTTCGATTGAAGCATTTATGGCGAGAATGTTCGTCTGCGACGAGATATTCTGTATGCGCTTTACCTTTTCGTTGATACTGTTAAGCTTATTAAGGTTATCAATGGCGGCGGAGATATCACCCTGGGTAAGCTCAGCCTTGTCTTTCATGGAGTCGGCAAGACTCTGCGCATTCTTTATCATGTCATCGGCAACCGAAATCCTTTCCGCGTTGGATTTTTTGCTTTCTTGCATGATGTCGTGTATTGAAGAGATGTCTGCGTTGACCTTCTGAATGGTCTGCGATGTCTCGTTAATGCTGTCGGAAAGTTCCTTGGTAGAGCGCGAGTTATCCTCCGCGCAGGAAACAAGGGAAGTGACCGTTTCGTTCATGACTTCCGCGCCGCTGCTGAGCGACTCGGTGCAGCCCCTGAGCATTGATACAACACCGCGGAGCGTTTCTGTGAGAATGTGTACAGAAGTGGCGATGTTGCCTACCTCGTTTTTCCTGCCGACGAAGCGTTCAATGTTCTTGCTGCTCACAAGAGACAGCTCGCCGAGCTCATTTACAGCCTCCTTCACCTTGCGCAGCGGCTTTGTGATGAGATGTGCTGTCACGAATACCGCAAGCACTACTATCACTAGCGTCAGCACGGTAAGCAGCATGTTCGTACGGGCAATGCTGTTGCTTGCCGCCAGTATCTCTGCGGAGGAATCCTGCATGGTAAGTATCAGGTTGTATTCGGGCAGTGACTCGAATGCGATGATATCATCGGCGCTGTAAACAACTCCCTTGCTCTCGCCGCTGCTTACGCGATTGATAATTGAAAGCATGGTTTCGTCCTCGACGGTAGTCATTATCAGCGAATTGTCGGTGTTGTAGGTGTAGATAATGTTTGTAGTGTCAAGTATCGCGTACTTTTCCTGCTCCATGCCGGAAATGGTCATCTTCGAGAGCAGGTCATTAAGTCCCGCAAGGAACGGGCCGCCGCCGACAAGTCCTATGGGCGTCCCTGCGTCATCAGTTATGGACATACGCAGATTGAATATGAGCTGACCCGAAGCGGGAGAGACGAACGCGCCGCCGTTGTAGAAGCCGTTCGGCGCGGAAGTCATCGTCGCCTGATAGGGCGCGAGCGCGTCGCCCTTGCGCGTAACCATGCCCACTGCGGAAGGGGAGGAATGCGCAAGCACTGTTGTGTCCCACTTGCTGAGGTAAACTCCTTCCCATGATTCGAGCTGCGCGAAGAAGCGCTCGGTGTATGCCTGCGCCGCCTGCTGTTTAGCTGCGTTGTCGGGTTCAAGCAGCAGTTCTTTAAGCTCGTCCGCCGTTGCATACTGCCTCAGCGACCGTTCTGATTCCTGTACGAACAGCTCTATCATGTTTGCCTGACCGTTAAGAGCGGTGTACATATTATCAATAGAGCTCTGCTTCGATGTCCGTGTAACTGAAGAAGTCATTACAAGGTACAGGCACGAAAGGCACAGAAGCGAGATAACAGCGACGCTGAGGGTAATTATGGTTGCCATTTTCATGTGTTTGAAACCCTTTATCATGGAAATATCTCCTTTTCGGTATATTTTTTGCTATGGCAACACCGCACAATCTTTGTGCGGTGTTGCCATATGTTTATTTTGTTTTGTCTTTTCAAAGCAGACAACTCGCGAATGTATCGGAGAAGTGCTTTACAGTGACATTAGTCATGTTTCTGACAACATATGAATAAGTCACGGCGACAAGTATGTGCCGCCATTTGTAAATACAGAAAATGCTTCAGATGCCCGAAAGGAGCTTCTTCTCCATTTCGGTGCGGTCGTTGCTGTATTCAAGCGCAGTTTCGTAGGAAATCTGCCCCGTCTTGTAGAGCTTTGCAAGGCTCTCTGTGAGGGTCTGCATTCCAAGCTGGGTGCTGCCTTGCATAACGGTTTCCATCTGCGGGATTTTGTTGGAGCGAATGAGGTTCTTTACCGCGTCCGTGCCGAGCATGACCTCAACCGCAGCGACGCGTCCCTTCCTGTCAGAGCACGGAACGAGGCTCTGCGCGATAATGCCCTGAAGCATATTTGAAAGCTGGTTGCGCACCTGATCCTGCGCGTGAATGGGGCAGGCGTCGATTATACGGTCGATCGTCTGCGCAGCGGAGGAGGTGTGCAGCGTGCCGAATACAAGGTGTCCCGTTTCGGCTGCCGTCATTGCAAGGGAGATGGTTTCGTAGTCGCGCATCTCGCCGATGAGGATAACGTCGGGGTCCTCGCGCAGGGCGCTGCGGAGCGCATAGCCGAACGTGGGAACATCCCTGCCGATTTCACGCTGGTGGATAGTAGCCTTTTCCTGCGAGTAGCGGTACTCGATAGGGTCCTCGATAGTTATGACGTGGCACGCGCGCGTTTTGTTGATGTGCTCGATCATAGCGGCGAGGGTAGTGGATTTGCCTGCGCCCGTGGGACCCGTTACCAGCACCAGACCGCGGCGCTTTTTGGCAAGGTCAAGCAGAACGGTGGGCATTTTAAGCTCGTCGAGCGAGGGGATCTCGGCGTTGAGCAGACGAATGCAGCACGCAAGCCTGCCGCCCTGACGGAACACGTTGACGCGCTGTCTTGCGCCGTTTTTCAGCTCAAATGAGAAGTCTATGTCGTTGCCCTCTGTGAGCTGCTTTTCCTGCTCGGCGGAGAGAATGGAAAGAATGGTGCGGTTTACTACCTGGTCGGAAAGCTCTGTGTACTTGCGCAGCTCGCCGTTCACGCGGACTACTGTCGGCAGACCGACGGTCAGATGAATGTCCGAGGCGTTCATTTCGCGCGCCTGCATGATAAATTCTTCAAAAGTCATGATTTATGTCCTTTCGCTCACTTTATTTTGAACTGAATGCCGCTCGCGGAGAAGTACACCTCGTCGGAGGTGTTGGCTATGCGCTGGTTCACATCGCCGAGAATATGGCGGAACAGCGCCTGCGAAGCGTCCTGCGGGGTGACGGAGAATCCCGTTTCAAGGGTGATGATTATCATGCTGCCGTCAAGCTCCTCGATCCTGTCGCGCATTGCCATAACGTCGTCTATAATGCGCTTCTCAATCTCCTTTTTAAGCTGCGGAGAGACTGCCGCGGGGTCGGGACACATCTCCTCCATGACAAGCTGCGTGTAGCTTTGCAGGCTGTCGAAGATAACGAACTTGTGGTCGGTTATCTTTTCTGCGGGAGCGCCCGAAACGCTCGTTACGATGTCCCACTCCACAAGGTTCTTCCTGTTGTCGAACTCGATCCTGTGCAGGGTGTCCTCGTCCACGCTGTCGCCTGCCCTGAGGTAGAGGACATAGTCGCACGCTGCGAAATACGTTGCCGCCCAGCGGCTTTTTCCGCTGGAGGCGCCGCCCGTAATAAGGATATTTCTGGACATATTCGTTCCTTCCTTCCTTTATGATAGTAGCCGCTCCTGTCTGCGGCTCAGGCACCATAAATCAATTTTAACACAGTTTGGAATGATTGTAAATAGATTTGTGAAAATTCATCAATCTAACAAAAAAACGCAGGACGTTTTTGGCAGTTTTTTGGGGAGCGTTTCGTGTCTCCCGCGGCTGCGATTACCGTCTGCAAATAATGACAGATTACAGGGATTCAGATATCATTGATGAAAAGGAAGGGTGGGAGTGTGAAGACAGCTGGCGTTATGGAGTGTTTAAGAGGAACCCCGAATTTATCGAGCGATATATTCCGAATGGTTTTGGTTCAGAGTACATGAAATAGTATCAAAGCTAACGAATGCATAAAATCCCCCGAAATCACGCAGATTTCGGGGGAATTTCGTTCGGTAAGCCGTTCGGGAATCTATGTTCGGAAAAGCGCCGTTTTACGGACGCTTCTTATCTAACTCCGGAGAAGTCATGATGTTTAACAGGTTCTGATAGCTGTCCACATCATGATAAACCACATTATCCGTGGATATCTCATTGAACAGTTTACGGGCACAGGATATCTTTGCTTTCTCTATTGGTCTGATGTCAAGGGAATCCATCGTTCCCTTGGTTTCAGCTATGAAGAAGATATGCTTGACAGTGCCGTCGTGGAATGCAATAGCCCAGTCCGGGGAGTAATTCCCGACAGGGGTTGGAATTGAGAAGCCCTTGGGCAGCTTGGCGTAAACGCAGACTTCTGCCGCACTGTCGAGGTCTTTTACAAAGCGCCGTTCAACGCTCTTTTCGGCAGTACCGTCGGTGAATACATAAGGTTGTATTGCCTTGGTTGCGACAAAGGCGGAATCAAAATTCTGTACGCCCTTGCTGACGGTGAATATTGAGCTGTCATATGGCTTTTCTGAACTCTTGGTGTAAGAAATATGCTCAACTATCATTGTTGCTTTCTGCTCCTTGATGAGCTTTGTCACCTTGGTTATAAACTCCTCGGGGTTGTTCTTGAACATATACAGCTTGTCAAGTCTTATACCCTTTAGAATCGCTGCAATTGTCTTTCGGGTAAGCGTAGTTCCCGTGGCGATTTTTCCAACAAGGTCGTACTTTATCCTGCCGGTTTCCGCGTGCTTCAGCGTCTGGGTGCGTGTTTTTTCTCCGCTGAACGAATCGCCGCGGTCTATTTCATGCTCGTCTATATCGTCTTTCTGTCTGCCGATAGTGGCAGTGTACTGCAGCTCGGACACAAACAGCTTATCATTGATGTGTGCTATGGATTTTGAAATAAGTTCGTCGCTGTCGAAACTTACGGTATACGCATATTTGTGATTGATGTATCCCCACAGGGTCTGGAATTCCTGCTTGTAGAAGTTATCGTTGAGCGGATTATCCTTGACTTTGGGCTTGTCGCCGTTGGAAATCATGCCGTCAAGCACGCTCGGGTCAAATATGCCCTGAATCAGCCTGTGGACTCCGTTGGAAATGGGCTTTATATCGTCGGGAAGCGCTGCAAGGCAGTTGTTTGCAAGGTCGGCACGGTACTTATCCGTAACCTTGTCATCATTGTCAATGTAGTCGTTTTTCAGCAGATATCGGTAAATACTGCGCGCCTGCTTGTCGTCGATCGTTATCTGCTCTCCGCCCTCTGCGGTTATACACTTGCCCTTGAAGTAGGATTCCGTAGCCTTTGTGGGACGGTCGTAAAGCACGCTCTTTATATCGGACTGCAAATCTGCAACGAACGTTTTGTAGCTCTCGGAAGCGATTACCGTCAGCATATTCACCTTGTGGACATCATCACCGAGCGTCTGGGCGTCCATACGGCTGCCCTGCTGATTTACGCACAGGCGCAGTCCTCTGCCGACTTCCTGCCGCTTGGCTGTATTGCTGTCGGAATGTTTCAGCGTGCATATCTGGAACACGTTGGGATTATCCCAGCCCTCGCGCAGTGCGGAATGCGAGAATATAAAACGGGTAGGCTCCTCAAAGCTGAGCAGCCGCTCCTTGTTCTTCAGAATCAGGTCGTAGGCTGATATATCATCGGAAAATTCACTGCCGCGTTTCAGCGTGCTGTCTATGCTCTTTCCGGTTTTCTTGTCAATGCTGAAATATCCCTTGTGGACTGCCCCGGGGTCAGAGCAGGTG
Source organism: uncultured Oscillospiraceae bacterium (assembly GCA_934446455.1). Classification (GTDB taxonomy): domain Bacteria; phylum Bacillota; class Clostridia; order Oscillospirales; family Ruminococcaceae; genus CAG-115. The sequence continues at coordinate 2,081 of CAKSEE010000064.1, read as the reverse complement.
GTTTTCAGATAACGCTGATACGGCGTGTCCTCAAAGGAAAGATAGTCATTCAGCACGCTGAGATATTCTTCCTCGAAAATCTGCGCGTACTCACCCGGGACTTCCTCGTTTTCATCGTTGTAGCTGCGGTACTTTGCGACCTCGTCAATGAAGAACAGCGACAGAGTTTTTATGCCCATGTTATACAGCGTTTCCTCTTTCTCGAAATGAGAGAGGATAGTTTCGCGTATCTGAATGCGGCGCATGTCCTTTTCGGAAACGTCGCCGGTTATCTCATTGGTGCTTATCACCTCGCCGTTGGTGAATGTGACAGTGCCGCTTACCGGATCGATAGTCTGCACAACATAGCCGCTGTACTGTCCCATTTCGTTTGAGGTGTTGAACAGGTTATCGCCGACATTTATCAGTCGCATTTCACGGTTGATTTTCTCCGTGTATTTTATTTCAAGTTCGATTCGTGCAACCGGCGGTTTCTTCGCAGAAACGATAATGCTCTCAAGGAACAGATAGCTGTCCGTGCCGCGGAGGTTCTTCACCTCAAAACCCTTGACCTCGATTTTCTTTACAAGGCGCTTGTTGTAGGCGTCCAGCGCGTCAAGGACGTACACAAGATTATGCTGTTTTGCGTGAGTCGCGGAGTAATTAAGCGCAAAGAGCGGATTGAAGTTCTTTAACGCTTTCTGCGTTACATCGCCGCCCATTTTCTGCGGCTCGTCAAGAATGATTATCGGGCGGTTCGCCTTGATAACGTCGATAGGTCTGCGGGAACCGAACTCATCGCGCTTGGAATATATGATACGCGCTTCCTTGCTCTTGCCGTCCTCTTTAAGGGAGGACGCGAACGCCTGCGTGTTGATTATCATTACGTTGATACCGCCATCGGAAGAAAACGCGTCAAGCTGTGTGAGATTTGAACTGTTGTATACGAAGAACCGCGCACGCTTTCCGTAATGCTCCATGAAATGCTCGGCGGTTATCTCAAAGGTCTTTTTCACGCCCTCGCGGATTGCAATGCTCGGAACGACAACGATAAACTTGCTCCAGCCGTACTGCTTGTTCAGCTCGAACATCGTTTTTATGTAGACGTACGTCTTGCCCGTTCCGGTTTCCATTTCGATATCAAGGCTGCACCTGCCAAGATCCTTGATGAGGGCAGGGGAGAGCCTGATATTATTCACGGTCTGCTGTTTGCGGATATTCATGAGCAGCTGCTCATCGGTTAGCTGTATATTCTCGTTCTTGAATCCGGTGTCGGCGTAGATTTCCTCGTCCTCAAGGAGAGAAAGCTGGCTGTCCGCAGGTTTGTTTTCAATTCCACGGTCGCGCAGGTAGGCGGCATTTGCGTGCATTCCCTGCCCACGGAATACGTTTACTACGGCTTCGACGGCTTCGGTCTGGTACTGCTGGATTTTGAAAGTAAACTTCATCACAGCACCTTCCTATCCGTATCTGGAGAATAAGTCTCAAAAATCTGGTCAAAGTTCGTTGCAACACTGTCGTTTGCCATGGAATTATCGCGCATTACGAAATAATACGGTTTCTGCTTTGCTACTGCGGTTATTACGTCCTCGGTGACGTTCTCGTCAAAGCAGGCGATAAGGAAGTTGTCCTCAACGTTGAACACTTTCTTGCCGCATATCGTGGTTTCCTCGATTTTGCTCGAAAGCAGCACGCCAAGGTCAAGCATTACCTGGAACAGCAGGTCTTCCGGAGTTCTGTCGGGCTTGATGTTGTCTACTGTTTCATCAAGCAGGGACTGCTGGAAATCGGCGGGGGTGTAATAAACTTCCTGCATGTTGGAGCTGTCGAGTTTCAGCACGCGGAAACCCGTGTCTAATTCGTAATTCGTAATGCCTAATTCGTAATTCTTTTTCTCTAACTCTTCACGGATTTTCTTTCCCGCTCGGCGGATACGCTCCTTTCCTATCTCGCAGATATTCTTGTAGCCTGCCTTATATGCTTCGGATTTTTCGTCAGTCAGTTCAGGCAGCTGCACCATGATGAACTTGCGGTGACCAATTTGAGATATGGAAGAATATTCCGTGTGTGTGTGTGTGTGTGTGTGTGTGTGTGTGTGTGTG
>CAKSEE010000063.1 GCA_934446455.1 uncultured Oscillospiraceae bacterium | reverse complement strand
ATACGGGACCTACCGCATGGATAACGTATTTGCAGGGCAGACTGTAGCCCCGCGTGAGCTTTGCGCCGCCCGTTTCGCAGCCGTTGAGCGTGCGGCATTCTTCAAGAAGTCCGCTTCCCGCCGCGGCGTGGATACACCCGTCCACGCCCCCGCCGCCGAGGAGGGTGCTGTTTGCGGCGTTTACAATGGCGTCAACCTTCATTTTGGTGATGTCGCCCCTGACAATGTGCAATGGCATGGTTTTCTTCCTTTCCGTACGAGCTTTGTTACAGCTTTAATTATACACCCTTACAGAGCGTCTGTCAATAGTCGCGCGCCGCTCTTGCAATTCCCGAAAAAATGTGCTATAATCAATGTGTCAGGAAAATCCGGGTACTATAGTTAGACTTGTCTAACTTGCGCTGAAAGGAAGAGAGCAATGAAATACGCAGGAATGCCCGCGGCAATGTGGGTAATGTACAAAAAGTCGTTTTGCAGGCAGATGACCGAAGTGCTTAAAATCGACAGGGAAACCGCGCGTGCGGTGACGGCGGCTGCAAAGCCCGAGTACCGCGCGATAATTTCGCGGCTGCCCGAGTTTGAAAAGGGCGACCGCTTTAAGATGAACCTTGTGAACTGCGCGATGCTGTGCGCGTTTTTGCTGCATATGCCGCAGCGCCCCGACGTCGCCGCGCTTACGGAGTTCTATGCAAAAAGCATGATGACCTCCGTCACGCAGTTGTTCTGCCGCATAAGCTGGAAGAAGAAATTCACCGCAAAGGATATGGCGAACATGGAGCGCACCGTCGCGCTCAGGGCTGCGGACCGCAACCCCTACTCGTGGAACATGGAGCTTTACCCCTACGCCGACGGCAGCGGGTACGAGGCGCGCTTTACGCAGTGCGGCATATGCACGCTCACGAAGGAACTGGGGCTGTACGACCTCACCCCCGCAATGTGCCGCCTTGACTACACAATGGCGGAAGCGGGCGGCGTGTGCAACTTCGTGCGCGAGTACACGCTGGCTTCGGGCGGACCTTACTGCGACTGCGGGTATAAGCGCAAAGGCTGAATGCACAACGTTTTTTCCGGCGCGAACACAGCGGGAGGGCGGCCATGATCAACACTGTATTTGAGTACGACCACATACTAATGCGCGCGGAGTACCGCACGCCAGACCTGCACTGCCATCTCGCGGTACACCTTATACTAGCACACACAAATGCGATTTGTCAATACGGCAGTCCGCACGGAGAACGTATGCGCCGAAAAAAGTTAGGCGCGCATCAAAACCCGATTGACAAAACGCGCCCCGTGTGGTATGATTTAAGCAGAGTATTCTGGCGCAGGCGAAAGCCCGCCGCCCTGTGAAAGGAAATGCTGACATGAAAATCTATTCTGTAACCGACAAGGAATTTGCGCCCTACGGCAAGGTGCTGGACGGGTATGACACGGCGGAGCTGCTGAAGGCGCTCGACGAGAGCACGCCCCTGCCCGACGGAGTTGAGTACGTTATGAGCGAGTCTGCGCTCGAATGCACGGCGATATTCGGCAAGCTGCAGAACAACGCTTACGGCGGAATGCCCATACAGCTCGGCTGGTGCAACGGTCACAACACAAAGCTCAACTGCCTTGAGTACCACCGCGACAGCGAGCTTAACATAGGTCTTTACGACTTTATACTGCTTGTTGCAAAGGCTGACGATATTGTAGACGGCAGGCTCGACACGTCAAGGGTAATGGCGTTCAAGGCTGCCGCAGGGCAGGTGGTAGAGGTCTACGCGACTACGCTTCACTACGCGCCGTGCAGCGCGAAGAAAGGCGCTGGCTTTAAGGTTGTAATAGCGCTCCCCAAGGGGACGAACGGCGCCCTGCCGAACCTCGCGCCCGTGAATGACGAGGACAAGTGGCTCAGGGCTTGCAACAAGTGGCTTCTCGCGCATAAGGACGCCGCAGAGGCTTCCGACGGCGCTTACATAGGGCTTGACGGCGTCAATATAGACATCGCGGAAGATATTTAATGAAAGGACTTATCATTAAAAAGAAAACATTGCTTTCCTACTGCTTGCCGCAGCTATGCTTACATCCTGCGGCTGCAAATCGAACACGGATTACGGTTACCACGCCGAAGACGACGATGACGATTACGACGACGAACGCGATTCGGACGTGAGCAGCAACAGCGGCGCGTACGACAGCAGCGCAGGCGATAGCGCGGACAGCCTTATGGAGGAAATTCTCGGCGGTAAGGAGCTTGAGGGCGGCGTATCCTACGAGGAGGCGGTTACTTCCGCAAATAGTACCGCTGCAAGCATTAGGCAAACTATAAACACATTCATCACGATTGCCGACTGCGATGGTTACGGCATGAAAAGCGGCGATGAGAACGCCGATATCCTGTATATTTCCGCAAGCCGCACGGACGACGGCGTAGTGTGGACCTGCACGCCCGTTAATCCCGACCACTTCAATAGCAACGACGAAATCACATGGGGTCACAGCGGAAGCGACATGGGAATCGTGAGCGAATCGCAGATACACGAGGGCGAGTCGCTTCTGTGCCATCAACTCACGCGGTTTTTTTCCGAATCCGATATAGAGCATATGTCGATTTACGCCTCGCTCGTCGGCGGTGAGTGTGTTGGCGTTATCTTCACGAATGAAACCTCCGACCCGCTTGTTTACGGCACGGACTGCCCCTCATTCGGTGATGATGGAAGCCTGCCATATACTTTTGCGTGGGACGGACATACCGCAGGCGTTTCTTCCTCGGGTATGATAGTAGGCACGGCGCCGTTTGTACAGCTTGAAGATTAAGACAATTCGGGGGAGCGGAAGTTCCCCCTTTTTTGTCGCAGACAAATGCCGATATGTAGCAGAAAAATGCCGATATGTCGCAGAAAAAGTGCATAAACAAAAGAAAACAAAACAGAACAGAACAAAAGAAAACAAAAGCGCCTGCGCGCAGCGCGCGAATGGCTGCATATAATTGCAGTTCCGGTTTTGTTATGATTACAGTACGCGGACGGCGCATTCCGGCATATCGCCCGAAAGCGCTGCGGACAAATGCTGTACGGGCAGTAAAAGCCCTCGGGGAAAGGATATGCTATGCTCTACATAATGCGCCACGGGCGCACCGACTGGAATAACGCGCGCAGGCTACAGGGGCGCACGGATATCCCGCTGAATGCGCAGGGGCTGCAAATGGCGGAAAAAGCCCGCGGGGAATACGCGGGCGTTCACTTTGACGTGTGCTTCTGCTCGCCGCTTACGCGCGCGGTGCAGACCGCGCAAATACTGCTGCGCGGCAGGGACGTCCCCATAATTACGGACGGGCGGCTTGTTGAAATGAGCTTTGGCGCGTGCGAGGGAAGCTGCCTTGACGACCCCGATAATCCTATACGCACGCTGTTTTCCTCGCCCGAAAGCTATGTGCCCGCTGAGGGCGGCGAGAGCCTTGACGAGCTTTTCGCGCGCACGGGGCAGTTCCTTGAAGAGCGCGTAAAGCCGCTCCTGGCACAGGGCAGGGACGTTCTCATAGTAGGTCACGGCGCCATGAATTCAAGCATAGTCTGCCGTGTAAAGGGGCTGCCGATATCCGACTTCTGGAGCGCGGGGATAGAAAATTGCAGGCTTATGCGGCTCGTCTGAGCGCGCTTCACGCTGCGCGGGGGAGGGGCTGCGGCGAATAGCCTGCCGATTATTCCGCGCGGAGAAATTGTCGCTGCACAGCAGCTCCTCGGCGTTATCAAGGCTATCGCTGACGCTCATTTGCATTTCTCCTCAGATATCCACAAGATAAATACCGATACCGACCTTCATAAACGCGTCGCTTATCTTTTTCGAGCTTTTGACGCAGGCGGCAAGCATTTTCCCTGCGTTAAGCAGCCGCGAGAACACCTCGTTGTCGTCGAATTTGTTCCTTTCGCGCTGCATGGTGAGCCTGCAGCCTTCCTGAAGCTCCTCAAAAACGGACTTGTCCTTCAGATACGAGGTTCCCGCAATGTATGAGTCAAACAGGAAAATCTCGCGGATAAGCGGCTTAAGCACGGTATCAAGCGCGCCCTGCTGCGTGAGTGCGACAAGCTCGCCGTTGGTTATTGTCAGACATATTCTCCTCCGTTACGCCGGCAATTCGTCAAGTATCTTACGCGCTCGGTCGTTATTATTTCCTGAATCTCAGCTTCAAGTTCGTTTATCCTTTTTTGACAAACTGAAGCACCCCGTAAGTGTAAAACTTATGGGGTGCTTCAGCTTGTCGAAAAAATTTTCTATAACGTAATAATTACTGCTTCAGGCGCTTTATGATTTCGTCTGCGATATCCGCGCGGCACTCGTCAACTATTCCGAAATCCTTTGCCTTATAGTTCCACGCAGCTCTTCCGAAGCCGAACTTGTCAAACACGGCATGGATATCGTCATACCAGCGGAGCAGGTCAACGCCGCCGACCTTGTCGATAACGCCGTACTCTCCGCAGTAAACCGCAACATTCATTTTTTTGCCGACATCAGCGGCAACCTGCATTTCTGCTTCCATGAAACGGCGGTCTACTATATCCAAGGGGTAGTTTTCGTAAGCCTGCGCAAGGTCGGGACCGATGAATCCGAGGGACTTTTCATAGTATTCCCTTGTGGGACCGGGGTAGCTTATCTCGCATTCGTCCGTCATTTTGTCTATCCAGTTTGCCTTTTGATGAGTGAACACCAGCGGATTGTAGTAGTGAAAATTGAATACGATATGCTCGTCGCACGGCTTGTCAAGCAGCGTCAGACCGAAAATGCCGTTCTGATAAATACCGCCGATGAGCACGAAATTCTCCGAAGCGTACCTGCGTATCTCGGTTATCGTGCGTGCGGCGATACGGTTCCATATCTCTGCAAAGCGGCGCTCGGTTATCTCGTTGAGCAGTTCAAACGCAACGTCGTTTCTGCCGCCGAAGCGCTTTGCAATGCGGCTCCAGAGGTTCACGAAAATATCCTGATAGCGCTGATTCTCAAAGAACCCGGATTCCTGCTCGCCTTTGTCAAACGAGAATCCCATAGTCTTGTGCAGGTCGAGAATTATATTAAGCCCGTGCGCCCTGCACCAGTCCGCGCAGCGGCCGAGCAGCTTCAGTCCGCTATCCAGTACGTTGCCGTTTTCGTCAAGAATTATGTTGTAGTCAAATGGCAGGCGCACATGGTCGCAGCCCCACGAAGCTATTCGCGCGATATCCGCTTCGGTGATGAAGCTCTCGATATGCTCCTTTTCATAGCCGCACTGCGAGAGCCAGCCGCCGAGATTCACGCCGTTTCTGTAACCCTTGAATTCGTTCATTTTCAACCCTCCTCTGCCGCTGTGAAGTCCACGGACTTATATTCCGCTGTAAGCGGAACTGTGCCGTCAAATGCGTTCAGCCAGCCGTCAACGCCGGTTCCCGGCCATACGTTCATCATTATCTTTCCGGGAGTGGAGGGAATATTCTCGGACGCCGTGCAGACCGCTTCGCCGTCAACGTACCATGTGATGCTGTCCGCCTGCCAGTCGAAACCGTATGTGTGGAAGTCCTCGGAAGCGTCAAAGCCGAGTTCGTACAGGAATTCGTGGTTCCCCTTGCCGTTGGTGAAGTAGTTGAACTGCACCATTGTGGTGTCCTTGCCGAGAAATTCAATGTCTATCTCGTCCCACGGGTTGTTATCGGAGGGTCCCGTATAGGTGAAGAACGAGCTTACTACGCCGTCGTTCTTTATCGGCTTCATAACGACCTCGTACATACCGTAGCCGTAAAAATCACGCGAACGGAACTCTGCGCCGGAATAGGGCGGCTTGTCCAGCAGGTCCTTATCAATAGCGAGCTTCATGGAGCCGTCTGATATACTGCCGTTGCTCTTGCGCCATGTGCAGTTGAACATCGAGCCGTTCGACCAGCCGTCCGAGAATTCAAATTTCCCGCTCACATCGTCGTAGGTTCCGCTGAAGTCCGCTAGTACGCTGCTTTCAGCCGCAGATTCAGTTGTTTCTGCCACGGAAGCTGTCACCTCCGAAGTCTGCGACGACTCTTCTGCGGAGGAAGCGCCGTTATTTGCGGAACAGCCGCAGAGTGCGATAGTTCCTGTAATCAGCATTATGCTGATAATGTGGCTTTTCATAATATATCACGTTCCTTTCTGACGTTATGGAGTTCTGCCTTGTACCTTGATTCTAGCACAAAAACGCACGCGAATATATTACGATACGCATAAAAATATCACGTTTTTAATTTTATTTTATTTCCACGCCGGCTTTCATTCCTGAGGACGAATGGTAGTACTTCTCGCGGTACTGCTTCGGCGTAAGCCCTGTTTCCTCGCGGAATTTCTGGATAAAATGGCTGTGGGAGCTGAATGCGAGAAAGTTCCCGACGTCCACGGCTTCATACTGAGAATATTTCAGCATCTGGCAGGCGGCGTCTATCTTTTTCCTTAATATGTACCGGTTGAGGGTCAGTCCGGTTTCCGTGCGGAACAGCTTTGAAAGGTACTGCACCGAAAGTCCTAATTCCTCCGCGATATCGCTCACCATCAGCTTTTCGTGCAGGTGGTCGTAGACGTACTCCATGCACTTCGTGACCTGGTAGCAGTAGCTGCTGCCGTTATTCAGCTTCGCCATACGCTCGGTGAAGTCCGTGATAAGCTCGGAGTGTATCGCGTTTATTTCCTCCGATGAACTTGCAAGGTCCGCCTTTCTTATATAGAGGTCGCTGAGGTTGTAGGCGGTTTCGCGCTCCATTCCGCCCTCAACGCAGAAACGCGTAATGAACGACACAGTTATCACAAGGTGGTATTTCAGATTCCGCAGGCGGTCGGTGGAAAGCACGCCGAAACCCTCCCCGCCAAGCGGTGTGGAGAGCGTTCTTGCGGCGTCCATATCGCCGCGCTTTACCGCCTCGTAGAAACGCATTTCGTTTTCTACCGGGGTGTGGGCCATGGAGTTTTCGCGCATTTCAAATTCTATGCGCGACAGTTCTTTGTGCAGCTCGTTCATTCCCTTTTCTCCTTTTTATAAGATAGTATCATTGAATATATTATACAAAAAAATCTCACGTCCGTCAAGCATTTCGGATAAACTGACGATACAAAAGTTAAATTTCTGATATAACGCAGGTTAAGTAAATGATATAATAAAGACATCAAAGGGACGGACAGCCGAAAAATACGGCAGTCTGCACAACAAAACGCAATCTGAAAGGAAGAATCACCATGAAAAAGTTTATCTCCGTTATTACCGCCGCTGCCGCAGTTGCAGCCATCTCTGCTACCGCAGGCGCTTATTCCATCAACAAGAACCTTGGCTTTGGCTGGAGCGAAAGCGTGACCATTGGCGCTGAGGAATTCGCAGACGTTACTCCCGACACCACAGTTACCATCACCTACAACGTAAACGAGAGCCTCGCTGACATGGACGGTCAGAACTACTGGTGCATCAAGCCCATGGTGAACGACGCCGGCTGGCCTTTCATCAGCACCCTGAACGGCGCAGTTCTTTCAGAGGGCGGCGACAGCTATACGCTCGAGATGGACAGCTCCTCCATGAGCTTCACTATCCCGGCTGACCAGCTTGAGCTTCTCCAGAATGCGGGCATGGCTGTTATGGGCCACGGCATTGAACTGCTTGAGATGACATTCTCCGATGAGCCTGTTGCTGCTCCCGCAGACAGCGCAGAAACTCCCGCTGATGCCGAGGCTCCCGCAGCGGATTCCGCAGCCGCTGAAACCACTGCTTCCGCAAAGGGCAATCCCGACACCGGAGTTTCCGGAATTGCAGCAGCAGCAGGCGCAGCAGTTATCGCGGCGGGCGTACTTTTTGCGTCCAGAAGGAAGTAATTCCGTTTATGAAAGGAATGAGCAGGATGAAAAACATCACAAAAATCACAGCGGCGGCGCTTGCGATTTGCTCCGTGCTTGCAGTTACGGGCTGCGACGAGCAGCAGGCGGCAAGTGGTCCGAATTCCTCCAACTCTCCGGTGCAGGCGACTTCTGCGGCTGCTACGGCAACCATGAACAAGGAGGACGCGGACAAAATTGCGGAAATCGACATCGGTGCTGAAAAATTGAAAAACGGCGTTGTAAAGTTCCTTTCCTCATGGGATCTCAACCCTGCGGAGGGTCAGCCGATCGCTCCGGCGCTGGAGATGTTTCAGACGCAGTTCGGCGGCAGGATAGCGTACATCAATACAACATGGGACAGCCGTTACGAAAAACTGGCAGTGCTGATTCAGTCTGACGATTCCCCCGATATGTTCAGCGCGGGCGACATGGATGTGTTCCCGAAGGGCGCTATCAATGGAATGTTCGACCCGCTTGACGGCTACGTTGATTTCAGCAGTGAGCTGTGGGCTCCCATGAGCGCGGTAAACGAACAGTTTTCTTTCAACGGAAACCACTATGTAGGCGCAGTAGATGTTGAAAGCGACTGCGTGATGTTCTACAACAAGAACACTATCCGCGACAATTCCCTTGAGGATCC
>CAKSEE010000062.1 GCA_934446455.1 uncultured Oscillospiraceae bacterium | reverse complement strand
GCTTCTGCGCAAGCCTTGCCACAGGCGAGGTTATCCCGAACCGCGCTCTCTGCTTCACTGCGGGCGGCACGGAATACGTCCTCTCCGTATCCATAAGCGGCAGGGACGGCTCTGCCCTGCTTGCGCCCGTAACGCTCGGCGCTTCCGCCGAATACGCCTTTGCCTGCGATTTCGCTCCCGAGGGCAGCGCGCCCGAATACAGCGACGGCGAGGACTGGGCGAGCGCGTTCCTTTTCACCGCCCTTGCGGACGTGACTGACGTGCGCCTTGTCGCGCTCGACTACGATACGGACTCGGATACCCTTTCATTCGGCGGTACGCTCCTTGAAAAGGGCGATATGGCGGCGGGCGAGAGCTTCTGCGCAAGCCTTGCCACAGGCGAGGTTATCCCGAACCGCGCTCTCTGCTTCACTGCGGGCGGCACGGAATACACGCTCTCCGTATCCATAAGCGGCAGGGACGGATCTGCCCTGCTTGCGCCGATAGGCTGAGAAAAGTATCTTTATCTGTCTGAAAAAACCGCCTGCGGGCGGTTTTCTTTTTGCAATCATTGACAAAAGCAGGCTGCGCGTGTATAATAAAAATAAGTAAGACTTAACAGCATGGAGATTTGACGCATGAACATTCTTATACGTATTCTGAATCTCGCAATAACCTTTTTCGCGCTCAACCACACGCTCATTTTAAGCGGGGTGGATTTCTGGGGACGACTCGCAGTAGGGCTTGTCACGGGCGCTTATTTTGTCTTTTTCAACGTTCTGCCCACGTTCAGAAAATACCCGTCGTTCAGGCTTAAGGTCATGGGGGACGGCGCGGAGCTGCTGCTCGCATTCTTCGTGACGACCGCCGCCTGCCTGCCGCTTGCGGTCCGGGGACTTTACGGCGCGATAAACGGCAGCATTGACGTGCCGCGCTACGTTACATACTGCGTGCTTGTGATACTCGGCGAGGCGGCGCTTTTCTGGAACGGCATTATCCGCGTTTATCTGACGTCCGTGCAGCTCGGGATAAGGCTGCGCGTCCTAGGCATAGTGCTTGGGTGGATACCCCTTGCAAACCTTTTTATGCTGATGTACATATACATTAAGGTCCGCCGCGAATGCCGCACCGAAACCGAAAAGGCGCGCCTTGACGAAAGCCGCAGCGAGCAGCGCGTGTGCGCCACGAAATACCCGCTGCTGCTTGTGCACGGCGTGTTCTTCCGCGACAGCAAATACCTCAACTACTGGGGGCGCATTCCTGCGGAGCTTGAGAAAAACGGCGCCACGGTGCTTTACGGCGACCAGCAGAGCGCGCTTTCCGTTGCGGACAGCGCAGAGGAGTTAGCCCGCAGGATAAAGCAGATAGTAGAGGACACGGGCTGCGGGCGGCTCAACATCATCGCCCACTCAAAGGGCGGGCTTGATTCGCGCTACGCTATAAGCAGGCTCGGGTGCGACAAGTATGTCGCTTCCCTCACCACGATAAACACCCCGCACAGGGGCTGCATTTTTGCGGAATACCTGCTTGAACACGCGCCCGAAAAGCTCGTAAAGGGCATTGAAAAGACCTACAACGCGGCTTTCGCAAAGCTCGGGGACGCCTCTCCCGACTTTATGTCGGCGGTGCGCGACCTTACAAGCAGCTTCTGCGCGCAGTTCAACGAAGAAGTACCCGACTCGCCCGACGTTATCTACCGCAGCGTCGGCTCAAAATCGAGCGGAGCGCGCGGCGGGCGCTTCCCGCTCAACATCTCCCACCCTATCGTAAAGAAGTTCGACGGCGACAACGACGGGCTTGTGGCGCTCACCTCCGCAAAGTGGGGCGAGAGCTTCACGCCGCTTTACCCCAAGGGAAGGCGCGGGATTACCCACGCGGACGTTATAGACCTTAACCGCGAGGACATAAAGGGCTTTGATGTGCGGGAGTTTTACGTCGGGCTTGTGTCGCAGCTTAAAGAAAGGGGATTATGATGACAAGCGTTTACTTTGTGCGCCATGCGCAGTCTGACAAAACGTGGCAGGGCGGCGACAGGACAAGGCCGCTCACAAAAGAGGGGCTTGCGGACTCCGCAGAGGTTACGCGCGCGCTTTCCGGCAAGGGGATAACGCGCATTTACTCAAGCCCCTATACACGCGCGCTGCAGACCGTAAGCGGGCTTTCGCAGGCGCTGGGGCTGCCCGTGCGTGAGGCAGAGGGCTTCCGTGAAAGGAACGCGGGCAGCTGGCAGGGTGAAAACTTCCTGCGCTTTATAGAGGCGCAGTGGGGGGATTTCAACTACCATATCGCCGACGGCGAATGCCTTGCGGACGTGCAGGAGCGCAATATCGCGGCGCTTAAGAAAGCGCTTTCGGAGTGCGTGGGAGAAACGATAGCCATAGGCACTCACGGCACGGCGCTTTCCACCATAATAAATTATTACCGCCCGCAGTTTGGCTTTGCGGATTTTATGCGCATAATAGACTATATGCCCTACGTTGTTGAAATGACTTTCGACGAAAACGGCGGGCTTTACGGCATGAAGGACATACTTATAATTAAGAAAGAATACAAGAGGTAACACGCATTATATGGCAGAAATCACAGTAAATATGAGCGGCACGGAGCAGATAAGCGCCGTATTCGGCAGCTTTGACGTCAACGTAAACGAGATACAGCGCGCTTTCGGCGTTACAATATGCTCGCGCGGGAGCGACGTTAAGGTAACGGGCGAGGACGGCTCCGCCTGCCGCAAGGCGCAGAAGGCGCTCGGCATTCTTATGAAGATGGCAGACAGGGGCGAGGCTATCGGCGAGCAGGAGGTGCGCTACGCCATAACCATGGTAAGCGAGGGCGCGGAGGACGAGCTTGACAATATGTCCTCTGACTGCGTGTGCGTAAGCTGCGCAGGAAAGCCCATAAAGCCAAAGACCGTAGGGCAGAAGAAATACTGCGACATGATACGCGCGAACACGATAACGTTCGGCGTGGGACCTGCGGGTACGGGCAAGACCTACCTTGCGGTAGCGCTTGCGGTGAGCGCGTTCAAGCAGCACAGCGTAACGCGCATTATACTCACCCGCCCCGCAGTTGAAGCGGGCGAAAAGCTCGGATTTCTCCCGGGCGACCTGCAGAACAAGGTAGACCCCTACCTGCGCCCGCTTTACGACGCGCTCTTTGAGATGTTCGGGCAGGAAACGTTCGCGCGGTTACAGGAGCGCGGCGCTATCGAGGTAGCGCCCCTCGCCTACATGAGAGGGCGCACGCTCGACGACAGCTTCATAATCCTTGACGAGGCGCAGAACACCACGCGCGAACAGATGAAGATGTTCTTAACGCGCCTTGGCTTTAACAGTAAAATGGTGATTACAGGCGACATAACGCAGATTGACCTGCCCGAAAAGGGCAAGAGCGGGCTTGTTGAGGCGCTCAAGGTGCTCAAAAACGTTGAGGACATAGCGCAGAACCGCTTTACCGAAAAGGACGTTGTGCGTCACAAGCTGGTGCAGGATATCGTAAAGGCGTACGACGAATACCACGCGGGCGCAGACAGGAGGAACAAATGAAGATAGAGATTTTCTACAGCAACGAGCAGGACAAGCTCTCCCCGCCCGAGGACGCCGAGCAGCTTATTGAAAGCTGCACGCGCGCAGCGCTCGAGGAGGAGGGCATAGAGGACGACGCGGAGGTTTCCGTGACGTTTGTGGACAACGAAACGATACGCGCGCTCAACAGCGAACACCGCGGCATAGACCGCGTAACGGACGTGCTGTCGTTCCCCATGCTTACCGACGAGGGCTTTGAGGTAGACCCCGACACGGACGCCATAATTCTCGGCGACATCGTGATTTCGCTTGAACGCGCGCAGGAGCAGGCGCAGGAGTACGGCCACAGCTTCCGCAGGGAGGTTGCGTTTCTGCTGACGCACTCGCTGTTCCACCTGCTGGGGTACGACCATGTGAACGGCGAGGACGAGGAGCGCGAGATGTTCGGCAAGCAGGAAAAGGTGCTTGACAAGCTCGGCATAACCCGCGAGAACGGCTGATGAGCGGATTTTTCAAGGGCTTTGCGTATGCGGGCAGGGGGCTTGCGCGGTGTCTGCGCGAGCGCAACTTCCGCTTTCATCTGTGCGCGGCGGGCTTTACGGCGTACTTTGCGGCGCGCTTCTATGCGCTTTCCCGCGCGGAGTGGGCGGTGCTGCTGCTTACATTCGCGGCGGTGATTTCGCTTGAAGCGGTAAACACGGCGCTTGAGTGCCTGTGCGACAAGGTTTCCCCCGAAAAGGACCCGCTTATAAAGCACGCCAAGGACTGCGCGGCGGGCGCGGTGCTTGCGGCTGCGGTTTTCGCCGCAGGCGTCGGGGCGGCGCTTTTCTGGGACTTTGCGCGCTTTGCGGCTATATGGGAGCATTTCTCGCAGCGCCCGCTGTGCGCGCTTTTGCTAGCGGCGGCGCTCGCTGCGGCATGGTGCGCGGTGTTTCTGCCGAAAAAGGGCGGATGATATGCGTAATACGCTTTCACGCGCCCGAAAATACGGCGCAAATGGCGCTGTCTTTCGGCAGAACATATCAACTAATACGAAAACGGGAGCTGTTAAGCCCCCGTTTATCTTTTTTATTGCCGTTTCTTTTTGGTGAATATCGGCTCTTTCCTGCGGTCGTGCGTTATTTTCTCGCGCTCTATCTGCTCGCGCAGGCGCTGCTCACGCTCCTCGGCGAGCTGCTCCAAGCGCTCCTTGCTGCGCTGCGCCATGTCAAGCAGCATAAGCCTGTTATTGAACGACGGCTTGTCCAGAACGATATCGAAAAGCGCCGCAAGAAGCTCGTCCGCTTCCTTTTCGGTAAAAACAAAGCGGTGCTCGATAAGGTCGCGCTTTGTTACGGCAAGCTGGCTTATGTCGTAGCACTCGCCCGTCGCCTCTATCTCCTCAAGCGCCGCAAGAGAAGCCCGCAGCCCCTTTACGCGCTCGGTTTCCGTTTCTTCCTCCTTGGCGCGGTTGTCCGCAATCTCGCACTGAATAAGCTGCCGCAGGTCTGCCGCCCCCAGCTCGCGCAGAAGCCCCTTAAGCGCCTTTCTGTCCGTGGGTATCTCCACGTCGTGGTGGTATACAAGCCAGCTCACTTCGTCAAAAAGCGGCCGTTCAAACTCAAGGCGGCGCATTATTCCCTCCGCAAGAAGCCTGCTGCGCTCCGCATGGCCCTTGAAATGTCCGCGCCCCGTGTAGTCGATCGACATACACTCGGGCTTGCCGAGGTCGTGAAACAGCATTGCAAAGCGCACCGACGGCTCGGGCAGGGCGAATCCCACAGAGCGCGCAATATGCGTCCACACCGTGAACTTGTGGTGCGGCGAGCGCTGGTCAAGCCCTATGCACGGCTCTATTTCGGGCAGCAGGTACTTCAGGATATCCGCGTATTCCTCAAGCACGCGCGCGGCGTACTTGCCCATAACAATGCGCTGAAGCTCAGTGAAAATGCGCTTTTTGTCGGCGTACTCAAAGCAGCTTACGTTGCTTCGCATTGCGGCGCGCGTCTGCTCCTCTATCTCGTAATCGCCCTCGGCGCAGCGGCGTATCGCCTCAAGTATCCTGTGCGGCGCGGTGGTGAAGCTGCGCGACATATCATAATAGGTTTCCGTCACGGGCTTGCCGTTCTCGCGCGTGCTTTTTGTTACGTTCTCGCCGATAGCGACAATGCGCTTCACCTCGCCCGTAAGGCAGCTGTGCCCGCCGAAAGGGTCCACAAGCCCCGTGCGCGGCGAATACGCCATGGCGTTTATCGTAAAGCCCCTGCGGAACAAGTCCGTTTCAAGGTCGTCCGCGTAAATAACGCGGCTGCCGAACACCTCGCGGCGGTAGGGCGACACCTGTATGAACATTCCCACAACGTTCACCAGAATCTCGCCGCGCGCCATTCCCTCGTCGGAAATGCGGTAGTCGCGGAACGCGAACAGGATATCGTTCAGCCCCGCGTTGGTCACTATGTCAAAATCCTGCGGACTGTTGCCCAGCACAAGTTCGCGCACGCAGCGCCCCGCCACATACGCGTCAAATCCCGCGTTTTCAAGCACACCAAGCGCGCGCGTCACGGGTTCGGGCAGAATTATCACCGCAGTCACTTCCTTTCAGTTGTTTGCCGGCGGCGCCTGATATAAACACAGGGCATGCGGCAGATAAAAGACTTTTTCGTCCGTTATCTTACATAATCATACCATATTCGCGCAAAAAAATCAAGTCCGAGCCGTACAGGCGGCAATACCGCGCGCAGAGCGCCCCCGTTCCGGCAAAAATCGTGCGGGAACTCCCCGCGCAAAAAAACGGGGAGAGCCGTGCGACTCTCCCCGCATTCTTTTCAAAAAGCACCGCCTTGCCGTAAGATGCAATATAAAACCCGCTTATGGCAGGGTGGGTAAAAATCGCCCAACGGTTTCACGCTCCCTATCTTCCGCAGTACGGGAGGTCTGCAATCCGCCGCCGGAGCCGAAATCCCTTTTACAATGTGTTGGATCATACTAGCACACATATGCGAACCGCAGCAGCGCTGCGGGCTACAAGGCAGTAGGCTCTTTTTCCGTATCGGGATTTCTCCCGACACGATTATTTTCTTCTTTTTGCGGGTGATGATACAAGGGAATTATTCCCCGTCGTCGCCCTCCACGTCAAGCTCGGGCAGCTCTGCAAAGCGCTGCAGGAACAGCTCGCCGACAGCGTTGTACTCGTCATCATCGTCAACGGTCACAAGCATATCCTCGCCGTTTATCAGCGTCTGCTTTAACACTACGAACTCGGTAGCGCCCTCGTCCTCGTCATACTCCGCAGGAACAAGCGCAAAGTATACCTCGCCGTCCTTTTCTATACGGTCAACGAACTCGAAGCGGGTGATGTTGCCGTCCTCGTCCTCAAGCTCAATTATTCCCTCGTCCTCGTCAAGGGTGATATCGTTGTTTTCAGCCATATCGTTATCCTTTCGATGCGTTATTGCATTACAAATGCGCCTTGCGCCGCAAATACAGTTCCGGCAGGATCGCCGCCCGCCTCATTCAGCACGCACATTCTGTCTATATTTTACACCATGACGGGCGGATTGTCAAGAGGAATTTTGTGAAAAATCGCCGCAGGGCGCATTATTTAAGCAATTATCATGAGATTCAACAAAACGCGTGAAAAAATGTTGTACAAAACGACATTGCAATTCTTAAAAAAAACTATTGACTTTGACGAAAATGTGTGGTATTATATATACAAGGAAAGGGAAACAGAAAGCGAAAGCAGACAGGGACCCGCCTTATAAAACCGAAAGGGGTAATACCAATGGGTCGCTGACTACCGCGGGAAAGGCTCTCTGGAAGAAGAGGGCGGCACACCACGATAAAGCTCCCGCAAACCTCACAACTATAACAGCTTTAAGCAGAAAGGATGCGAGTCCGATGGAAAGCACTGAGGAACAGAATATTTCATCTGCGGTCAATGTGATGACACGGGGTCACATTCCGCCGACCGCCTGAGCTGAACGATAAAGGGCGAAAACAGCGCGGGGTTCTCCCCCAAAGGCGCAGTTACCGCCATTGCAGGGCGCTAAAGCCCATTAAAATGCACGGCGCAAGGCTCCCGCAGATGATTCCCACCGCGAAATGCGTTCACATAGATTATCTTGCGAAACAGGGTGGTAAATATGTTCGCATACAAGAAACGGCAGGAACCCAAATCTGTGAAAGGATAGAGTCCGATGTACAAGTAAGACTTCTCAGAGAAATTTTACAAAGGAAGTACATACCGATGTATTAAGCTGATTTAACCGCCTAGCCGCTGTTACGTCAGGGCTGAAAGCGGCACAACAACTGAATAATAATCATGCGGCATCGTCTATAGCGGTGCCGCATTTGCAGTATTTCGCATAACGGTGCGCTTTGCAGCATATTGTAAAATAAAATTTAAAAAAATCAAAAAAGGGGTTGACAAATGCGTTTTCGTGTGATATAATATAACACGTTGGAACGCTGTTATAGCTCAGTTGGTAGAGCACATCCTTGGTAAGGATGAGGTCATCAGTTCGACTCTGATTAACAGCTCCACTTTGACAGCCTCCTGATTACGGGAGGCTGTCTTATTCGGAGAAGTATCGAAGTGGTCATAACGAGGCGGTCTTGAAAACCGTTTGAGGGCAACCTCACAAGGGTTCGAATCCCTTCTTCTCCGCCAGCGAGTGCCTCGCACGCATTTCCGCGGCGAGGCGCTTTTTTATACCCTGTTTTCACCCGCATGAAACGCGGACTCATTCCAAACCATACATTGAGTGCCTCGCACGCATTTCCGTGGCGAGGCGCTTTTTTATACCCTGTTTTCACCCGCATGAAACGCGGAACGCCGCCACACACAAACCTGCCCCCGCCCTGCAAAGCAGAACGGGGGCGACCCATATCTCAAATCTTCCGTGCCGAAACCTTAAACCCGCGCCCCTCCAATTCCTCGGTAAGCTTAGCCGCCGCGCCTGCCGTGACGGTTTTCTGCGCGCGAAGCACGACCTTCGCGGGCGAGTTCAGAC
>CAKSEE010000061.1 GCA_934446455.1 uncultured Oscillospiraceae bacterium | reverse complement strand
GTACAGAAGGCACTTTTCCGATATAAGAAAGACAGTATCAGATATAATCACAGAGGTAGGCTCTCAGCTTGAGGGCGAGCGCGTGCTTATCGCAGTCACGGGCTCGGGCGGAATATCCGTGTCCAAATGGCTCGGCATACCGTTCGTTCAGGAGGTTGCAGCAGGCACAAACGCCATAAAGCAGCTTATCCCGCAGACGGACGTCGCTATAGAGCTTGGCGGCGAGGACGCGAAGATAACCTACCTTACGGGCGGGCTTGAGCAGCGCATGAACGGCAGCTGCGCGGGCGGCACGGGCGCGTTCATCGACCAGATGGCGGCGCTTCTCAACACCGACATAGGCGGGCTGAACGAGCTTTCCAAAAAGCACACCACCATTTACCCGATAGCTTCGCGCTGCGGTGTTTTCGCAAAGAGCGACATTCAGCCGCTGCTGAACGACGGCGCAAAGCGCAGCGACATCGCCGCGTCCGTTTTCCAGTCTGTGGTGAACCAGACGATAAGCGGTCTTGCGTGCGGCAAGCCGATAAAGGGCAACGTTGCGTTTCTCGGCGGTCCGCTGCACTACCTGTCCGAGCTTCGCGCGCGCTTTATAGAAACGCTCGGGCTCACCCCCGAACACGTTATTTTCCCCGAAAACGCAAATCTTTTCGTGGCTATGGGCTGCGCTTTTTCAGACGAAAGCGCCGAAACCGATATGAACGCGCTTGTTGAGCGCTCGCGCGCGCTTGGCGAAAACCAGCTTCACGAGGTGGAGCGCCTGGCGCCGCTCTTTAAGGACGAGGCTGAGCTTGCAGCGTTCAACGCGCGCCACGCAAAGTCAGTTATACCGACCGCAGACATAAAGCAGCACAAGGGCGCGTGCTACCTCGGCGTGGACGCAGGCAGCACGACCACAAAGGCGGTGCTTCTCGATAAGGAAGCGCGCATAATATACTCGCACTACAGTGGCAACGGCGGCGACCCGCTCAAAAGCGTTGTCGGCATATTAAAGGAGATTTATGCGCTGCTGCCCGCGGAGGCCTACATAGCAAAGGCGTGCACCACGGGCTACGGCGAACACCTGATAAAGGCGGCGCTCGGCGCGGATTTCGGCGAAATAGAAACAATGGCGCACTACAAGGCGGCGGATAAGGTGCTGCCCGGCGCGCAGTTCATTCTCGACATCGGCGGGCAGGACATGAAGTGTATGCGCGTGAACAACGGCGAGATAGAGAGCATTCTGCTGAACGAAGCGTGCTCCAGCGGCTGCGGCTCGTTTATCGAGAACTTCGCGAACGCGCTCGGTATGAGCAGCGCGGAGTTCGCAAAGCTCGGCCTTACCGCGCAGAACCCCGTCGACTTAGGTTCGCGCTGTACGGTGTTCATGAACTCGCGCGTAAAGCAGGCGCAGAAGGAGGGCGCGACCGTCGCGGACATTTCCGCGGGGCTTTCCTACTCCGTCGTAAAGAACGCGCTGTTCAAGGTAATAAAGCTGCGCGACACCTCGACAATGGGCGATAAGATAATCGTGCAGGGCGGCACGTTCATGAACGACAGCGTGCTGCGCGCGTTCGAGCTTATCTGCGGCAGGGAGGTAGTCCGCCCCGACAAGGCGGGACTTATGGGCGCTTACGGCAGCGCGCTTATAGCCATAGAGCGCGACGACGGCAAGGGCTCGACCATATCGAAGGCGCAGGCGCTCGAGGGCTTTAAGGTGGAGAAAACCACCGCCCGCTGCGGCAAGTGCAGCAACAACTGCCTGCTTACGATAACAAAATTCCCCGACGGCAAGCGCTACATAAGCAATAACCGCTGCGAGCGCGGCGCGGGCAACGTATCCACCGCACAGAAGCTGCCGAACCTTTACGAGTACAAGTACAAGCTCCTTTTCGACCGCGAATGCCTGCCCGAAGCGACGGCGCGCCGCGGCGTTATAGGACTTCCGCGCGTGCTTGGCATGTATGAGAACTATCCGTTCTGGCACAGGCTGTTTACAGAGCTTGGCTTCAGCGTGAAGCTCTCACCCAAGTCCTCGCGCGCGATATACGACAAGGGCATAGAAACCATGCCCTCGGAGTCGGTGTGCTACCCCGCAAAGCTTGCGCACGGGCACATTCAGGCGCTTATAGACGAGGGCGTAAAGCTTATCTTCTACCCCTCCATGCCGTATGAAATGAGCGACGAAAACGGCGGCGACAACCACTACAACTGCCCCGTTGTCGCTACATATTCAGAGGTAATAAAGAACTCCGTCCCCGAGCTTCGCCGCGACGTTAAGTTCATGAACCCGTTCCTTCCGATATTCCACAAAAAGCGCATGGGAGAGCGCCTTTTCGAGGAGTTTTCCGCAAGCCTGCCCGAGCTTTCCATAACAAAGGCGGAGGTTATCGCAGCGCTTGAAAAGGCGTATGCGGAGGACGCGCAGTTCAAGGCGCAGATGGCGGCAAAGGGCGACGAAACTCTCGAATACATCGAAAAGAACGGCGGGCGCGGTATAGTCCTCGCGGGGCGCCCGTATCACGTCGACCCCGAGATAAACCACGGCCTGCCCGAGATGATAGCGGGCTACGGCTTCGCGGTGTTCACCGAGGACAGCGTGGCGCACCTTGAAAAGGTAGTGCGCCCGATACGCGTTGTGGACCAGTGGACGTACCACACGCGCCTTTACGCTGCGGCGCACGTTGTGGGACGCCACGAGTGCCTCGAGCTTGTGCAGCTCAACTCTTTCGGCTGCGGCCTTGACGCTATCACCACCGACCAGGTGCAGGAGATACTGCGCAGCTTCGGCAAGCTGTACACCTGCCTTAAGATAGACGAGGTGAACAACCTTGGTGCGGCAAGAATACGCCTGCGCTCGCTTATTTCCGTTGTGGAGGAGCGCGCGCGCCATCACTATAAGCCCGTGCAGGGGCATCTTGGGTATGTGGCGCAGCCCGAGTTCACCAAGGAAATGCGCAAGCGGCACAAGATACTCTGCCCGCAGATGGCGCCTATCCATTTCGATATGCTCGAGGCGGCGTTCCGCCATTCGGGCTATGATGTAGATATACTCACCGACTGCTCAAAGGCGGTGGTTGACGAGGGTCTGAAGTACGTAAACAACGACGCGTGCTACCCTTCGATACTTGTTGTGGGGCAGCTGATACACGCGCTTAAGAGCGGCAAGTACGACCTTAACAACACCTCTGTTATGATAACGCAGACGGGCGGCGCGTGCCGTGCGACAAACTATGTGGGAATGCTCAAAAAGGCGCTTAAGGACGCGGGCTTTGCAAACGTCCCGCTTATCTCGCTCAACGTTGTGGGGCTTGAAAAGCAGAGCGGCTTCAAGCTCACCGCGCAGCTTGCGCTCAGGGCGTTTATGGGCATAGTTTACGGCGACGTGCTTTCGCGCTGCCTGTACAAGGTACGCCCCTACGAGGTGACAAAGGGCAGCGCAAACGCGCTCTACGAAAAGTGGCGCGTGTTCCTGCGCGGCGAGCTTGAGCGCATTTCGTTCAGGCGCTTCAACGAGAACGTAAGGAACATCGTCAGGGACTTCTCGGAGTTCCCCGTGCTTGACGTTAAGAAGCCAAAGGTAGGACTTGTCGGCGAGATACTCGTAAAGTTCCACCCAGTGGCTAACAACAACATAATAGAGCTGCTCGAAAGCGAAGGCTGCGAGGTGGTAGTCCCCGACCTTATGGGATTCTTCTACTACATATGCTCGCACGGTGTGACCAAGAGCGAGCTTCTTTACCTGCCGAAGAAAAAGAAGCTTGTTGAGGAGCTCGGCATAAAGGCCATCTCGTTTATGGAAAAGAGCTACCGCGCGGCGGTAAAGGGCACAAAGTTCGGCTGCCCGGGCGATATATTTGAAATGCGCGAGTCGGTGAAGCCCATTGTATCTCCGGGCAACATTGCGGGCGAGGGCTGGTTCCTCTGCGCGGAGATGCTCGAGCTTATCGGCGAGGGCGTGCCGAATATCGTGTGCGTGCAGCCGTTTGCGTGCCTGCCGAACCATGTTACGGGCAAGGGCGTTATCGGCGAGCTTCGCCGCCAGCACCCCGAGAGCAACATAGTCGCGGTGGACTTCGACCCGGGCGCCTCGGAGGTAAACCAGGTGAACAGAATAAAGCTTATGCTTACGCAGGCGTTCGCAAACGCGGGCATAAGCCGCAGGGCGGTAGTCCCGCAGCTTACGGCAGAGGACAAGTATTCGCAGCTTATGGCGGCAGGGCAGCCCTGAATCAGAACTATGACAGAATAAACGGCACAGCCCCTTTCGGCGAGAATTCCCCCGGGGGCTGCGCTTGCTTTTGTAAGAATCGGTATGATGTGCGGCAGTCGCGCCGCTTGAGAAAAGGAAGGCAGTAAAGATGGATTACGGCACACTTAAGAGAAACGCGCTTGAAAGCGTATTTTCGCGCATGAACGATATGCAGCGCAGGGCGGTTTTCAAGGTAGAGGGCGCGCTGCTGATCATCGCGGGCGCAGGCAGCGGCAAAACCACGGTGCTCTGCAACCGCGTGGCGAATATGCTGCGCTTCGGCAACGCCTGCCACGACGAGGAGGAGCGCGAAATAAGCGCGGAGGACGCGCGTTTTCTCGAGAGCTTCCCCGCGCTTGAAAAGACCCCGGAGGAGCTTGACAGACTGGCTTCGATTATAGCGGTAAGGCCCGTTGCGCCGTGGAATATCCTTGCGATAACCTTTACGAACAAGGCTGCGGGCGAGCTTAAGGACAGGCTGCACAGCATGGTTGGCGACGACGCGGACAAGATTACCGCAGCGACGTTTCACTCCGCGTGCGTGCGCATTCTCCGCCGCGAGATAGAGAACATTGGCTACCGCAGCAGCTTCACCATTTACGACGACGACGATTCAAAGCGCGTTATCAAGGAAGTCATGAAGAAGCTCAATATCGACGAGAAGCTTATCAACGCAAAGGTTATAAGAAACAGAATTTCGCGCTGCAAGGACAGAATGCTCTCCGCGCAGGACTTTGCCGCGCAGGCGCGAGAGTCCGCAGACCTTGCCGAGATACGCATTTCGCAGGTATACACCGAGTACCAGAGCGCTCTCGAGGCTGCGAGCGCGCTTGACTTCGACGACATTATCTTTCTGACGGTAAAGCTGTTTGAGCAGTGCCCGGAGGTATTGTCGCACTACCGCAGCCTTTACAAGTACATAATGGTAGACGAGTATCAGGACACGAACTATGCGCAGTACCGCCTTATCTCGCTTCTCGCGGGGGAGAGCGGCAACCTGTGCGTAGTCGGCGATGACGACCAGTCGATATACCGCTTCAGGGGGGCTACCATTGAGAACATACTTAACTTTGAAAAGCAGCATGCGGGCTGCGAGGTTATCCGCCTTGAGCAGAATTACCGCTCAACAGAGAACATACTCAACGCCGCAAACGCTGTTATCGCGCACAACACCCGGCGCAAGGACAAGCACCTGTGGAGCAGCCTTGGCGACGGCGAGAAGATACAGATAGTAAACTACCCGAACGAATCCGTAGAGGCAAAGTCGGTTGCGGACATAATCCTTGAGGGCGTGCAGAAGGGCGCAAAGTACAGCGATTATGCGCTGCTCTACCGCTCTAACGCGCTGTCGCGCAGTTTTGAGAGCGCGCTGTCGCGCTCGGGCGTGCCGTATAAGATAGTCGGCGGCGTGCGCTTCTTCGACCGCAAGGAGGTAAAGGACATCGTGTCCTACTTAGCGCTGCTCAATAACCCCTACGACGTTATCCGCTTCCGCAGGGTGATAAACGAGCCCAAGCGCGGCATAGGCGACACCACCGTTGACGAGGTTGTGCGCATTGCGGAGGGTATGCACATAAGTCCGCTGGAGGTGTGCCGCAGCGCGGATACGCTTCCGTCGCTTGTGAGAAAGGCGGCTGCGCTCAAGGCGGCTGCAAACCTTTTTGACGAGCTTGACGAGCTTGCGGACACGGCGCGCCTTGACGAGCTTATAGACGCCGTTGTGCTCAGAAGCGGCTACAAGCAGATGCTCGAGGCTTCGGGCGAGGAGGGCGCGGCGCGCCTTGAAAATATCGAGGAGCTTAAGTCCAACGCCCTGCAGATGCTTGAGGAAACGCCCGACGCAGCCCTGCCCGATTTTCTCGAGCAGGTGGCGCTTGTAAGCGACCTTGACAGCTACGACTCGCAGACCGACCGCGTATCTCTTATGACGATACACAGCGCAAAGGGACTGGAGTTCGGCACGGTGTTCCTTGTGGCGGCGGAGGACAATATCTTCCCGAGCTATATGAGCCTTAGCGACTCCGCTGAAATGGAGGAGGAGCGCCGCCTTGCCTACGTTGCGATAACCCGCGCCAAGCGGCAGCTTTACGTCACCCACACCTCTTACAGAATGCTTTACGGCAAGTCCAGCGTGAACAAGCTCTCGACTTTTATGCGCGAGATACCCGATGAATACTGCGAGAAGCACGGCGAGCGCAGAAAGCCGGACCACCCGCTCCAGAAGCCGCAGAAGCGCGACTACCTCGGCGAGCAGGCTGCGCGCAGACCCGTTACCGCCACCCCGATAGTCACGGGCGAAACCTTTGCCGCAGGCGACCGCGTAACGCATAACGTTTTCGGCGAGGGGACCGTCGCCGCTGCAAAGCAAATGGGCAACGACAGTATGCTGACGATAAACTTCGACAATGGACAGCAGAAGAAGCTTATGGCGAATTTTGCGAGAATTAAGAAGATTTAAGAAGTGAAAGGAGCGCTCCATGACTCTGCGACAGCTTGAATACGTTCTCACGATTTCAGAAAAGGGCTCTATGAACAAGGCTGCCGAGGCGCTGTTTGTAACGCAGCCGTCGCTTTCTGGCGCGGTGAGGGAGCTTGAGGAGGAGCTTGGCATAACTCTTTTCCGCAGGACGGGGCGCGGCACGGAGCCCACGCGCGAGGGCGCGGACTTCCTGCTTAAGGCGAAGGAGCTTTACTGGCGCTACACGGGTCTTATGGAGCAGTATTCGCGCGGGAAGATAACGCGCAGGTTCAGCGTTTCCACGCAGCATTATTCGTTTGCGGTAAAGGCGTTTGCGGACACCGTGCGGCAGTACGACACGCTCGACTTCGATTTCTCCCTGCGCGAAACCACGACAATGGACGTTGTGCGCTCCGTCGGGAATATGACGAGCGATATCGGCGTAATATATATGAGCGAGCTTAACAGGCGCTTTCTTTCAAGGCTTTTTGCAGAAAACGAGCTTGATTTCGTGAAGCTTATAGACTGCCGCGCCTACGTCTACATCGCGGACACTCACCCGCTGGCGCGCGAGAGCGGCATAACGTTTGAGCGGCTTATGGACTACCCGTGCCTTATGTTTGAGCAGGAGGAGAACGGCGCGTTCTTTCTGTCCGAGGAGATACTTGCCGACAGAAACTACCCGCGCGTAATAAAGACCACCGACCGTGCCACAATGCTCAATCTCATGCGGGCGCTCAACGGCTACACGCTGTGCTCGGGCATAATCTGCGAGGAAATTAACGGGAGCGGCTACACCGCCGTGCCGTTTATTGAGGACAAGGCGAACCGCAACACGGTAATGTCGCTCGGGTATATCGTAAAAAGCGGGAATCCCGCCGACGGCATTCTGGGGGTATACATCGGGGAGCTTAAAAAGAATCTCGGGATTCGGTGAAGCGCGGGCAGCGGCGCGCTCATATGCGATTTGCAATGTCAAAAATAACCTTTTATATTGCTTTGCGCGCGGCGAATACTAATTATGCGCAAAGACGCGGCGGGGCGGGGCGCTCCGCCGTTTTCTGTGCAGTATTCGATAAAAGGAGAACAATGATGATTCTGAGAAAAATAACCTCTGCGGCAGCTGCGGCGGCAGTATGCGCGGTCATCTCCGCGGCGGCTTTTGCAGCGCCCGCAAACGGCATGGGAGGCGCTGTCGGCGGAGCGGTAGGCGACGTAGTAGGCGCGGGAGAGAGCATCGTAAACGACGTAGTAGGCGCAGGCGAGGACATCGTAAACGACATCACGGGCGCAGGCGGCACCACCAACGGCGCGGCAAACGGCACCGGCGGCAATGCCAACGGTACGACAAACGGCACAACGAACGGTACCAACGGCACAACGAACGGTACCAACGGCACAACGAACGGCGCCAACGGCACAACGAACGGTACGACCGGCGGCGCCCCTAACGGCACTACAGGCACAACCGCCGCCAATCCCGCAAACCCCTCCACGGGCGTTACCGCGGGCTTTGCGGCGATATCCGCGGTTATGGCGGCGGCAGGCGTTACTTTCACGGCGATAAAGCGCGGCGGCGAGTAAACGCCGGCTTAAATTAGCTAATATAAAGCAAAGAGAAGCGTTCCTGCTGAAAAACGGGAACGCTTCTTGTTTTTTTATTGAAAAATTAGTGAAAATCACGAAAACAGGGCTTGATTTGTGTGTAAAATGACACTTGCTTTTCATAGGAGAATATAGTAAAATAGATGATGAGGATTTAGTGTATTTCACTAACCTATTTATTTTAAGGAGGATTTTATTCTTATGAAGATGAGAAAGTTTCTGAGCGCAGCAGCAGCTCTGGCTGTTGCTGCAACTTCTGCAGTTGTAGCTTCCGCAGTTTCCGTTCCCACGGGCTGCAACGACGCCGGTATGTTCGCATGCCTGCTGTCTGACGACTCCAACGTTCCGCTTTTCACCGACGCTAACGTTGTAGCAACCATTCAGACCGTATCCGTTACCATCAAGTCCAAGGATAAGGATTTTGAGGCTTCCGTAAAGGGCGGTACCGACTGGTACGGCGGCGGCTTCGGCTTCAACTCCAACTCCACCGGCTGGAAGAGCATGGAGTGGTCCATTCAGGACGGCGTTAAGGCTCTGACCCTCGTTCCTACCGACAACAGATACGAGTACAAGATCACCTACACCCAGGATACTCCTATCTTCGCTGCTACTGATAAGTATGCACAGTGCTGGATCCAGGACTGGACTTCTTCCACCACCTTTGAGCTTGTAAGCTTCGAGCTTCTTAACGCTGACGGTGTAGATGTAAGAACTCTCAAGACCGAGGACACCAAGCCCGCTGACACTAAGGCTCCCGTAGAGGAGACCACTCCCGCTGAGGAGACCGAGTCTGCTGAGGAGACCATCGACGAGTCTGAGGAGTCCGAGGAGACTATCGACGAGTCCTCTGAGGAGACCATCGACGAGTCCGCTGAGACCGTAGACGAGACCGAGAC
>CAKSEE010000060.1 GCA_934446455.1 uncultured Oscillospiraceae bacterium | reverse complement strand
TGAGCTATCTTGGGCTTACGGACGATGAAATGGACGAGTACGCCCCGAATCTCTGCATAAAGATGACAGACTACTCCGCGCACCCCGTTATTATCGTTATCGGCGCGGGCGCGGTGCTTATAGGTCTTATAGGTCTTGGCATATTTATCCTCAGAAAGCTCAGAGGCCGCTGAAAGGAGCGCTCTATGACATTGCAGGAGCTTATAGATTCATCGCGCCGCATAGTGTTTTTCGGCGGGGCGGGCGTATCGACGGAAAGCGGCATTCCCGATTTCCGCAGCGCAGACGGGCTGTATAATCAGAAGTACAAATACCCGCCCGAAACCATTATCAGCCACTCGTTCTACCTTGCGCATACGGAGGAGTTCTGGCGGTTCTACCGCGAAAAGATGATATTCCCCGACGCAAAGCCGAACGCCGCGCACTACAAGCTTGCCGAGCTTGAAAGGGCAGGCAGGCTTTCGTGCGTTATCACGCAGAACATAGACGGGCTGCATTTCGCTGCGGGCAGCAAAAACGTTATCGAGCTTCACGGCAGCGTTCACCGCAATTACTGCGAGAAGTGCCGCGCGCTGTACGATTTAAGCGCCGTGATGAACGGCACGGGCGTTCCGCGTTGCAAGTGCGGCGGCAGGATAAAGCCCGACGTAGTGCTGTACGAGGAACCGCTTGACAACGCGGCGCTTTCCCGTGCAGAGGAGGAGATAGCCGCTGCGGATACGCTCATTATAGGCGGCACCTCGCTTGCAGTGTATCCCGCCGCGGGGCTTGTCAGGGGCTTTGCGGGCAGAACAGCCGTGATAAACAAGAGCCCCACGCCCGCGGACGCCTTTGCGGACGTGCTTGTGAGCGACAGCATCGGCAGGGCGCTTGGAGAAATTTCAGTGCGATAATGCGTTGGATAAGGAGAGAGCATGGACATAAAAACAGTCACCTATCAATGCCCCAACTGCGCCGCCGCTCTTGAATTTGACGAGAGCGCTGGAAATTTCCGCTGTTTTTACTGCGACAGCACATTTACCGAGGAGCAGATAAAGAGCGTTTTTGCGGGCAACGAGGGCATGAGCCTTGACGAGAATGAGCCGCGGCTCACTGCGCAGCAGGCGCAGGACGAGGAATTCTCGGGGCAGAGCGCGCTTTACAGCTGCCCTAACTGCGGCGCGGGCGTTATCTGCGACAGCCTTACCGCTTCAACGCGCTGCCACTTCTGCCACACGCCCGTTATTCTCACGGGCAGGCTGTCGGGCGAGTACAAGCCCGACATGATAATCCCCTTTGCAACAACGCGCGGGCACGCAGAGCAGAGCTTCCGCGAGTACATAAAGGGAAAGCTGCTGCTTCCGCGCGGGTTTAAGGACGAGGCGCAGATAAGCAACATCTCCGCGCTGTACGTGCCTTACTGGCTTAAAAGCGGCGTGGCGTGCGCTTCCATCAGGGGAGAGGGGCATATCGACACGCGCTACAGAAGCGGCGGGTCTACCTATATCAAGACAAAGGTGTACCGCATTGAGCGCAGCGGCGAGCTTATCTTCATACGCGTGCCGTGCGATGGCTCAAAGCGCATTGACGACTCGCTCATGGAGAGCATTGAGCCGTTCAACTACTCGGGGCTCAAGCCGTTTTCCATGTCCTACCTTTCGGGCAAGGCGGCGGAGAAGTACGATGTGACCCGCGAGGAGGCGGCGCAGCGTATAGACGAGCGCGTTAAGGCCGCGGCAACGGAGGCGCTCAAAAAAAGCGCGCCGGAGTATTCCACGGTTATAGTGCAGGATTCGACGCTCGGCTACAGGCAGCCGACCTATGTATACGCGCTGTTGCCCGTGTGGTTTCTGAACTACCGCTACAGGGGTAAGGATTACGCGTTTGTAATGAACGGGCAGACGGGCGCGGTATTCGGCGAGCTGCCGGTAAGCAGGCTTAAAAGGTTTCTTATCGGGCTTGGCGTTTTTGCAGTAGCGGAGCTTGTGGCGCTGTTTTTCGGAGGTGCGTTCTTTGGATAAGATGATTACACTTACGAAAAGGGCGCTCTGCGCGGCGCTGGGGCTTATGATATTCGCGGCGCTTGCTCTGCCTGCCCGCGCGGAAGCGTATACCGCCCTGCTTATCGACGAAATCGGCTTTCTTACCACCGTTGAAACGCAGGAAGTATACGAGCGTATGCAGGAGGCGGCGCAGAACGCGCAATGCAACATTATCCTCAACATCGGCGAAAACCTTACCGCCGACACAGAGCGCGCCCACACCGAAAAGCTCATCGACACGGGCTTTGGTGCTGACAGCGACTCCGTGGCGCTCTTTCTTGCGACAAACACGCAGCACGACTACGACGACTGGCTTTCCGCCTCGGGCAGGTGCGGCGGGCTTGTCGGCGAGAACAGCAGGGAGGTCCTGACCGCGGTTTACGGCGGGCTTGACAGCGGCGGCTGGAAGGGCGCGGCGCTCGCGTACTGCGGCAAGGTCGAGGAACTTATGACGGGCGCTTCCTCCGCTGCGGAGAGCGCGTATACCGCGCGGCTTTCGGACCTGCAGGGCGTGCTTTCGGAGAGCGACAGGGCTGCCCTTACCGAAACGATGCGGCAGACCGCTAACGATATCGGCTGCAACGTGGGCGTGGTTATCACGGACGACCTTGGCGGCAAAAGCGACCAAGGTTACGCCGACGATTTCCTTGACGAAAGCTTTGGTTTCGGCGCGAACGCTGTCGTGCTGCTCTTTAACAACGACCGCACAAACATGAACTATGTAGACTGGATATCCACCTGCGGACACGCGCAGGATATCTACAACTCACGAACGGACGATATATTCAGCCGCGTTTACGACGTACTTGGCGACGATAACTACTACGGTGCGATAAACGCATTCTGCGGGGCGCTTACCCGCTATGGAGAGGGAGCGCACGGCGGTTATGACTACGCTTACGACTCTGTAAGCGACGGACAGGATGTTGATGTGTCGTTTGTGACGGAAGCATTCGGACCGACCGTTTTTGCGCTGCTTATAACTATAGTGATAATGAAGTGCATTTCAATGGGTTACAAGAAGAAAAAATCCGTGAGCGCCGCAGTATACTGCGACGCGCAGAGAACCCGTATAACCGGCAGGAGCGACGTTTTCCTGCGGCAGTTCACAACGTGCATTTCCACAAGCAGCCGCAGCGGCGGCAGTAGCGGCGGACATCACAGCGGAGGCGGCGGACACCACAGCCGCAGCCACAGCAGCCATGGCGGCGGAGGAGGCAGAAGAAGATGAGACTTGTTATTCAGCGCGTGGAGCGCGCGAGCGTTATAGCGGACGGCACGCCCTCGGGCAGCATAGGAAAGGGATTTCTTGTGCTGCTGGGCGTGGGCGCGGACGACGCCGAAAAGGACTGCGAGCGCCTTGCGGCAAAGCTTGTAAAGCTCAGAATATTTGACGATGCGCAGGGAAAGACCAACCTCTCGCTGAAGGACGTGGGAGGTGCGCTTCTTGTCGTGTCGCAGTTTACGCTTTACGCGGACTGCACGAGCGGCAACCGCCCCTTTTTCGGCGGCGTTAAGCCCCCCGAGGAGGCGAAGCGCCTTTACGAATACTTTGTGGAGCTTTGCCGCAAAGATGTCCCGCAGGTTGAAACGGGCGTTTTCGGCGCGGATATGAAAGTTGAGCTGCTGAACGACGGCCCCTTTACCATTATTCTGGAATAAAGAAGTGCGGTTGTTTTTCGGACAGCCGCACCGGCTTGTCGAAAAAAACGAATTTGCCCGCGTATGCGGGCTTTGAAATAACTTTTTTGCCTCGGGTCTCCCGAGGCAAAAAACTCTTCTATCCGCACAAGTGTGTAAGCGACACCTCGCTACGCTCGCCTTACGCAACGCGACGGCTTACGCCTTACGCAACGCGACGGCTTACGCCTTACGCGACCGTACGCGCAGCGCGGATGCTTCGGCAGAAAACCCCCGGCGGGGGTTTTTCGACGGCCTCAAGTGCGGCTGTTTTCGGACAGCCGCACAGCTTTTCAAGGAGAACGCTATGATTTATCTTGACTACGCCGCAAGCGCCCCTGTAAGCGCTGCGGCTATGGCGGCTGCCGCGCCGTTTTTCACGGAGTGCTTTGCGAATCCCGCCTCCATACACGCGCCCGGGCGAAAGGCGGCGCTTGCAGTAATGGCGGCGCGCGGGCAGTGCGCTGCGGCGCTCGGCGCTTCGCCCGATGAGATATTCTTTACAAGCGGCGGCACGGAGAGCGACAACTGGGCGGTGTTCTCTGCGGCGGCGCGCGACCCGCGCAGGAGACACATCGTAACGAGCGCAATAGAGCACCCCGCCGTGCTGAGCGCCTGCGCCGAGCTTGAACGGCGCGGCTGTGAGATAACGCGCATTCTGCCCGACAGCGAGGGGCTTATCTCCCCGCAGGACGTTGAGCGCGCGCTGCGCCCCGACACGGCGCTCTGCACGATAATGGCAGCCAACAACGAGGTGGGAACGCTTCAGCCCGTGGACGAGATTGCAGCGCTGTGCAATGCGCACGGTGTGCTGTTCCATACGGACGCAGTGCAGGCGGCGGGGAACATTCCGCTTGACCTGAGGGAGCTGCGCGCGGATATGCTTACGCTTTCGGCGCACAAGCTGGGCGGCTTTAAGGGAAGCGGGCTGCTGTTCATTCGCAGGGGCACGGAGCTCCCGCCTTACATTTACGGCGGCGGGCAGCAGCACGGAATGCGCAGCGGCACGGAAAACGTCCCCGCCGTATGCGCGCTGGGCGCTGCGCTTGAGGAAGCGGCGCGGGATATCCCCAAAAAAGCGGCGCAGACGGCAGAGGTGAGAAACGCGCTTACAGAGCGCCTGTCGCGCATACCGCGCGCGCACCTTAACGGCAGCCGCGAAAGGCGCCTTTGCGGCAACGTCAACTTCTCGTTCGAGGGCGTTGAGGGCGAGAGCCTTGTGCTGAACCTCGACATTGCAGGAGTGTGCGCCTCGTCGGCTTCCGCGTGCGCGGGCGGAACGGGAGCGCGCTCCCATGTGCTGCGCGCGATGGGGCTTGACGGGGAGCGACTGCGCGGGTCGCTGAGGCTCTCGCTTTCGCACGCAACGACAATGCGGGAGGCGCTTTCTGCCGCAGAAATCACCTCGAAGTGTGTGGAGCGCCTGCGCGCTCTGACAGAGGGGTAGCTTCAGGATAAAAAAGTTTTTTGGACAAATTTTATATATTGTCAGTTGCACCGAAGAAAAATCCGTGCTATAATCTATGATATCAGGTAAACTATATTCAAATCTGTATAACGGAGTGATGAAATGAGTACGCAGAAGAAAAAGCAGACGCCTATAGAAAAGGTTGCCGCGCTTATCGTAGACAAGCGCAAGGCATTTTACCTTTTCTATATCATCGCGGGTATATTCTGTGCGGTAGCGACGGGCTGGGTGCAGGTAAACAACGACATAACAAGCTACCTGCCCGACAGCTCCGAAACGCGCACGGGACTCACCCTTATGAACGACCAGTTCGTGACATACGGTACGGGCAGCATAATGCTCGACAATATCACGCTTGAATCCGCGCAGAAAGTCGCGGAGGACCTTGAAAAGATAGACGGCGTGACCTCTGTCACCATAGCGGACGGCGAGGACGGCTACAAGGACGGCTCAGCGCTGCTGAGCGTGACCTTTGACGGCGAAACGGACGACCGGATTTCAAAGGACGCCATGATACAGATAAGGCAGC
Source organism: uncultured Oscillospiraceae bacterium (assembly GCA_934446455.1). Classification (GTDB taxonomy): domain Bacteria; phylum Bacillota; class Clostridia; order Oscillospirales; family Ruminococcaceae; genus CAG-115. The sequence goes on along the minus strand of CAKSEE010000060.1, from coordinate 3,628 downwards.
AGCTTGAGCCGTACGACGTGTACATATCGAGCGACGTGGGCAACAGCAGCTCGGACACGATAGCGGCTGAAATGCAGGTAGTTGTCGTTATCGTCCTCGTTATAATCATAGGCGTGCTGCTGTTCACCTCGCACACCTACGTTGAGATACCCGTGCTGCTGATGACGTTCGGCGCGGCGGCGCTGCTCAACATGGGCACAAACTTCCTGCTGGGCGAGATTTCGTTCGTATCGAACTCCATAGCGGTAGTGCTTCAGCTGGCGCTTGCCATAGACTACGCGATAATCCTGTGCAACCGCTATACCGAGGAGCGCGTGAACATGGGCGCCCGCGAGGCGGTAATAACGGCGCTCAGCAAGGCTATCCCCGAGATATCCTCAAGCTGCCTTACCACGGTTTCGGGCATGGTGGCGATGATGCTTATGCAGTTCAAGCTCGGCCTTGACCTTGGCGTTGTCCTTGTCAAGGCTATATTCTTCAGTATCTTCTCGGTGTTCACGCTTATGCCGGGGCTGCTGATGTCCTTCTCCAACGGCATTGACAAAACGCACCACCGCAACTTTGTGCCCAACATAACGATAGTCGGCAAGTTTGACGTAAAAACGCGCTTTGTTGTGCCGCCCATATTCGCGGTGCTGCTTGCCGCCGGCTTTATCCTCTCAAACAACACGAATTACGTTTACGGCTACTCAACGCTTTCCACCTATACAAAGAACGACTCGCAGATAGCCGAGGAAAAGATAAACGACAAGTTCGGCTCCGACAACCTTGTTGTTGTGATAGTGCCTGCGGGCGACTACAACAAGGAGCACCTGCTGCTTGAGCGAATGGAGGGTCTTGACGAGGTAGAGTCCGCGATGGGACTTGCCAACATTGAGGCTATGGACGGCTATGTGCTGACCGACGCGCTCACTCCGCGCCAGTTTGCAGAGCTTACGGACATGGACATAGAGGTGGTGCAGCTTGCTTACGCCGCCTATGCCGCAAACCAGGAAAACTACGGGCAGATAGTAAGCAGCGTCAATAACTACCCCGTGCCGCTTATTGATATGTTCGGCTTTATATATGACGAAAAGGAGCAGGGCTACGTCACGCTCGACGACGATATGAACGAGCAGATAGACGACCTTAACGACCAGCTGACCGACGCGAAAAAGCAGCTCAAAACCGACGATTACAGCCGTATGCTGCTGTACACCAACGTCCCCGAGGAGGGCGGGCAGACATTTGAGTTTCTTGACAGGCTGCACGAGGTAGTGCGCGAGTATTATCCCGAAAACTCATACGTTGTGGGCGACTCCACCAGCGACTACGACCTGTCCTCAAGCTTTTCAACGGATAATCTTATGGTAAGCATTCTGTCGCTGCTGTTCGTACTTGTTATCCTTGTGTTCACGTTCAAATCCGCGGGTCTGCCCGTGCTGCTGCTTGCAATAATTCAGGGCGCTATCTGGATAAACTTCTCGGTTCCCGTAATCACGGACACAAACATATTCTTCTTAAGCTACCTTATCGTAAGTTCCATTCAGATGGGCGCGAACATCGACTACGCGATAGTAATTTCCAGCCGCTACACCGACCTTAAAAAGCAGATGCCTATAAAGGACGCTATCGTGGAAACGCTCAATCAGGCGTTCCCGACGATAATCACATCGGGCGCTATACTTGCTATTGCGGGTCTGCTTATCGGATTCCTGTCGTCCGACCCCGCGATATCCTCTATAGGCATATGCTTGGGCCGCGGTACGCTTATCTCGATAGGGCTTGTAATGTTCGTGCTGCCGCAGATACTGCTGCTGGGCGATACGATTATAGAAAAGACCTCGTTCACGCTCAAGCGCCGCGACCTTATACAGAAGCGCTCGGGCTATATGCGTGTGAACGGCCGCGTGCGCGGTTACGTTTCGGGTATCGTTGACGCGCAGATATGCGGCATCGTTCACGGCGAGATAAGTGCGCAGCTCGAAAGCGACGCTGCGGAGGAAATGACAAGCCGCGTTGACCGGCAGATAATAAACCACATCGACCCGGACGGCAAGCACATTGAGGACATAACCTCGGTGACAGACGATGTAGACGATATAATGGAAGAAACGGAGGACGCAGACAGATGAAGCACACAAAAAGGATAGTATCCATACTGGCGGCTTTTGCGCTCGGGCTTTCCTCCCTGTCGTACTGCCCTGCGTTTGCGGCGCCCGCTGCGAGCGGTAAAGCGCAGGAAGGCGTGCAGCGCCTTGACATAGCGGACGCTGCGGACCTTGCGGCGTTTGCAAAGGCGTGCAGCCTTGATTCTTACAGCGACGGGCTTTACGTTACGCTGTCGGAGGATATAGAGCTTTCGGGCGCGTTTGAGCCCGTGCCGATATTCCGCGGCACGTTTGACGGAAACGGGCATACGATTTCGGGGCTTGGCATAAATGCAGACGGCTCCTACATCGGGCTTTTCCGCTTTATCGAGCGCGGCGCTGTGGTAAAGGACCTCACCGTAAAGGGCACTGTGGAGCCTAAGGGCAGCGCGCAATATGTCGGCGCAATCGCGGGCAGCAATGCGGGCAACATCGTGGGCTGCACGTTTGAGGGCAAGATAAAGGGCGAGGATAACGTCGGCGGCATTGCGGGCATAAACGAGAAAACAGGGCTTATCTCGGGCTGCGAAACGCTCGGCGCAGTAACGGGCTCGCACAGCACGGGCGGCATTGCGGGTACTAACAGCGGCACAGTCCTGAACGGTACGAGCCATTGCAGCGTAAACACCACCGCTACAGAGGCTAAGCTCTCCATAGAGGACATTGACTGGGACAGCATAATCTCCTCCGAGGAACCCGCCTCCATGACGGACGCAGGCGGTATCGCGGGGTATTCCGACGGCATAATACAGGGCTGCGAGAACTTCGGCACGGTAGGCTACCCGCACATCGGCTATAACGTGGGCGGAATAGTCGGCAGGCAGTCGGGCTTTGTAAACAACTGTGTGAACCATGCCGAGATATTCGGCAGAAAGGACGTCGGCGGCATTGCGGGACAAATGGAGCCCTACCGCAGCATAGACTTCGACAAGGACACCGTACAGAAGCTGCTTGACGAGCTTGACGTACTCGGCGGGCTTGTAGACAAGCTCACCGACGACGCGGAAAACGCGGGTCACGCCGTTGATGACAAGGTGCAGGGGCTCACATGGCAGATGGATAAGCTGAGAAGCTCCGCCGACGACATAGCCGACCGCACCGAGGAAATATACAACGGCTGGGCGGACGGCATCAACGAGGTTTCCGCGCGCGCGGACGAGGCGCTTGACGGACTTGCGCCCGCGCTGGACGGCTTCTCCGAGGCGCTCGACCTTATGAGCGAGTTCAGCAGCGCGCTTGAAGCGACGTTTGACAGCATAACCGCAGCCAACGACGATATGCAGAACGCAATAGACGAGGGCAAGGCGGGGCTTGACATACTTAACGGCGCGCTGGACGATATCTCCGCATCGCTTAACGACATAAGCGCGGCGGCTTCCGACCTCAGAAAGGCTATGGGCGACACCGATAAGGTACAGGCGGCGCTGCGCTCCATGATAGACGCGCTTAAGGACGCGAACAGCAACGTAAAGGACATCAGCACCGCGCTTACCAAAATA
>CAKSEE010000059.1 GCA_934446455.1 uncultured Oscillospiraceae bacterium | reverse complement strand
TTGCCCCGGCGGAGCCGTGACAAAAAACGGATTTCAAAGCCCGCTTCGCGGGCATAACATACTTTTTCGACAAGCTGGAGCGCCCCTTTCGGAGCGCTCCCTTTTTGATTATGTTGCGTGCGAGTATGAATGACGTCTTACTTTAAGTTCCAGATGTCGCGCGCGTAGTCCGTAACCGCCCTGTCTGCGGAGAAGCGGCCCGCGCCTGCAATGTTCATAAGGCTCTTCTTGTTCCACTCTGCGGGGGTCTTGTAAACCTCGGAGATGTAAGCCTGCGTGCCGCGGTAGCTGTCGAAGTCAGCAAGAGCCATGTAGAAGTCCTTGAACTTGATGGAGTTTGCAAGCTCCTCGAACGTTGCGCCGTTGATGCCGTTGTAAAGGCGCTGCATAGCGTCGCGGATAACGGGGTTGTTATCGATGTAGCCCTGCGGGTTGTAGCCCCTCATGCGCAGATCGTTCACCTCAGGCGTTCTCATGCCGAAGATGAAGATGTTGTCCGTGCCGACAGCCTCGTGTATCTCAACGTTCGCGCCGTCGTAGGTGCCTATGGTGAGCGCACCGTTGAGCATGAGCTTCATGTTGCCCGTACCCGAAGCCTCCGTGCCTGCAAGGGAAATCTGCTCGGATATCTCAGCCGCAGGCATGAGTATTTCAGAAAGCGTTACGCGGTAGTCCTCAAGGAATACTACGGAGAGCTTCTCACGCAGCTTGGGGTCGTGCTTTATATCCTCGCCTATGCACCAGATGAGCTTGATTATCTGCTTTGCGATGTAGTAGCCGGGCGCAGCCTTTGAAGCGAAGATGTAGGTCTTGGGAACAAACGGCGCGTCGGGGTTCGCCTTGAGGAAGTTGTAGTCCGCAATGATGTTGAGGGCGTTGAGCTGCTGGCGCTTGTACTCGTGCAGGCGCTTTACCTGTACGTCAAAAATGGAGTCAAGGTTGAGCTTTGCGCCCGTGGTCTTTTCAACGTACGTTGCAAAATACTCCTTGTTCGCTCTCTTTATCTTGCCGAGCTTTTCGAGGACGGAAGCGTCGTTTGCGAATACCTGGAACTTGATAAGCTCCGAAGCGTCCTTCTTGAAGCCCTCGCCGATGCACTCCGAAAGCAGGTCGGTCAGACCCTGGTTGCTCTGAAGCAGCCATCTGCGGTATGCGATACCGTTGGTTACATTCTTGAACTGGTGCGGTCTGTCAAGCGCCTGAAGGTGGAATACGTCGTCCTTGATTATCTGGCTGTGCAGCTTGGAAACGCCGTTTACGCTGTGCGAAGCCGCAACGCAGAGGTTCGCCATGTGAACCTTGTTGTCCTGAATAATGGACATCTTGGTGACCTTCTCGCTGCTCTGCGTTCTGTTGAACAGGTCCTCGCAGTAGCGGCGGTTTATCTCGCAGATTATCGAGAATATTCTCGGCAGTATCTTCTCTACAAGGTCCTTGTCCCACTTCTCAAGCGCCTCCGCCATAACGGTGTGGTTGGTGTAGGCAAATGTGTTGGTGCAGATGTGCCATGCCTGCTCCCAGCCGTAGCCGCACTCGTCGAGCAGTATTCTCATAAGCTCGGGGATAGCGAGCGTGGGGTGCGTGTCGTTTATGTGGATAGCTACCTTCTCGTGGAAGTTCTCCATTGTGCCGTATACTCTCATGTGACGCATAACAATGTCGCTTACGGAAGCCGCGCACATGAAATACTGCTGGCGCAGGCGCAGCGCCTTGCCCTCGGCATGGTTATCGTTGGGGTAAAGCACCTTGGAGATGGAGTGCGCGATGTTGTTTGCGCCGAGCGCCTTTGCATAGTCGCCCGTGTTGAAGCTCGTCATATCAAAGGACATGCTCTCCGCGCTCCACAGCCTGAGCTTTGAAACGCCCTTGGAGTCATAGCCCGAAACGTACATATCATAGGGAACGGCGTTCACGCTGTTGTAGTTTACGTGCTCGAGGTGGTGGTAGTTCTCGTCCCAGTGCTCAATTATCTGTCCGTCAAAGCGAACCTCAACGGCCTGGTCGGGAACGGGCACGAGCCACGCGCCGCCGCCGGGAAGCCAGTTGTCGGGAAGCTCGGTCTGCCAGCCGTCAACTATCTTCTGCTTGAATATGCCGTACTCATATCTGATGGAATATCCCGTCGCAGGGTAAGCGCAGGTCGCGAGAGCGTCCATGTAGCACGCTGCAAGTCTGCCAAGACCGCCGTTGCCAAGACCCGCGTCAGGCTCTTCCTCGTAAACTCTGTCTATCTTTACGCCGATATCCTTAAGCGCAGCCTCCGCCTCGTCCTGAAGCCCGAGGTTGTACAGGCTCGTCTTGAGCGAACGGCCCATAAGGAACTCCATGGACAGGTAGTACACCTGCTTTCTGCCCTGCGAGTTGCACTCGTGCATAAAGTCGTGACGCTTCTCCTTGAGGTAGTCCACAACAATGGAGGACAGCGCGCGGTAAACCTGCGTTATCGTAGCATTTTTCGCGTCCGTTCGGAAGTCATACTCGAGAATGTCTTCGAGCTTCTTCTTAAGCTCTTCTCTTGTATACGGTGATTTCATCGGTATAAGTACCCCTTTCTTAAACTGAACCTAATTATTTTTGAAAACACATTTTCAGCCTTTTCTATTATACTCTTTTTCCGCTGAAATTTCAAGTTATTTGCTCAATTACTGTTACAAAATCCAAAATCATTTGCATTTATTTGAGCATTTTATACAGTTTTCACCCATGGCGCGCTCAGTAATCGTTTTCGGAGAACCTCGCGCACAACCGTGCGGCATTCCGCGGCAGTCACCCCGCTGCCGCGTCCACGGCGTCCGCGCCGTTTATCACGCGCACCTCAAGCCTGTGCGGCAGGCACACGACAGGCACCGCGCCGCTGCTTATGGCGCCCGTGCTTACGCACACCCCATCGGGGCAGTCCGCCTCGGATACGCGCACCGCGCCGTTTTCCACCTTTATTACGTTGTAGCCGCCCGCGCATTCCACGCGAAGCTCCGCGTCCTCGTCAAGCGGCAGGTACGCCGCAAGCTCTCCGTCCGAATACACCGCGGCACAGGGGTCCGTGCGCTGCGCCGTGCGCATAACCGCCCACGCAGCTATCCCGGCAGCCGCGGCAGCCGCGCATATCCCGCCGCATATGAGAACCTTTTTGTCCATGTTTCCTCCGATAATACCGTGGCTGCGCACTCCGCCCGAATCCCACGTTCAGCCCCGCGAACCCCTCAAAAAAATCCCGCCCCGAAAGGGCGGGATCGTCATATCAAAGAATCATCCGAGAATGCAGTCCAGCTTCCAGCTGCCATTCTCCTTAACAAAGCTTACCGCATAAGCGTACCAGCCGCTCTTTCCGCAGTAGCTGCCCGCCCTGATGTAGAGCGTGCCCTGCGCCGAAGCGCCGTTGCTGCCGTCTATCACAAGCGACGTGTCCACAACGCGCACCGCCGTAAGGCTTGTGCCGTTGTAGCGCAGCGCGCCGTATTCAGAGATGCCGCAGCGCTCCTTAAGCCTTGCCGCCGCGCTCTTGCTGTAGCAGGCGTTTATCGCGCTTAACAGCGTTTCCTGCGAATAAATGCCGCTTTCGCTGCACGTGCCGAGCGCAAGCGCGTTGTTGAGCGCTATCGCCGTATCCACCGCCGTGCGGAGCTCCACGGAAGCCACGTCCGCGCGCTCGCCGAGAGTAATGCCCGTTTTGCCGTAGGCGCTCTCCGTGATTCTCACCCTGCCGCCCGAAACCGCAGCCGCATAAAGCGCGGAGCCGCTCTTGCGGTACTCTATCTTCGCAAACTCGCTCAGCGCCTCTGTCGCGGAAATCGCGCCGCCGCTTATCGTGTAGCAGCTGCCGCCCGCATAAAAGCTGTGCGCCGCCGCGCCGAAGCTTACCGTTTCATTGAACAGGTCCGTCCTTATAAAGCTCTCCGTCGCGGGGTCGAATATCTCCGTAAAGCCCGTTACCGCAAGCTCGGACGGTGCAAACACCGCATGCGTGAAAGCAAGGTTCTTGCTTATCACGGGGCTGCTGTCGAAGGTCTTGATAAGCTGAGCCGTGCCGCCCGCAATGCCGCATCTGTATATCTGCGTGAGCTGACCGTCAGTCACCGCAAGGTATACGCTGCCGCCCTGCGCCGCAAGGGGCACTACCTTCGCCTGCGACTCAAAGCACGTTGCGATGTACTCGGGCTGCATGCCGCCGTTAAGGCGCGCGGTGCATACATAGTACACGCCCTGCTCTCTTATATTCATCACAAGGATATCCGCGCTCTCGTTATAGCCGACTCCCGCAAGGGTGCCGTCCATAACCGCATCCTCCGCGTGGAGGTCGGTTATCTCGCCGTTTTCTGCGTCCGCCATAAGCAGCCTGCTGCGCCTGCCCTCGTCGCCTACGGCGCTCACCATAAGCCTGCCGCCCTGCTCGGATATCCAGCATATCCTGGCGTCCTTGCAGTTTTCGGAAGCAATAAGGCTCTCCGTGCCGTTTTCGTAGGAGTAAAGCGCGATTTCGTCGCCCGCCTTTACAAAGAACACGTTATCTGTAAGGAAGAACGCGGAATCCGCCTCGATATATGCGTCATACGCGAACTTCTCGGGATTTTCGGGAAGCGTTACGCCCTCTGGCAGCCTGTCGGGCTGCGCGGGAACGACCGCGTCAGGCTGCTCCTGAACGGGCGGCTCAGTCGCGGGGGGCTGCGTTACGGGCGGCTCAGTCACCGCAGGTTCGCTTGTTTCGGGAGCGTCGAAGCTCTCCTCGTTGTCCGCCGTGCCTGCCTGCTCGGTGCTTTCCGCGGATTCCTCCGTGCCGTCCGTGCCGTCGGTCGTTTCAAAGGTGTCCTCGGCAGTGCCGTCATCGGACTCGTCAGCCGTCGCGCCATTCGCGTCGGGCGCGGGGGTATAGTCGGGAAGCGGCGTAACATCATCGGGCGCGGGAACATCAACGCTCTCGGAGCCTGTGCTGTTTATCGGCGTTATCACGGACAGGTCCGCGTCGGTTATCTCCTCGACGGTAAGCACGCGGATATCGCCCTCTATCGTTTTCATAAGAGCGCCCTCGCAGTTTATCACGGCGCCCGTTATCAGCTTTGAGCCGCTGAACGCCGCGCGCACCGCGTCCTCGCCGACAGCCTTTGTGCCGTCGTCAAAGTACACCTGCTTTACAAGCACGCTGCCCGAATAGCCCGTGAGTATCTCCCTCGCCTGCGCGGGGGAATACGCCGCCGTAAAGGATACGAGAACCTCGCGGCGCTCGGTGCTGTTTTCGTTGCGCTGAATGTCCTCAAGCGCCCTGGACAGCCTTTCGTCTGCGGAGAGCCACGCGCGACCCTCGGAGGTAACGAGGCTCACGCCGCCGCGTCCTCCCACGAATACCGCCACAGCAGTACCCACGACCACGGTACAAACCGCAGCCGCAGCCGTTATGCCCACATACAGCGGGATAGCCTTCTGCCTTGCGAACCTGCCCTTGCGCGCATTCGACTTTATCTTTTCGCTGTCGAACGAATACTCACTCATGAGCTGCCTGTAAAAATCGTTCCTGTTCACAAAGCATGACCTCCTCCCGCTGTATTTTTTATTTATTGCATTATATGCCGAACTTCTTCTTCTGCCGCTCAATGGTGCGGTACAGCTTGGTTTTCACCGTTGAAAGATTGAGCCCCAGCCGCACGGCAACCTCGTCAAGCTTCATGTCGCAGACGAAGTGAAGATAGAATATCTGCCCCACAGTTTCGTCCGAGCGCATGATATCCTCAAAAATCTGCTTTGCCAAGAGCTTGTCGTGTATCGCCTCTTCAAGCCCCTTGCAGTCGCGCGACATCTCCGCTTCAAGCGCCGCCTCTTCCTCCTCGGAGTAGTCAGACATCACGGAAACGCGGTTTTTTCGCTTTAAGAAGCCCGAAAAGAAGCTCCTGCACTCAAACTTGGCTATGTTTATCACGAACGCCTCTGCGTTCTGGATATCCGCATATCCCTTTTCGGATATGCGCTTGTAAAAGCGGGTGTAGATGTTCTGAACGATGTCCTCCGCGTCCTGAAAGCGAGCCGCATGGCTCACAACATATCGTTTTACGGAATCGAGCGTTTCAGCGTAAACGGCGTCGAAATAACTGTCAATGTCAGGATTACCCACGCGGAACTCACCTCGCTTACCCGCCTTCAGAACTGTAGTCTGCGGCAATTTCAAAAAAGTTTCAAAGATTTGTTGATTATTTTAGCAATAATACAGGAAACGCTATAGCGCGGGGGATATCCGCCCGTCACGCCGGGGGCCATGCGGCGGGCGGTCTTATTTTTGCCTGCGCCATCCTATTATTATACAACATTGTCAGCAGCTTGTCAACGCACGTTTTACGCGAGGTGCGACATTACAATGTTCTTTATTCTTCTTGCAAGAGTGCCCGCGCGCCCTACTCCCGCCTGCTGCGCGCCGTACACCATGGTAATGCCGTGGGCGGGCTCGTTTGAGAAGAATGTGCCGAGCCAGCCGTCCCAGCCGTACTCGCCGTTGGAAGCGAAGAGCGTGGTCTGCGCGTCGTCGCAGCATATGCGCATAAGGCTGCCGTAGGTATACCCTCGCATCCAGTCCCAGCCCTCCGCAAGCTGCGCCCTCTGCGCGGGAGAAATGCCGCCCGCCGTCATGCGCCGCACCGCCTCCTCGGGCATAATGCGCCGCCCCGCATAAACGCCGCCCGCAAGCAGCATCGCGCCGAACTTTGCGTAGTCGTCAAGCGTGGAGCACAGCCCTGCGCCGCCCGACTGAAACGCGGGGACAATATCGCGCTTATATGGAAGCGCCAGGTGGTTTGTCTTAAGCTCGCACAGGCCGCCCTCGCCGTAGTCGTATACCTTTGCAAGGCGGCTTTGCTTTTCTGCGGGAACGTAGAAATCCGTATCCGCCATGCCGAGCGGCTCAAAAAAACTCTCCATAAGGAACTCGCGGAACGTAACGCCGCTCACCGCCTCGACAAGCGCGCCGAGGATATCCGCCGAAGCGCCGTACCTGAAGCGCTCGCCCGGCTCAAACCACAGCGGAACCCCCGCCATTTTCTCCGCAAACTGCATGGTGGTTACGGGGCGCGCGCCGTATATGCTCTGCTCCGTTTCCCGGAACACCGTGCCGCTGCACCGCCCCGCATAGTCGTTGTCGGGGTATGGTATGCCCGACGTCATGTTCAGCAAATCGCTTACCGTGATGTGCCGCTTTGCAGGGCGGCGCTCGCCGTCCCCGCCCACGTACATCTGCGAGAAAGCGGGCAGGTAGTCGCTCAGCCACGCGCCCGGGTCTACGCGCCCCTGCGCCGCAAGCAGCATTACAGCCGCAGCCGTCACGGGCTTTGTCTGCGAGTAAAGGCGGAATATTGTGTCGCGCTCAACGGGCAGGGCGTTTTCTATGTCGCGCATGCCGCACCCGCAGTACGCCGCCTCTTTGCCGTCCTTAAGCACGAGAACGTTCGCGCCCGCAACATCGCCCGCTTCTACGGCGGACTTAAGCGCTGCCATAATCTGTTGTTCCATAGCTCTCCCTCCGTGTGCCTAAAGCGGCACCTGCAAAAATCGGGGAGCATTTGCGCTCCCCGAAATGTGTCTGATTACATATTCTTTGCGTTGGTTCTGCGCTTGTTCCACCAGATCCAGATAGGACCTGCAAGGCACAGCGAGGAGAAGAAGCCGAACGCCATACCGAACGAAAGCGGCAGCGCAAACGACATGATCGACGTTACGCCCATAACCGCGCATACAACGGCTACGCATATCATCGAAACAAGCGTTGTTGCCGTGGTGATTATCGAGCGCGAAAGCGTCTGATTTATCGAGAGGTTTACAAGCTGCGGATCGCTCATCTTCTTGCCGTAGCGCGCACGGTTCTCACGCAGGCGGTCGTAGATGATGATGGTGTTGTTGATGGAGTAGCCGAGAAGCGTGAGGACTACCGCCATGAAGTTGGAATCAAGCGGCATGCCGCAGATAACGTATATCGCATAGGTGAGGATAACGTCGTGCAGCAGGCAGAATATCGCGATAACGCCCGCGCTCCAGCCGCCTATCTTCTTAAAGCGGAATGCGATGTACACGACGAGCAGCACAAACGCCGCAACTACCGCGATAAGGCAGGAGATGAAGAACTGCGAACCCGCAGAAGCGGAAACGTTTGTGGTGTCAACGTTGGTAACTGCGTTGTCGGGGTAGGCTTCCGCAAGCTTGTCGCTTATGCTCTCAAGCATTGCGTCGTCCATTTTTTCGTCCGCTGCAAAGGATACTACGAGCGTCTGGAGGTCGCCCGCAAGGCTTGTACCCGTGGTTACCGTGGCGCGCGGAGTACCAAGCGCCTCGACGGTTTTCTTTACGTCCTCAGCAGCGATTACCGAGGAATCCGTGTCAGAATAGCTGTAGGTTATCATCGTGCCGCCCTTGAAGCGGATATCAACGTCAACGCCGAGGACGAAGCTCAGTATGAGCGTGAGCGCAAGGCAGCCTCCCGCGATACCCACGAATATCTTTGTCCTGCCGACAAAGTCGATGTTGGTCTTCGCCTTTACCTCAACGGGAAGCACGGTGTCCTTGCCCTGCTCAACGTTCGCAGCGGCAGCGTCCGCCCTGGGAACGCCGAAGAGCCACGCCTTTCTGAACGGCCTGAACTTTGAGAGCGAAACCGTCATAAGTCTTGTGAACCAGCACGCCATGATGAAGTTCATGACGATACCCGCAAGCAGCGTATAGCCGAACGAGTAGATGGTGCCCTGCGTGGAAGCGCCGAACCATGTGCCGAACACCGCCATGAGGATAACCGCAACGATGATTACCGTGAGGTTGGAGTCGAGGATAGCGGTAAAGCCGCGCGAGAATCCGTTTTTCAGTGCGCCGTCTATGGTGCGGCCCGCCTTGAGCTCCTCTTTAATGCGCTCCGCCGTAACGACGTTCGCGTCAACGCCCATACCTACCGACAGGATAATACCCGCGATACCGGGCAGCGTGAGCGAGCTTGCCGCATTGAACGCGAAGAAGCCCGTGATAGCCGCGAACATACCCGCAACCTGACCCGTAAGCGCTATAACAGCCACAACGCCGGGCAGGCGGTAGTAAATTATCATGAATATGGCAATGATAATGAACGCGATAAGACCCGCAAGCGCCATAGCGTCGCGCGCACCCATGCCGAGTATCGGAGAAATGGTGGAAAGGCTGTCCACCTCGAGCTTGAACGGCAGCGCGCCGCCGTTTATCTTGTTGGCAAGAGCCGTTGCGCTGTCCGCGTCGAAGCTGCCCGAAATAACGGCCTCGCCGCCCTCTATCTTCTCGTTTACGCTCGGGTAGGAAATGCAGATGTCGTCCATCCATATGGAAATGCAGTCGCCGATAAGGCGCTCCGTAGCGTCCGCAAACGCCTCCTTGCCGCTTTCCTTAAGCTCAAGGCGGACTATATGCTGCTTGTTGTCGTTGTCGTACCACGCGCTTGCGCTTTCAACGTCCGCGCCCGTGAGTACGATGTTCTCGCTCTTGCCCGTGGGCAGGCCGTCGCTGTCAACCTCGTGTCCCTCGCGGAAGGTGAGCAGCGCCGTTTCGCCTATCTCCTTTACCGCCTGCTCGGGGTCGAAGTCGGTGTCATCGCTCTGCCACGGGAACTGCACGATTATCGTGTTGGAGGTGATGTCGGTGTAAACCTCGTAGTCGCTTATATTCTTGTCCAGCAGTCGCGTTTCGATGATGGACTTCGCGGCGTTGAGGTCGTCCTCGGTTATGTCGTGGGTCGCCGCGTAATCCTCGGGAACGCCGAACGTTACGTTTACGCCGCCGCGGATATCAATGCCCCATCTTATATCGTCTATACCCCAGATTATCGCAGTTTCGGTATCGCCGTAGCGCGTGCTTACTCCAAGGGTGGAGAGCAGCGTGAAAATAACGATAAGGAAGAATACGACAAAAAAGACGGGCTTTGTGATTCTACTCTTCAATTGTGCTTTCACTCCGTTTCATATTTTGGCGCGTTAAATACCCGCGCTATTCTGCATTCTATTATTATAATATATTTCTTTCAAATAGTCAAGGGGAAAGACGTAAAAAATGCGGAATTATCAATTCGTAATGCGTAATGAATGTGCCGCCTGCGGCGGTTATTAATATAGGTTTGTCAATGATTTTGGACACGAAAGTTAGAAAGAAATTCAACGGGAGAAAGCCAGCCCAGAGGACGCA
>CAKSEE010000058.1 GCA_934446455.1 uncultured Oscillospiraceae bacterium | reverse complement strand
GCCCCGGCTGAGCCGTGACAAAAAACGAATTTCAAAGCCCGCTTCGCGGGCATAACATACTTTTTCGACAAGCTGTGGGGGGAAAACAAGAGTTTTCCCCCATAGAATTTTATTTCTTCAACTTTTTCTATGCCTTGAATTTCCACCTCGCGCGCCGTATTTATTCGCCCTTTTTCCGCAAAATATGACCATTACATTTACCGCGCTTTTGCGGGAGAAAGGAAAACGCATGAATATATCAAACGAAGTATACGGCGAGCTTACAAAACGGCGCTCGCCCGCGTCGGCAATGTACAAGACGCTTCCTATGGCGTTCGTTACAGGCGGCGGTATCTGCGTGCTGGGCGAGGCGCTTCTGAACCTATACGCCGCGCTTGGAATGAGCGAGGACAACGCGGGCGCGCTCACGTCCATGTCGCTTATATTCTTAAGCATTCTGCTTACGGGGCTGCGGCTTTACGACCGCTGCGCGCAGGTGGGCGGCGCGGGTACGCTCGTGCCGATAACGGGCTTTGCAAACGCTATGTCCTCGCCCGCGCTCGACTTCAAGAGCGAGGGGCTGATACTCGGGCTTGGCGCGAAAATGTTCACCATTGCGGGACCCGTTATAGTATACGGCATTTCCGCGTCGATAATCTACGGCATTATTTACTATATAACAGGGCTGTTTCAGGGGGGATAAACATGGCGGTATGCGAAGGCAGAACATTCCGCTACAGCAACGCAAGCGTGCAGAGCTTCGCTGCGGTAGTCGGCAAGGCGGAGGCGGACGGACCCTACGGCAACGAGTTTGACGAGGTGATATCCGACAACAAGGGCACTGCAAAGACGTGGGAGCAGGCGGAGGCGCTCTTTCAGCAAAAGGCGCTCGGCCATGCAATGAGAAAGGCGCAGCTCTCCCCCGAAAAAATGGAGCTTGTGATAGCGGGCGACCTGCTCAACCAGTGCACGGGCTCAAGCTACGGGCTTAAGGACTACTATATACCGTTTCTCGGTATCTACGGCGCGTGCTCTACTTTTGCGGAGGGGCTGCTGCTGGCGGCGGCGCTTGTAAACGCGGGGTATGTGGACAACGCCGCGGCAGTAACGTCCTCGCACTTCTCCTCGGCGGAGCGCCAGTTCAGATTTCCACTGAACTACGGCGGCGTGCGCACACCCACCGCGCAATGGACGGCGACCGCCGCAGGCGCTGCAATAGTCGCCTCGCAGCCAAAGCCGCCCTATATCCGCGCGGCGACCGTCGGCAAGATACAGGACATGGGCATAACCGACCTTAACAACATGGGCGCGGCAATGGCGGGCGCGGCTTACGACACGATAACCCGCCACTTCAGGCACATGGGCACTCACCCCGAAAGCTACGACCTTATAATAACGGGCGACCTCGGGCAGGTGGGCAGCGACCTTCTGCACGACCTGTTCAGACGCGACGGCGTTGCCATAGAGAAGTGGCACAAGGACTGCGGGCTGATGATATTCGACCGCGAAAGCCAGGACGTACACGCGGGCGGCTCGGGCTGCGGGTGCGGCGCTTCGATGATGTGCGCGCATTTTCTGCGCAGGGTGGAGCGCGGCGACCTCGGGCGCATTCTGTTTGTGGCGACGGGCGCGCTCATGTCGCCGACGATGGTGCAGCAGGGCGGCTCTATCCCGGGCATTGCGCACGCGGTGGAGATTTCCGCAAAATAGGAGGGGCGTTATGGATATGTTTATGGAATATGTGCGGGCGTTTGTTATCGGCGGGCTTATATGCGTTGTGGGGCAGCTGCTTATCGACCTTACAAAGCTCACCCCCGCAAGAATACTCACCTCGTACGTTGTGGCGGGCGTTATACTCGGGGCGGTGGGGCTTTACAAGCCGCTCGTTGATTTTGCGGGCGGCGGCGCTACCGTGCCGCTCACGGGCTTCGGGTACCTCTTAAGCAAGGGCGTGCGCGAGGCGGTGGACGAAAACGGGCTTATCGGCGCGTTTATGGGAGGCTTCACCGCGTGCGCGGCCGGCGTTGCGGCGGCGGTGTTCTTCTCGCTTATCGCGGCGCTTATATTCAAGAGCGGAAGCAAGATAAACGAATAAGAGAAGCGGCTCGTCTCACGGGCCGCTTTAGGCTGGCGATAAAGGCACATCTGCGTCGTCAACGGCATATTCGGCAGGCATTAAGCCTAGCCGAAATGCCGTTTCCTAGCAGCTGCACCTTTCTCGACAGCCTGGCAAGGTGCTTTTTCGACAAGCTGAGCGGCTCGTCTCACGGGCCGCTTTGCTTGTTAAAAAAGCACAAATTGCGGCGGCTTTTTTATCTATTCTGACATATTTTACGAAAGAGCCTTTATTTTTTCCGCGAATCGTGATATAGTTTATTATGGGGAAGCAGGGTGCTTTCCGAAACTGACACGAGGACTTGAATTTATGAAGAATATATTTCTGCGGGCGGCTGCGCTCGCTGCTGCGGCTGCCGCTGCGCTTTCACTCTCGGGCTGCTACTTTTTCCCTGCGGAGGAGGAGCTTCTCGAGCCGCCCACGGTCGCGGTTGAGGATGTTGCGTACTCCACCTACACCGCGCGCGTAAAGACCATTTACGACCAGACCATGGCCTCGGGCTACGTCACGTCAAAGAGCGAGTACAGCGCGGCTTTCCCCGAAAGCGGCGGCACGCTCAAGAAGATATACGTAAACGCGGGCCAGTTTGTGGAGGAGGGCGAGCTTCTCGCCGAGCTTGACACGGGCGAGCTGCCCTATCTTTACGAGCAGCAGAAGCTTATCGTGCAGAAGGCAGCGCTTTCCGCCAACGCCTCGCAGGAGGCGGCGCTCGAGTACGAGATACAGCAGAATACGCTTGCGGAGTACGAGCGGCAGATGCAGAACTCACGCCTGTACGCGGGCATGGCGGGGCAGGTGTGCTTCACCGCTGAAATAAACCCCGGTTCCACCGTTACCGCCTACAAGACCGTTGTTAAAGTGGTGGACCCCGATAACCTCTTTGTAAAGTACACGTCAAATTCCCTCAAGGATTTCCGGCTTGGCAAGGACGTTACGATAACCATAGGCGGCGTGGACTACGCGGGTTACGTTTCCAAAACGCCCACCGCCGTGACTGAGGGGCTTTACGACGATTACCCCGGGCTTGCCGCGGACACCGAGTCCATTTTCTGCGAGTTTACCGACGGGCAGCCGCCTGTGCTTACCGTGGGAGAGCTTGCGGACATAACCGCCGTTTATGATGTGAGCGAGAACGCTGTCGTAATTTCAAAGAACCTTGTGCGCTCCGACGGCGACAGAAAGTACGTGTTTGTGCTTGACGAGAACGAAAACAAGCGCGAGGTGGACATCGTAACGGGCATAGAGAACGCCACCGAGGTGGAAATAGTGAGCGGGCTGAGCGCAGGCGACAAGGTAGTCGTTCGCTGACGCTAAACGGAGGTATACGAATTGCTTACCCTTCTATTCAGAAAAATGCTCAACACCCGCGTTATGGTGCTGTGCCTTTTCATAGGCTTCCTGATGGCGGCGGGAATGATGAGTACCGTCCCCGTGTACATGGACTCCTCCCTGCAGCGCATACTTATCAAGGATATGCAGGCGTATCAGCAGGAAACGGGGCTTTATCCCGGCGAATACGTCGCTTCGCGCACGCTCGGGCTGCGCCTGTCGGACGAGGAGCGCATGGCTGCCGTTGATACGCTCTCGCAGCTTTCCGCGCAGCGCACCGCGCATATTGATATGCCGAGCGCCAACAAGAAGATGATACTGCTCGACGAGTTCCAGTATTTTATGAGCGGAGTGAGCACGCGCAGCAAGGTTATGGCTATGACTGATATCGAGGACCACATAACCATAACCGAGGGCAGAATGTTCAGCGCGGGGCGCGCGGCAGACGGCAGCTACGAGGTCATCTGCGACGCAGAGGCGCTAAAATATCTCGGCGCGGTGTGCGGGCGCACCTACAGCATACAGAACAGCTTCTACACGCAGTCAGAGCCGCTGTCCGTGACGATAGTGGGCGTTTTTGAGCAGAAGGACGAAAAGGACACCTACTGGAGCGAAACGTTCGACTCCTACCTTAACGCGCTGTTCATGGACTACGACCTTTTTGTGAACGACTATATGGAAACGGGCGTTACAATGCTGAGCGAAGTGACGTTCCGCTGCGCGTTCGACTATCAGAAAATGGATCTCAACGCGCTTGACAGGATAACAGCGGCGATAGCGCAGGACTTTGAGATATACCCTGCGAACGGCTATTCGTTCAGCATGGGCGTTTACGACATTCTGACGGAGTACGCCGTGCGCGCGGATAAGCTGCGGCAGATGCTCTGGATATTGCAGATACCCTCGCTTATCATGCTTGCGTTCTACCTTTTCATGGTGTCGCAGCTTAATGTGGAGCAGGAAAAGAATGAGATAGCCGTGCTTAAAAGCCGCGGCGCTTCCTCGCGGCAGATATTCGGCATATACGCAATGGAAACGGGCGTGCTGGGGCTTGCAACGCTCATTATCGCGCCGTTTATAGGACTTGTGCTGTGCCGCTTCCTCGGCGTGTCCAACGGTTTTCTGGAGTTTGTGAACCGCGCGGGGCTTGCGGCAAAGCTCTCATGGGGAGCGTTCGCGTACGCGCTGCTGGCGGTGGTAATTTTCTTTGTAACGACCATGCTGCCGATTATCCCCGCGTCAAAGCTCACCATTGTAAAATACAAGCAGAGCAAGGCGCGCGTTGTTAAAATGGCGCTATGGGAGAAGTTCGGCGCGGACGTGCTGCTTCTTGGCGGCTCGCTTGTGTGGTGGTATTTCGCCTCGCGAAGCATAAACAGGCTGTTTGCGGACGGCACATACACTTCTGACGGCAGCATAAACCCGCGGTACTTTATTTTCGCGGCTATATTCATCATGGGCGCGGGGCTGCTGTTCATCAGGCTTTACCCCTACCTGCTGCGGCTTGTGTACCACCTCGGGCGCAGGTTCTGGTCGGTGCCGCAGTATGTCGCGATTACCTCCGTTGCACGCTCGCAGGGTGGCAGGGAGCGCTTCCTCATGCTGTTCCTTGTTATAACGTTCGGACTTGGGATATTCTCCGCGAACACCGCGCGTGCGATAAACAACTCGCGCTCCGACCGCATTTACTACTCCACGGGCGCGGACATTGTGCTGAGAGCGTTCTGGCACACCGAAAGCAGCGAGGACGACAGCGGCTACATAGAGCCCGATTTCTCGCAGTATGAGGGCCTTTCGGGCGTGGAGTGCGCGACCAGGGTGCTGCGCACGGACGTCTCCCTTGCGGTGAACGGGGAGCGGCAGCAGTCTGCGGAGCTTATGGCGATAGAGCCGGGCAGGTTCTCGCAGACGGCGTGGTTCAGGAGCGACCTGCTGCCCGTCCACTGGTGGAACTACTGCGCAGCCCTCGTCGACTGCCGCTCGGGCGCGCTTGCGAGCCGCTCGCTTGAGGAAAAGGGCTATCAGCTGGGCGACACCGTTACCGTGCGCTGGGGCGGCAACGACAGCATAGACCTCACCATAATAGCCTTTGTGGACTACTGGCCCGCTGTAAATCCCACGCAGACCGAGGAAATAAACGGCGCGCTCGTTCTCACCGACCACATAATCGCAAACTACAACTATATCCGCAAGCTTACAGAGCTTGAGCCCTACGAGGTATGGCTGAAAATGGCGGACGGCGCTACGAGCGAGCAGCTTTACGCGGACATTGCCGAAAAGAACATGAAGCTTCAGCGGCTTACGGACGCTTCGCAGCTGCTTATAGAGGAAAAGACCGACCCGGAGCTTCAGGGCATGAACGGCGCGCTTACGCTGGGATTTGTTGTAATAATGCTTATGAGCCTTATAGGCTTCCTTATCTACTGGGTGATATCCATTCGCTCGCGCACGCTGCAATTCGGCGTGCTGCGCGCTATGGGCGTTACGTTCAGGGAGATAATAGCAACGCTCGGATACGAGCAGCTGCTGGTGTCTGTCGCTTCAATTGCGGCGGGATTTGTCGTGGGGGGCATGGCAAGTGATATCTTCGTGCCGCTTTTCCGCACCATGTACGGCGCTGCGGACCAGGTGCCGCCCTTCATCGTGCGCGGCGACCCGGGCGACTATATAAAGATGTACGTTATCATAGCGATAATGCTCGCGGGGGGCTTCGCGGTGCTCGGCGGGATTATCAGGCGCATAAATATCAACAAGGCGCTTAAGCTCGGCGAGGACTGAACCGCGCAGATAAGCCGTACAAGCGCGGCAAAACGCGCCTTTGTAAGCGTATTCGGAAAAAAATTTCAAAAACCCCTTGCAATTTTGATATGCGTGTGCTATAATTAAGTGTATTATGAGAAAAAATGAATCGGGGTCACAATAATACCGTGATGACGCGCTGCGTTTTTGGTGAAAATAAATAAATCCGAAAACGGAACGATTCCCCCGAAAACCGATACGGAGGTGAAAACAAATGCCGAATATCAAATCCGCCAAGAAGAGAGTTCTCGTTGCCAAGAAGAGAAACGACGCTAACAAGGCTGCAAAGTCCGAGTTCAAGACCGTACTCAAGAAGGCACGTGCAGAGGGCGCTGACGCAGCAGCTGTTAAGACAGCGGTAGTTACCGTTGACAAGGCAGCGGGCAAGGGTCTTATCCACAAGAACAAGGCAGCCCGCCTCAAGAGCCAGCTTGCCAAGAAGGCAAACGAAACAGCTTGATTTCCCGTAAGGGATTCCGCCCGCGAATCGAATGGTTTGCGGGTGGTTGTTTTATACGGGAATTTTCCCGCACGACATATATGGGGAGGCATTATACTATGGGAATGAGAAGAGCGGAACGCGAGATAACCGACATAAACGAGATAGAACAGATACTCTCACGCGCGCAGGTGTGCCGTCTGGCGCTGTTCAACGGAGATTTTCCCTACATCATACCGATGTGCTTCGGCTACGACCTTGACAGCGACCACCTTGAGCTGTACTTTCACTGCGCGGCAAAGGGCAAGAAGATAGACCTTATCAAGGAGAACAACAATGCGGCGTTCGAGATAGACCGCCTTATAGATATAGCGCAGGGGGACATCGCCTGCACCTGCACCGCGCACTATGAGTGCATAACGGGCACGGGTACGATAGACATAATAAACGGCATAGACAAGCTGACGGGGCTTAACCGCATCACAAGAAAATACATGAACACCCGCACGGAGCAGAAGTATTCCGAGCAGATGCTTAACAGCGTTGTTATACTTAAGCTTACCGCCGAGGAATTCTGCTGCAAGGCAAACCGCGCGGACGACTGAGTATTCCCGCCGCGTATGCGGCATTCCATGGCATAAAGGAGCATTGATGAACAAGGACGAATTGCTTAAGCGCATAGCGGCGTGGGGCGAAAACGGCGAGTACGGGCGGATAATCGACGCTGTTCTTGCGCTGCCTGAAGCAGATGTTGACGACGATATTCTGCTGCAGCTTGCCACCGCTTACAACAGCACGGGCGAGTTCAAGAAAGCGATAGCCGTGCTTGAGGGGCTGCGCGCGCGGCAGGAGAACAACTGGCGCTGGCAGTATTGCCTTGGCTATGCGCTGGTGAACGCCGCTGACGACGAGGAGTGCGACGGCGACAGCGGCCTGCGCCTGAATATTCTTGAGCGCGCACGGACGTGCTTTTCGCGCTGCATGATACTCAACCCGCCCGAGGGCTGCCTTGAGGACTGCGACGCTTATATGCAGACGATAGAGGACGAGCTTTTCGGGGACGAGGAGTGCGAGGAGGAGGGCGGCGACTTTTACGAGGACGACGACGCAGACGCGCTTGAGGACCATATCAAGGAGCATTTCGGTGAGTTTCCGTCGGTTTACAGGGAGCTCAGCGCACCCGATATTTACATTGACATCTGCGTTATACCGCCTGCGGAAAACCGCAGATACTACACGCTTGTTACATTCGGCATGGGCTCGCGCGCGATGGATATTCCCGAGCAGTACGCAGACCAGCCCTCGCGCATAGAGCTTATAATGCGCCTGCCGCCCGAGTGGAAGGTGGGCGAATCCGCGGAGGAATGGAACTGGCCGCTCATCGTGCTTAAGAACCTCGGGCGGCTGCCCGTAAGCTGTGATTCGTGGCTTGGGCGCAGCCACACCGTTGACAACCGCGAAACCTTTGCGGAGAACACACGGCTGTCCGCAACAATGCTGCTGGACCCCGACTGGCTGCCCGGGGAGGCGCGCGTGTGCGCCCTGCCGAGCGGTGAAAGCGTGGAGTTTTTCGAGGTGGTGCCGATCTACCGCGAGGAAATGATATACAAGGTCGACAACAGCGCCGCAGAGCTTCTGGAGAAACTTGGCGGGGCGGCGTTCAACAGGATAGTGGACATTGACCGCCCGAGCGCCGTGCCGCAGGATTACACGCCCGAGCAGGACGGCTTCTGGGACGCAATGCTCGACAGGGCGTGCGTACACGCGGCTTCCATACGCAAAAAGGGGCTTGCGGCAGATGAAATAAACGCGCTGAGCCATATGGCGATATTCCTGCGCTGGTGCATTGAAAGCGACATCTGCTCCGAGGAGCTGACAGAGCGCTTTCCCGAGGTGGTGCAGGGGGTTAAGGACGGCACGCGCACGGATCTGCGCGAGTTCATTCAGAAACGCTACGACGGCGCGCTTTTCGACACGCTCATTGCAGATGACTACCGCGATTTTGTGGACGCTTACTATTGTTTCGGCGACGAGGGCTTCCCGAACGACGTTGACGTGTGCGCGGAGGAATACTTCGGCAGGGAACGCTGCGAAAGCGGGGAGTTTCAGGACGAGGCGTATCTTTTCATGCCGTTCACTGAGGACTACTACACAAGGCTCGCTTCAAAGATAACGCGGGCGTTTATCCGCTTCGACCTGCGCACCAGCGAGTTTTCGCGGCAGGTTTTCTTTGAGGAAGCCGCTGAGGAACTGCTGGGCTTTACCTGCGGCAGTATCGGCAGCGAGGACGCGGCGCAGGAATATGCGGAAATCGCGGAAGAGGCGCAGGACTCGGGCGGCGTGCCGCTGATGATTATCGACGGTACGGAGGCGGCGCTTGGCAGCGTAAGCGCGTTTGCGGAGGAGCTGTGTTCGGCGCTTGTGTGCGCTGTAAACTACACCGCGGACGACTTTGAGAGCGCCGTGCAGGAGCTTACCGCCCTGTTCACGCAGGATGGAGAGCCGCCTGTGCCGCAGGCTGTCATTGAAGCCGCAGGGCGCGCCGCGGAGCGCTACGGCGCGCAGCCGCTGATACTCTGCCACGACCCCGCAGCGCTTACGCGCGTGTATATCCCCGATGAAAACGGCTATTACTCGGTAAGCCGTCCCGCAGACGCTCTTGTGCGCGCGGAGGGCTTCAGGGAGCTGCTGCTTTCACGCGTAACCACGGGTATGGGGCTTTATTTCCCCGCGGCAGAGGTGGAGGAGCTTCTGGGCTGCCCGTGTATAAACCTTGGCGTGCTGCCGCTTAAAACTGCCGCGCAGGTATTCTCCCGCGCAGGAGAATGCGCGCAGGACCTAGGCAGAGTGCTTCAGCCCGTGATATTCTGCGACTGCCATGGAAAAACGCCCGCGGCGCGGCTGGCAGGCGCGCTTAAAGCCAACGCGCAGCTTGTTATTGCGCAGTTTAACCGCATATATGGGATAAACGAATCGGTGCAGACCCTCGTGCGGGAGGAGCTGCCCGAAATTCCCCGCCCGAAGGCGGCGGAGCGCTATGAAAAGGCTATGGGGGCGCTGCCCGCCATTATCGCCACCGACGGGCTTTCAACGGAGATGACGGTCTTTCTGCCGCGCTCAGACAGATACCTGCCTGTGCGGGTTTCGGTAAACGCCCTTGAATGCACGCGCTTAAACTCGCTTGCAGCCTTTGCGGGCCGCGCGTTGGAATGCAGGTGCGCGTATTTCGGCATAATGCGCGGGGAACAGGCTTTTCTGAAGGCGTACTCGCAGGCGCTGGAGGAGGGAAACGCGCAGGGGTACGTCCCCCTGCTGATAAAGGCTTCGCCCGAAATGCTTGTTGTTTTAAGCGGAACCGCAGGGCGTCGCAGGGAGGAAAGCGCCTTTGAAAGCAGACTCGGCGAGCGCCTGAAGGAAGCGGAATGCGCGGGGGATATCCCGCAGGGAGTGCCGCTTACAAGATTCGTGACGGTAAGGAGCGCGGCAGGCGGAGTAAGCCCGCTGCTGCTGGCAAAGCTTCCATGCGGGGATATGGCGCGCCGTGTTGCGGCGCTGGGGCTTTTCAGCGGCGCGGACGAGCGAGAGGTTTCGCAGACGCTGGAGCTGTGGCGGGAGAAATACGGCGCCGTCCCCGCGCTGCTCGGCGCGGACACGCTGGAATTTTACGTCCCTCGTCCCGCGCAGCGTGAAGATGCGCGCGAACTTGCTGCGCAGATGCTTGCCCTGTGCGAGGGCTTAAGCGCGCTTACGGGCTTTAATGAGCTTGCGGGAAGCCTTGCAGGCTCAGGCGTGTGGTTTTTCTGCCATAAGGCAGCACAATAAAGGGAGAATTTTTTATGAGATTTTTCGGAGGTTTAAGACAGCTTATTTCGTCGATAGGCTTCATTATCATCGGCATTGTTACTATCGTAATTTTCTCGGCGGAGCTTGCGGACCGGGCAAAAACGCCCTACAGCTACGACGACCTGCGCCACACGGACTACAAGGCAGGCATGATGGTGGAGGGCGTGCTTTCGGGCAACTACGGCAGCTATGCGGAGCTTACCGACACCAACGACAGCTGCAAGGCAAAGATCGTGGGCTGCTACTACCTTATCGACGCGGGGAACGAGGGGCTTATATCGCTCTACACCACG
>CAKSEE010000057.1 GCA_934446455.1 uncultured Oscillospiraceae bacterium | reverse complement strand
TTTTCCCTTGCTTCGGAGATGAGCGTAAATCTTATGAAAGGATATGATATGGGCTTAACTATATCATACAAGGACAACATGAGAGTTTACCGCGAAAACAGCCGCGTGATTATTGCCAGCGGCACAAGACAGCTTTGGATAGACCCGTGGGGCGAAAACTCGTTCCGCGTGAGAATGACCGCGACCCCTGCCATGGACGGAAACGACTGGGCGCTCACCGAGCCCGTGCCGCAGACCGACATTCGCTTTGAGAGCGCTGAAACAGACGTTACCGACCCATGGTACAAGGGCGAGAAGTACGCGCAGTATCATCAGACTGCGACCGAATACCGCGTGACGAACGGCGCGCTTACCGTGCATATCACGCACGAGGGCTGGCTGCGCTTCTTAAACAGCCGCGGCGAGGTGCTGACGGAGGAATACTGGCGCAACCGCGACCGCATAAACCGCTACTGCGCGCCGCTTCGCATTGAAGCCCGCGAGCTAAAGCCGATAATCGGCACGAGCGACTTTTCCCTTGCGGCGCGCTTTGAGGCGTACGACGGTGAAATGATATTCGGCATGGGGCAGTATCAGGACGGCAGGCTCGACAAAAAGGGCTGCTCGCTGGAGCTTTGCCACAGGAACAGTCAGGCGAGCGTACCGTTCTTCATTTCCTCGCGCGGGTACGGCTTTTTGTGGAACAACCCCGCAGTCGGAACGGCGGTTTTCGCAAACAACGTCACCGAGTTCAAAGCGGTAAGCACCAAAAAGCTCGACTACTTTATAACCGCAGGCGACACCCCAGCGCAGATAATGGCGCAGTACACCCTCGCCACGGGCAGAAGCCCCATGATGCCCGAATTCGGGCTGGGCTACTGGCAGTGCAAGCTGCGCTACCGCACGCAGGACGAGCTTCTCGCAGTAGCGCGCGAGCACAAAAGGCGCGGGCTGCCGCTTGACGCTATCGTTGTGGACTTTTTCCACTGGACGCGGCAGGGCGACTTTAAGTTTGAGCCGCGCGACTGGCCCGACCCCGCCGCAATGGTGCGCGAGCTTAAGGAGCTCGGCGTGGAAACCGTCGTGTCCGTATGGCCGACTATCGACGAAAAGAGCGAGAACTTCGGCGAGATGAGCGACAAGGGGCTGCTTGTAACCGCTGACCGCTCGAACGCGATACACATGACGTGGATGGGCAACACCACGTTCTACGACGCAACGAACCCCGCGGCGCAGCGCTACGTCTGGGAGAAGTGCCGCGAAAACTACGGGCAGTACGGCATTCGCTGCTACTGGCTGGACGAGGCGGAGCCCGAATACGGACCCTACGACTTTGACAACTACCGCTACTACGCAGGTCCTGCGGTGCAGTGCACCAACATCTACCCCGTGGGCTATGCAAAGGGCTTTTACGACGGCCTGCGCGCCTCGGGCGAGAAAGACGTGCTTAGCCTTGTGCGCTGCGCGTGGGCGGGCAGCCAGAAATACGGCGCGCTCACATGGAGCGGCGACATTTACTCCTCGTTCCGCTCAATGCGCGAGCAGATAACCGCAGGGCTTTCAATGGCGATGGCGGGCATACCGTGGTGGACGAGCGACATAGGCGGCTTCGTTGGCGGCGAGATTACAAGCCCCGCTTTCCGCGAGCTGCTTGTAAGGTGGTTCGAGTGGGGCTGCTTCTGCCCCGTATTCAGAATGCACGGCGAGCGCAGCCCGTGGTACGAGCGCGAAGAGGAGTTCATAAACGGCGTGCGCCAGCTCACAAGCGGGCAGGACAACGAGGTGTGGAGCTTCGGCGAGGACAACTACGAGATACTCAGAAAGTTCCTTTTCGTGCGCGAGAATCTGCGCGGCTATATCCGCGAATGTATGCGCAAGACCGCCGAAAACGGCACGCCCATAATGCGCCCGCTGTTCTACGACTTCCCGCAGGACAGGCAGGCGTGCGAATGCGCGGACGAATATATGTTCGGCGACAAGCTGCTTGTAGCGCCCGTTGCCGAGGCGGGCGTCACCGAGCGCACCATATGGCTTCCCGCCGGCGCGCAATGGGAGGACGCGAACACGCATGCAATCTACAGCGGCGGTCAGCGCGTGACAGTCCCCGCGCCGATAGACGTGATACCCGTATTCCTGCGCGACGGCGCGCAGCTGCCCATATACTGAGCCGAGTGCCTCGGCGCGCTGTTACGGCAGTGGTTGCACGCGGGCGGCGTGGCGCTTTATCCGACAGCGCGTCGGCAACGGCTCGCAGCAGGAACCGAAAACGTTTGTATTGCGAGGTTATGCTAATGGTATACACCATAGAAAGTATCATTGAGCCCGATTTCGGGTGCGAGGGTCTGCCCGAGGGCGAGGAGCGCACGGACGTCGTTGTTCTGCGCGGCGAGGACGGAGCGCTTACCGTAACGGTCGCGGACGCGCTTCTGTACAGGCTCGGGCTTGACGTGGGCAGCCGCTGCACGCTTGTCGGCGGAGTAATAAGCCCCGCCGAATAAAATGCTCCCCGAACAGCATTCGGGGAGCATTTTATTTCGAGCCTGCACGCCTCTCGGCACGCCGATACCGCTCAGAGCGGCGCCTTTTCCGCCGTCGGAAAATACCCGTACTTCTTTCTCTTGCCGATGATGAACGCCGCCGACACCGCGAGCGAGCAAAGCTCCGCCGTGCCTATCGCCAGCCATATGCCGTCGCTGCCGATAAGCTCGGGCAGAATAAGCAGCGCCGCAAGCTGGAACACAAGCGTCCGTAAGAACGAGATAGCCGCCGATACGGGACCGTTGTTGAGCGCCGTGAAGAACGACGACGCGAAAATATTGAATCCGCACAGCAGGAACTGCAGCGAATAGAGCCTGAACGCGTGCAGCGTAAGCGCAAAGAAGTCCGCGTCGTACCCCGCGAACAGCATGGTGAGCGGATACGCGAGAAGCTCCGCCAGAGCGGTGAGCGACAGCCCCGCTATGCCAACTATCGCAAGCGACTTTTTAAGCAGCCCCTGAAGCTCCGTGCGGTTCTCCGCGCCGTAGTTGTAGCCGATTATCGGCGCGCTTCCCACCGAATAGCCGATGAAGATGGATATGAAGATGAAGTTTACATACATGATAACGCCGTATGCCGCAACGCCGTCCTCGCCGAGCATTTCCATAAGGCGGTAGTTGTATACCATGTTCACAAGCGACATGGAAACGTTCGTCATAAGCTCCGACAGGCCGTTTGTGCTCGCCTGAAAGAGCGCCCTGCCGTAGAAGCGGGTTTTGCCGAGCCGCAGCAGGCTGTCGTTCTTGCGCACGAAATATATAAACGGCACTACGCCGCCCACAAGCTGGCTTATTACCGTAGCCGCCGCCGCGCCCTGCAGCGACCACCTGAACAGCCCTACGAAAAGCGCGTCAAGCACAATGTTGGTGCAGCCCGCAATTACTGTGCACAGAAGCCCGAGCTTGGGCTTCTGCGCCGTTGCAAGAAAGCTCTGAAACGCGTTTTGCAGCATGAACGCAGGCAGCGCAAGCAGAATTATCCTGCCGTAGTCCGCGCAGTAATCCACCATGGTTTCGTCCGCGCCGAGAAGCACCGCAATCGGCTTAATAAAAATTATCATGGGGACAGCAAGCACTATGCCGCCGATAAGGGTCGTGTATATCATAAGCGAAAAGTAGCTGTTGGCGCGCTCGTGCTCGCCCTGCCCGAGCGTTTTTGCAACCAGCGCGCTGCCGCCCGTGCCCATCATAAAGCCGAGCGTTCCGGGCAGCATAAGCGCGGGCATGATAAGGTTGAGCGCCGCGAACTGCGTTTTGCCCGCAAAGTTCGACACGAAAAGCCCGTCCACCACGCCATATATTGAAATGAACACCATCATGCACACAGACGGCAGGATAAAACGCAGCAGTCTGCCCGTGGTAAACTTGTCCGAAAGTTTTATCTCCATTTTTACCTCCGATAAAAATTGCGCCCGAAACGTTTCCGTACCGAGCGCACTCGACATCTTTTCAACTTTTCCGCTGCGGCGGAAAGTTCTCCGATGACTATATATTCAGCAAAGGATATGATATCACAACAGCCTGCCTTTGTCAACAGCCTTCGCATTTTTTCAGCACATTGCTGTCCGTATTTGCTGCTGTAGGGCGGCTTTTTGGTGAATTGCCACAACCGCTCCCTTATCGTCCATTTTCTCCCTTTCGCGTTTTTGCCTGTATTTGCGTTTTGTTTTCCGCACGGCAGCATGAATCGCAATGCCCGCAGGAACAGCCGCAGCCCGCACAGCCCGCGCACCCGCCTGCCCCGCGCTTTCTGCGCGAGTGTTTGTGCGCAATATATCTCACCGTGAACGGCACAGCCGTCACCGCTGCAAGCACCGCCAGATCCGCTATCGTCATAAGCTCCCTTTCCCGCGGCAGAGCGCGTCACACGAACAGGCTTCCCACCTGATACACAAGCAGCGCCGCGACATACGCAAACAGCGTTTCATACCCCACGCTGAACAGCGCGTACTTAAGCCCCAGCTCGCGCTTCATCGCCGCAAACGCCGCAACGCACGGCATATAAAGCAGCGTGAACACAAGGAACGACATCGCCGAAAGCGGCGTGAATATCCCGCCGAGCGCCGCAGAGAGCGCCTCGTCGGTTGCAGAGGACGTAAGCACCGTAAGCGTGCTCACCACCGACTCCTTTGCGGTAACTCCCGTGATGAGCGCCGTGGAAGCGCGCCAGTCGCCGAAACCCAGCGGTCTGAATATCGGCGCCACCGCCGAGCCTATCGCCGCGAGAATGCTCTGCGAGCTGTCAGATACGGGGTCGAAGCTTGTGTTGAAGCTTTGCAGCACCCATATCACAATGCTTGCCGCAAAAATCACCGTAAACGCCTTTACGATAAAGTCCTTCGCCTTCTCCCACATAAGCGTAAGTACGCTGCGCAGCGACGGTATGCGGTACGCGGGCAGTTCCATCACAAACGGCACGCTTTCACCGCGCATAAACGTCTTTTTCATGAAAAGCCCCGTTATCACCGCCGCCGCAATTCCCGCGACATATAGCCCCGTAAGCACAAGCGGCGCGGTTTTCGGGAAGAACGCCGCCGTTATCATGGCGTATATCGGCAGCTTTGCCCCGCAGGACATAAACGGCGTTATAAGCACCGTAAGCCGCCTGTCGCGTTCGCTTGAGAGCGTGCGCGAGGACATTATCGCAGGCACGCTGCACCCGAAGCCTATGAGCATAGGCACGAACGACCTGCCCGAAAGCCCCAGCTTTCGCAGCAGTCTGTCCATAACGAACGCCGCGCGCGCCATGTATCCGCTGTCCTCAAGCATTGACAGGAAGAAGAACAGAAGCAGTATTATCGGCAGGAACGACAGCACGCTGCCAACTCCCGCGCATATGCCGTCCGTCACGAGAGATACCACCCACCCGCTCACGTCAAGGCTTTCAAGCAGCCCGCCGAGCGCGTTCGTGCCGAGCTTTATCACGCGGTCGAGCAGGTCCTGAAGCGGCGCGCCTATCACCGTAAACGTCAGCACGAATATAAGCAGCATTATTACTATAAATATCGGTATCGCCAGAAAACGGTTGGTAAGCACGCTGTCGATTTTCTCCGAGCGCAGCTGCTCCCTGCTCTCGCTGTGCTTTGTAACGCACCGCGCGCACACGCTCTCAATAAAGCTGTAGCGCATATCAGCAAGCGCCGCCTCCCTGTCGGTGCCGAGCGCCTGCTCCATATCCTCGACGATGCAGCTTATTATTACCTCTTCATTTTCGGTAAGACCAAGCCGCTGCTGCATTATGCTGTCGCCCTCTACAAGCTTTGTCGCGGCAAATCTTGCGGGAATATGCTGCGCGCACGCCTTGGGCTCGATAATATGCCGTATGGAATGCACAGCCTTATGTACGGCTCCCCCGCAGAAGTCGAGCCGCTCGGGCGGCTGCTTTGACTCGACAATACCCTTTACCGTTTCAACAAGACAGCCGAGTCCCTCGTTCTTTGCCGCTGAAATGGGGATAACGGGCATTTTGAGAAGCTCCGCAAGCTTCTCAACGTTTATTGAGTTGCCGCTCGCACGAACCTCGTCCATCATGTTTAGGGCAATTACCATGGGTATGTCAAGCTCGCGCATTTGCAGTGTAAGGTACAGGCTGCGCTCGGGGCTTGTCGCGTCTATTATGTTTATTATCGCGTCGGGCTTTTCATTCAGCAGGAAATCGCGCGTTACCACCTCCTCCGAGGTGTAGGGCGAAAGCGAGTATATTCCGGGCAGATCGACAAGCTCCGCCTCGCGCCATGAGCGTATCGCGCCGCTTTTCTGCTCCACCGTAACGCCGGGGAAGTTGCCGACATGCTGGCGGCTGCCCGTCAGGCAGTTGAAGAGCGTGGTCTTACCGCAGTTCTGATTTCCCGCAAGGGCTATTCTGTATGCCATTTACTTTGCTCCCCCTGCGCCGGCTTCTTCAAGCTCTATTTTTGCCGCGTCGTCAAGCCTTATCGTAAGCGAGTAACCCCGCAGAAAAAGCTCTATCGGGTCGCCCATCGGCGCCCTCTTGCGAACCTCCACGTGCGTTTTCGGCGTAAGCCCCATGTCCAGCAGCCTGCGCCGCAAAGCGCCCTCGCCGCCTACCGTCTTTATTACCCCGCCCTGTCCCGAGGGCATTTCCGCAAGCGTCATATATGTCTCCTTTTGCGCATATCGCGCGTTATATTTTATCTGATGTCAAGTTAGCATTGTAAAACTTTCGCTATTACTACTATATACTATACGGGCGAGCTTGTCAATCGGCAAATTAGACAAGATTAACTTTTTCCTTTCAAGATACTTTGGAAGCCCACTATAATATATGCGGACAGGCGGGGATAATGCCGTGAATTTTCGCTATTATCGCGCAGAATACCCCCGAGAACCGCATTCCCGGGGGTCGCGTAATATATTGTTATATTGCCGCCGTAGCCCTTTTGAGCCACTCGCGCTCGTTTTCGGGCAGCAGCCCCGAAATCTCCCTGTAAACGCGCTCGTGGTAGCTGTTGAGCAGCCCGCGCTCGCGCTCGGTGAGAAGCGCGGCGTCCACCGCGTCAAGGTCGAACGGGACGAGCGTTAGCGCCTCGAAGCACAGGAAGCTGCCGAAGCGCGTGTTCTCGCGCTCCTTGCACAGCACAAGGTTCTCGTGCCGCACGCCGAACTTCCCCTCGATATACACGCCCGGCTCGTCGGACGTTATCATGCCCGCCTCGAGCGGCGCG
The DNA here is from genome assembly GCA_934446455.1 of uncultured Oscillospiraceae bacterium. Classification (GTDB taxonomy): domain Bacteria; phylum Bacillota; class Clostridia; order Oscillospirales; family Ruminococcaceae; genus CAG-115. The sequence continues at coordinate 4,759 of CAKSEE010000057.1, read as the reverse complement.
CCCTGAACGCCGTCGGAAATGCGCCAACTTATGCGCTGCGGGCCCTCGTGTACGTTGAGGATATGCCCCACGCCGTGTCCCGTGCCGTGGTTGAAGTCAAGCCCCGCGCGCCACAGCGGCTCGCGCGCGGCGTAGTCGAGATTCGCGCCCCGCACGCCCTTCGGGAACACAGCCGCCGCAAGCTCCAGATGTCCCGCAAGCACCAGCGTAAAGCACCGCTTCTCCTCGTCCGTAAGCTCGCCGAGCGCCACGGTGCGCGTGATGTCGGTCGTTCCCCCGCGGTAGTGCCCGCCCGTGTCGCACAGCACAAGCCCGCGCGGCAGCAGCTGCGCGTTCGTCTGCTCGTCCGCAGAATAGTGGACTATAGCGCCATGCGCCCCGTAGCCGATTATCGGCGCGAAGCTCTCGCCAAGGTAGCCGTCCTGCGCGCGCCGCAGCTCCTCGAGCTTCCGCGCGGCGCTAAGCTCTGTTATGCCGCCCTCGGCGACATTGTGCTTCAGCCAGTAGATAAACCGCGTTACCGCAGCGCCGTCCTTTATGTGCGCGGCGCGCTCGCCGTTTATTTCAGCCTCGTTCTTGCGCGCTTTCATAAGCTGCACGGGGCTTTGCGCTTCGATAAGCTCTGCGTCCTGCGGTAGCGAGCGCGCCATGAGCGTATTCGCGCACTCGGGGTCGAGCAGCACACGCTTGCCTGACAGCCCCGAAAGCGCCGCGTAAAACCCGCCGTACGGCAAAAGCTCCACGCCGTCCCTTTCGAGCGCTCCCCTTATTTCCGCGGAAAACGCGCTTTCCTGCGCGAAAAGCCGCGCGCTCTCGCCGTCGAGCAGCATATACGCCAGAAACACGGGGTTGTACGCAACGTCCCCGCCGCGCAGATTGAGCGTCCACGCTATCTCGTCGAGCGCGGAAACCGCGAAAACGTCCGCGCCGAGCCGCGTAAGCTCCCCGCGCAGGCGGCTCAGCTTGCTTGCGCGGCTCTCGCCGGCATAACGGGCGGAAAGCTCCCACACGGGGCTTGCGGAAAGCGGCGGGCGGCCGCTCCATGCTTCTCCCGCAATATCCTCGTCAAGGCGCAGCTTTGCACCCTTTTTCGCAAGCGCTTTCTCTATAACGCGCGCCTCGCGCAGGGAGAGCGTCCTGCCGTCCGCGGCGGCGGTCTGCCCCTCGCAAAGCTCGTCCGCAAGATACTCCGAAAGCTTCGGCACGCCCTTTTCGCCCTGCTTCATAAGCGCGATACCGCTGCCCGAAAGCCGGCGCCCCGCCTGTAAAAAGTAGCGCCCGTCCGTCCACAGCGCCGCGCCGCGCTCCGTTACCGCAAGCGTTCCCGCAGAGCCGTCGAAGCCCGACAGGTACTCGCGCAGCTTGAAATGCTCACCGACATACTCCGAGCCGTGGAAGTCCTCCGTTGTTACTATCACCGCGTTTACGCCGTGCGCGCGCATTTTTTCGCGCAGCAGCGCAAGCTTCTGTGGCACAGTCATAGCGCCTCTCCTTTCATTCCTTTGCAAGCCGCCGCAGCCTGCAAAGCGGGGTGGTGTAAAAATAGTTTTCCGTAAAGAACTCGTCCGCGGGCGCTTCAGACGTAACCTCGCCGCCGAATAGCAGCCCGCAGGCGTCCGCGCAGCGCTCCGCGAAATCCGCGTCGTGCGTTACGAACAGCACCGCGCAGCCGCGCTTCGCAAGCCGCTCCAGCTCCTGCGCGAAGCGCTCCTTTGCGGGGGCGTCCATGCCCTTTGTCGGCTCGTCGAGCAACAGCACGTCGGGATTCCCTGCGATAAGCCCGCAGAGCGCAAGCCGCTGCCGCTCCCCGCCCGACAGGTCCGCGGGGTGCCGCCCGAAAAGCTCCTGCGAAAAGCCGCACTCGCAAAGAAGCTCCCGCGCGCCCTGCTTTACGCCCAGCCGCTCGAGCGCACCGAGCGCCGTGTCGCCGCTCAGCAGCTCCAGCGGGTCCTGCGGCAGATACACGAGCCTTGCGCCCTTTGACGTTTTTACACGCCCGCCGAGCGGCTTTACAATCCCCGCGAGCGCCTTAAGCAGCGTTGTCTTGCCGCTGCCGTTGCCGCCAAGCAGCGCGTAAATTTCCCCCTGCATAAGCGACAGGCTTGCAGAGCGCAGCGCGTCCGCGCCCTTGCCGTAGCTTACCCAAAGCTCCCTTGCGGACAGCACGGGGTCTTCTCCCTTTACACGCGCGCGGCGCTTTTTCTCCGGTAAGAGCGCAAGACCCGCGCGGCACTCGGCGCTCTGCGCGCCCTCGCGCACCGTAAGCGGCGCTGCGCCCCTCCCGCCGCCAAGCCTGTAAAGCCTTGCCGCGACAGGCAGCGCCTGCGACATCTCGTGTCCCTCGGGCAGCGCCTCAGCGATTTCGCGCGGGGGGCAATCTGCGATAACGCGCCCGCGCTCCATTATCACCACGCTGTCGGATATGCACAGCAGCTCCTCAAGGCGGTGCTCGGTTATCACCACCGCCGTGCCGAACTCGCGGTTGAGCCGCGCCAGCGCGTCTATAAAGCTCCGCGCGGCTATCGGGTCGAGCTGCGACGTAGGCTCGTCAAGCAGCAGCAGCTTTGGGTGGAGCGCCGCTGCCGCCGCAAGCGACACAAGCTGCTTCTCCCCGCCCGAAAGCCCCGCCGTTTCCCTGTCGAACAGCCGCTCCAGCCCGAAATACTCCGCGCACTCCGCAACGCGGCGGCGCATTTCGTCGGGCGGCGTGCCGACGCTCTCCGCGCCGAACGCTATCTCGTGCCACACTCGGTCCGTCACCACCGACGCCTCGGGATCCTGCGCGACAAAGCCTATTTCTGCGGCAGCCCTGCGCGGGTCGGGCGCCGCGAGGTCCTCCCCGCAGAAGCGAACGCTCCCCGAAAACGCTCCGCGCGGCATAAGGCAGGGCTTCAGCATATGCAGCAGCGTACTCTTGCCGCAGCCCGAAGCGCCGCATACCGTAACAAACGCGCCGCGCTCCACCGAAAGCGAAACGCCCCCGAGCGCGGGCCGCTGCGCCGACGGATATGTGAACGAAACGTCCCTTGCTTCAAGCAGCATAAAACCCCTCCCTGCTTCTAATTATCCCCGCCATAGCGCGAAAAACACCCACCCTGCCGCGTGACAGGGTGGGCAAGTTAGCAGCGCCGCATATTCAGGCAATGCCCTGCGCAGTAATTATGCGGCGCTTTTTTCTCATTCGCTCTTGGGCAGCGACTTTGCATTGTCCTCGAACCACTTTGCAGCCATCATGGGGGTAAGCACTATGTCAAGTACCTCCTCCGCGCCGTCGTAGACGTTCTCGTTGTTGGAGGAAGCGCCCTCGCCGACAGCCTCGCAGATATCGTAGGTCATCTGTGCGTGGTACTTTATGCGGCAGTACAGGAACTCGGGCGGTATGTAGTCGATGGAAGCCATCTCTTCAAGCCACAGGAACGGGTTCATGCCGCCTATGCTTATGTCGTCGATTATCCAGCCGCCAGCCGCGTATGCATCGTTGGAGCACAGATAGAGCGCGAAGTTGAATTTCTGCTCCTTTTCGCCGTTGAGCATTCCTATAGAGAAGCTCTTTACGACGAAGCTGTTGATAATGCCCGTTTCGTAGCCGCAGCACGGGCAAACGCCGCCGTAACCGTAAAGCTTTGCGTTAATGTCCCGCGCGAAGTAATTCTTGTAGACGCGCGGCTCCTTGATGCCCGCAATGCGCCTTACCTCGCCCGTCAGGAACTCAAACTCCTTGCGGCGTATGGTAGGCACGGGCTTGTAGTAGTAGGGTATCTGGTCGAGAAGCAACACGTTCGGCTCCTCGGTGCTGGAGTAGAGCGCCCTCAGCAGTCCCTTGTCCACGCCCATGAGGATAAACTCCACAAAGCCCGCGAACCCGGGCTTGGGCAGTCCCTCGCGCAGAACCACGTAGCGCTGCGTTTTCGCCTTGTCAGCGTCCGCTATGGGCGCGGTTATGTCAACTATCTTGATTATCTTGCCGTTTTCGCCAAGCAGCGCTATCTTGTCAAGACCAAGGTCGCACACATAGATAGCCGAGAGCGCCTTTTCAACCTCAGCCGCCGTGCCAAGCGCGGGTATAGCCGCAGTAATCTCCTCGGGGTCGAAGCTGTACCTCGCCGGCGCATACGGGAAGTCGAACACCCTGTTGTTGAACATTCCCGCCTCGATAAGCGCGTAAACGTCACCCACTATCTCGAGCAGGTCCGCGTTCGTGATGTTCGAGGGTATCATGAACTGCTTGCCGTAAGCGCAGAAGCGGTAGCGCTTGTTGATGTCGAGTGCGAGCGTTACCTCGCCGCCCTGGCTCTTTATCTCGCGCAGGAACTCCATTACGTCCTTGCCGTTGGTAAAGGAGTTTACCATGAGCGTTACCACCTGGTTGTATATCTGGTGGTTCTCAAAGCGCATTTCGTGCGAGGAAAGCACGTCGTACGCCTTTTTCATGTTGCCTATGTTTATCTTGGATATCTCAAACTGGATCTCCGTGCTGCCGCAGGTGAATATAAGGTTAAAGTACCTCATGCCTATGCGGTAGGATTCGCCGAACATCTCGTCAATTACGGAGAACGCCTCTGCAAGCGCGTTTTCGTCCGCAACGCCGCCGTTTACAACGCAGTTGTTGAGCTTAAGGCTTATTATGCTCCTGAAGCCGTTCGACAGGTCGTAGTCCTTTATCCTGCCGTCCGACGACATAAGGAACACCCCGCCGTTCCGGTGGAACGCGTAAAGGAACTCGCTGCCCTTTTCGTCAGTCCCGGGAACAGCCCAGTTG
>CAKSEE010000056.1 GCA_934446455.1 uncultured Oscillospiraceae bacterium | reverse complement strand
GACATAGCTGACTGAAAATTTCGTTGTATGTAACGGATTTTTTGAGGTCGGTGAGCGGCGGCGCAAGCGGAATAGGCTTCAGCCGCGTCGGGAAAGAACCGATATCGCCGGTATCGTAATATTTCTGTATATGCTTGCGTGAACGCGCTATCGTCACGGAATCCAGCAGCTCGAAGAAATCAAAGCTGAGCATTTTCAGCAGGCTGTCAGTAGTGCGCTCGGCAGGTTCCCACTTGCTCCAGGTGTTGAATGCTTTCTGCGCGTCACGGAATATCTCGTCAATTGTTCGCCTGGTATCCAGCTTATCGTTTATGAGGCCGGAATCACCCTCGTAAGCGAGCGCAAGTTGGTTTTTCAAGTCGTTGAAACGGTTGTTTACCGGCGTTGCGGACAGCATGAGCACCTTAGTCTTTACGCCCCTGCGAATAACTTTGTTCAGCAGGCGCTGATAGCGGTTTTCCTTTTCGTCATCGCCGTCAGAGGGCTTGCCGCCGTTGCGGAAATTGTGGGACTCGTCTATTACTATTAGGTCGTAATTACTCCAGTTTACACGGCTGAGATCCATGCCGTTTGAAAAACCACCTGTGCGGTTGAGGTCAGTATGGTACAGTACGGCGTAATTCAGACGGTCGGAAGCAATGGGATTGTTGACATAGTTATCCTTATATGTGTTCCAGTTATTGGAGAGCTTTTTCGGGCAGAGAACCAGCACATTCTTGTTGCGCTCCTGGTAGTACTTTATTACTGCAAGGGCGGTGAATGTCTTACCAAGACCTACGCTGTCCGCAAGAATACAGCCGTTAAATTTTTCCAGCTTGCTGATTATAGCAAGTACGGCGTCCTTCTGGAAATTATACAGCATGGACCATATCTTGCTTTGTTTGAGTCCAACTCCCTCGTTTGGAAGCTCGTCCTCGCTTATCACACGCAGATACTCGCTGAAAATGTTGTATATGGTAACAAAGTAAATGAACTCCGGGGAATTTTCATTATAGGCGGTAGTTATGTTGTCAATTACGACGTCGGTAACGTCCTGCATTTTGGCGCTGTCGTTCCAGAGCGCGTCGAAATTTCTGAGCATCATTTCAGACACGGGCGATCCGTTCTTCATGATCCCGACATAGGCGTTATTGCCGCGTTCACAGCCAAGATCAACAGTAGTAAAACCATTAACGGGATAGTAATTGATATCGTCAACGTTTATCATTCCCTGGATATGATCGGATGTCACATTGGAGCGAAATTTCACTTTCCGGCGTATCCAGTCAGCGCATTCTTTTGCTATGGCTTTCTGGGTAAGTTCGTTGCGCAGCTTGACTTCAAACTCAGTGCCATAAAGACTGCGCTCACGGTCAAGGCGCGGTATGTAGAATTCCCGCTTTTCCTTTTTTGCTTTCTCGGTAGTAAATGTGGGAGATGTAAAAATAAAACGCAGTTCATCAATTTCGGTCAATGCTGCCTTTAACTCCTGAAACGCATAGATTGAAAAGCATGCCGCTGCGACAGACACCTTGCTGCCTTTCTTTATTTCCGCTGAAAGATCATCTTTGAGCGTTTTATTGATATTATCTATCATTTCAGGCATCATATAATTTTCTCCTTATATCAAATTATAATATAGAAAACTGATAAACTGGGTTGTATAATGCACAATTTATAACGCAAACAGTTGGCTTGCTGATTTTTAACATGTTTGCCGGGCGATAAGCTACATATTTATTACATTATAGCATAAACCGCCGACAAAATCAACCATTTTATGTCACAAAAAATAAATCCACCTTTTGGCAGATTTATTTTTTGCTTTTACCGCAGATTTTTGTAAAGCGTTGTTTTCTTGACTCCTGTCAAGACGCGTAAACCCATACGACAACGCCTTGGCTGAAAAATTTTTCTCTATTCTGAAAACCGGATGTATCTATCGCCTGAAGATTGATACTTTTAAGCAGGTGCAGCGTTTGATTGATGATTATATTTGGCTTTACAATAATGAATGCATTCAGCTGAAAACAAAACCGGCTCCTCTCGTTACCGGAAGCCTGTTTGTCGCTTAATTCATGCCGTAGGGGACTTTGGTGCCGTCTGTGCAAAATGGGGCGGTTCAAAATTTTTTTGTGAATTTCTTGACAGATTCGGCATTATGGTATATAATAAAAATGTATCTGTATGTTGTGTTGTTTTCGACACGACCTGCGCATGAACGACAAATCGAACAAAGGAGCAGAACACATGGGACTGACTTTAACAGAAAAGATAATCAAGGCGCATATCGTTGACGGCGAGATGACCAGGGGAACCGAAATAGGCCTCAGGATAGACCAGACCCTGACGCAGGACGCTACGGGCACAATGGCTTACCTCCAGTTTGAGGCAATGGGCGTTGACCGCGTAAAGACGGAGCGCTCCGTAGCTTACATAGACCACAACACGCTTCAGAGCGGCTTTGAGAATGCGGACGACCACCGCTTCATCGGCTCTGTTGCAAAGAAGCACGGTATCTGGTTCTCCCGTCCCGGCAACGGTATCTGCCACCAGGTTCACCTGGAGCGCTTCGGCAAGCCCGGCAAGACGCTCATCGGCTCTGACAGCCACACTCCCACGGGCGGCGGCATAGGCATGCTGGCTATGGGCGCGGGCGGTCTTGACGTTGCGGTTGCAATGGGCGGCGGCGCATACTACATCACAATGCCCAGGGTGGTAAGGATTAATCTCACGGGTAAGCTGTCCGACTGGGTTTCCGCAAAGGACGTAATACTCGAGGTCCTGCGCAGGCTCTCCGTAAAGGGCGGCGTCGGCAAGGTAATGGAATACACGGGCGAGGGTGTAAAGAGCCTGTCCGTACCCGAGCGCGCGACTATCACCAACATGGGCGCGGAGCTTGGCGCTACCACGTCGATATTCCCCTCTGATGAAACCACGCTTCAGTTCCTTAAGGCGCAGGGCAGGGAAGAGGACTACGTTGAGCTTTCCGCCGACCCCGACGCGGTTTACGACGAGGAAGTGGATATCGACCTGTCCACGCTCGTGCCGCTTGCAGCCTGCCCGCATTCTCCTGACAACGTAAAGACCGTTGAGGAGATAGGCAAGATAAAGATAGACCAGGTGTGCATAGGCTCATGTACCAACTCCTCGCTGCAGGATATGCGCAAGGTGGCTCATATTCTCAGGGGCAAGACCGTTCACCCCGATGTGAGCCTGTCCATAGCGCCCGGCTCAAAGCAGGTGTTCAACCAGATGGCAGAGGACGGCACGCTGTCCATACTTATCGCCGCTGGCGCAAGGATACTTGAAAGCGCATGCGGTCCGTGCATAGGCATGGGACAGAGCCCCAACAGCAAGGGTATCTCCCTGCGCACGTTCAACCGCAACTTCCTTGGCAGAAGCGGCACAAAGGACGCGCAGATATACCTCGTATCCCCCGAAACCGCAGCGGTTTCCGCGCTTGCAGGCGTGTTCACCGACCCGAGAACGGCAGGCGATATGCCCGCTTACGTAATGCCTGAGCGGTTCATTATCAACGACAACATGGTAGTGCCGCCCGCTTCCGTTGAAGAGGCGCCCTCCGTTGAGATACTGCGCGGTCCGAATATCAAGCCGTTCCCCGTAAATAAGCCGCTTGCCGAGAGCATTGAGAGCGGCGTTACGCTCAAAGTCGGCGACAACATCACCACCGACCACATAATGCCCGCAGGCGCCAAAATTCTGCCGCTGCGCTCCAATATCCCCGCGATAAGCGAGTTCTGCTTCACCGTGTGCGACGAAACGTTCCCCAAGCGCGCAAAGGAGGCGGGCACGAGCATTATCGTAGGCGGCACGAACTACGGGCAGGGCTCTTCCAGAGAGCACGCTGCGCTCGCACCGCTTTACCTTGGCGTTAAGGCAATCATCTGCAAGAGCTTCGCGCGTATCCACAGGCAGAACCTTATAAACAACGGCATTCTCCCGCTGGAGTTTGTAAACGAGGCTGACTACGACAGGATAGAGCAGGGCGACGACCTTGTAATCGCGAATATCCGCTCCATCGTTGAAAACGGCGGAAAGATAATGGTTGAGGACAAGACAAAGGGCTTCTCGTTCGAGGTTAAGTGCGAGCTTTCCGAGCGTGCAAAGGGCATGATGCTTGCGGGCGGACTGCTCAACTACACAAAGGCAAACGGCTGATATCTGAAAGGAGCGGCAATATGAGCAAGGGCGCGGTTTTCTTTATGGCGCTGTCCGCTTTTCTGCTTGGAATAATTATCGGCGGCGGGCTTAATGACGGCGGCGTTCTCTGCGGGAATATCATTGCACGCTCCGTTAAGGTGCGCGGCGTGAGCGCCCACAATAAATTTGAAAGGACTAACGAAAATGGCTAAGATACAGATGACCACACCGCTCGTTGAGATGGACGGCGACGAGATGACCAGAATAATCTGGAAGATGATAAAGGATATCCTTATCAACCCCTATATCGACCTTAAGACGGATTACTACGACTTAGGGCTTGTCCACAGAAATGAAACGGACGACCGGGTAACAATAGACTCCGCAAACGCCACCAAGAAGTACGGCGTTGCGGTAAAGTGCGCCACCATTACCCCCAACGCGCAGCGCGTCGAGGAGTACAAGCTCAAGGAGATGTGGAAGTCCCCCAACGGCACTATCCGCGCCATTCTTGACGGCACCGTATTCAGAAAGCCGATACTTGTAAAGGGTATCGTACCCTACATACCCACATGGACAAAGCCCATAACCATCGCCCGCCACGCTTACGGCGACATCTACAAGAACACCGAGATGCGCGTTGAAAAGGGCAGCCGCGCAGAGCTTGTCGTTACCGACAAGGACGGCAGGGAGACCCGCGCGCTCATTCACGACTTCAAGAAGAGCGACGGCATTATTCAGGGTGTGCATAACCTCGACGATTCCATAGCGTCCTTTGCAAGGGCTTGCTTCAACTACGCGCTTGACGCCGGGGAGGACCTGTGGTTCGCTTCCAAGGACACTATCTCCAAGGTTTACGACCACCGCTTCAAGGATATTTTCGCGGAAATATTCGCAAACGAGTACAAGGAGAAGTTTGACGCGGCGGGAATAGAATACTTCTACACCCTTATAGACGACGTTATAGCGCGCGTTGTGCGCTCCGACGGCGGCTTTATATGGGCGTGCAAGAACTACGACGGCGACGTTATGTCGGATATGCTTGCAACGGCGTTCGGCTCTCTCGGACTTATGACGAGCGTGCTTGTATCCCCCGACGGCGTGTACGAGTACGAGGCGGCGCACGGAACGGTAACGCGCCACTACTACAACTACCTCAAGGGCGAAAAGACCTCCACCAACCCCATTGCGACTATTTTCGCATGGAGCGGCGCGCTCAGAAAGCGCGGCGAGCTTGACGGCATTCCCGCGCTGTGCGAGTATGCAGACAAGCTTGAAAAGGCTTCCATTCAGACGATGGAGGACGGCATTATGGACAAGAACCTCGCGGCGATGTCAAAGCTTGAGAACAAGCGCCCTGTTGATACAGAAACATTCCTTAAGGAGATAAACAACAGGCTTGCGGCGCTCATGAACTGATTTTAAGGGACCGTAAGAAAGGGCGGCGTGATATGCAGCAGAAAAATAATGTGTCAAATTCGGTGATACGCAGGCTACCGAGGTATTACCGTTTTCTGGGAGAGCTTCTCGAGGAGGGCATTTCAAAGATATCCTCGCGGGAGCTTTCGGAGAAAATGCGGCTCACTGCGTCGCAGATAAGGCAGGACCTCAACTGCTTCGGCGGCTTTGGTCAGCAGGGCTACGGCTACAACGTGGCGGAGCTGCGCCATGAAATCGCGCACATTCTGGGTCTTGACGAGCCGAGAAAGATGATCCTTATAGGCGCGGGGAACCTCGGGCGCGCTATCACGGTGCATATTGACTTCTCAAAGTACGGGTTTGAGCTCATCGGCGTGTTTGACAGCAGCATTTCAATGGAGGGCATTGAAATAGCGGGGCTGCCGATAATGCATACCAGCCGTCTTAAGGAGTTCTGCGGGCAGCATTCGCCGCAGTTTGCGGTGCTGTGCATTCCCAAAACGGGCGCAAAGGAAACGGTGACGGCGCTTATGAGCTACGGCGTAAAGGCGTTCTGGAACTTCTCTCATTATGACATTATGTTCGATTTTCCCGAAGCGGTCGTAGAGAACGTTCACCTGACAGACAGCCTTATGACGCTCTCGTATTCGGCGAAAAAGCCTGCGGTGCAGACTGCCGATAATATGTAACAAACCGCTCCCGCGCGGAGAAGCACTCTGCATGGGAGCGGTTTCAGCATTTTTGCGGCATCAGATAGATGTTTTGTGGGACGCACAAACGGCTCTGTTATGCCAATGTTAAGTTTGGTTGACAAAGTTCAATCGAAAGTTGGTAGACTTTTTTTGCGGCGTATGCTATACTTTTCTCAGAAAATCACCGTGCGGATACGCCGGAAAGGGAGGATATATCATGACATTTGCAGAAAGACTTATGGCGCTCAGACGCGCAAAGGGCTGGTCGCAGGAGGAACTCGGCGAAAAGCTCGGGGTTACGCGCCAGACCGTTTCAAAGTGGGAGCTTGGCAGCACCACGCCCGAAATGGAGAAGCTCTCCGCGATGGGCAGGCTTTTCGGGGTGAGCCTTGACGAGCTTGTAAACGGAGAGCAGGAGCAGACGCCTGCGGAAAAGTCGCTTTCCGTGGAAAAGAAAAAGCGCTTTCACTTTCACTATGAGTATAAGAGCGCGCGCACATGGCGCGGAATACCGCTTGTCCACATAAACATAGGCTTTGGCAAGTACGTGGCGCGCGGCGTTGTGGCAATAGGAACCGTGGCGCTGGGGATTGTGGCGCTGGGGCTTGCCGCCGTTGGTTTCGTGTCGTTTGGACTTGTTGCGGCGGTGGGCGTAATTGCGTTCGGGTTTGCCGCTGCGGGCATAGCGGCGGGCGGTCTGTGCGCAGTCGGCGTGTTTGCGGCGGGAGCTATTGCGCTTGGCGTATTTGCGGCGGGCGGCATTGCAACGGGCTGGCTTGCCGTGGGCGGACTTGCCGCGGGGCAGTACGCCGTGGGCGGCGTGGCTTCGGGCAGCATTGCGCTGGGCGGCACGGCTTCGGGCGTTATTGCCGTGGGCGACAAGGCGGACGGCGAGGTTATGATAACCTCTGCAATGAAGGCGGAGGAGTTCCTGACCATTGTTGAGGAGCGCCTGCCGAACACGCCGCAGTTCATTGCAAGGCTGTTCGCACGGCTTGTTGAGTCTTTCAGCTGACCGCCTGCCGCGCCGTGCAGGCTGTCTGTCGAAAAAAGACGTTTTCGGCAGCGCGTTCGGGCGCGCGGACTCAGCCGCATCTTATAAGCTCGGCTTCGGGGTAGAAGTGCGCGAGAATCTCCTCCATATCCTCCCCCCCGAGAGCCATCCGGTTTGCGGTGTAAAGGCTCATGCCCGTGTTTGAGCCAAGCCCCCTGCACCTGAACAGGAATCTGTCCTCCGCATAGTTTACGGTAATGCAGGCGCTGCGCAGCCCGAGAGCCGAACGGAGCCCCTCGCCGTCGAGCGTTATGCCGCCGAAATCTATGGAGGAAAGCGACCCTGCGTTTGTATATTCCGCTCCCGAGAACCATTCTGCGCCGTTACCGTGCAGAACGGCTTCGGGGGCGATTTTTTTCAGCGCCCTGCACACCATGTCCGCAGTGATCGCCGCGCTGCTTTCATATTCCTCAGCGCCATTGTCAAGAGGGCAGGGGAGCGCCTCCACCCACGGCATGAGGGCGCTCACGTCCTCGGTCTGCCCGGAGGATATCGCGCACATCGGCGCGCAAACGGGCTCGCCATTTACGGCTAGCGCGTACCCCGCGCCCTTTTCCACCGCCTCGCTTACGCGCTTTATTAGGCGCTGCGACCCGCAGAACGCCTGCTCAAGCTCCTCGCCGCAAAGCACGGGCAGTTCGTCCGAAAAATCTGCGCCGTTGTTGCGAAAGCCGCCGCGCCCCGCAAGCTCTGCAAGCGCCGTTGAGTTCGCAGCGCAGGCAGCCGCCGCAAGCGTTTCCTGCTCGGCTTTTGGCGAAAGCTGCGCCAGCACGCGCCCCGTGATGTACTCGCCGTAGGGTATCACGGCGATCTCGCTGCTTTCCCTGAGCCAGACGCTTACGTTTTCGGGCGGGCTGATTCGGCGCGCAGAGCACGACGCGAGTGCGGACAGCGCTGCAAGCAGTGCTGCAAAAGCTCCGATTATCCGTTTCATTGGTGTCCTCCTTTTTATACAAACGAGTAATTTGCAATTTTTTTCGCCGCATTATGCATATCTCCTTGACTTTATCGCGCAGATATAGTATAATAAACATATACGGCCTGTAGAAAAATTCTTTTTTGCCCGCGTATGCGGGCTTTGAAATGACTTTTTTTGCCTCGGGCTTCCCGAGGCAAAAAACTCTTCTATCTCAGCAAGTGTGTACGCGACGGCTTCGCCTTACGCAATGCGGCGAGCCGACAATGAGTGCGCGCAGCTGAGATGTTTCGTCGGAAAAGTCCCAGCGGGACTTTTTTGACGGTCTGTAAACATCATATATATAGCGCTTTGCGGGATTAAACAGAAGCCGCGGCGCGACAGAAGAAATCGGAGGCGGACATTATAATGAAAAAAATGGAGCAGCTCAAATCAACCGATACGCTTAAGCATATGTGTGAGGATTTCACGCGGACAAGCGTTATCGACAGCTCGCTGTACGGCAAGTTCGGCGTAAAGCGCGGGCTGAGAAACTCGGACGGTTCGGGCGTTGTGGCAGGAATAACGAATGTCTGCTGTGTTCACGGCTACGTTATGAGCGAGGGCGACAAGCAGCCCATTGAGGGCGAGCTTATATACAGGGGCTACAGCATAAAGGACCTCGTAAAGGGCGTGCTTGCAGACAAGCGCTACGGTTACGAGGAAGTGGCGTATCTGCTGCTTTTCGGCGTGCTGCCGACGGTCGGGCAGCTCAAGAGCTTCTCGCATATGCTTGCGGAATACCGCGAGCTGCCTATGTACTTCAGCGAGGACGTTATCATGCGCTGCCCCTCGCCCAACATCATGAACAAGATGGCGCAGTCGGTTCTTACGCTTTACAGCTACGATTCCGCGCCCGAGGACAAGTCCGTTGAGAGCGAGATGCTCAAGGCTATTTCGGTCATCTCAAAGCTGCCCGCAATTATGGTGTGCGCGTATCAGACCATGCGCCGCTTCTACCACAACGATTCAATGGTAATGCATCAGATAAACAAGGATGAGAGCCTTGCGGAGAGCATTCTGTCCACGCTTCGCGACGACAGGGCGTACACCTCCGCGGAGGCGCACCTGCTCGACCTGTGCCTTATGCTCCACGCAGAGCACGGCGGCGGAAACAACTCCACATTCACCTGCCGTACGGTATCGTCTTCCGGCACCGACGCATATTCCGCGTATGCAGCGGCGATAGGCTCCCTGAAGGGTCCCCGTCACGGCGGCGCCAACATCAAGGTCATGGAGATGCTGGAATATGCCAAGAAGGGTATTTCCTACTGGGACGACGATGACGAGGTCAAGAGCTACCTGCACAAGCTTCTCCGCAAGGAGGAGGGCGACCGCTCCGGACTTATTTACGGTATGGGACATGCGGTATACACCCTGTCCGATCCCCGTGCGAAGATACTCAAGGAGAACGCAATGAAGCTCGCCAAGGGCACCGAGTTCGAGAAGGAGTTCCTGCTGCTGGACAGCATAGAGCGCCTTACTCCCGGCGTATTCGCGGACGAGCGCGGCGACATTAAGAACATATGCGCCAACGTGGACATGTATTCCGGACTGGTATATAAAATGCTCAAGATACCGGTAGAGATGTATACCGGACTGTTCGCCTGTGCAAGAATGGCAGGATGGTGCGCTCACAGAATGGAAGAGATGATCAATGGCAAGCGCATAATCCGCCCGGCATACAAGGCGATAAACCTTAACAAGCAGTACATACCTCTCTGCAACCGTATCTGAGGAGTTTCCCCGGGTTGACAAGGCGCGGATTTTGTGTTATCATATTTTCCGGGCAGAATTGTCCGAAATCTACATAATGTGAGGTAAATCATCATGGCAGAGGAAAAGAAGCCGGAAGTCAAAAAGGAAAAGTTCAAGCTGGCAAAGGAATTCAAGGCGTTCATCTCCAAAGGCAATGTACTTGACATGGCGGTAGGTCTTATCATTGGATCCGCGTTCACCGCGATCGTCAACTCCCTGGTAGGCGACCTGCTCATGCCGGTTCTGGGACTTCTCACAGGAAAGATGGATTTTTCGCAGCTCAAGCTGGTTCTCCAGCCCGGCGTTGAGGAAGTCGTTGACGAAGTGACCGGCGATGTGATCACTCCCGGTGTGGCAGAGATCTCGCTGAACTACGGTTCGTTCATTCAGTCCATAATCAGCTTCCTGCTGATCGCACTGGCGGTATTCATTCTGATAAAGGCAGTTGCAAAGCTCCACCACAAGAAGAAGGAAGAGCCGAAGCCCGAGCCTAAGCCGGATCCGCAGATCGTTCTGCTGACCGAGATCCGGGATCTTCTTAAGGAGAAGGAAACCTCCGAAAACAAATAAAACAATAAAGGCGCCGCAGTTAACGCAGCGCCTTTATGTTATTTCTGATACTCATTATATGAAACGATCTGTTTCAGTGTGGCGGGGTTAATGAACGAACTGTACGCGCCCTTTGATACATCGTACCTTATGCAGGGGTCGGAAACTGTTATCTCAACCTCGTACATCGTGTCAGATGAAATACTGTCCAGTTCGTCAATGCTGTAGTCCTCACGCGTGCCTAGGTACAGCTTCGGGGCATTGCTGAGAAGTATTGTGTCGGAAGAAAGATAGAACGCGTACGGCTCGTCGGCGGTCATCGGAAGTCCGCTCCATTCGCCGTCGCCGGGGTAGAAGTAAATATCGCCGGGGTAAAGGTAGCCCTCCGCGTCGTCGCCGTACACCGTCAGCCAGCCCTTCAGCGTGATATCTCCCGTGAGCGTCAGCCACTGGGAGAAAAGGCTCGGCTCCTGGCTGTCGCTGTATGTGAGCATGCCGCTTACCTGTGAAAGGGTGAGCGGTCCGAACTTTGTCCCGAGTTCAGTGTGAGCGTATTTCAGGTCAGTGGTTCCCGTGTCGATATTGTTGAGTTCGTCAGGCGTGATGGACTTCACCGCGCCGTCCGAAACCGCAATGTAGCCGAAATCCGTATACCGCCAGCCCGTGCCGTAATCGGGAGGAAGCTCGGAAGATTCCCCGTTTATCCGTTCTCCGTTAAGACCCGTGGCGCCTTCGCCGGCGGAATCCTCGGATTTTTCCGGGATTTCCGATGTGTCCTTTGGAGCTTCCGTGATGTCAGATGTGTCTGTGGGTACTTCGGAAACGTCCGAAACCGAACTGCTGATATCTGATCCGGAAGCAGTGCTTTCCGCCGGGGAAGCCGCGCAGCCGGACAGCAATATCGGCGCTATTGCTATTAACGCCAGGTAAGCTTTGTTTTTAGTTGTCATAATTTGTCCTCCTTAGGAACATAATAGCTAAGGCGGTTAATTCCTTTGCCGCTTAAATTATATCATGATCAGCATAAGATGTCAATCGACGAAATAGACAAACGAACGATGCCAAAACTGTGAGTGAATACAATTAATGGTATCGGGTTATTGCTATAATTGATTAAATTCCTTGACATTTTTCGCGAATGGTGCTATAATATTCTCCGGATACATTGCAAAAGAAGGAGATACATAAAAATGTCAATGAATTTCCGCAGAAAGCTCCCCGTACCGAAGGAAATAAAGGAGCTTTATCCGCTCAGCGACAAGATAAAGGCGATAAAGTCCGAGCGTGACGCGATGATCGCCGACGTATTCACCGGAAAGTCCGACAAGTTCCTGCTGATCATCGGGCCGTGCTCCGCTGACAATGAGAATTCCGTCATGGATTACACCAGCCGCCTGGCAAGACTCCAGGAGCAGGTGAAGGATAAGATCATCATTATCCCGAGAATATACACCAACAAGCCCCGTACAACCGGTCAGGGCTACAAGGGTATGATCCACCAGCCCGACCCCACCAAGGGCGAGGATATGCTGGAGGGACTTATCCATGTGCGCAAGCTCCACACCCGTGCCATAGAGGAAACCGGGCTTGTGTGCGCTGATGAAATGCTCTATCCCGAGAACTACCGCTATCTCTCCGATATACTGAGCTATGT
>CAKSEE010000055.1 GCA_934446455.1 uncultured Oscillospiraceae bacterium | reverse complement strand
GCCTTGTCGATGTCCTCCTTGCTCATGTTGGTGGAGGAGGTGATGGTGATGTGCTGCTCCTTGCCCGTGCCGAGGTCCTTTGCGGATACGTTTACGATACCGTTTGCGTCTATATCGAACGTTACCTCAATCTGCGGGATACCGCGGGGAGCGGGCGCAATGCCGTCAAGGCGGAAGTTGCCTATGGACTTGTTGTCCTTTGCAAACTCACGCTCGCCCTGGAGAACGTTGATGTCAACGCTCGGCTGGTTGTCGGCATAGGTGGAGAACACCTGGCTCTTCTTGGTAGGAATGGTGGTGTTTCTGTCTATCATTCTCGTGCATACGCCGCCTGCGGTTTCGATACCGAGCGACAGAGGCGTTACATCGAGAAGAACGATGCCGCTTACTTCCTTGTTGAGTACGCCGCCCTGAATTGCAGCGCCTATAGATACGCACTCATCGGGGTTAATGCCCTTGAACGGCTCCTTGCCGAGGAAGCTCTTTACAGCGTCCTGTACGGCAGGGATTCTTGTGGAACCGCCTACGAGCAGGATCTTGTGGATCTCGCTCTTGTCAAGACCCGAATCAGCGATCGCCTGCTTCAGCGGGCCCATGGTAGCCTCTACGAGGTCTGCGGTAAGGTCGTTGAACTTCGCCCTTGAAAGCGTAACGTTGAGGTGCTTGGGGCCTGTAGCGTCAGCGGTGATGTAGGGGATAGAGATATTTACGGACGTGGAGTTGGAAAGCGCGATCTTAGCCTTCTCTGCCTCATCCTTAAGGCGCTGCATTGCGAACTTATCCGCAGACAGGTCGATTCCGTCGGACTTCTTGAACTCAGCCCTGAGGAAGTCGATTATTCTCTGGTCAAAGTCGTCGCCGCCGAGGTGGTTGTTACCTGCCGTTGCAAGAACCTCCTGCACGCCGTCGCCTATATTGATTACGGATACATCGAACGTACCGCCGCCGAGGTCGTATACAACGATGTTCTGCTCCTCTTCCTTATCAACGCCGTAAGCGAGCGCAGCCGCCGTCGGCTCATTGATTATACGCTGAACGTTAAGACCTGCGATCTGACCTGCGTCCTTGGTCGCCTGACGCTGGGAGTCGGTGAAGTATGCGGGTACCGTGATAACAGCGTCCGTTACCTTTTCGCCGAGGTATGCTTCCGCGTCGTTCTTGAGCTTCTGGAGTATCATTGCGGATATCTCCTGCGGGGTGTACTTCTTGCCGTCGATGTCTACCTTATAGTCGCTGCCCATGTGGCGCTTAATGGAAATGACGGTCTTTTCAGGGTTCTGCACAGCCTGATTCTTTGCAAGCTGGCCTACAAGTCTTTCACCGTCCTTGGTGAACGCTACGACAGAGGGCGTTGTTCTGCTGCCCTCAGAGTTTGTGATTACAACAGGCTCGCCGCCCTCGATAACGGACACGCAGCTGTTGGTTGTGCCAAGGTCTATACCAATTATCTTTCCCATAATGATTTCCTCCGTTCAGATTATCTGTTGTGTTTCGTCTGCTGTGCCGTCCTTCTAGTTGGCAACGGCAACTACCGCAAATCTTATTACCTTATCGTTTATTTTGTAGCCCTTTGCAAAGGTCTTTGCAACGCAGCCGCTTTCGGCGTTCTCGTCGTCCACCCTCTGCACCGCTTGGTGCAGCTGTGGGTCAAACTGCGCGCCGTCGCTCTCGATTTCCTCAACTCCAAGGGATTTGAGTATCTCCATGAAGCTGTCGTAAATCATCTGCACGCCGCTCTTGTAGTTTTCGTCGCTGCATTCCGCGGCGAGCGCTCTTTCAAGATTGTCCATGACGGGCAGGAACTTCGAGGTCACGTCGCATATTATGTCGGATCTCAGCGCGCCCTTTTCGCGGGTGGTACGCTTTCTGTAGTTGTCGTACTCCGCCATGGTGCGCAGCAGCTGGTCCTTTACGGAATTAAGCTCCGCTGTTATGCGCTCCGCCTCGTTCTCCTGCTCGGACTGCTCTGCGTCCTGCTGCGGCGCTTCCTCGGGGGCTGCGGGCTGCTCCGCCGCTTCTTCCTGCGGCTTTGCTGTGGTTTCTTCTTCGTTATTCGCCATTTTTGTCTGCCTCGCTTTCTATGCGCGCCACGCCGTCCTCGTCGGAGAGCATACGCGTTATCTTATTGCTGAGATATTCTATATAAGGGATAACCTTTCGGTAATCCAGCCTCATGGGTCCTATGACTCCGAGCGTCCCTGCGGGCTTTCCGTCCTTGTAGTAGCTTGCGCTTACAAGCGTTGAGTTGGAGATGGCGAATGTGCCGCTCTCCGCCCCAAAGCGGATATTTATGCCCGAGAGCGCCGAATCAAGCAGCCCAGAAAGCTCGTTTTTCTGCGAGAGGAACTTCATCACGTCCTCCATGGGGAAGTCGCCGCAGGTCAGCAGGTTTGATTCGCCCCTGACCTCTATACTCTCGCGGAGCATTTCCTCCGACAGCTCGTACACCGCGTGAAGCAGCGGGGAGAGCGACATCATGTAGCTTCCCAGAGCCGCGGACAGATCCTTCATATATTCCTCGGACATATTGTCGAGGTTCACGCCGCGCAGGTGGTCGTTCAGAAACCCTGCGAAATTCTCCATCTGCTCGTCCGTCATGTCGTATTCCATACGGCACACGCGGTTCTTTATCGCGCCGTTGGACGCTATCAGCAGCAGCACATACATTCGCCGCCCTGTCGGTATAACGTCCACCTTTGTGATAACGGAGAACTTTGAAACGTGATTGGTTGAGAACGTCGCGCATTTGGTTATTTCCGCAAGCGCTGTGGAAGCGTTCTCGATTATCGCCTCGTCTGAAGCGCCGCCTGCAAGCAGCCTGTCAAGCTCGGTTATCTTTTCGGGCTGAAGCGGCTCGGGCGCCATAAGGTTGTCAATATAGAACCGAAAGCCCTTGAACGTAGGCACGCGCCCCGCCGAGGTGTGCGGGTGGTCGAGATAACCCTCCTGTTCGAGCGCAGCCATCGTATTCCTGATAGTTGCGGAGGACACCGTGATATCCTCTCTTTCAGCCAGAGCCTTTGAGCCTACAGGCTCGCCCGTGCGTATATACTCATCGACTATCGCCGCGAGTATCTTCATCGCCCTTGTATCCATGACCGACGCCCTTTCTGAGCGGCTGCGGCCTGCATAAGCCCATGCGGCTGTAACGCCTCCGCCCGATTTAAGGCAGCTGCCCGCGAAGAACGCCTGCCCTGCGCAGATTCCTCTCGCAGCTGCTCCCGTTCTTCGTTCCGCTTCACCTTAGCACTCTATCTCTCTGAGTGCTAAATATAATTTAACACGTTTTCTCCAAAAAGTCAAGTGTTTTTTGAAAAAAATATTACAAACTCGTACAAGTTTTTTAATAATTCCTTGTGCAATATCACTATAATTCGCAGAACAGTGCGGTTTTATGCGCTTTAATGTGCTTCCATATTTTTTGCGGATTTTGTCGCGCAAGCCTCTGCAAAGGTAAGATTTGCCGAAAAAACGCTGAATAACAGCCGCGTTTTCGCAGAAAATACTCTCACGGCGAACGGAGAAACACCGCCGCCGATAATTCCGCTGCCACGGCGGCGGTAACGAAAGGTAGGTTTTCTTAAATGGGTACTGAATTTGCAAACAAGCACATCGGCTGCACCATCAGCAACTGCGAGCACCACTGCTGCTGCGACGACTACTGCTCTCTCGACAAAATCGAGATCGGCACGCACGAGGCTAACCCCACTGTATGCCAGTGCACCGACTGTATGTCCTTTAAGGCCAAGCCCGGCGTCTGACGCATGAGCAGCAATGCCGCGCCGCACTATTTCAGCGGCGAACCAGCGCCCGACGAGGTGCGCATTCAACAGCATGACGAGCATTCCGTACGCCCGCCCATGCCCTCGCCTGACGACGAGGACATCGCCCTGGGCGCGCGGGGCATGGTCACGATGTTCAACAGATTCTACGGCAGCTTCTGACTGCGCTTTGCGGGTTCGTCCCGCAGGGTCATCGGGGACCCCTGCGCAGCCTGCCAGACAGCGTTTTCTTGTCAATTCTGAGCTGCTGACGTTTTTGAGTTATTCTTTATAATAGTCCTGACGCCCCTGCGTATCGGTTTGCGCAGGGGCGTTTCCATGTGTTATCGCATTTCAGGCGGCGCGGGGCTGGTGCAGGGAATCGTGCGGTCGGCACGGTCGGCGGGACGCGCCCAGCGCACGGCGTTTTCTATCACCTTAAGCACGTTTTCATCGTGATATGTCGGGTACTCCTCATGCCCGGGCTGAAAGTAGAATATCCTGCCCGCGCCCCTGCGGTAGGTAACGCCGCTGCGGAACACCTCCCCGCCCGAAAACCAGCTTATGAACACCGTTTCGTCAGGCTCGGGGATATCGAACGGCTCGCCGTACATCTCCTCTTGCGCAAGCTCGAAATGCTCGGGGACTCCGCGCGCTATCGGGTGCGAGGGTGCTGCGCACCACACGCGCTCGCGGTCGCCGTGCCGCCACTTAAGATTGCAGGTCGTTCCCATAAGCGCCCTAAAAACGCGGCTGTGGTGCGCAGAATGCAGCGCGATAAGCCCCATGCCGCCGTTTACACGCGCCACTACGCGCCGCACGGACTCGTCCGACACGCGCTCGTGCGCCATGTGTCCCCACCATATCAGCACGTCCGTCTGCGCGAGGGCTTCCGCGGACAGCCCCTGCTGCTCGTCGTCGAGCGCGGCAAGCCGCACGGAAATGTCGCCGCAGCGCGAAAGGCTCTCGCCTATGCACTCGTGAATACCGCGCGGGTATATCTCCGCCACGGCGCTCTGCTGCTTCTCATGCAGAAATTCGTTCCATATAAGCACATTTATCATATCACACCTCAACAAGCCCGCGAATGAACGCCGCAGAACGCTCCATGCAGGAAAGCTGATCCGCAGCCCCGAAATGCTCCGCCGACAGGCTTCCGCTCCAGCCGCTTTCCATAAGCCGCGTCACAATGCCGCGCACATCCACGCTTCCGCTGCCAACTGCGCAGCTGTACATCAGTCTGCCCGAAACGTCCGCCCCGGCGTCGTCACCCTCGCAAAGCCTTGTATACGCCCTGTCCTTAAGGTGAACGTGCGCGATATAAGGCGACAGCCTGTTGTACGCCTCGCCCGCGTCCTCAAGCGAATAGGCAAAGTTGCCCGTGTCGAACGTTATGCGCAGCCCCTCGACGTTCTCCAGAAGATACAGCAGCTTTGCCGAGGTCGAACAGGGCGAGCGGCTGTCGTCGTAATCCTCAACGCTCACCGTTATCCCGCGGAAAGCCGCCATGCGGCACATATCCGACAGGTACTCCACAACGCGGGAAAGCTCGTCCGCGCTCTCCGCAAACCCCGGGATTGCAAGCACCTTTCGCACGCCGTAATACTCCGCCGTATCAAGGCACTCCTCAACCCGCGCAAGGGACCGCTCCCGCGCGTCGTGCGCAAGGTCAAACCCGCAGTACACCGACTCCGCGTGAAGCCCGCACCGCGCGAAAAGTTCCCGCATTGAGCGCTCGGACAGCCGCCACAGGTCGCACTCCAGCCCGCTGTAGCCGAAGCCGCACGCCGCGCTCAGCGCCTGCTCAAGGCTCATGGAGCACTGTCTGCACACGTCGTATATATGCTCAAGAAAAATATTTATGCCGCTTATCATTTCTTTCTTCCTTACTCACATTGTTAACAGCCGCAGCGCCCACAAAGCCGCCAACGGCACGAAAAACGCCGTCCCCGCAATAACCGTCGCAAGCGCGCTCGTATCGAACAGATTACCGTTCGGGAGAAGCCACACGCTTACGGGCTTGTCCGCTTTGTAGAGCCTGCTTTGCAGCAGCTTCTCGCTCGGGAAAACGCAGGGGTGCTTCTCGCCCTCCACCATGTAGACAGCGCGCTCGAATCTGCCGGATTTCTCCGTCCCGCAGAACACGCCCTCCCGCCTGCGCGAGAATGCGAGCCTTGCCGCGCACCACAGGAAAAATCCCGCGACGACGCATATAAACACGCCCAGAGCCGCTATCAGCAGAAAAACCATCTCGCCCGCGCCCAGCCCCAGCAGAAACAGGAGCAGAACAATCAGCGCCGCGCCCACAACGAACTCCATCGCAATCACCCCACGGTATGATTTTACCACAAACATATTCGCTTGTCAACATGCTTCACCCGAAAAACCACATGACCGTCATTCCGCAGACAATCCACGCGGTAAGGTCCGCCGTGAGCGCCGCAGGCACGGCGTAGCGCGTTTTCTTCACCTTTACCGCGGAGAAGTACACCGCAATCGTATAGAACGTCGTTTCAGACGAGCCGAGAAGCACCGCCGCCGTTCTCTCCGCAAGGGAATCCGCGCCCTGCGCCTGCGCAATGTCGTTGTACACGGCTATGGCGCCGCTGCCCGAAAAGGGGCGCAGGAGCACCATGGGCACGCACTCCGCCGAGAATCCGATGAAGCTGCACAGGGGCTTCAGAAGCTCCGTGAGCGCCTCTACCGCACCCGAGGCGCGGAACATTCCTATGCAGACGAGCAGCAGCACGAGCGGCGGGATAATGTCGCGGCAGGCAGTAAGACCCTCTCCCGCGCCCTCGCAGAACGCCGAGAACACGTCAACGCGGCGAATGACCGCATACAGTATTATCCCCGCAGTTATCGCGGGAATGATGAGGTCTGTAAGCTTCACGAGCCCTCTCCTTTCGGCGGGCGTGTCGCCCTGCCCATAAGCCTTGCCGCCGCGACAACCGCGCAGAGCGAATACGCAGAGGTTATCCACACGCACGGCAGTATGTCAAGCGGACTTTGCACGCCGTTCGCCGCGCGCAGCCCCGCAGCGGTTGCGGGAATAAGCTGCAGGCTCGCGGTGTTGAGCACGGTTAGCATTATCATGTTGTCGTCCGCTTCTTCCCCGCAGCCCGTTTCCTCCGCTATCGCCTGCATGGCGCTAATTCCGAGAGGTGTCGTGGCGTTGCCGAGCCCCAGCAGGTTTGCGGCAAGGTTCATCGTTATAAGGGAAGCCGCCCTGCCGCCCTTTTTCAGCCCCCTGAACAGAAGCCCCACAACGGGCGACAGCAGCTTCGCCGCTTTCTGCGTGAGACCCGCTTTTTCCGCCACGCGCATAAGCCCGCACCAGAAGCACATTATCCCGCAAAGGGATATCGCAAGCGTTACCGCCTCGCCCGATTTTTCCAGCACGGCAGCAGAAACCTCCGCTGTACGGCCGTTTACTAAGCCAAACATTATGGCAATGAGTGGCAATATAACTAATATAGCTTTCATTGTTTTTTTCTCCCATAATATTGCACAGTTTTTTTGTGCTATTTTTTATACAGGTGATTTGTTTCCAAAAAATTAAGTATATTTTGCAGTACATTTATAACGCGTTTCCCGCATTCTCAGCGGTTTCATATTGATTTCGCCACTTTTTGTCTTGTTAGTGAAATATATGAATCTAGCTATTTCCAATTATGATTCCAACTGAAAATTGACAAATATATTCACGCTGTGCTATAATTTTCACAGAAAGCAGATAATTCTGCAAAAGTAAAGATAATTTGGGATAAAATTTAAGGAGGACCAGAATAATGGTTAAATCTACAGGAATTGTAAGGAAAGTTGACGAACTCGGGCGTATAGTTATTCCGATTGAGCTCAGAAGAACCCTTGACATCGGCATTAAGGACAGCCTTGAGATCTACGTTGAGGACGACCAGATCATACTCAAGAAGTATATGCCCGCGTGCGCATTCTGCTCAAACGCCAGCGGTATCACTATCTTCAAGGGCAAGAATATCTGCTCTGAGTGCCTTGCAGATCTGCAGAAGCTCAGATAATCTCCCTCACGCAAAATATATGCCGCGCAGTCCGAAACATTCCTGCGCGGCTTTTTTTATGCGGTTTTCCGCTTAATGCGGGATTGCAGCGCAAAACAAAAAGGCTCGGAGCAAACGCTCCGAGCCTTCAGACCGTTGGAAAACCCCCGTTGGGGGTTTTCCAACGACGCATCCGCGCTGCGCGCACGGTTTGACGTCAAGCCGTCAAACCGCACACTTGTGCGGATATAAAGAGTTTTTTGCCTCGGGAAACCCGAGGCAAAAAAGTTAATTTCAAAGCCCGCATACGCGGGCAAAATGGACTTTTACGACAAACTGAAGGCTCAGAGCAAACGCTCCGAGCCTTTGTTACATGAAAATATTGTGCGAATCGAAATTACTTTCTCTTCTTAGCAACAATGAGAGCGCCGGCTGCAAGAGCTGCTACGCCTGCAACAGCTGCGATACCCTCAACGCCGGTGTCGGGAGAACCCTTGTCGGGAGTGGTAGCAGGAGCAGTGGTGTCAGCAGGAGTCTCAGCAGCATCAGGTGCGTCAGCGGTGTCCTCAGCAGCGCCGCCAAGACCGGAAATGGTGAAGGTTACAGCGATCTTCTCGTCGAAGTTGATGTCCTCAACGTTGACAGCGGGAGCTGCGTTGGTGTCGCCGTATGCGTTGTAAATTTCGATACGGATCTTGCCATTGCCCTCGATATCGCCGAATATGATCTTGCTCTGGTCTACAGCGATGTCCTTGGTAGTGCCATCGGTGCTTGTAGTGGTGATCTTAACGTCAGATACGTTGATACCGGCAGCCTTAGCGAAAGCCATCTTGTCTGCGCCGGTCTGGCAAGCCTCGTAGCCGTCAGTGTCCTTGCCTGCATTGTAGTCAGCAGCAAGACCGTCGATATCTACGCAGAATACCTGTGCGCCTGCAGCTACTGCAGCAACATCCTCACCGGTCTCCTCGTCCTCAACGGTAGCAGTGGAGATGGTGTTGTCAACGTAAACGGTGTATGTACCGTCAGCGGTTACATCAACAGTACCGGCGGGGAACTCCTCTGCCTTCCAGCAGCCCCAGCCCCAGTTAGCGTCGGTGTACATAAGGAATGCTTCGTAAGCTCCTGCAGTAGCGGATACTGCGAGAGTGCCAACAACAGCTACAGCAGCTGCTGCCATAATGCTTCTAATCTTCATGGTAATATCCTCCAATAAAATCTAAAACAGCACAGATTTCTCCGTACAAGTTTCGTACTTATATTGTATAACATCGGCGTTTATTTTTCAATTGTTCAAATAAACAAAATTAAACGTTTCCACGCCGCGGTTTTTGTTGCTTTTTCACAATCGGTTATTCCATTTATTTAAGTAATCATCTTCTGTTAAGCAATTAACGTCAGCCTATGTCAGCGCTTCTTTCTGAACGTCGGGTTATCCTCGGGCTCTTTCATCAGCGCTTCGTACAAATGGCGCGTTTTGCTTGACCTGCCTCGCTTCTTTTCCTTGAGCATGGCAAGCTCGGAGCTTTCCTCGTCGTTTTCCGGGAAAAGGTGGCGCTCCTCCGTCCAGAAGCCGCTTGGCGTTTCGGGCCCGGCGCTCTCGGGCGCACTCTTTTCAGCGGGTTTTGCGTCGGGCTTTGCAGAAGTCTCCCACTCGGGTGCGGGTTCTGCGGCTGCGTGCGGCTTCCTCGCGGGCTTGTCCGCGCGCTTTTCAACGGGAGCGGGTTCCGCCGCGGCGATTTTGGGCGCGCTTTTCCGTGCGCTCTGTTTCGGCACATCTTCATACGGAATAAGGTCGCTCATATCGCTGTCGGACTGCTCCAGCACGTCAAATATGCTGCCAACGTCCCTGAACGGGTCAGGGTCGGGCGCGCGCTCCTCGCGCTTTGCAGTCGCAGGCTCGGGGCGCGATACCTGTTCAAGCTGCGGAGCAGCGGGAGTACCGCTCATTTTCCCGTAAGCGGAAATCGCGGCTGCGTTTTTCTTAATTACCCTCGGACGCGGCGCGGACTGCGCTTCGGGCTGAACGCTCGCGGCAGCGCCGATGTCGGTAGACGTGCCTTCAACAGATTGCTCGGGCAGGCGTGTTCTCACAGACCCGCTTTCTGCGATACGCTCGGGCACGGCGTTCCCTGCGAACGGCTTCTCCGCGAAGCGCTCGGGCGCGGCGTTCCCTGCGAACGGCTTTTCTGCGAAGCGCTCGGGCTCCTGTTTTCTAACCGGCTCGCTTACCAAACGCTCTTCCCCGCGCGCAGGGACGCTCTCAGAGCGCCTGCGCGCTTCGCTCTCCGCAAAGCCGACGAATCCCTCGCCGCTCGGCTCGACAGGCTTCTCACCTGCCCTGATTATGTGCGAAATCGGAGAGCGCTCGCTTTTTTGCCGCTGAACGCTCGGCGATGTGAAAAAGCCCTCGCGGCGCGCCGCCCTCTCTGAGGGGTCGTCGTCCTCCTGCTTTTTCGGCGCGGAGATGTCGCTGCGCTGAATTCTTTCGGGCACAAACGGCTTCACCACGCGCTCCCTGGGCGACTGCGGTTCCTTTTTCGGCACCTCTGTCACGGGATTGCTGCGCGACAGATCCACCGACTGCGAATAACGCAGGAACTCGCGCAGCTCATCGGGCGGTATCTCGCCGTTCTTCACCTTGTCCGCAAGCGCGTCAAGATACACCTTCCAGCTTTCGTACTCTGAAAGGCTCATGTCCTTGTCAATGCGCGCGTACATTATGTCGGTCACCTCGCGGCAGCCGCGCTCCAGTTCGGGCGTCAGCAGGCTCGCAGGGTGTTCAAGCTCGTAAATTTCAAGGCAGGTCTTGCCGCCGGGGTTTTTAAGGGAGCAATACTCCTGCATATGCTCGCTGTCTCGCAGGAAATACCTGCCGCAGCGCTTGCAGCGCGCAAGCCAGCCGCCGCTCTCGATAAGCGCGTCTATCTCAAGGTCTACCGCCGCCTTGAGCCCGCAGGGCATATACACGCGCGGCGAAGCGTTCTCCATCTGGCTGCGTGAGATGTTGTAGCTGTCGAACTCCTGCGCCAGCCCGTGCTTCATGTAGGCGAATGCGTCCATCGCTATCTGGTCTGACAGCTCGCCGCTGTAGTCGCCGTCGGAATAGTCCTCGCTGTAGTCGAGGTCCGCCAGCAGGTTCTTTATGATATCCTTTGAAATGGTAGGGAACATGAACGGCGCGGAAGGCAGCCGTCCGAGCGTGAACACCTTTGTCACGCCAAGCTCGTCCGTGCGGCAGCCAAGCTCCTGCGCGGTAACGCTGAACATCAGGTCGAAGTAATTGCGGCGCGCTGCGGCTTCATCTGCGCCCGCAAGCTGCTTTGAGAACACAAAGCTTATCTTGTTGCGCGCATAATCCTGCACGCGCACAAGGTTCAGCCATTCGTTTATCGCCCTGTTGTAGCGGAAATCGCACAGCCGCGTGAAAACATCTCTCTCAAACGCGCTCTTGCAGCCCGCGAAGCGGTTCCACAGCGAAGCCGTCCCGACGTTGTCGCGGCGGCACACGTAGTCTATCCAGCAGTCAAGCACTATCTTGTCATAGGTCGTGCGCAGGTGATGTTCGATGTAAACGTGCGCGTCCTTTATGGAGTTGCGCAGGTCTGTTATACGGTCGGAATCTGCCTCGCCGTTTTTGAGCGCGTCGTTGCCTGCGGCAATGGCGTTCTCAGCAAAATATGCAAGGTCGTAATCGCAGAAATTCAGCACAGAGCGCGGAAAACGCAGCATGAAAATCTCGTTCGATGTTTTCGACACCAGCTGAAGCGTTCTGTCCATGTTACCAGCCTTTCTTGTGTGAATTATGCAGCGGTATCCGTCACAGTTTCGGTCGAGCCCTCGTCTGTCGGCTGCGGAAGCGTTATTACCGCAGTGCTCAGCGGGTCTATCTCCTCCTCGCCGTCAATCGCCTTAATGAGATATGGGTTTTCGCGGGTGCTTCCCTCAACGTCGAGCGCCTCTATCTCCTCGCCGTCCTCCCTTACCGTTTTCCAGGAAACGGGGTCGTCGGACTTGCTCTGATACGCGGCGGTGTGGATATGCTTGCTTCCGAACACCTTCTTGCAGATACCGAACGGTATCTTCACATCGTCTTCGGTGGACTCAATGTAATACGCAGCCGTGCGGCGCTCGCCCGGCTCGTCAACATAACGCACTATGCGGTAGTCGCCCGAGGGCGAGAGCTTCTCGTAATCCGCGTCGCGGCGGCTCAGATCCACGCCTATAAAAAACGTAAGGTCGCCCATAAAGAGGTTAATTGCAATGTAAGCCACAACGCCAATAACATACATCAGCAGGTAAATCGTGCCGAGGACGGTTTTAAGCGTTTCATTTGCTGCGTTGATGAAAAACATCGCTATTACCACTGCAAGCGGCGGCAGAATCAAATACCAGTTGCCAAAACCGAAGATGACTATCACGAATATTATCGGCGGAAGGATCATGCAGTTGACCATTGTTATGACCTGCCTGCGCGTGAGTATCATAAGCCCGAGCGCTGCGATATTCACAAAAAGGTACAGCACAAAGAGCGCCGTCGGGTTATCGTACTCAAAGCTGTAGCCAAAGCTCAGCCATGCGACCCACGCCATCATAAAGGTATATCCCCAGCAGACCAGCGCGACCGCGCGCCTGAACCAGACGTTCTTGAAAAACTCGACAAGCTTGTCCATTTTAATTATCCTCTCTGTGCGTAGAATTTGTGGTAAGATACCGCGGCGCGCCGTTCACGCCGCGGTCTGAATCAGCGAAAATATCAATAGAACTTCTTTTTCTTCCAGATAATAAAGATAACAACGCCTATGCCAACGATAACCACCGCAGAACCTACAACGACAAGCACCACCATAGCTATGCTGCCGCTGGGGTCGGGGCGTTCAAGCTTTATCTCGCTGTAGTCGATGGAGCTTGCGGGCGGCGCGGTGCGCTGCGTTTCTATCGTGGTGTCGGGAGCCTGCGGCGTTTCGGACTGCGCGGGCGCTATCGCCTGCTCTGCGCTTTCGGCGCTCTGTACAGATTCCGCGCTCTCAAAGCTCTCCGCGCTCTGCGCGCTTTCGGCAGGAACGCTCTCGGGCTCGGTCGTTGTCATGATCTCGGGAGCAGTCGTCACCTCGGGCTCGGGGAGCGTTGTCACCTCG
>CAKSEE010000054.1 GCA_934446455.1 uncultured Oscillospiraceae bacterium | reverse complement strand
GGAACCGACAGCGGAGGCACTCCGCCGCCCCGCCCGCGTGTGAAAACCTGCGCCAAGACAGCGCATTCAGCCGGAACCGACAGCGGAGGCACTCCGCCGCCCCGCCCGCGTGTGAAAACCTGCGCCAAGACAGCGCATTCAGCCGGAACCGACAGCGGAGGCACTCCGCCGCCCCGCCCGCGTGTGAAAACCTGCGCCAAGACAGCGCATTCAGCCGGAACTGACGGCGGAGGCACTCCGCCCGCCAAAAAAACCGCCGCATGACAGAAGTTCTGCCTGCGGCGGTTTGCTTATATCTGCGTCAGGTCTTGCTGTTGTCGCTCTCCATAAAGCGCGCGTACGCCGCGCGAAGCTCCTCGGAGGTAGCCTCGGGCGCGGTGGGGTTGCAGTGCGCCCATGCACCTGTTTCGCTTGAAGCGTTGAATTTCTGCTTCTCCGCGCTCCTCATGGGCGGGAAGAATGCTATGTGGAAGTGGTGGTGCGATACATCGCCGCTGTTTACAGGGGCGTTGTACATACACATCATATACGGGAAGTTATAGCCGAACAGACTGTCGAGAGTACCAGCGCACTTCTTCACGATGTCCGCGAGGTCGCGGCGCTCCTTCTCGTCAAGCTCGCTTATGTACTGAACGTGGCGCTTTGCCATGATGTAGATACCGTAGGGGTACTCGCAGAAGAACGGGAGGAACACCGTAAAGCTGTCGTTCTCAAAGATAACGCGCCTGCCGTCCGCCGCTTCATGCTCCAGCATATCGCAGCAGAGGCACTTGTGCTTCTCCTCAACGCTCGCGCGGAACGCCTTGTCCTCAAGCTCTATCTTCTTGGGGATAAAGCTGTAGCCGTATATCTGTCCGTGCGGGTGCGGCATGGTAACGCCAACGACGTCGCCCCTGTTCTCAAAAATGAACACGAACTTTATCTTCTCGTCCGCGCGCAGGGCTTCAAAGCGCTCGCACCAGAGGTGCACCAGCTTGTTTACATGGTCAAGCGGCAGCTCCTTGAGGGTCTTTGTGTGCTCGGGAGAGTACAGAATAACCTCGCACTTGCCGTAGGACGGCGCGGTCCTGAAGAAGTCGTTCGCCACATCGTCCATGGGCGGCGGATTCTGCGAGAGCGCAGGAAAATCGTTGTCGTACTCCATTACATCGTAATCGGGTACGCGCCCGCCGCTAGGGCAGAACGGGCACCAGTCCTTGGGCATCTGCGGGCGATTCTGCCTGTGTGAGGCTATCATCACCCAGTCGTTAATGAGAGGATTCCATCTCAGTTCAGCCATTTTTCCTTATTGTCCTTTCGGTTTATTGCTCGTCCTTCTTCTCGGACTCAACAACGGGAATATCCTGCGCCTTTTCCTCAGCGGCAGGAGCGTCCTGTGCGGCAGGAGCCTCTGCAGGGGCAGCGGGCTGCTCCTTTACGGGCAGCTTGGCGCCGCACCTGGGGCAGAATGCGTTGTCGTTCTTGGTCTTGGCGCCGCAGCCGGGGCATACTACCTCTTTCTTAAGCTCGTTGAGCTTTGCCTCGATATCGTCGAGCATCATATAGCAGTCGTCAATTTCGCCAATAAGCAGGTCGAACTCCTCGTTGCCCTTTTCGTCTGTCTTTGCCATCTGGTAAATAAGCGCGCCGAGCTTCTCAAACTTGTTCTTGATATCGCTGTTGAGCTGTGCGGTCTTTATCTTGAGCTTGGAATACTGCACCGCCTCGTCGGTCATTTTGCCCGCTGTTGCAGCAACGCTCTTGGTCGTGTTGATAACATCATCTAAAAATCCCATGGTAAAAACTCCTTTCGGCTGAGGGCGAAACGCCCCGTTCAACTCTTGTGGGAAAAGCAGCCGCATAAACTGCGCGTATCCGCGCAGGCCACATATTATCCGTCCGCTTTATATATTGTACCACATTCAGAATGATTTTTCAATAGGCAGAGTAAAATTTCTGCACAAATCTTCCTGCCGCGCTACGTTACAGGTCGAAGTCCGCGAAGCCGTCCGCGGGGGCTTCCTCCCCCTCGGAAAATGCGAAGCTCTCCTCGCCCATAAGCTGCGCCATGGTCTTGTCGGGGTTCTGCATGGCGATATTGAGCAGCTCTATAAAGTCGCGTATCATCTCGCGCGGGGTGATGTTGGTCTGCGCGCCCACGCGCCCGAACTCCGCCTTGATAAAGTATATCCTGTCCTCGAGCGTAATGCGGCTTTCGTAGCCGTAAAGCCCCGCGTGTATCTCCGCGAGCTTTTCGGTGAGAACTGTAAGCTCCTCGTATGTCAGCGGCTGCAGCCTTATTATGGGGGCGAGCATATCGTGCACATCGTCCGTTGCGAAGCGCCCGCGCTCAAGGCGGCTGCGCAGCGCCTCGTAGCTGAACACGCCGCGCCGCGGGTCCTCTATGCACTGCGGCGTGCCGCCCATTATTATGCCGAGGTGCGACGCCTTGCCCTGCATGACGTCGTTGTACATCATAAGCATTTTTTCGTAGTTGTACTGGCGCGTTACCGAGTGCGGTATCTTCATGATGTTCACAAGCTCGTCTATCATTATGACAAGTCCTTTGTACCCCGCGCTCACAAGGAACGCCGTAAGCAGCTTGACATAATCGTACCAGTTGTCGTCCGTTATCAGAACGTTCACGCCGAGGTCCTCGCGCGCCTGCACCTTCGAGGTGTACTCGCCGCGCAGCCACCGCACGGTATTGCTCACACGCTCGTCGTTTCCGTCGCGGAACGCCCTGTAATACCCGCTTATCACCGTTGCAAAGTCAAAGCCGTGAACCATGTCCTCAAGGCCGCTTATTTTCGTGTATATTCGCTTTTCCACCGCCGTATCGAAAAACGGGTCGGACGGCGCCGTGCCGCTCTCCACTACCTCCGTGCGCACGGTGTTTATCCACCGCTCGAGGATAAGCGGCAGCGCCCCGCCGTCGGGCTTCGCCTTTACGGAAAGGTTGCGCATAAGCTCGCGGTACGTTGCAAGCCCCTGCCCCTTTGTGCCCATAAGCCTGCGCTCGGGCGAAAGGTCCGCGTCCGCCGCCGCAAAGCGCCTGTCCATAACGTGCTGGCGCATCGTCTGCAAAAGGAAGCTTTTGCCGCTGCCGTAGCGCCCCACGATAAAGCGGAAAAACGCTCCGCCCTCCTCGGTTATGCTCACGTCATGCAGCAGCGCGTCTATTTCAGCCGTGCGTCCCACGGCGATGTATCCAAGCCCCGTGCGCGGCACAACGCCTCCCTTAAGGGCGTTTATTATACCCGAGGCTATCCTTTTTGGCACCTGCATAAGCGCACTCCTTTCACATTATTGCCATAACGCTATTATTGTATTATACCACATCTATTTTGTTTTTTCAACGATTTTTCGGGACATTTTCCCAAAAGCCGAAAAGGCGCAGAAAACACCAATGCCCTGCGGAATCCGCAGGGCATCAGTGCTGGTTTGGTTGGTAATTATATGAAAAGGATCGGTTATCACATTCATTCGCCGGATTTTTTATCCGACTTATGTATTGTACTTTTGAAATGTGATAGGCTTATGTCAAATATGTGAAATCTGCGTGAAAACTATTTTCCCTCTGTCAGAAGCTGCTGCCCCTGAATGTACGGTTTGAAGTTCATCTTTGAATACACAAGCGCGCTGAGCGCCCTTGAAAGGACAGCCGAAACCGCAGCGCTTCCCGCCATGATAAGCGCCGCCGCCCATAACGGCGCGCCAAAGCCGTTGTCCATGATATTCTCCGACAAAAACATGGCGTTTAACATCTCAAACATCGGCAGGTAAATAAGCGCTATCATTCCGTACCTTAACATGGAAATCATCGGAACGAACGCCGCAAGCACAAACGACAGCGAAAGCTCCAGCATGAGGTCGGACAGCGCGCTCATGTCGCCGCCGCTTACGGCAGTCACCGCAGCCCTCGCGCCGAGCGCAAGCGCCGCGCACACCGCGCACAGAATCGTACACACGCCCGTAAGCCCGCGCGTATAAAGCGCCTTAGCCGCAGGACACGAGCGCATAAGGCGGTTGCCCGAAACGTCTGCGGAAACCAGCATGAACGCCAGGCAGCAGACGAAAAGCGGTATGTACCCGGATATCATCGCGCCGAGCAGATATTCGTCGCTGCCCTTTCCGTCAAAGGGGATAAACGCCGCGCCAACGCCCAGCAGCAGCATCACACAGAGGAATATCGTCCGCCCGACATAGCACCCGAACAGCCTTGTAAAAAGAAACCTGTATATATCGCGCATTTTCATTTTTCCCTGCACCACCATTTCTGCGCCGAAAGCGCTACGTATACTATGCTTGCCGCCCATATCGCAGCCGCTGCCGCCGCTATTATCCACATCACCGCGGGGATTTCCGCGCCGACCTCAAAATCGCCCATAAAGCCGAACATAAAGCCCACCATGCTGCCTACTGCCATCATCGTTACAAGGCGCGCCATGGTGCTTCTTACAAAGCCCAGAAAGTTGGTTATTCCAAGCGCAGCAAACCCGAAACTCAGCAATAGCAGAATATGAAAGCCGCTCATCTGAGAGTCAATAAGGGCGAAATACGCGCACACTATGCCCACCGCCGCAAGCATGAATATAACCGACATAATGTTTGTAAACAGCAGCGCGTTACGAAAGCGCCTGCCGCAGTCGGGCAGGAAATGAAACAGCTTGTACCCCGGGGTCATGGGCAGGTTGCAGTTTATTATACCGAAATTTGCGCCGATGCAGCCCGCAGGGACTGCAAACGCCACAGAACTCATAAACCCGTCGATAAACTCCGCAATGTGCTGCGGCAGCGGCGCTAAAAGCCGCGTAAGCGCCACAGCAAGTATAATGCCGTCTATCACGCCGATAAGCGCGGCGTGCATGATAATTCCCGTGCGCCCCATAAATATGCGGTAATCGCGTACAAGACTCTTCATCGTATCTCCTCCGCATATTTGAGAAGCCCTATGCTAAGCTGCTGGAGCGTGGGCGTTTCGCTCTCAACGCCGAGCGCTGCGAGCTTCTCCGAATTCACCGCGAGCGCAAGCCCGTCGAACACCGTTTTGTTTTTGTTGTGCGACATAAGCAGCCCCTTTGCGCTCTCGTAGTCCGCAGCATCGCCGCGCGCTATTATGTAGCGCTCCTTAAGGTCCTCAACAAAGCCCTGCTCGAGCAGCCGCCCCTTATCCATGAAAACGGCGTAGTCCGCAGCGTTTTCCATGTCGGCTATGTTGTGGGTGGAGAATATCACCGAGCGCTCGCCCGCGCCGTCGTCAAGGAACGCGCGCATTCTGTCGCACAGCCTGTCGCGCATAAGCGGATCGAGCGACGAACCCGGCTCGTCAAGCACAAGAAGCTCCGAATCCCGCGCGAACGCCGCCGCAAGCGCCGTTCTCATGCGGTTGCCGTCGGACTGCTTGTACATCTGCTTCGCCTTTTTCGTATGCTCCGTATCGACCTCAAGCTCCGTGCAGAGTGTTTCAAAGCGCTTCCTGTCAAAGTTCGGGAACATAAGCTCCATTGAAATGGCGATGTCGCGCGCCGTCCACCCCTGCGGCAGGTAACCCGTACCCGAGCAGTAACCTATCCTCGCGCGAACGGCGGGGTCGTCTATGTCGGTTTCGCGCCCGAAGTAGGTTACCTCGCCCGCCGTTTTGTGGATAACGCCGCACAGCAGGTCTATAAGCGTCGTCTTGCCTGCGCCGTTTGCGCCTATAAGCGCCGTTGCAAAGCCCTTTGGGAACTCCAGCCCGTCTATCTGCAGGGTGAATTTCGGGTACTTCTTTTCAAGCCCTTTTATGCTCACGCAGCTTTCAGCCGCAATAAAATCGTTCATGTTACGCTCCCTTTTTATCGTAATTCATCCTTATAAATGAAAACAGCCACGCAATGATTCCCACAAGCGCCGTAACGCCCACCGCCCTCAATACGGGTTCGGGCAGGAATCCTGCGCCAAGGCGGCTTTCGACCATCGAGTTTACCGCCGTAAGCGCGCCGCACAGCCCCATTACGGCAAGCGCCGCACCGTATACCGCGCCCCATTTCACCTTCATGTCGTCCTCCCGTTTACAGCTTGTACGCCTTGGCGCCGCCCTCGAACGCTCCGAACAGCCTTTCAAGCTCCAGCAGCGCCGTCTTTTCATCAGGGTAGAGCGCAAGCACTATGGTATCAAACGCTTCGCTGCTTATGCTGCCCACTATGGCGAACTTCTCGTCTTTTTTGCCGAGGTTCCTTGTTACTTTCAGCGCCTTGCAGTCGGCGATCGTCTTTCTGTCCTTTGAGAAAATCAGCATGGCGTTACCTCCGTTACTGCGTGTCATAAAGCACGTTAATCATCTTTATAAGCTCCTCGCGGCTCACCCCTGCAAGCCTTGCGGATTCCATGGCGTTCTGCAGGTGCTGCTCGAGCATTCGCAGGTGCTGCTCCTTTACCATTTCCCTGTCCTGCGGGTTTACAACGTAGCCCTTGCCCTGCACGGGGGATACAAGCCCCTCCTCGGTGAGCATTTCGTACGCCTTGAGCGTTGTTATCACGCTTATCTTAAGGTCGCGTGCAAGCCCGCGTATCGACGGGAGAAACTCGCCCTCGCGTATAGCGCCGTTCATTATGTCGTCCTTGAACTGCGCGGCTATCTGCTTATATATGGGTATCTCGCTGTTTTGAAGTATCTTCACCGGTTGCCTCCTTTCTGCGTGTTCATATGTGATATATACAGTATATACTGTTTTGTTCCATTTGTCAAGAGGGAAACGAAGATTTTCTCAAAAAATATCCTGCACCCGCCCAGGTTAACGCATATTGACTTTTCCCGCAAAAAAACTTATAATTAAAGAAGCGCCCCTCTCCTGTAAACAGCCACACAAAATGCGCGGCGTTTTTTGTGAAAATTGCATAAAGGATTTTTGCAATCTTTTGCGGAGGTGCGCGGTATTACTTATAGATTTTGCAGAATTCAGGGCGGCGCACGCATGGACGCGGCGCTTCCCGAACGGAGAAGTATTTCTTATGGACTGTCAGACATCAATGAGCGCCGCCGAGCCTGCAAGCGCCGCCGCGCTTCAGGGCTTCGAGCAGGTCATGGAGTTCTATATGCCCATGGTGTATAGGATAGCTTTTTCGCGCCTTAAAAACCGCGAGGAGGCCGAGGACATAACACAGGACGTGTTTTTGCGGTTATACAGGGCAAACCCCGTTTTCGACGGCGAGGAGCACCGCAAGGCATGGCTTATCCGCTGCGCGGTGAACCGTGCAAACTCCGTGGCATCGTCGGCAAGGTTCAGGCACAGGGCGAGCGCGGAGGGGATTGAAAACACGGACGACAGCGAGGGCGAGAGCACGGCGGACCTCACCTCGCAGAGCTTTGAGCAGTCGCAGCGGCGCAGCAGCGTGCTTGACGCCGTTGCAAAGCTGCCCGAAAAATACAGGGTGGTTATCCACCTGTTTTACTTTGAGGATATGCCGATATCGCAGATAAGCCACGCGCTCGGCACTAAGGAAAGCACGATAAAAAGCCGGCTGAGCAGGGCGCGCGCCTTGCTTAAGCCGCTGCTTGGAGAGGAGGTGGAGTTCTGATGAAATTCTCCGACGAATACAAAAGAGAAATGCGCGCTGCCATGCCCGACGACGAAGCTCTCGCGCGAATGAAGGCGGCTGTTATGAAAGCCGTGAAGCAGGAGAAGCCGAAAAACGCGCTTCCCCTTTCAAAGCGGTTAGCCCTGTTCGGCGGTTCCGCGGCGGCGTGCGCACTTATCGCAGTGTGCGCGGTGCAGCTCGCCCCCGTGATATCCAAAACCGACAAGATAGCCACGAACGAAACCTTGTCCTACGCAAGCTGCGCGGAGGATACCGCTGCGGAAATCACCATGGATACTGCGGCGGACTTTGCCGACGCTGACAAGAGCGGAGGTCATGCCTTTGCAGAGGACTGCACCGCCGCGGACGAGGGCGGGCTTGACGCAGGCTCCCCCGCGTTTGACGTTCCTATATTCAGTCAGAGAACGGACGACGCGGGCAGCAGCGAAGCCGCAGACGAGCTTCCGCTCATACCCGAGGGCGCGGAAACAGATATAGACTTCATCGACAGCAGCGAGATCTGCGCGACGGTCACCGCCACCGCCAAAAACGAGCCCGACCTCAGCGTTGCCGGCAACGGCGCTCCCGATAAACTCCCGGATATCGGCGCTTTCTCCGAACCCGAATGGTATACGGAAGAATCCGTTATGGAAACCGATGAATGGGACGATGCTGAAACCGAGTGCGAAACGGAATGCATAACCGAGTGCACAGCGGAAGAAACGTGTGACGACTCGTCTGAATCGGAAGAGATAGAGGAGGAAAGCGCCGAATCCGAGG
Source organism: uncultured Oscillospiraceae bacterium (assembly GCA_934446455.1). Lineage (GTDB taxonomy): Bacteria > Bacillota > Clostridia > Oscillospirales > Ruminococcaceae > CAG-115. Next base: position 6,740 of record CAKSEE010000054.1, on the reverse strand, counting down.
AGGTCGTGCCGAACGACGGCGGAGTGAACGCCGAGATGTTCGGCGAGGGTTACCTCAGCACGGTGATAGAGATCTCCGCAGACGGCAGGACAGTGTGGGTATACGGCGATGGCGAGCATAAGAGCAAGGGACGCTATATGCGCGTGAGCACCGCGGAGCGCGGCGGCGATGAGCTTCCGAGCGTGACGCTGCTGAACACCGCTGACGGACTGCAATACCTCGTCAAGCTCAGAAAGGGCGCGCCTAACTGCATTTACATTACAGACAGCGCGGGAAATTTCTTGGGAAAATATAGAAAGAACGGATAAATAAAAAGCATAGCTCATATATTCTTCTGGAATAGCAGGCGGGTTGATTTTATTGCCCGCCTGTTGCTTTTTTCACATAAATATCACAGAAATCACAAAAAAGCACTTGAATTGTTGAAATATTTGTGCTAAAATATATATAAGGGAATTAACTCCCGATTACAAATGTAATACTAAAGTCTGTATATAAATCGAACGAGAGGTGGTCACCCGTGTCAAAGCTAGAGGCAGCTGTGCGCAGCAGCGGCAATTACGCTTTTTCCATGAGATACGGCGCAGGCTTTCCCGCGCAGATCATTTGCGGCGGGGATGCGTTTTCCGCGGACGGCTCGGTGGTTTTCGGGGATATAGTGCACCCCGACGATTATCAGCCCTTCTGCGAGGTAATGAACGAGATAGTAAGCGGCAGGTGCAGCGAGCTTCGGGTGCACGCGCGCATCAGGGTCGCAGGCGAATACAGGTGGTTCTACATATCCGCGCTGCCCGAGCGCGCGCCCGACGGCACGCTAAGAGGGCTTGACGGCATGATGTTCGACGTTTCCGCTTACCTTGACTGCGACGGGAACGATGCAGTCATGCGCAAATTCCGCAGCAAGAGCACCGCGGCGTTCGCAAGCGTGAATACGGAGCTGTCGCTGCGGGATATTCTCGGCGACGAGTACCTCGTGCGGATACAGAAGCCGTTCTCGCAGATAAACGGGCTGTTTTCTGCGATAAGCGACGATACGGGCAGGATAATCGCCGTACCCGCAGAGCAGGACAAACGCGTGAGCCCCTACAAGATGAGCTATCAGCGAAAACTGCCGATAAGGATACGCCACCGCGACGCGGCGTTCTGGACGATCGCGGGCGAAAGCCGCGACGCAGTGGATTCAAGCGCGCAGCTGCTCGAAACGCTCGTGCAGACGGTTGCGGACATCTCAAACTCCTACGTTGTGCTGAGCGAGGAAATGGAGAACTCGCAGAACGCCAACAAACTGCTCGGGCAGAATTTCGAGGACTCGATACTTATAAACAACATCTATTCCATAATCCTGCAAAAGCGCTCCACGCGTGAGGCTGCGGCAGGCGTTATCCCGCTCATACGGGAGTACCTGCGCCTTGACGCGGTGCTGTTTTCGAGCGGGTTTGCCGCGCGCGCGGGCGTTTACCGCTGGGACGAAAGCGGCCTGCTGCTGCCGCTGGTGGAAGAGGGGCGCGAGCTTCCCCCCGCTGCGGAAAAGGAGCTTGACTACGGCGGAGTCGCCTGCGTCAGGGAAAGCCAGATAAGCACCACGGGCTGCGACCGCGCCTGCGCGCTCTGCCGCACCTACGAAAACGGCAGGAGCAGCGGCGTGATGATTTTCGTGTCCCGCAAGGGCAGCAGGGAGTGGACGAACCGCGAGCGCAAGCAGATAAAAACGCTTACGCAGATTCTTTCGACCGTAATCGACAAGCTTTTCACCGAGGAGGAGCTTTCCGCCTCGCGGGAGCGGCTGGAAAGGCTCGCATACTACGACTTTACCACCAATATTCCCAACCGCAGTATGTTTGAGCGCGACCTGCGCGCGGAATACGAGAGCGGCGGCACGGGCGCGGTTATCGCCGCAGAAATATCGAACCTCAAATCCATATCCGAAATATACGGCATAGAATATTTTGACAATATTCTTAAGAGCTGTGCGGAGTACATCTCCGCCATGCCCTGCGGCGCGCAGAAAAACGTGTATCGTTTCAGCAGCGACATTCTCGTTGTTATGCTGCGCGGCGCCTCGCGCGAGGAGGCGCGGCAGTTCGCGCAGGCGGTGCTTACGAAGTTCCGCTCGCCGTGGTACCTTGACGACAGCGAGTACCGCCTTGAAATTTACGCGGGCGTTACCGTTTACGCCGAGGACGCAGCGGACGCCGCAGAATGCATGAACGCCGCCACCCACGCCCTGCGCCTTGCAAAGGAGCGCAAGCTGTGCGACGCGGAGTTCTACTCCGAGGGGCTTGAGGACCGGCTCAAGGACAGCCAGCAGGTAAAAAAGCTCATCATGGACGCCGCCGAGAACGGCTTCAAGGGCTTCTACTGCCTGTATCAGCCCGTTGTAAGCCTGTCCACCGGAGAGCTTCACTGCTGCGAGGCGAACCTGTTCTGGCACAACGAGGACATGACCGTTCCCAAGGACCGTTTTATGCCGATAATAGACCGTATGGGGCTTTCCACGCAGATGTACTGCTTTGTGGCAGACAAGGTATGCGAGTTCTGCGCGGGCGTGCGCGAAAAGGGGTACGAGGGCTTCCGTGTGAGCATTTCCGTGCCCGAGACCATAATCGGCACAGAGGCGTGCGTTGAGGCACTGCGAAGCGCCCTGCTCGAATATTCACTGCCGCCGAGCGCAGTCAGCGTTTCCGTGTCGGAAAGCGAAAGGACGCTCACTGCGGGCAGCGTGGCGCTGCAGCAGCTGTCGAAAATCGGCGTGAACGTTATTGCGGACGACAAGGGCGACAGCTTCTTCACCGCCGCGCCGCTCGATATCGAGGCGGTAAAGACCGTAAAGATACGCAGCGAGCGCTTTAACGGCGACCCCGTGTCCGAGCGGTTCATACGCTCGCTTGTGCGGGACGCGCACAGCAAGGGCAAGGCGGTGTGCATTCGCGACGCGGACAATGAAAGCGATATAGAGCGCGCCCGCAGCATGGGCGTGGACCTTGCAGAGGGCATTTACCACGGCAGACCGCTTCACTCTGCGGAATTCATCGAGAAATTCGTGAAAGCAGTCTGAATTACATTACAGCAACTATAAAAAAAGCCGAAGATTTTCAAAAAATCTCCGGCTTTTTATCATTTATGCCGAAAATAAGCCTCGGCTGAGTTTTGGTGTGAGTTTCTATTGCAAAAGCGCGATAAAACGTGTATAATAAAGATGTATACAAAATCGGGGCGTTGCGCCCTCACCTTACAAATTTTCCTCTTATTCCGACTATTGCGGGTGTTAAATGAAAACTGTTCTGAATTTTCTGGGCGGCTATTTCAAGAAGCTGGACAAGATTCTTCCGCTGATATGCGCCGCTCTTTCCGTATTTGATATAATCATCGTAAACTCGCTTTACGAAAATGGCTTTATCGCCGAAAGCGTGCTTAAAACGCAGGTTTATTCCGTGGTGCTGGGCTTCTGCGGCGCGCTTATCATCGGCATGATAGACTACAAGTTCATCTCGAAATTGTGGTTTGTTTACGCGCCGGTAGCGCTTGTACTGCAGCTTCTGCTGTTCACGTCGCTCGGCTTGCAGCGCGATGATGATATCGCGTGGCTTGACCTCGGCGTTATAACCATTCAGCCTTCGGAAATACTGAAGCTTGTATTTATCCTGACCCTTGCAACGCACATAAACAAGGTCGGCGACAAGATCAATTCTCTGCCGAACGTGCTGCTGCTGCTGGTTCACGGTATGCTGCCCGTAGGGCTGATAATGCTGCAGGGCGACTACGGCTCCGCGCTCGTATTCCTGTTCATCTTCGTGTGTATGCTGTTCGTTGCGGGCATTTCGTGGAAGTATATCATAGCGGGCGCGGCGGTGGTGCCCCCCGCGCTTTATGTCGTGTGGAACTATGTCCTTGCCGAACACCACAAGATACGCATTCTCGTACTTTTTGACGAGGAGGTACGGCAGGAGCAGATTCTCGACAAGTATCTTCAGCAGTACCGCGGGCAGATCGCGCTGGGCTCCGGGCAGCTTACGGGACTCGGGCTTCACTCGGACAGCTACACCGACGTCCCCGAGATATACAACGACTTTATTTTCTCATATATCGGCATGACTCTCGGGTTTATCGGCTGTATCGCGGTAGTTATAACGCTCATGGTGCTGTGCCTTAAGATACTTTCCGACGCATCCGCTGCGAACGACCTGCTCGGTAAGCTTATCTGCGTGGGAGTGTTCGCGCTCATAACGTTCCACTGCATTATAAACATCGGCATGGTGCTGAGCGTTATGCCCACGATAGGTATTCCGCTGCCGTTCCTCAGCACGGGCGGCACGGCTATGATAATGATGTACGCCGCAATAGGGCTGGTGCTTTCAACCACCACCCACAAGGAAAAGGCGAAGCATATGTTCTACGAGGAAAAAGACTGATTCCCACTATGAAATACTCGGCGCGGACTTTCCCGCCGACATGATACAAGAAAGGTAAATCACGCATGAAACCAGTTATATCCACACTCAAGGACATCTACCCCGACGCACAGTGCGACCTGCAGCGCGCGCGCTATCAGAAAGCAAAGGCAGCCTTTACCGAGCATTTCGGCGCAAACGGCGGCGTGCGCTTCTTTTCCGCACCCGGGCGCACGGAGATATGCGGCAACCACACCGATCACAACAACGGCAAGGTATTCGCCGCGAGCGTCGACCTTGACGTTATCGCAGCCGCAGAGCGCACGGACGACAACTGCATTACGATAAAGTCAGAGGGTTTCCCCGAGGATAAGATAGACCTCTCCTCCCTTGATATCCGCGCGGAGGAAAAGAATACCTCTGCGGCGCTTATCCGCGGCGTTGCGGCAGGCTTTGCAAAGAACGGCTTTACGGTAGGCGGCTTCCGTGCGTACACCACCTCAAACGTTATGAAAGGCTCGGGGCTGTCAAGCTCGGCTGCGTTCGAGGTGCTTGTGGGCACAATGCTCTCGCACATATACAACGGCGGGCAGATAGGCGCTGTAAAGATAGCGCAGACAGCGCAGTACGCAGAAAACGCATACTTCGGCAAGCCCTCGGGGCTTATGGACCAGATGGCGTCCTCCGTGGGCGGGTTTGTCGCGATAGACTTCAAGGACACCGGCTCTCCGATCATCGAGAGCGTTCCCTGCGACTTCGACAAGTACGGTCATGCCCTGTGTATTGTTGACGCCAAGGGAGACCACGCCGACCTCACGGACGAGTACGCCTCCATTCCCGCGGAGATGAAAGCCGTGGCAGGCTTCTTTGACTGCGATTGCCTGCGCCAGCTTTCCCTGCCCGACATAATGCTCAACATCAACGACCTGCGCGCCAAGTTCGGCGACCGCGCGGTGCTGCGCGCTATCCACTTCTTCCACGAAAACGAACGCGTAGACAAGCTCGTTCACGCGCTTAAGGGCGGCAACTTCGATGACTTTCTCTCCTCCGTCAAGGAAAGCGGCGACAGCTCGTTCAAGTACCTTCAGAACATCTACGCGAACAGCGACGTAAAGCACCAGTGCCTGAGCATTGCGCTTAACGCTGCGGAAAGCTCGCTGCACAGAAAGGGCGCGTGCCGCGTTCACGGCGGCGGCTTTGCGGGGACTATCCAGGCGTTCGTGCCTACGGAGGACCTCAAGCAGTTCAAGATGAACATGGAGCGCATTTTCGGCGCGGGCGCGTGCCACGTGCTTACAGTACGCCCCATAGGCGGCACGGAAGTAAAGCTGTAAGACGCTCTGCAAGCCAAATCCCCCGCCGTAAAGCGGGGGAATACTACCTATTCTTCGGCTGCGTATTCCGACATCTGCTTTATCAGCAGCTTGTCTACAAGCGCGTCAACAAGCACGCCGTTTTCGGTGTACTCCTCGCTGAACACCCTGCCGTTTTCGCGGAGTTTAGCGCCAAGCCCCGCCTTGTCGTAGGGCAGCAGCAGCTTCATGCGGCGGGCGCTTTCGGGGAGATTCGCCGCGACTGCCTTAAGCAGCCTGTCAATGCCCACGCCGCGTTTTGCGCTTATCTTAACGGTCTTGTCGTCCTCGGGAATGCTCTCGTCGATAAGGTCGCACTTGTTGAGCACCGTAACCACGGGAATTTCCGCAGCGCCAAGCTCCGCAAGCGTGCGCAGGGTGACGTCAGCCTTTTCTGCGGCGTCGGGGTCGCTTACGTCGCACACGTGCAGGATAACGTCCGCGCAGGCGGCCTCCTCAAGGGTGGATTTGAACGCCTCCACAAGATGGTGCGGCAGCCGTCTTATAAGTCCTACCGTGTCCACAAGCAGCAGGCTGCGCCCGTCGGGAAGCTCTATGGCGCGGCTTGTGGGATCGAGCGTTGCAAAGAGCTTATCCTCCGCAAGCACGCCCGCGCCCGTAAGCAGGTTAAGCAGCGTGGACTTGCCCGCGTTGGTATATCCGACTATCGCGCCCACAAGCACGTTGTCCTTCTTTCGCCGCGCACGTGAGTAGCCGCGCCGCTCCTCAAGCTCCTTAAGCTCTGCGGAGAGCTTGTCTATCCTGCGGCGGATATGGCGCCTGTCAGTTTCAAGCTGCGTTTCGCCCGGGCCGCGCGTGCCTATGCCGCCGCCAAGCCGCGAAAGGCTCGCGCCGATACCCATAAGCCGCGGCAGACGATACCGCAGCTGCGCAAGCTCCACCTGAAGCTTGCCCTCGCGCGATACCGCCCTGCCCGCAAATATGTCGAGTATCAGCATGGTGCGGTCGATTACGCGCACGTCCGTTTCGTCCTCAATGC
>CAKSEE010000053.1 GCA_934446455.1 uncultured Oscillospiraceae bacterium | reverse complement strand
GACCGCCGCCGTGAACCAGCACCACCTTGATACCGACGAGCGACAGAAGCACGATATCTTCCATTACCGCCTGCTTGAGGTCCTCGTTCGTCATAGCGTTGCCGCCATATTTCACGACCACTACCTTGCCGTTGTATTCCTGCAGGTAGGGCAGAGCCTCTATCATGACGTTGGCTCTTACATCGTAATCAATATTCATCTGCTTCCTCTTTCCTTTTTTGCCTCAGGTGCGGTATTCCGCGTTTATCTTTACATACTCGAACGTGAGGTCGCAGCCCCATGCGATAGCGCCGCTCTCTCCGTCGTGCAGGTCTATGAGTATCTTGATCTCGTCCTCGGAGAGTATCTCCTTTGCGGCGTCTTCGGAGAACTTTATGCCCGCGCCGTCGGTGCATACCGTAAGCTTGCCCTTAACGCTTGCAAGCTCCACGGAAACCTTGTTGATGTCGAAATCCGCCTTTGCATAGCCGATAGCGCACAGAATACGTCCCCAGTTCGCGTCTGCGGCGAACATTGCCGCCTTGAGAAGGCTTGACGAAATAACGCTCTTTGCAACGATTTTAGCGGTCTGCTCGGTAGGCGCGCCCTTTACAATGCATTCAAGGAGCTTTGTCGCACCCTCGCCGTCGCGCGCAGTCTCACGCGCAAGGTTCATCATGACCGCGTAAAGCGCGTTCTCAAATATCTCGTAGTTCTTGTCCTCGCAGGTTATCTCGGAATTCTTTGCAAGACCCGACGACATAAGCACGAGCGTGTCGTTTGTCGAGGTGTCGCCGTCTACGCTTACCATGTTGTAGGTAACGTCGTTTACCTTTCTGAGCGCTTTTTCAAGCATAACGCCGCTTATTGCGGTATCGGTCGTGATGAACGCGAGCATTGTCGCCAGGTTCGGGTTTATCATGCCGCTGCCCTTGGAAATGCCGCCGACATGACACTTTCTGCCGTCTATCTCAAACTCAACGGCGATTTCCTTTTTGCGCGTGTCGGTCGTCATAATCGCCTCGCACGCTTCTGAGCTTTTCTTGGGCGAGAGCGACTGCACAAGCGTGGGAATGCGCTGCTTGATGGGCTTTATGCTGAGCTTCTGCCCGATAACGCCCGTTGAACCAACGATAACGTCCTCGGGGTCGATGTCGAGCGCCTGCGCGGTAAGCTTGCACATTTCCTCGGCTATTTCTATGCCGTTGTCGTTGCAGGTGTTGGCGTTTCCGCTGTTTACGATTACCGCCTGCGCATAGCCGTCCGTAAGGTGCTTTTTTGTTACGATAATGGGCGCGCCCTTTACCTTGTTGGTGGTGTAAAGAGCCGCCGTGCGGCAGCGCTCCGCACAATAAATGAGCGCAAGGTCGCGCTTTGTGGTGTTGCCCGCCTTTATTCCCGCGATAACGCCCGCTGCGGTAAATCCCGCCGCAGCGCAGACGCCGCCCTCTACAAAATCAAATCCTTCAAACTTAACCATTGCCAACTCCTTTATATAAGACCTGTCTTTTCGTCAATGCCCATCATTATGTTGAGGCACTGCACCGCCGCGCCGCTTGCTCCCTTGCCAAGGTTGTCAAGGCGCGAGCATATCACCATGCGCTCGTCGTTGCCGTTTACAAACAGCTCCATGCGGTTGGTGCCGCTGAGGTCGTTTGCGCCGATAAAGCCGTCCTGCGGCTCGCCCTCGGGCATTACGGTTACAAAGTAAGAACGATTTGCGGCGTAATACTCAGTAAGCGCCTTTCTCACGTCGGCGGGCGTGTACTTTTTGGCAAGCAGGCGGGTGTGTATAGGAAGCGTAACCACCATTCCGCTGAAATAGTCGCACACCAGCGGGTTGAACGCGGGCGCATAGTCAAGTCCGCATATCTTCTGCATTTCGGGCAGGTGCTTGTGCTGCTGCGTAAGCGCGTACTGGCGGGGACTGTCGAACGAAGCGGGTCTGTTTTCGCCCTCGTACACAGCGATTGCCTTTTTGCCTGCGCCGCTGTAGCCCGAAACCGCGTGAACGCTCACGGGGTAGTCAGCGGGCATAATGCCGAGCTTTACAAGCGGGTACACCATGGAGCAGAATCCGCTTGCATAGCACCCGGGGACTGCAACGCGGTCTCCCGCCGCTATTTTCTCGCGGAACTGCGCGCCAAGCTCGGGGAAGCCGTAAGCCCACGCGGGGTTTGTGCGGTGCGCGGTGGAAGCATCGATAATGCGCGCGCTGCTGCCGTCTGCAAGGGCTGCCGCCTCGATAGCGGCGGCGTCGGGCAGGCACAGAAACGTGTAATCCGACGCGTGGATAAGCCGTCTGCGCTCGTCGGCGTCCTTGCGCTTTTCCTCAGAAATGCGCAGCAGCTCTATGTCAGTGCGGTCCCTGAAGCGCTCGAGGATCTTAAGACCCGTTGTGCCTTCCTGACCGTCAATGTATACCTTAACCATTGCAAAGCTCCTTCAGACGTTTTTTAGTAAGCGTTACCTGTTCCTTAACGCATTCGGGCGCGGGTCCGCCGAAGGACTTTCTCTCGCGCACGCAGGTGTCAAGGCTTATCGCCTCGTACACGTCCTCGCCGAAAAGCTCGCTCTGCGCGCGGTAGTCGGCAAGGGGCAGCTCCTCGAGCGTTGTGCCGAGGTCTATGCAGTGTGCCACAAGTCCGCCCGTAATTTTGTATGCGGTGCGGAACGGCATACCCTTTTTTACAAGGTAGTCAGCGCAGTCCGTAGCGTTTATGAAGCCCTTTGCAGCCGCACGGCGCATATTGTCCTTGCAGAGCGTCATTGTTTCAAGCATGGGAATGAACGTTATAAGGCAGAGTTTAAGGTTGTCAACCGCGTCGAATATCGCTTCCTTGTCCTCCTGCATATCCTTGTTGTACGCGAGGGGAAGCCCCTTCATCATTGTCAGCAGCGTTACGTTGTCGCCGATAACGCGCGCGGTCTTTCCGCGGATAAGCTCGGTTACGTCGGGGTTCTTCTTCTGCGGCATAATGCTCGAGCCTGTGGAGAAGCGGTCGGAAAGCTCGATAAACTTGAACTCCCAGCTGCACCACATGATTATCTCCTCGGAGAAGCGCGACAGATGCATCATGCAGATGGAAATTGCGCTTGCAAGCTCAATGCAGAAATCGCGGTCGGAAACGCCGTCAAGCGAGTTTGCCATGGGCGCGCTCATGCCGAGAAGCGAAGCGGTGCGCGCGCGGTCTATGTGGTATGTAGTGCCTGCAAGCGCACAGCTGCCGAGAGGGGACACGTTCATTCTGCCAAGCGTATCGTCAAAGCGCTCTATGTCGCGCAGAAGCATCTGCGCATACGCCATCATGTGGTGCCCGAACGTTATCGGCTGGGCGCGCTGAAGATGAGTGTAGCCGGGCATGATAGTATCAGCGTTCTCGTCTGCGATGCCGCAAAGCACCCTGACAAGAGATACCACCAGCTCGCGCAGGTTCCTTATCTCGTCGCGCAGGTACAGCCTGATGTCAAGCGCAACTTGGTCGTTTCTCGAGCGGGAGGTGTGCAGGCGCTTGCCCACATCTCCAAGGCGCTTTGTAAGCTCCGCCTCGATAAACATATGGATATCCTCTGCGGTCATGTCGAACTGCAGCCTGCCGCTTTCTATGTCGGCGAGTATCTCTTTCAGCCCGCCGATAAGCTCCAGGCTGTCGCTCATGCTTATTATGCCCTGTTCGCCGAGCATGGTCGCGTGAGCAATGCTGCCCTCAATATCCTGTCTGTACATTCTTCCGTCAAAAGCAATTGAAGAATTGAACGCGTTCACCCTGCTGTCTACGCCCTGAGAGGAACGTCCAGCCCACATCATCTCTGCCATATCTAACCTCTTTATTACTCTGCTTTATTTGCCGAAAACGGCAGTAAAATCAAAAGAGCGGGAAACGCTGCGAGCTTTTCCCGCTCTGAAATAGTGCCGATAATTGCTCAGCCCGCCGCAAAACCCGAACGCGGGCTTTCGGCAGTTTGAATTACTTGAGCTTTCTCTCCTCGTCGAGAAGCGCCTTGACCTTGATAGGCAGGCCGAACAGGTTGATAAAGCCTGCGGAATCCTTCTGGTCGTAAACATCGTCCTCGCCGAAGGAAGCGAAGTCCTCGCTGTAAAGCGTGTAGGGAGATGTAACGCCTGCATTTATGATGTTGCCCTTGTAGAGCTTGAGCTTTACGTCGCCCGTGCAGGTTTCCTGCGTCTTGTCAACGAAAGCGTCCATAGCCTCGCGCAGGGGAGTGTACCACTGACCGTTGTATACGATGTCCGCATACTTCTGCGCAAGACCTGCCTTGTAGTGCTGGGTCTCCTTATCAAGGCAGATGGTTTCGAGAACCTCGTGAGCGTGGTAGAGAATCGTACCGCCGGGAGTCTCGTAAACGCCTCTGGACTTCATGCCGACAAGACGGTTCTCTACAACGTCGTAAAGACCGATACCGTTCTCGCCGCCGAGCTTGTTAAGGGTCTTGATAAGCTTTACGCCGTCCATCTTCTCGCCGTTGAGCGCGGTGGGAATACCCTTTTCAAAGTGGATGGTAACGTATGTGGGCTTGTCGGGAGCCTGCTCGGGAGATACGCCGAGCTCAAGGAAGCCGGGCTTGTTGTACTGCGGCTCGTTTCCGGGATCCTCAAGGTCAAGACCCTCGTGGGAAAGGTGCCACAGGTTCATGTCCTTGGAGTAGTTGGTTTCGCGGGTTATCTTTATCGGAACGTTGTGAGCCTCCGCGTAGTCGATTTCCTGGTCGCGGGACTTGATGTTCCAGATTCTCCACGGAGCGATGATGGTGAGGTTAGGCGCGAGAGCCTTAATTGTAAGCTCGAAGCGCACCTGATCGTTGCCCTTGCCCGTGCAGCCGTGGCAGATAGCGTCAGCGCCCTCTTTCTTTGCGATTTCAACGAGGCGCTTTGCGATGGGAGGGCGTGCAAAAGACGTGCCGAGGAGGTAGCCCTCGTACTTTGCGCCCGCCTTAAGGGTCGGGAATATGAAGTCGTTTACGAACTCGTCCTGAATATCCTCTATGTAGAGCTTGGAAGCGCCCGTTTTCTTGGCTCTTTCCTCAAGTCCCTCGATTTCAGAATCCTGACCGACATTGCCCGCAACGCATATTACCTCGCACCCGGGGTAGTTCTCGTGCAGCCACGGGATAATGATGGAGGTGTCAAGTCCGCCCGAATATGCGAGAATGATTTTTTTGATTTCCTTTGCCATGATAGTTCTCCTTTCCTCAATGGAAAAAATATTTACATTCATATTATACACCCTTTTTCGCAAATGTCAAGCACTTATATTCTAAATTATGAATAATATGCGGTATTTATTAAGTTTTTTCGGAATTTTTGTTCTGCCCGTCAAAAACATAATTACTCGCTTATCAGTGCGGCGGTGCGGTTTTTCTTTTCAGAATGAATAGTCTGAATAATATTCTGTAAAACGAATAAATAATTTTGGAAAAATAAAAAAATGTCCTCAAAATCCCCTTGACATATTACGCGTTCACGGGTATAATTAACTTATGAACGTTCATTGGCTTATAAGCAGTGAACGAATGGAGGACAATATTATGAAAATGAATGAGAAACTTGAGATCATGCTCAACCGCAGGCGTATAAAGAAAACTGATTTCGCCGATTCCGTGGGGATAACATACCGCGCGTTTGCAAATTATATGAACGGCAGCAGGCGTCCCCGCAAGGAGATACTTGCAAGAATGGCGAACAAGCTTGAAGTGCCCATGGATTTCCTTGCGAATGACGACAAGGAGCTTGAGCTTACTATAGAGGAGCGCTTTATCAAGAGAATGTGGGCTGCGGGCAGGGACGGCACGGACGCTGCAAAGTTCCTTGCGCAGAGCAGGGGGCTTTTCGCGGGTAACAGCCTGTCCGACGAGGACAAGTCCTGCCTTATGGAGTGCCTGACCGAAATATACATGGATTCTCTCGGTGAAAGTGAAAAGACGGAGAAGAACTGATGCGCAGAATCATCGAAGCCGCCGCGCATACCGAAAAAAACTACGGCGGCAGGGATATTTTTGAAACCGCTGAGAACAGCGGCGCCAAGGTATGGTTCAGAAAACTGGGCGGGCTTAAGGGATTCTACATCTGCGAGCGCGGGTTGCGCTATATCGTGATAAACGAGGATATAGACCCCATGATGAAGCGCGTTGTCTGCGCGCACGAGCTGGGGCACGATATGCTGCACAGGGAGCTTTCCGCGGGCGGTATACGCGAGAACACGATGTTTCTTGACGGCAACAGGACCGAGCGCGAGGCGAACCTTTTCGCCGCGCAGATGCTGGTATCCGACAGGGCGGTGCTTGACGAGGTGGAATACTGTCCCTCGCTTGAAATGCTGGCGTTTGAGCTTGACGTGCCGCCCGAGATAGCCGAATACAAGCTTGAGGTGATGAACTATCTCGGACACAGCTTCCGCCTGAATGAGGTGCGGAGCGATTTTCTGAAATAACAACGAAAAGAGGACAGCTATGCTTGAAGAGCTCAGAATGCTGACGGAAGCGGGAGGCGTTTCGGGGGACGAGGGCGAAGCCTCGGCAGCTGCTGCAAAGCTGCTTGAACAATACGCGCAGGACGTGCGCACGGACCCATTCGGCAACGTTACGGGCGTTATACCCGCGCGGGCGGAGGGCGCGAAAACGCTCATGCTCGACGCGCACATAGACCGCGTGGGCTTTATCGTTACTTATATAGATGACGACGGCTTTATAAAGATAGGCGCGTGCGGCTCGCCGGATATGCGTGCGACGCTTGCGCAGTCGGTCACGGTACACGGGCGTCGCGAGGTGCGCGGCGTTATTTCGGTGCTGCCGCCGCACGTTTCGGCAGACCGCAGCCACGCGCCCGAGACGGGCGAGCTGTGCGTTGACGTCGGCATGACTCACGGCGAGGCTGCAGCGGTCATCTCGCAGGGCGACAGGGTGACGATAAACTCCGCGTGGCGCGAGTGCTGCGGCAGGGTGAGCGCGCCCGCGCTTGACGACCGCAGCGGCGTGTACGTTATATTGCAGGCGCTGCGAAAGCTCGGCGGTGAAAAGCCCGCGTACAATATCGCGGTGTGCTTTTCCGCGCAGGAGGAAACGGGCGAGCGCGGCGCGAAGCAGGCGGCGTTCCGTATTGCGCCCGACGAGGCTATAGCGGTGGACGTGTCGTTCGGGGATACGCCCGACAGCTTGCCCGAGGACGTGGCGAAGCTTGGCAGCGGCGTTATGATAGGTTTTTCGCCCGCGCTTGACAAGGGTATGTCGCAGCGGCTGAAAAGGCTTGCGGAGAGGTGCGGTATTGCGCATACAAGCGAGGTTATGCCGCAGACCACGGGCACAAACGCCGACGCTATCTCGGTAAGCGGGGCGGGCGTTAAGTGCTGCACGCTGTCGTTTCCGATAAGGTATATGCACACCCCCGCAGAGCTTGCAGACCCGCGCGATATGGACGCCGCAGCGGAGCTTATTTATCGTTATATAAAAGGAGGCGCTGACGATGAGTGAGGGAATGGGCTTAAGCGAGAACGTAAAAAACATGCCTGACAGCATGGGTTCTCCGACTGCCGAAAGGCTGCGCAGACTGTGCGAAATAAACGGCACAAGCGGCGACGAGGCCCGCGTGCGCGAGTATATCCTTGCGAATATAACGCCGGACGAAGCGCACGTTGACGCGCTCGGAAACCTGATTTGCTTCAGAAAGGGCAGAAAGCGCCCCTCGAAAAAAATAATGTTCGCCGCGCATATGGACGAGGTGGGCTTTATCGTGACGGACATTACTGCGGAGGGTTTTGTGAGCTTTGACGCTGTGGGCGGTGTTGACCCGCGCGTGGTTTACGGCAGGGGCCTTGCGCTTGAAAGCGGCGCGCGCGGCGTCGTCGGCGCGAAAGCGCTGCACCAGCAGTCGGCTGACGAGCGCAAAAAGGCGCCCGATTTCAGCGGAATGTACCTTGATATAGGCGCTTCGTCCCGCGAGGAGGCGGAGAAGCTTGCCCCGAGGGGAAGCTGCGCGTATTTCGACACGGATTTCTTTGAGTTCGGCGATGGCTTTGTTAAGGGCAAGGCGATAGACGACCGCGCGGGCTGCCTTATAATGATGGACATGATAAACTCCGGGCAGGAGTACGACGCGTGGTACGTCTTTACAACGCAGGAGGAGATAGGCACGCGCGGCGCAAAGGCGGCGGCGTTCTCCGTAGCGCCCGACATTGCGTTCGTGCTTGAAACGACGACCGCCTGCGATATTGCGGGCGTGAGCGGCGACAAGCGCGTGTGCAGACTCGGCGAGGGGTGCGTGGTGTCGTTTATGGACAGGGGCACGGTTTACGACAGGGGGCTGTACGCGCTGGCGTTTGAGCAGGCGAGCAAACTCGGCGTTGCGGTTCAGACGAAAACGCTTGTCGCGGGCGGCAACGACAGCGGCGCTATCCATGTAAGCCGCGGCGGGGTGCGCACCTGCGCGCTTTCGGTGCCAACGCGCTGCCTGCATTCGCCCGCGTGCGTTGCAAAGCTTTCTGATATCGCGGCGGTGGGGAGAATGGCGCGCGCCATGCTCTCCGCGGCGGGAACGCTGTGATAAAGCGCGTTTTGTGTGAGCGCGAGCTCGGCGCGCTGCCGCTTACGGGCGTTGAGCCGCAGAAGATACGCGCGCTTTGCAGGGCGTACGGTTTCGGGTACGACTTCTGCCGCGTGTACGCGCAGGACGGACGCGCGTTTTTGTCGCTGCTTGACGGGAGCGCGGTGCTCTGGGCGGCGCAGGGCGCGGACTTCGGCGAGCTTGCGGAGTTTCTGCGCATGAACGGTTTTTCGGAGCTTTTCTGCGGCGGGGAGGCTGCGCGCGAGCTTTCCGCGCGGCTCGGGCTTGCACCGCAGGAGGCGCTTCTCATGCGCTTTGACGGGCGCGCGCAGGCTTGTCCTGCGGATTATTCCCCGCGGCTTTCTGACGTTTACGCGATAGTCGGGCAGGCGTTCGGCATGGAGTTCGAGCCGTGGTATCTCGACCTGTCGCACCGCATTCGGCACGGTGTTTCAGCGGCGGTGCTTGCGGGGCGTTCTGCGCTTGTGATACAGCACCGCGCAAACGGCGAGGCTCTGCTCTCGCAGGTGTCTACAGACCCGCTATACAGAGGGCAGGGGAGCGCTTCGCAGCTTGTTTCGGGTGTGTGCGCGGCGCTTTCGCCGGACAGGGTTTTTGTGCTTTGCGAAAGGCGGCTCGAGGGGTTCTATGCCCGCGTTGGCTTTACCGTGCAGGACGTTAAATACATACTGAAAAGATAGGACAAAGAATGGAACAGGCTAATAAAACAACGGCGGGGGATTTCACGCAGGGCGCAATATTCCCGAAGCTGCTGCGCTTTATGGCGCCGATACTTGGGGCGCTTGTGCTGCAGGCAATGTACGGCGCGGTTGACGTGCTTGTTGTGGGGCAATTCGGCTCCGACGAGGCCATCTCGGCGGTGTCCACCGGCAGCAATATAATCAACATGGTTGTGTTTACCGTTGCAGGTCTTGCAATGGCGGTAACAATACTCATGGGGCGGTGTATCGGCGAAAAGCGCCCCGAGCGCCTCGGCGGCGTGCTCGGCGGGGCGGTAGCGCTTTTCGGCGTTATTTCTGCTGTGCTTACCGTGGCGCTGCTTGTGTTCGCAGAGCCGCTTGCGGTGCTTATGCAGGCGCCCGCGCAGGCGCTGGAGCTTACGGCGCAGTATGTGAGAATATGCGGCGGGGGAATAGTGTTCATCATATTCTACAACCTTATCAGCAGCATATTCAGGGGACTTGGCAACTCAAAGCTGCCGCTGCTTTTCGTGTTTATCGCGTGCGTTGTGAATATCGTGGGCGACCTTGTGTTCGTTGCGGTATTCGGCATGGACGTTTCGGGCGCGGCGCTTGCAACGGTGCTTGCGCAGGCGGTAAGCGTGGGGCTTTCGGTGCTTATCATCCGCAGACAGAAGCTGCCGTTTAAGTTCTCATCTACGGATATCCGCTTTAACAGGGAGATACCGCTTATACTGAAAACGGGCGCGCCCATTGCCGTGCAGGAGATACTCACGCAGCTGTCGTTCCTTGCTCTCTGCGCGTTCATAAACAGGCTGGGAATTGAGCAGTCCTCGGGCTACGGCATTGCAAACAAGCTCGTGTCGTTCATCATGCTGGTGCCGTCCTCGCTGATGCAGTCCATGTCGTCGTTCGTTTCGCAGAACTACGGCGCGGGCAGGGAGCGCCGCGCGCGGCGTTCAATGCTCTGCGGCATGGCTATAGGCGCGTCGGTGGGCGTGGTTATTGCACTGTTCGCGTTCTTTGAGGGCGACTTTATGTCCATGGCGTTCACCGAGGACGCCGCGTACATTGAGCAGTCCGCGGCATATCTTAAGGGATTTGCGGCGGAGGCTGTCGTAACGAGTTTTCTGTTCAGCTTTATCGGCTACTTCAACGGCCACGGGCAGACGCTTTTTGTGATGATTCAGGGTCTGTCGCAGACGTTTCTCGTGCGGCTGCCGGTGTCGTATATCATGAGCGTTCAGCCTGAGGCTTCGCTTGCGATGATAGGGCTTGCCGCGCCCGGCGCCACGGTTTTCGGCATTCTGCTGAATTTAGTGTATTACCTTATTTATACAAAAAAGCATCCCGCCGAGCGCCTTGAAACGTGATTCGCAGGTGAAAAAGTAAATATATATCCTCAACAGCAAAGAAAAGATTTTGTATAAATCCTATAAAAACGCCTTGACACCGCAGGGCGTTTTTGCTATAATTATATTGGCATCATATGGCGGGTGAAATGTCCGCCGAAGAACGCAGCCAAGCGCTGAAATTAAGGAGAAAGAACATGGCAGACAATCTTGCAAATACCGTACTGGCGAAGTTCACCGCCCTCAACGACGAGTATAACACGATAATCACAGAGTCTGAAACGGACCTTAAGGAGTACAACGACTACTGCAACCAGAGCGACGAGGACCTGTCCGAAAAGCTCGCGGAGATACGCGCGAAGATATCACGCGTAAACGAGTTTATGGAGTATGCGCGCGCTCATGCTACCGACCTTGAAGAAGCGGAAATGGCGTTTGAAACGGAAATGGACGCGCTTGAAACGCTGCGCTCGCAGATAGACCCGAAGTCTGAAAACGACTACCACGCGGAAACGCTTTACACCAAGGCTTCCGCGCAGAAGCTTATTTATGAAGCGGACATGGAGCGCACCACCAAGAAAATCAACGGCAGCAAGGTGCAGGCTAAGCGTATGCTGGACCACCAGCACAGCGAGCTTGACGCGCGCAGGACGAAGCACGCGCAGGAGTTCAGGGAGTACATAGCTTCCGACGAGTTCAAGGGCTATATAAAGTCGCTTTCTTCCGACGCGGCGGCGTTCAACAGCTCGGGTACGTCAAAGCTTGCCGCAGATACGCCGATTTCTCTCGGTCAGCGCAGGGTAAAGCTGCCCGTTCCCATGGAGTTTGACGAGGAACTGTCGCTTTCGACCGGCGGGGTGTTCAACTCTGCGGCAAAGACGATAGGCGTGCCGTTTTCCCTTGATGTGAACGGCGGCTGCGCGCTTTACGTTGAGTACGACAAGCGCAACGAGAGCTATATGCTCGGCGGCATTCAGCGCTTTTTGCTTAATATCCTCAAATATTACGGCGAGGGCGTCGACGGCATTTTCTTTGCAGACCCCGTGCATTATAGCTCTGACGGTTTAGGGCATATTGCAGCGCTTTCCAAGGGCATAAATTCTATTATCGACAATATTCCCGAGAATGCCGAGGCGCTCAGAGAGCGCTTTGAGGAGCTTAAGGGCGCGCTTGCCACCGCAGAGGGCGTAAGCGGCGTTAAGCGCGTGTTCGTGTTCCACGGTTACCCCGAGGGTTACGACGAGAAGACCCGCGCGGATATAGTACAGCTTGCGGAGAACGCGCAGAAGTACGGCGCTGTTGTGGTAGTAACGCACCCGTCCGGCTCAAACGGCGCGGAGCAGTCCGTAGATGACGTTGAGAGCGAGAGCGCTTTCAGAAACTATGCCGATGTTATCAAGACGCGCAACGGCGGCTTCTATGTTGAGAAAACGCGCGACAGCCTTTTCTGGTACTCGGCTCCGTCCGACCTGCCCGGCGATATCCGCCAGACATTTATTGAGGTGCGCCGCCGCAATGCCGCGCAGAATATGGCGCGCGCGGCTCAGGCAGCGCAGGCTGTACCTGTTGCGCCTGCTGCGCCCGTAGCGCAGACTGATGTTCAGCCTGCGTCGGCTGCGGTTCAGTCTGTACAGGCAGCTCCTGCAGAGGTACAGCCCGCACCCGCAGCACAACCCGTACCTGCCGAGGCACAGCCCACTCCTGTTGTCGTTCAGCCTGCACAGGCAGCGCCCGCGGTTCAGCCCGTGCCTGCCGAGGCGCAGCCCGCAGCCGCCGCTCCCGCAGAGAGCGCAGAAAAGGCGGATACCGAGAACGTTCCGGGCGCGCTTCCTGCATACAGCAAGGGAAACAGGGCGCTTCGCGGCATTCCCTGCGGCACGGATACCGAGGGCGCGGAGATTGCGTTCGACCTTGATAACGTTGCGTTTGTGTGTGCGACCGCGCGCGCAGGGCGCGAATCTTTCCTGCGCAATATCATAGGCGGCATTGTTTCGCAGTATCACCCCGATGACGTGGAGCTCTGGCTTGCGGATTTCAGCGGCTGCATGGGTAAGCTTGAAGCATTCGCCGCGCCGCATGTAAGATACACCGTAAGCGGCGTCAGGGGCAGCGCAAGTGGGGCAATGCTTGTGCGCGCGCTTATTGACAGGCTCAGCGAGGTACTCGAAAAGCGCCTTGCGCTTTACCATGCCGACGCTTCGGCAGCTGAGTATTCGCCCACGCTTGCGGCTGTTATAGACGGCTTTACGGCTGCCTGCACGGGGCTTTCTGAGGAGTATGTCGCAAAGCTTCGCCGCCTGTTTGAGCTTGGGACGTCCGTTGGAATGCGCTTTGTTCTTGCAGACGAGTCGTACACCGTAAACGGCGCTGTTCCCGCATATTTTGCAGGCGGATTTGTACGGCAGGGCGTTGCGATGAGCAGTGCTGACAGCAGCATTCCGATGCTCTTTGACGGGATAATGCTGACGCCCTCCGATAAATCTTCCGTTGCGAATATCCCGCTGCACCATGCGTTTATTCGCGCGGATAAGGAGATCAACGGCTCGTATCTGCGTTTCGCGAAGATACCCGAGCTTTATCCCGCTGAAAAGCTTGCGGAGCTCTGCGCGCAGATAAGCGGCGAAATGCAGCAGAGTGCGCAGTTTGAACCCGAAAATACGCGCGCGTACCTTTCGAAGCGCGCTGTTTCGGCAAGCGGCGCTTCCCGCAGCTTTGAAGAGGCGCGCCTTGCCCTTGCAGAGCACAGCGGCGGTGCCAAGCGGCTTTATATCGGCACGCCCTGCTCCACGCTTGCGGGTGAATGCCCGGTAGTTCTTGCGGACAGGTTTGGCGGAAATGTGCTTGCAAGGTGCACGGACAGCAATGGCGTGCTGTCTGCGGCGGCAGGCGCGGCGCTTTCGTGGACGGCTCAGGGCGGCGAGGTTACGCTTGCGGCTTCGTGCGAAAACGATCAGCTTTCTGCGCTTGCAGGCTGCGAGGCTCTTGCGCAGGCAGAGGCTGTATCGGATCTTTCTGAGCTCTGCGGGCAGATAAAGCAGATAAAGAGCGCGATTATGTCGGGCGTTCCCGCTGACAGGCTGACGATTATTTTTGGCGCAGACCTTATGCAGGACGAGATGTCAACGCTCACCGCGGAGGGATTCGCGGGAAGATATGACGCGCGCAGCGACCTTGCGTTCATTCTTTCGCAGGGACCGCGCCTTGGTTATCACTTTATGCTGATTACCGAGCATAAAGCTGTTCGCGGAGAGGTTCTTGCCAGCATTAAGAACGAGCTTACGCAGAACGGCGGAATGTTCATGCTGGCAAACGCAGGCGGCGCAACGGCGCTTATCCCGTTTGATTTCGGCTTTGAAACGGAACAGGAGAAGGATTACCTCTACTAAAAAACTTTTACCGCGTATTCCTTAAAGTCGGCAACATCGTTCAGAGCGAATTACTCTGAAAAGCGGCGCCCGGCAATGTCTTATAATGTGTCGCCTCCTGCTGACAGGGGGCGACAGTTCATTCTGCCCGATGCACAAGGAGAGATGTAATGAAGAAGAAAATCCCCCTGATTATTTCGGCAATTATATTTATAGCAGGCTGTGTTACAACTATTACAGGCGCCGCAAGAAGTAATGGCGCGTGCAGTTTTCTGCCTGCGCTTGACTTGTTCAGTATTTCGGAAAATGATGTTGGAAAGCGGTTTAGCGCAGGGGTGTACGCGGACATATTGCGTATGGAGGATACGGAAAACGGCGCGTTATATGTTCTCATGATTTATAACGGCCCTGACGCTGAACAGTTCGATTGTACGGTAATGGCATTCGATATTCCGACTTCCTCAGCCCGCGCATTTGAGAAAGCGCAGGAAAGCGATGATTACATAAAGGTGCCGTTCTCCGGGACGCTCCGTAAAAACAGCGCTCTGCTTACAGAAAAAATTGAAAAGTGCATTTCAGATTATTGCGAATCAACAAAACAGTTATTTGAAGAAGCGGGCATTGAATATCCCGACGAAGCTTTCAGAGAAATAAATAATAAGATATCACCTTACTATGTCGAGGTTGCTGATACATCAGACGGCATAATTTTAGTGTATACAGGCTGTGCGGTTATGGCTGCTGCGGTAATTGTTATTCTTGCAGCTTTTTTTGGCAGAAAAGCCGTGCTTGTCATTGCCGCTGTCATTGTAACGCCCGTGCTGGTTTTGCTTATTCTCTTTGCAGATAAGCTCAGAACGATATCAACCGTTACGGAAGTGGCTGACGGACTATATAAAATGTCCTGCCATCACAACTACAGGTGCGATGAATTTCTGAATGCAGATATCAGCACTGCCGAAGATTTTGTAAAGTGGCTTTCTGACGAGTTTTTCTTTGGTTTGCCAATCGGAATTGGGGCAGACAAATTCGGATGCTCCGCCTTTGCAGCCGTGACCCCGGACGGGCAGCACCTTTTTGGAAGAAATTTCGATTATGACGAAACAGACGCGCTCATAGTCTATACAGAGCCGGAGAACGGTTACGCTTCTTACGGCTTAGTTGACCTTAAATTCCTTGATATAGGAACGCAGGGAGGTCTTGACGGAAACTCTGTGCCTGCAAAATTCCTTATGCTTGCCGCTCCATATATTACTATGGACG
>CAKSEE010000052.1 GCA_934446455.1 uncultured Oscillospiraceae bacterium | reverse complement strand
ATCCTCTGGAACTGCATCGACAGCATGAAAACCGAAAAGGATTATCTTCAGGTTTTCAAACTCACGGCAAAGGACCATACCCAGCACGTCACTCACAGTCAAGAGGAACCTGCATACGAACATACATTCGATTTCCGGACTGACGAACCCATCACAGCGAAAATCTTCGTCATAGACGACGAAACCCATTCCATTATGCTTTTGGCAGAAGAATATTGACTTAGGAGGACTACACCATGGACAACAACGAAACCACACGCCACGTTTGCAGCTGTTGCGGAGCAACAATTGAAACTGATGACTATTACACTTTTGAAGGCAGCATACTCTGTGATGACTGCTACCATAGCGAAACCGTCGTGTGCGAACACTGCGGTGACAGAATCTGGGCAGATGACAACGCAGGCTCAGACAGCACGCCTCTCTGCAATACCTGTTATGACGATTACTACACGACCTGCGAATGCTGCGGTAGAATCATTCACCGGGATTGCGCCAACTATGACGATGACGATGATTACGCCTACTGCGACCGTTGCTACGAGGAACGTCAGAACAGCTCCATTCACGAATACAACTACAAGCCCGAACCCATATTTTATGGCGACAGCAAGCGCTATTTCGGCGTGGAACTTGAAATCGATGAGGGCGGCAAGAACAGCGACAACGCTGATACGCTTCTGGGTATCGGCAACAGGATTGCAGAGCATATCTACATAAAATCCGATGGCAGCCTGTCGGACGGAATGGAGATAGTGACCCATCCGATGACACTGCGGTATCACAAAGAGAAAATGCCGTGGTCGGAAATCATGCATTCAGCAATCCGTATGGATTATCGCAGTCACAAGACCTCGACTTGCGGACTACATATTCACGTCAACAGAACAGCCTTCGGCAGTACCCGGGAAGCACAGGACGAGTGCATTTCCCGGGTGCTTTATTTTGTGGAACATCACTGGTTGGAACTGCTGAAATTCAGCCGAAGAACTGAGTACCAGATGAACCGCTGGGCTGCTCGCTACGGCTATAAGAACAGTCCGAAAGAGATTCTGGAGGACGCTAAGAAAGGCTGCAACGGTCGCTATGCCTGCGTGAACATCACGAATTATCATACGATAGAATTTCGTATGTTCCGCGGCACGCTCAAGTATAATACGCTGATTGCAACTCTGGAACTCGTGGACAAAATCTGCGAACTTGCAACGAATCTGACCGACGGCAAACTGAAATCCGTAAGCTGGTCGGACTTCGTAGGTTCACTTGATGACAGCACGGAACCCGAACTCATCACCTACCTGAAAGAGCGTCAGCTCTACATAAACACACCAATCACGACAGAGGAGGATGATTAATTATGTGCGCCATTTTCGGCTTGATAGATTACAACCATACTCTCAATGCAAAGCAGCGTGAAAAGCTGCTTCGTGTGCTCTCCGAGGAATGCGAGGAGCGAGGAACCGACGCTACTGGATACGCATTCAATCACAACGGAAAACTTACAATTTATAAGCGCCCTTACGCCGCTCATAAAGTACATCTGCGCTTGCACGAAGATTCCAATGTAGTCATGGGACACACCCGAATGGCAACGCAGGGCAACAAGCTTGATAACCGTAATAACCATCCGTTCCCCGGCAAGGTCGGAAATATCAGCTTCGCTCTAGCGCACAACGGCGTACTTCATAATGATGTCAGACTTCGCAAGCAGATGTCGCTACCTAACACACCCATCAAGACGGATAGCTACATAGCTGTGCAGCTTCTGGAGCAGCAGAAATCCCTCGACATTCAGTCCATTTCTGAAATGGCTGAGCTTGTCGAGGGCTCTTTTGTGTTTACCGTGCTTGATGACAAGAATAACATCTATTTCGTCAAGGGAGATAACCCACTGGCTCTGTACCATTATGAAACCTGCGGACTGTATGTCTATGCCAGCACTGAGGCAATCCTTGACCGAGCACTTACACGCCTCGGAATCATCAGCATTGAGCACCAGAAAATCAATACTACCTGTGGCGATATTCTGAAAATCGACAGCACCGGAGCCCTGGAACAAGGAATGTTCGACACAACCAACCTTATGATGTACGATTACCGCTATTTTCGCCGTGACTGGTGGAATGTCCCCGAGTCATGCGAGAGCGAACCACAGGACGTAAGGCAACTCAAAGACTTCGCAAGCTCTATCGGCGTATCCCGTGAGGACATTGACCTGCTCCTAAGCTACGGCTATTTCGTGGAGGAGATAGAAGAAATGCTCTATCAGCCCGGAGTTATCGAAGAAGTATTGTGTAGTCTGCCACGCAAAATGCAAAAAACTGACAAGCAAAATATAAAAAATAAAGCCGCCAAAGCAATGCCTTGGCGGCTTAAAAATGGCTTTATAACGCCGTTTCAACTATGAAATACTGCGAAGTTGAAAACTTTTGCCGAGATAACTATTTTGGAGTGATTTAGTTAAATGTCATTTGTGCAACCTGCATAAAATGGGCGCAATTTAAGTTATTTGCTGCGCTTGCTGGCTGCCAGCCTCGAAAGGGGAAACGCGCGAGGCTGTTTTTTATTGATTTATGTTGCCATCCACCACATTCAGCGGCAGATTTTTTACATGAACGGGCGGCTTTGTCTTAAGGAGTCTTATTCTCCCCGGGGGCTTCATGTAATACTCCAACGTAACAATATAGGCGTGCTCTCCCTGCGGGATTACCTGCCAGCGCTTTATTGTGCAGCCTATTGCAAGCTTCTCAAGGTATTTCATGTTGTTCAGTATAGCGCTGAATGCGTTTTCCCCGCAGATAAAATACTCCCTGTCGTCAAATGTTAAGCTAAATACCATGACATAGCCTCCATTTTCATTTATTGACTTTTGCCCTGTGTTATCTATTGTATCATGAAACGGAATATATGTCAATATGGCAGAGCACAAGTTAACGAAAAAGTCGAAATAGCTGAAATATTACTCGCGAGCAAAAAAGTCATTAAATTGGCATTTTAACGCGGTTAGAATACGCTCTAAATGTTCAATTTTGATGAACGAAGCGTTATTGTTGCACAGGTCGCATATGGTTGAGGGGCGTATTCCCGTGAGCTTGGCAAGCTCTGCTTGCGTCATGTTTCTGCGCTCAAGCAGAGCGCGAAGCTGAATTGTTATCATGGTTTCCCTCCGAGTCATTTTGTTTATGTAGTACATAACAAAATCCGTTATTTACATCATAAAAAAAATAAATCGAAGCTATCAATAGTTGGTGATAATCAGTTCTTTGAATTTGCCGCTTGACAGATTGTTCGCCCGTTCCAGCGTTTCAATTTTGAATCCGCTGTAAAGGCTGCGGATAAATTCGTCGTCATTGTACGACAGCAGGAATTTTCCCTTAATGCCTGCCAGCGTATCTCGCAGGCGTATATGGTCAGTCTCGCCGAACGCGACACTATAATATTTTTCTGTAGAATGATACGGAGGGTCGCAGTAGAACAGCGCCGCAGGGCGGTCGTAAACCTTTATGAGATTCTCAAAATCTTTGTGTTCGATAACTACCGACCCTGCCGAAAGCCTGTGCTGAACGTCGGAAAGGTATTCCACAGAGTTTTTCAGATTCTTGCGGTTGCACCCGTAGGTATCGCCGTCTGCGCCGAACGATAACTTCATGCGCAGAAAATACCGCGCTGCCCGTTGAATATCGGTCAGCCCTCTGACGTCGTACTGTGCCTTGGCGTCCTCAAACATTTCACGCGAATTAACATAGCCGTCAAGTTCGCGCTGCAGTTCCGCAGCATGATATTTTATACAGCGCATAAGGTTTACAAGCTGCCCGTCTGCGTCGTTGTAAACCTCAAGGGGCGCGTGTTTATCCTTGTAAAACAGCACCCAGCCTGCACCGCCAAACACCTCGATGTAACGGTCAAATGTGCCTTCCTCGGGAAAGCATTCGCAGATATGCTTTCGCAGGAGCTTCTTCCCGCCTATGCGGGTTATCGGACTATTCATAAAAATCCTCCTTTAATAAGAACATCGGCGGGGAAGCTCCCCCGCCGATAAAATTTTACGTTTCAACGACAAACGCCCCGAAGCCCGCCCTGCGAACCTGCTCAGCGTAATTCTCGGCGTTCTCGCGGCTGCTGAACGCGCCCACCTGCACGCGGTAGAGCTTCCGTGCGGCGGGCTTTGCGGTAATGCGCTCATGGAGAACCGCCCAGCGCGTCGAATCAACGTAGTACGCGGGGCAGAGCTTGCCCGTGAGGTCGTAGTGCCGCAGGACGTTTTCGGCGGATATACCGTAGCGGTTCATGAGGTATAGAACCAGCTCGTTCAGCGCGGCTATGGACTCCTCTTCGAAACGCCCGTCAGAGCGCTTGTAGCACACCTCAATGTGAATTGTGCCGTAATTCTTGCCCGCCGCCGCATACGCTATCTCGTCGTCGGGAACGCAGCGGATAACCTCGCCCGCAATGCCGACTATGTACTGCGAGGACGTTTTTGCCGCCGAGTTTGTTGTGAAAAACAGCGCGAGCCTGTCCGCCGAGGCGCCGCAGTCGCCCGTGTAGTGTACGCAAATGCGCCTCGGAGCGGACTTTGTCCCGGGGCGGTTGTACTTGCCGCGCGGTATCAGCCTGTCAGTTATCTGCATTGCCGTCCTCCTCGTCCGCAGCGGAACTGCCTGCGTTCTTGCCGTCCGCCAGTCCCTCGCCGATGGTGTACCCTACAACCGCCGCGCCGCTGAGTATGCAGCCCGATACCGTGTCGGCTGTCTTTGCGCTGCCTCCGAACGCCACAATCAGACCTGCGGCAAATCCCGCTGTTGCAACCCACAGCTTGCGTGATGTGAGCTTTCTCTTCCAGTCAATTCTTTTCATAAAAATACCTCCTTAATTTTGCAGCCCCGCGAGCTCTGCCCTGAGCGCCTGCGCCTCAAGCTCAAGCGCCGCGAGCCTGCTCCTGTCCTCGTCCGCAGCCGTGCCCGCAGCTATTGCCGCCAGCGGGCGAATGCGCTCGCGGTCTATTGCCGCGAACCTTCGCGCAATCTCGGCGGCTCTGAGCCTGCCCTCGCGCGCCGCGCGCTCCTCGGCGGTTTCCTGCACCTCAAAATCAAAGTTCTGCGACATATGCGTAACCTCCCTCCACCGCTGCAATATCCGTCGGCGCCGTGCGCATTGTCGGGCGCAAATCCACCGCCGCAATGTCGTTGGTGCTGCGAATCTGATAGTAGCGCTGGCACCGCGCGAGCGCGTCCGCAGGATTCGGCGGCACGAACGGTGTAACCGTGCCGACCTCCAGCTTGACCCACTCGGGGGAGAGTGAAGCGCCCTCGCTCAGCCCGAAGTACGCGAAAATCATGTCGTCCGCAAGCGAGTAGTTGCACACAAGCGACACGCCGTCCGCAATCTCAACGCCTGCAAGCTGCGTGAACGCCGCCGTGGGCTTCTCCGCGGGAACGTCTGCGGTCGCGCTGTATGTCGTGCCGCCCACTCTCACCGACAACGACAGCGGCTTGCCCGCAATCTGCGCGTAGCCGAACTCGGTGTTCTGCCGCAGCCGCATTATTCCCGTGTCGTTATTTGTGATAACAATGCCGTTTGCGGCGGGTTCGACCTTGCCGATGTTGATATACCACCTGTCCACGGCGTACCCCGCCGCCGCGTACTCCGCCTGCCCGCGCTGGTTTATGCGGAAATCGGGGTTATCCAGCAGATTCTCGCCGCTGACGGCGCTCCACGCCGCCTTTTCCGCAGCCGTGACGTGTATCTCCGCGTTGCCCGCGTGCGCGTTTACAGCGGCTCTTGCGACCTCGTCCACCGCCGAGCCGCCCGAGGCTGTGGACGTCTTAAAAGGGTTCGTGGAATAGTCCGAGCCGATGAGCTGCACCGACCCCGTGCCGAGCAGGAACACGCGCCCGTTCGCGCCGTACACGGGCGCAGAGCCGCCCGCAGGAACGGCTACAACGCCGTCCGCGCCCGCCGTTACGCCCGCCGTTTTCGCGGCGTAGACTGTCGCCGCGCCGTCGTTGCGCAGCCACGCGTTCGCCCCGTTAAACTGTGCCTCTGCCTCGTTTCCTGCGAGGGTAATTGTGATTTCACTTGCCATGATTTAATCCTCCGTCAATATTTTCTTGCCGCCTATGTACCAGCCGTTTGAATTGCCCGACAGGACGGGGTACTGTACGCCGTCGGCTGTAATTTGAATGGAAAAACTACCGCCTACACCGCCTGTGCCGTTTATTGCAATGCTGTTTTTGCTGTCGATTGCCGCTTCAATGTTTATGCCCCAGGGGTTCACATTGATGTATGAGCTTCTGCCCGAAACGCTTCCGTCCCATGCTGACAGCGTAATAGCCGCATTTGAGCATTTCCCATTGTATACGGATATCCCGCCCGTGCCAAGCGTTAATTCGGTGTTCCAGTCCTTGCTTTTCAGCGTGAACCCTCCGCCCGCCGCGGGGTCGACGTTCGGCAGGGCGTTGAACACATACTCTATCGGCGCGGGCGGGAATGCCGACTGCGGCATTTTCTTCCCCGACTGCGCCGAGGGCTGTGTGTACACAATATCCTCGCCGCTGATGTCGCCGCTTTCCTCGTCGTCTGCGGATTCGGCGGCAGACTGTGCCGCGACCATTGCCGCAGCCTCGGCGGTGTCGTCTTCGGGCAGCTGACTAAGGACGGGTGCAGAACCGACGTTTACTATATCCTGCTTGCCGCGATAGCGCCACACATTATGCGTAATCATGCCCGTAGCGTACCCGCGCGACGTATCTATAGCGCCGCCGACAAGCCGCACGTAGTCCCCTGCGTCAAGCGCGGGGTCGTTTGCAATGCTGCTTTCAAACGGGCGAAAATACGCCGTTTTAAGTACAATTAAAAGGTCTTTTAAGACGTTTGCAACGGTCTTTTCAGAATGCCCGAGGACAAGCGGATTCTGTTCAAGCTCAAGCTCTATGCTGCGCTTGCTGCTCGTGCCGCCCGAGAGATAAGCCCGCGCCGTCTTTCCATCTGTTTTTTTCATGGCAAGACTGGATATGCGCAGCACGCTGTCTGCAAATTTTGTGGAATATCGCTGACGAGCGGCAATTTCGCGCACGGGAATTATCATGTTCGCGGAGCCGGTTTCCGCCTTAATCTGCACGAACTCCAGCTTGCCGCCGCGCGTTATACGGGAAAAGCAGCCCATCGCAGCGCCCAGCCACATGATAATGTCGCGCGCAGTTTCCGCAGCCGACGAGGTATAATCAAATTTGACCGTGCCGTTAGGCAGTGCCGCTATTTCCGCCTGCGTCTGGGCGAGCTGTATGCCTGCAAGGCTGCACAGATATCCGGCAGCGCCGAACGCGTCCATGCCGCTCATGTTCGTGCGCATGGCGTCTGTGAGGATAAACTGCAGCAGGGTCATTTTGTCGTAGGCGGTGAAGCTTATGCGGTCTTTTACGCGTTTGATAGTCGCGGAATCGACATAGAAAACGCCCATTTTGACATATTCATATGTCCCGTCGGCAAGCTGCAGCCCGACCTTGAGATTTATCCGCGCGTCCGCGAAACTGTCCGCGCCGCTCGAGTCGACCACGGTCATTTCCAGCTTAGCCGCGCAGCAAGCGCCGACGTCTATCACGGTGTCGGCTGCCGTGCCGCTCATCATCTGCGTGGCTATGTTCAGCTCGCCGACAACATTGCTGTCGGTTATTGCAATACTTGTGCCGTTCTGCAGCCGTATACTGCCGCCCAGGCAGAAGCTGCGTGCCTGCGTGGATATCGCCTGTTTGTATGCGTCCGATACGTTATACATTTGCCCCTCCTTTAATACTCAATTATAGAGAAATCAAGTCGCCAGAGATTCACCAGCTCGTCCTTTGCTTTCGCAAGCTCGCTGTTCTTGTCGCCTGCGTAGGCGGAAACAGTCCGCCACGTTCCCGCAAAAAAAGTGACCTCGAATTGCACGGCGTCAATCGCGGTCTTTACCTTTTTGTATTCTTCAAGTGACAGCCCCTCGAGCTTAAGGGTGATTTTGCTTTTGTTGCGGCGGCGAACGTCGCGGATAGTAGTGCCGTCCTCGGTCGTTCCCGCGCCGTCGCCGTCAACGTCGATTTCCTGCACCTTATAAGAAGTGATGTGCGTCAGCGGGACAAGCTCCTCGCCGACCTTTATCTTGACCAACGCAAACATTTTACTCACCCTTTCCGTTCGTGATTATCGTGCGGCTTACGCTCTTGCCGTACTCGGGGCGGAAAACCTCTGTGGTTTCCTTTTCGCCGTTTACAATGACGTCTACCGTGAGCGTTGATTCCGTAGTTTCGGGTCGGTAGGGATAGCCGTTGACGTAGGACGACCCCGAAAAGTCCGTGCCGTTAAGGCTGCCGTATTTCTTGAGATTCGCCCAGTAAGCCGCCATGTTCGGGTCTGCGCCGTAATACGGCGAGCTGTCGCCGTTTATGAGGTTTTTCCAGTATGCTGCGGTGGATTCATTATCGCCGTAATACGCCAGCAGCTGCTGCGCGTTCTGAACCTGCTCTACCGCGCGTTCCGCAGCTTCGTACAACAGTTCTCCGCCGTTCTCGATGTTGCCTGCCTGCGTGGTCATTGTCGCGAGGAAGTCCTCGCCGAACGTGATGTCGAAGTCCTCGCTGCCGCTGAATATGGCGGCGAGGTTCTGCTGAAATGCGTCCGCTTCAATTTCCGTCTTGTCGGTGCATTCGCCGTTAATGGCATTGTACTCCTCCAAAAAGTCATAATAGCCCTTGTCAATGCCAGCAATAACCTCCTGCATTTCGCCTGTCATGGAATTTGCAACAGAAAGCAGGTCGAGCTCCCCGAGCTGCTCCGCTAAGTTTTGCAGGGCTGTGGGATTTGTCCCGAGCTTAATCAGATTGTAGTATTCGCGAATCCTTTTTAGATTCTCGTCTGATTCGTCCACATTGTAATAGCCCACTACTCCACGGGCGGTATCGTTGAAATAATCGTCCTCCCATTTGGAATAACGACCTTGATAATACGACTGAAACAGGCGTTTTTGGTATAGCAGGGACTTGTTCTTTTTTTCGCTGATTGATTTATTTATCTGTGCAATGCCCGCCTGCTTGGACGCCTCTATTTCCGCCTTGCTGGCGCCGTTGACTTCCATAGCTGACAATTTGGACATGAGGTCTTCGTAGCCGGCTTGTTCAAGTTCATCAAGCGCAACCTGCGTTTCTTTGCGCGCTTTTTTGATGTCCTCGAACAGCACTTCATAGCTGTCGTAGGTGTAGTCACGGTTGACAAGGCGCTCCCATGTTGCTTTGGTTTCAATGTCCGTCTGTTTTGCCGTCATTTGCTGCAATTCAGAATACAGAGTTTGAATGTTTTTGATTTCCGATTCAACAAGCCCCCGATTTTCATCGGCGGCGGTCTGAGTTATAGAACGAATCTGCTCGCTTATCGTTTCAATTTTGTCCTTGAGCGTGCCGCCGAGGTTATCGAACGTCGTCAGCAAATTCTGTTCTTCGTCGTCGATAACGCCGTCTGACATAAACAACTCGCGCATTGCAGACGTATCAGTAACGGCGCTGGTATAGCTCAGAGCCGCGTCAAACGCCTCGTTCAGCTGCATTGCGAACTCCTCGGCGTCCTTGGCGTCGCATGACTTTTTGAGCGCCTCGGCGGTGTTTGTAATTGCGGTTGACAAATTCGTGAAATTGTCGCGCGCACTTTTGACCTTTGCGTTGTTGTCCGCAAACGACTTGGCTATTTTTTCAATATCGCCGCTGATAGGCGATGTCAGCTCGTCGATTTCGGCAAGGGATATGCTGATGTCTCCGAAGCTGTCCACCAAGTCCTGGTGTCGCATTGCCTCGTCAAGCGCGTACAGGGCGGCGACAAGCGCGCCTATGCCAACGGCAATTGCCACTACGGGGTGCGCTGCCACAAGCACTATGAGCTTGCCGAACGCATTGCTGAACTGGCTCACTCCGCCGATAATGCTCGTCACAGCCTTGAAAGCGAGAAAAGCCGTCAGTATATCCATAAGCACGGTGACAATGCCGCCCGCGTCTATGTCGCCGCATTCGTTAATACAACCTATAAAGTCCGCAATGTCGTCGACAAGTCTGCCGATGAGTTTGGTGAGCGGGTGTCGGCGGAACGCAAGGTATATCTCGTTGATAATATCCTTGTATTTGTTGGCGGACTTTCTTGCGCTGGTCGCGTCAAGGGCGAGGCTCTCGCCGAGTAGCCCCGTTGCGTCCACCTCTGCGGTGTTCTCGTCGTTCGAGGACTTCGCGCCGCTGATTATGTGCAGCTCGTCGAAGCCCGAAATAAGCCCGTTGAGCTTCTTTTGGGACTTTTCCGCAGCCGTTCCCACCGCCGTTACCTCGTCTGCGGTTTCAGCCGCGCTCTGAGCGGCGGAGGATTCCTCGGCGGAACGCCCGCCGAAAAGCAGCTCGTCGATAAAGCTTACCGCCTCGTTCGCAAACTGCAGAGCAGGCGTTAAGGTTTCAATCAGCACGTTGCCTATGTTGGTCATGAACTGATTTGTGCGCTCTGCGAGCAGGCGCGTCTGGTTCGCCCATGCGTCGGAGGTCTTTGCGAAATCTCCCTGCGCCATAGCCGTCTGCTCGAGAAAGTATTTATACCGCACAAGAAGCTGCTCCTGCGCGGACATCTCGCTGTAGGTCTTGGACAGCCCCTTTGCCATTGCGTAGGCTTCGAGGTTGGTCTGCGTCATTACAACGCCGATAGCCTTAAGCGGCTCGGTTTCGCCCGTGATAATTGCGCGCCCTATCGTGTCTACCTCGCTTTGGGTTTTGTTGTAGAACGACATAACGTCCGACAGCCGTCCCGTAAGGGTTACAGCCATATCCGACGCAGCGCCCTCCGCAACGCCCATGCCCTTTGCCATAGCCATATAGGTGCTGCCCATGGTTTTTGCAGTAAGCTCAGATATGCCATAGGTTTCAAGCGCTGTTGCCGCAAATTGCTCCATTTTATACGCCATGCTGCCGAATGCCGTGTCAACGACATTTTGGGCTTCTGTAAGGTCTGAGGCAGCGTCTATTGCCTTTCTGCCGAATGAGATAAGCTCCTTAGCCCCGAACGCTGCGCCCATTGTAGTGCCGAACCCCTTGATTTTGTCCATTATATCGTCAAGCCCATTGGCGATTGGCGCAGTGTTTATGCGTGTATCTATGCGTATCGAGCCGTCATACCCCTGCATTATATCATCTCCTTTCGGGCATAACAAAAGCACCCTGTTTTCACAAGGTGCTAAAATATTTCGGTTTAATCAACCATTCAACAGCTTTTGTTTTTGCCTGTCAAATTCATCTTGGGTCAGCACGCCCATATCAAGCAGCTGTTTCAGCTTTATCAATTCATCTGCAATAAGTGTAGGTGAGTGTTCTGCCTGAACAGGCGGGTCAGCAGTCGGAGGTTCGCGTTGAGGTTGTATACTCTCTTGAATCGCCGAACTTTGGTTGTTTGATGCTATCAAATCAAGTTCTGAAAGCACCTCGTCCGCGCTTTTTCGTTCCATTTTGTAAAATATGCTATTCCTATCGATTGGCGAGCCAATAAAGGTTATCTTTTTCATCCCAGAGGATTTTAATGTGACCCTTATGTATAAAGAATCAACGATATTTTGTGATTTTCGTGTCTGCGCCCCAACTATTGCTCCCACACCGCCAAAGAGCGCTCCGCCTACAATCGCTCTTCCAATTCCGCCTTTTTGTATAACGGAATTGTTTTCATACAGCTCATAATTTACTAAGTCGCCAAAAGTGTACCAACTGCTTTCTCTGTCGAGTTTGAAGCGCTTGTTGTGGCTATCAACAGTAAAATAATGACCAATTTTCTTACAGTCGGCAACTGATTTATAGCGCAACGTGCCGCTGGAAGCGTTTTGTTTCACATAAAGCGGCAAATCTTTTTCGCAAGTAAAGCAATATGCCGTTTGGCAGATTGCCCCGCAGTCGGGGCATTTATAACGAGAGGCTGTGCCAATCGAAGTGGTATCGTGATATGAAACATTTTGTATCGGTCGATATTCCTGCGATGGTCCGCTTTCAACAGCGTCATCAAATTTTTGTGACACAGGAATATCAATATCACAATCAAAGCAATGTGTGATATTGCAGTTTGCGCCGCACTCGGGACATCTGTACTTTATCATTTGAGGTACCTCCACAATTTTTTCCATTATACCACAAACATCATCAAATGTCAAGAGACGCCTCAAATTCCGCTAAAATAGCCTTTTCGGCATCGGACATCTGAGGTTTAATGCGGTATTGCTGCTGCAGTACCACGCATTTCTTCTGCTGTTCGCCGCTGAGTTTTGACAAATCCTGCGAGCGTATGCCCATTATATCCGACAGGGAACACTCGCCAATATCCGCGAGCATTGCCAGAAAAGCGAACCAATGCAGCCGCTCGCGCACAAGGTCTATGCCGAACCGCGCGCGGAACGCTGAATACACGCGCCTGTTGTCCTGCTCAAAGTCGAATACAGGCACGGAGCTTGCAGCGGGTTTATGCTCGGCAGGCTCGCCGCCGCTCATGAACCATTGAATAGCCTCATGCACAACGCCGCCGTCGGGCGGCGCGCCCTGCCCGAACAGCAGCTCCGCCGCGACCGCGAGTTTCTCGGGGTCGGCGAGGTTAACGTCGTTCAGCGCCTCGGAAATCTGTATGCCGATACGGAAATCCGTGCGGATAAGATACCCGTCGTACTCCGTCGGCAGCCCGTCAAGCATTATGTTCACTATTGCCGCTCCTTTTCGCGCTGTATTTGCTCATTTTCTCCCTGCGGCGCGCGGCTTCCTCTTCAAAGTACGGGCGCAGCGCGTCGAAGAACTCAAGGTGCATTTCCACGCTGGGCAGGATATCGCCGTATACCTTGCGGCACGTTCCCGCGCCGAAAACCTCGTCCACCGCGTCGCGGAAGTATATGTTCATCTCGCGCTCGACCTCCGCGAGGGCGAGGGGATTCTCCCCGCCGTTCTTGGCGCTCTCTGCCAGCCGCTGCGCGAAATGCGCACGCTTCTCACCGAACCCGCGCAGCATACCGTAAAAGCGGTAGGGCAGGTCAAGGTCGTCAAAATCCAGCGTGATGTACTCGCCGCTGTCGTTTACCTCAATGCGCCGTATGTTGCGCGTTATGCGTATTCTGTCCATAGCCCCTCCCGTTAAGTATCAGCCGTGAATGTCACGCTGCCGTCTGTGATTGTAGCCGTTCCCGTTACGGGGTCGCCGCGGTAGTTGTAGGTGTACGCAATAGTCAGCGGGTCGGAAGCCGCGCCGCCGAACGAATCTATCTGTATGGACACGTCCTGCATTTCTGCGGGGTACTTGCCGTTCGTGTCGGGGTTGAACACATCGACGTTGAGTATCTGTGCGTAAGCGTCGGACATTATTTTGCGCTTGCGGCGGATATCGTCGATAAACGCAAAGGTAGCGTCGTCCTTGGACACAGACTTGCTTATGCCAATGCTGGGCTGATAGCCCGTTATATCGGTTTCAGCCGTATCCTGCGTAACGTCCTGCGTGGTGGTGGTCTGCGGATTCATCTGCGCGGTAAGCTCAGACGCGCCGCAGCCCTCGCGCACCCACGCGGGTGCTTCCTTTGTGCCAGTGTTGAGAAAAGTGTACCATGTACTGCGCTTTGCCTTGTTGTCTGCCATTGTTATCCCTCCATGTAATAATCAAGGGTAAACGACCCTTGGAAAACCGCGCCGTCCTCGTCCTCAGAAATGAGTGTGCAAGTGTCGTCGCGTCTAACGTCCTGTATGTGGCAGCTATCAGCCGCAGGCAGGTTTTCGTCTGCCGTGAGCCATGATGCCACATCATCAATGAGCTGCTGTGCTGCAAGCTTTCCCGCTGTATCCGTGTCCAGTGAGTGGTACAGCAGCGCGAACGGGTACTGCATATCCCGCCCCCCGTCAATGTACTCGCGCACAGTCAGCTCGCCTTTGGTATTTAATATGGACATGGAGCGCTTTTTCGCGTCCATTCCCGCAAAGCCTACGGCGGTAACGCCGTTCTTTGCAAGCAGCGGGCATTCTTTTAGCCGCCGCAGTATTATTTCAGTAAAATTCATCTGCCGCCTCCTGCAATGCGGCGTACCGCCGTGAGCCATGCTGCCTTGTTTACTGCCTTGGAAGCCTCAAACCACTTTGCCTGTGCCAACGGGTGCATGGTCTTTCGGAATTTGATGTTTACGCCGTAATAGCACTTGCGCGCATACGGTGCTATGTACTCAACAAGCCCCGAACCTATGCGTGTGCCGAGAACGCCCGACTTTTTAAGGAATCCCGTGCGCATGGGCGTATACTTATCCGTGTCCTTAAGTACGGTGCTGTCGAGATATTTCTGCGCCCGCGCGAGATTCTCGGCTGTTCTGCCGCTCGCATGGCTCATATCGGCAGTTACGTTCATTCCTATCAAGTTGCCTGCACCTCCCAGTGCGGTATGCTGCCAAATGGCAGCGCCTTAACCTGCGTTATGCGGTATGCCCGCGTCCTCGCCGACAGCTCCGCGTAGCTTTCCGCAGCGCCCGTGTCGCCGAGCGTTATAATGTCCCCGCAGGCGAGCGTCCAGACGTTTGACTTATCCTCTGCGCGCTCATATTCAAGCGGCGTTAAAAAGCCGTTGGAATGCCCATTAAACGGTATTATAACGAGCAGCGCGTCTGTGGGTTTGTCGCCGTCAGCCGCCGAAGCTGCGCCCATGGCAGCCTCGGCGTGAACGCCGCTCAGCACGCGAGGGCAAAGCACCCGCTTAAAATCCTGCTCTGTGCCGTTGTACACCGTTATCGTGTCCCCGAATCTCATTCCCGCGCCACTCCTCTGTAAAGCCATTCTGCGGGCAGCCATGAGCGGCAGCTTGCATACATAATGCTCTGCGCGGAAGCCTGTGCCGCGCTCCCGCCGAGCGAGTAAGACCAGCTGCCGACGCTCTCGGACTGCTTAACAAGACCGCCCGTGTCAGCGGTGGAGTTTACCGCCTCGGCAAGAGCGCAGCAGCACATTTTGAGCCGCTCGTCCTGCGCGTGCTGCTCCGCCCGCCCGAACGTTACGTTGTCCAGATAGGCGGAAGCCTGCGCAGCGCAGCGCGGGAATGCCTGCTCGCTTATT
This sequence comes from uncultured Oscillospiraceae bacterium, assembly GCA_934446455.1. Classification (GTDB taxonomy): domain Bacteria; phylum Bacillota; class Clostridia; order Oscillospirales; family Ruminococcaceae; genus CAG-115. The sequence goes on along the minus strand of CAKSEE010000052.1, from coordinate 887 downwards.
GCCGTGCCGCCGAACACGTCGGTGTAGTAGGCGTAATCAGCGTAAACCATTAGCCGCCTGTCGTGGACGAGGACGAGGACGCAGGCACAGCGCATACGCGGATAGCAGCAAGGGTATTATCCTTAATCCACAGGTCGTGGAACTTGCGGTACTGAATGAGCCACGCGTCAGCCTTCTGATTCACGTCGGGCGCGAAAATCTTCTCCTCGTCGTATTTTTCGATTCCCAGCGAGCCTATGACCTTACCGCCGCACTCAATGGCGAACGTCTTTTTCCCGCTGATGAACGCAGTAAGGATAGCCTGCGTTTCTTCCTTTGTTTTGTGGTGCGACCAGCCTGCCATCTCACCGACGCCGTCCACGCTAGCGTACTCGAAAAAATCATCAAGGTCGGATTCCCGCCACGGGCGCAGTATGAGCCGCTCCGTCCTTAGCACAACATTCGATATATCGATTTCTGCGTTCATTTTATTACCTCCACACCTCATTGCCAAACAGCAGTTGCCATTCAAAACCTATACGCCATGATGTACTCTTCCGCATTTTCTCCGACGATCTCAAATCCGACATTCTTATACATTTTAACTGCGTAGTTGGCTTTCTGAACAGCAAGCGAAGCCTGTTTGTAATTTTCCGCTTTCAATAACTTAAGCATTGATTTCATCAAAGCTGTCCCTATCCCGTGGTTCCTGTACTCGGGATATAGGGATATCGCGAACGACGGAGTTTCGTCATCAATATGACCGTAATCATTCATTATCCGCACCCACACAGCACCGATTATTCTTTTGTCCAGCTCCGCAACAAGGCAGCAGTCCCCTTTATGTTTTCCGAAATCAGATATGTACACCTGCAATTCGGGCTGTTCGATGATTTCCCTCGGCGGCG
>CAKSEE010000051.1 GCA_934446455.1 uncultured Oscillospiraceae bacterium | reverse complement strand
TACCCCCAATGCCCGACGACGAGTACATCAGCGTAAACTACACCGTGGAAAAGAACGGCGACGTGTGGGAGAGAACGATGACCCCGTAAATTTTGCTGCGGCAGCGCCAACGCTGCCGCATTTGGTTTTCCACTTATTGCAGGCAGCGCCGTGCGGGGAATAAATGGTTTTTTCGACGGGCTGTATTTACAGCGTATTACAGCGCGCCCCAAAAAAGGCAGCAGGGCGCGTTATTTCGCAAGTTCAGCCGTTTTGCGCCTTGACAAACCGCGCGCAAAAATCTATAATAAAGGTGCGGCGCCTGCGACTTTGCGGGTGAAATGCTGTCATAGATAACAGAGCTGCTTTTTGCTAGCTTGATTCTACCGCGCCCGGGAGCGGGCGCATGGCAAGGAACGGAAAGGAAACACAATGGATGTAAAGAGCTATCATCTCAACTTCGTAAACGAGGAATATGATGAAAACGGGCTGCTGAGAAAATTCTCGCTGCGCTATCCCGACAATTTCAACTTTGGTTATGACATAATAGACAAATACGCCGAGCTTGAGCCTGACAGGCGCGCGCTTATGTGGGTTGACCTTGAGGGCAACGAAAGGACGTTCACTTTCGGCGACCTGTCGCGCCTTTCAAACAAGGCGGCGAATATGTTCCGCGCGCACGGCATTAAAAAGGGCGACTGCGTTATGCTGGTGCTTAAGCGCAACTACCAGTTCTGGTACACTATGATAGGCCTTATGAAGATAGGCGCTATCGCTATCCCCGCGACCCACCTGCTGACGGTAAAGGACTTCATCTACCGCTTCGGCGCGGCGGAAGTCACCTCGATAATCGCAACGCACCACGCTAACGTTGCGCACTATATTGACGCCGCGGATATGTCGCTCAACTGCTGCCTTTCAAGCAAGTTTATCGTCAACGGCGATTACCCCGGCTGGATAAACTTTGACGAGGAGATAGGGAAGTATCCCGACACGCTGGAGCGCGTGCCCACAAAGGCTGAGGACATATTCCTCATGTACTTTACGAGCGGCACTACGGGCTACCCCAAAATGGCGGTGCACGACCACTCCTACGCGCTCGCGCACATACAGACCGCAAAGCACTGGCAGAACGTAGACCCCGACGGCATTCACCTTACGATATCCGACACGGGCTGGGCTAAGGCGGCATGGGGCAAGCTCTATGGCCAGCTTGCAATGGGAACCTGCGTTTTCGTATACGACTTCGACAAGTTTATCCCCGAGAATATGCTTGCGGTAATGGAAAAGTACAAAATCACCACGTTCTGCGCGCCGCCTACCATGTTCCGCTTCTTTATAAAGGCGGGTATCGGCGGGTACGACCTCTCCTCGCTCAAATACTGCACCATCGCGGGCGAGGCGCTCAACCCCGAGGTGTACAACAAGTGGTATGAATACACGGGAATAAGGCTTATGGAGGGCTTCGGGCAGACCGAAAGCACCGCTATCCTTGCAAACCTTAAGGGCATGACCCCCAAGCCCGGCTCAATGGGCAAGCCCACGCCGCTTTACAATGTTGAGCTTGTTGACCCGCAGGGCAACATCGTGCCCCCCGGAGAAGTGGGCGAGATATGCGTGCGCGGCGAGTTTACGCACACGCCGGGACTTTTCCGCGGGTACTACCGCAGCCCCAAGATAACCGACGAGGCGTGGCACGACGGGCTTTACCACACGGGCGACACCGCGTGGCGCGATGAGGAGGGCTACTACTGGTATGTCGGCAGAAACGACGACCAGATAAAGTCCAGCGGCTACCGCATAGGCCCGTTTGAGATAGAGAGCGTGCTTATAGCGCACCCCGCTGTGCTTGAATGCGCCGTTACAGGCTGCCCCGACCCGATAAGAGGCGAGGTGGTAAAGGCAACTATCGTGCTTATGAAGGGCTACGAGCCGAGCGACGAGCTTGTAAAGGAGCTTCAGGCGCACGTCAAGAAGAACACCGCGCCCTATAAGTACCCCCGCCGCATAGAGTTCGTGGACGAGCTCCCCAAGACGATAAGCGGCAAGATAATCCGCGCGGAGATTCGCCGCCGCGATTTTGAGAGATTCGCTGCGGAGAACGATTTGTAATTCGGTTCACAAATAAGAGCAGCCGCTCACGTTTTACCGTGGGCGGCTCGTTTATGTTCCGTGAATCAGCTGCGCTTGTCCTCCGCGCGCGGCTTGTCCTCGAAGTCTGCGCTCTGCGTGCGCTCGCCGATGATAAAGCGCGGGCGGGATTTTACCTCCATGTATATTTTGCCGATATACTCGCCGATAACGCCGAGCGAAATAAGCTGAATGCCGCTTATAAAGCAGATTATGCATATAGTGGAAGCCCACCCCGCGACCGACAGCCCGAGCGCCGCTGTGACAATCGCCCAGATAATGCCGACAAAGCTTATTGCCGCGACAAGCATACCGAAGCCCATAATGAGCTTTATCGGCTTTACGGAAAGGCTCGTTATGCCGTCGAACGCGAGGGCGAGCATTTTTGAGAGGGGATAGTGGCTCTTGCCTGCGACACGCTCGCTGCGCTCGTAAGCCACGCTTGTGCTTTTGTAGCCTATAAGGGGTATCATTCCGCGCAGGAAGATGTTTACTTCCTTGTACTGTGCAAGCTCGTTAAGCACGCGGGCGCTCAGCAGGCGGTAGTCCGCATGGTTGAACACCACCTCCGCGCCCATAAGCCGCATAACCTTGTAGAAGCTCTCCGCCGTAAACCGCTTGAAGAACGTGTCCGTGTCGCGCTTTGAGCGCACGCCGTACACTATCTCGCACCCGCCGAGGTACTCGTCCACCATCTTGTCCATGGCGTTTATGTCGTCCTGCCCGTCGCAGTCTATGCTTATGGTGATGTCGCAGCTGTCCTTTGCCTCCATAAGCCCCGCTAGCACGGCGTTCTGATGCCCCCTGTTGCGCGAGAGGGAAATGCCGATAAAGTGCGGGTCTTTCCGGGATAGCGCGCAGATTTCCTCCCATGTTTTGTCGCGGCTGCCGTCGTTTACAAACATCACGCGGCTGTCGGGGGATATCTTCCCTGCGGCTTCAAGCGAGCGCAGTTTGTTCAGGAAAAGCTCCGACGTTATCGGAAGCACCTCCTGCTCGTTATAGCAGGGCACAACGATTATCAGCTTCGGCTTCATATCCTTCCGCCTTTCTTCACTATATCTCATAGCTGCCGCCGTAAATTCCCGTTACCAAAAGCGACAGGAAGCGGAAGTCGTTCGCGAGGTCTATCACCTCGCCGCTGCCCTCGCCGACAATGCGGACAATGGGGCGCAGCACGTTTGTGTTGTGGCCGATAACAAGCCCGTGCCGTCCGTCGCTCAGCGACACCATCATGCCGAGCGGGTAGGGGTTGAATGCGCGCAGGAACGCGGCGGTAACGTCGTAGTCGAAGTGCGTGCCGCAGCTGCCGAGCATATACTCCTCGGTTTCCGCAACGCTCCACGGGCGGCGGTAGGGGCGGTTCGAGGTGAGCGCGTCGAACACGTCCGCGACGGTGAGAATGCGGGCGATAAGCGGAATGCGCCTGCCCGAAATGCCCGTGGGGTAGCCGCTGCCGTCAAACTTCTCCTGGTGGAACAGCACGCCCGCCATAATGTTTGCGCTGTACTGCCCCGAGCGCTTGAGAATGCGGTAGCCGATAAGCGGGTGGCGCTTTATCTCCTCGTATTCCTGCTCGGTGAGCTTACCGGGCTTTATTATGATGTCGTGATCTATGTTGGACTTGCCTATGTCGTGCAGCAGCGCGGACACGATAACCTCTTTGGTGTCCGCCTCGCCCATGCCAAGCTCCGAGCATATGCTGGTGGAAAGCATGGCGACGCGCAGGCAGTGCTTATAGGTGTAGTCGTCGTAGTTTTGCAGGGCTATCATCTGGTTGCCAAGCGTTGACGAGTCGTTGCCGAGGTCCGCTAAGATATCGTCGGCTATCCTGTCCACCTTTTTCACGGCGTCCTGCGACAGCTCGCGTATCTCCTCGCTCGCGTCGAATATGCTGTTAAGCTCGCTCAGCGCGCGGTCAACGTGCGCGTTTTTCTGCGCGCTCGGCGGCGGGGCGGCGGGGATATCGGCGGCAGGACCTTCCTTATCGCCGACTACCGCAACCATTTTTATGCCCTTTGATTTCAGCAGCTCTATCGTTTCTGCGGAAAGCGTCGCGCCCTTCATAAGCAGCGTGCGGTATTCGCGCGCAGACGAGGACGCAACATCCTTGGCGAGGACCATGCCCTTGCGCAGATTTTCAACAGGAACAATCAACATATGCTATACTCCGTTCAGATTCTGTCAAAGAGGGCTCGGGTAAACGCCCTGCGCGGTGCTCTGCGCGAGCGTTTCCCGCGCGAATGGCGTGTCGCTCTCGTAGGTTATGCCAAACCACACGCTGTCCGTGGGAATGTTGCGCATGGAGTACCCGCGCTCCTTTATCTCCGCGCCCACGGCGTCGGCTATGGTAAGCTCCGCCTTTTCTTCCCCCGCAGGGAGTTCCTCTATAAACTGCGCAAGTCTGCGGGACAGCACCTGCATAAAGCCCGCCTCAAAGCCCCACATACTCATAGAAACCGTGTCCATGTCCGAAAGCTCCACCTGCGCGCCCGCGTATGCGCCGCGGATAACGCCGTCCTCGCAGCGCTTTATCCCGCGCGTTTCGCGCACGTCGGTCAGCAGCCCGTTTTCGCCGCAGCTGCAAACGCCGCGGTTTACCGTGCCGTAGTCGGAGAGGGTGTTCTTAAGCAGAAAGCCCACCGAGCAGCCGCTGGCGTCAGGGTTCTTAAGGAACTGCGCAAGCTGCATGAATGCGTCGCAGCCGTAAAAGTCGTCCGCGTTGATAACGGCAAAGCTGCCGTCTATCACGTCCTTGCAGCAGTAGAGCGCCTGCGCCGTGCCCCACGGCTTTGTGCGCGAGGGGAAGTCGCCCGCGCGGCAGGGGAGAATATCGGGCGACTGGTAGACGTATTCCGTGGGAATGCGCGCAGATATCCTGTCGCCTATGGTAGAGCGGAAAAGCTCGTCGATATCGCGGCGAATGATGAACACCACCCTGTCGAAGCCCGCGCGTTTCGCGTCGTAGACGGAGTAGTCTATAAGCAGCTCGCCGTGCGGTCCGAGCGGCTCAAGCTGCTTTATCCGCGCGCCGAAGCGCGTACCCATGCCCGCCGCAAGCACAACGAGCGTAAGTCCCTTGTTTGCCATAATACCCCCTTGTTACGCTTTAATATATCTTATATCGGTTACCTGCGCGCCGCTCCATTACTGCAGCCCCGCTATGGATTCGCTTATCTTGGCGAGCTTTTCCTGCGCTTTCGCAAGCTTTGCGCGCTCGTTTTCTATCTGCTGCGCGGGCGCCTTTGCAAGGAAGCCCTGATTGTTCAGCTTGCCGCTAAGGAACTGAATGTCCTTTTCTGCCGCCTTTTTCTCCTTTTCAAGGCGCGCAAGCTCCTTTTCCCTGTCAACAAGCTCGCCCATGGGCATAAATACGCGCGCGCTGTCGGTTACTACCGTAACCATGCCCTCTGTGTCGGATACCTTTTCGCACACGGTAAACTCGCCCGCGCCCGCAAGCTTCTCAAAGAACGCGCGGCAGCCTGCGAAAAGCTCGGTGTGCTGCGTTTCAACGTGCATGGTGACTTTCTTTGAGGGGGGGACGTTAAGCTCGTTGCGCTGAACGCGGATAGCCTTGATTGCGTTTACAACGCGGGAGAACTCCTCCTGCTCGCGCTCGAAGTGCAGTTTCTCGTCGTACTCGCACCACTTTGCGGTCATAATGCTCTCGCACTCGCCGTTGGGCATGGACTGCCAAATCTCCTCGGTGATGAACGGCATGAACGGGTGCAGCAGCTTCAGCACGCCGCGCATTACGTATACGAGAACGTTCTGCGCTGCAAGGGCGTCTCCGCCGCCTGCGGCAATTCTCGGCTTTGTAAGCTCGATATACCAGTCGCAGAAAACGTCCCAGATAAAGTCGGTGAGGTTCTGAACGGCTATGCCGAGCTCGTATGATTCAAGGTTCGCGGTAACGTTCTTTACAACGTCGTTGTAGAGACTCAGCACCCACTTGTCCTCGATAGGAAGCTCTGCGGGCAGCACGGGCGCGGAGAAGTCCTCGGGCAGGTTCATGAGAATGTAGCGCGAGGCGTTCCAGAGCTTGTTGGCAAAGTTGCGGGAGTTTGTTACCTTCGTTTCCGTCCAGCGCATATCGTTGCCGGGAGCGTTGCCCGTAACAAGGGTAAGGCGCAGCGCGTCCGCGCCGTACTTGTCGATTATCTCGAGCGGGTCTACGCCGTTTCCGAGGGACTTGGACATCTTTCTGCCCTGCTCGTCGCGCACAAGGCCGTGGATAAGCACGTCCTTGAAGGGCTTCTGTCCGGTATGCTCAAGCCCCGAGAAAATCATTCTCGCAACCCAGAACGGGATTATATCGTAGCCCGTAACAAGCGTGGAGGTGGGGTAGAAGTAGTCGAGGTCGGGGGTCTTTTCGGGCCAGCCGAGCGTTGAGAACGGCCAGAGCGCCGAGGAGAACCATGTGTCGAGCGTGTCCTCGTCCTGCTTCATGGGCGCGCCGCACTTGGGGCAGGTCGTAATGCCGTCGAGCGTTATCTCGGTGTGGCGGCAGTCTTTGTTCTGGCAGTAATACGCGGGTATGCGGTGTCCCCACCACAGCTGGCGGGAAATGCACCAGTCGCGTATGTTCTCCATCCAGTAGAGGTAACCGTTCTCAAAGCGCTTGGGGATATAGCGCAGTTCCCCGCTCTTTACAACGTCTATAGCGGGCTGCGCAAGCTTCTTCATGGAAACGAACCACTGATAGGAGGCTCTCGGCTCTACCGTGGTGCCGCAGCGCTGGCAGCAGCCAACGTTGTGCTTGTGCGGCTCTACCTTTACAAGCAGCCCCTGCTTTTCAAGGTCCTCAACCATGGCCTTGCGCGCGGCGTATCTCTCCATGCCGGCGTACTTGCCGCCAACGTCCTCGCGGATAGTCGCGTCATCGTTCATCATGTGGATAAGGGGCAGACCGTGGCGCTTGCCCACCTCAAAGTCGTTGGGGTCGTGCGCGGGGGTTATCTTAACGCAGCCCGTGCCGAACTCCATGTCGACATAGTCGTCCGCGATAACGGGAATCTCCCTGTCGGTGAGCGGCAGCTTAAGCATTTTGCCTACGATGTCCCTGTAGCGCTCATCCTTGGGGTTTACCGCTACGGCGGAGTCGCCCAGAAGCGTTTCGGGGCGGGTTGTTGCTATCTCAAGGAAGCCGCTGCCGTCCGCAAACGGGTAGTTTATGTGCCAGAAGAAGCCGTCCTGCTCCTCGTACTCGCACTCGATGTCGGAGATAGAGGTCTTGCAGTTGGGACACCAGTTGATTATTCTCTCGCCGTGGTAGATAAGCCCCTTGTTGTACAGGTCCATGAATACCTTCTGTACCGCCTTGGAGCAGCCCTCGTCGAGGGTAAAGCGCTCTCTCTGCCAATCGCACGACGAGCCGAGCTTCTTAAGCTGCTGTACTATCCTGCCGCCGTAAACGCGCTTCCACTCCCACGCGCGCTCAAGGAAACCATCGCGTCCCACGTCGTCCTTGGTAAGACCCTCTTCCTTCATCTTGTTTACTATCTTGGCTTCCGTCGCTATGGAAGCGTGGTCCGTACCCGGCAGCCAGAGAGCGGAGTAGCCCTCCATTCTCCTCCAGCGGATAAGGATATCCTGAAGCGTGTTGTCGAGGGCGTGCCCCATGTGAAGCTGTCCTGTGATGTTGGGCGGGGGAATAACTATCGTGTATGGCTTTTTCTTGGGGTCGATTTCTGCGTGGAAGTAGCCCTTTTCCTCCCAGTCCTTATAAATGCGCTCCTCAAACTCCTTTGGGGCGTACGTCTTTGCGAGTTCCTTTCTCATAACTGCAAGTCCTTTCCTTTATGTCGATTTTTGTTATAATATGCTTATATATTACGATTTGTATTTTATGCGGGATTCCGCGTTGTAATATTTCCGTCGAATATACACCGCGTTTACAAAACGCGCCGTTTTCCGACAGAAAAGCGCATAGAACGCTGCGCGGTCGGATATTCCCGAAAAAGCGCACATACTGTAATATGGCGTGCATTTTATACAAACCGTTATTGCTTTTTGTCGGCTCTGAGCGACTCGACAAGCTCCTCGCCCGGGGTGACAAAAAGCGTTTTGTTGTTTGTGAAGATGACCATGCCGGGTTTTGCGCCCGCGGGCTTTTTCACGAATTTTACCGCCGTGCAGTCCACAGGCACCTGCGAGCCGCTGCGCCCCTTTGAGTGGTACGCCGCAAGCTGCGCCGCCTCGAAAATCGTCTGCTCGGGCGGTTGCTTCCCGTCCGTTTTAATTATAACGTGGCTGCCCGCTATGCCCTGTGTGTGGAGCCACAGGTCCGTGGCTTTCGCGGTTTTAAGCGTCAGCTGGTCGTTCTGGCGGTTGTTTTTGCCCACAAGTATCTCAAACCCGTCGCTCGAGCGGAAACGCAGCGGCTCGGAGAGCTTCTTCACGCGCTCCTCGGGCTTTTCCGCGCCGCGCAGGTAGCCGCCCGCGCGCAGCTCCTTTCGTATCTCGGCAAGCTCAAGTTCGTTTTCGGTGCGGCTTGCCGCGTCAAAAACGCTGTCGATGTAGACAAGCTCCTCCTCGCCCTTTTTGATAAGACCCGTGAGCATTTTTTCCGCCGTGTCGAGCTTGCGGTACTCGCTGTAATACTTCTGTGCGTTCTGCGCGGGGGTAAGGCGCGCGTCAAGCGTTATCTCGCGCGGCTCGCCCGTGGCGAAGTCCTCGAGCGTGCACTTCGTCATGCCCTTTTCAAGCCGCCATATATTCGCGTTTATAAGGTCGCCGCAGACTCGGAAAACCTCCCGCTCGCCGCATTCTGCAAGCTCCTTTTTCTGAAGCTCCGTCCTGCGCGCAATGCGCTCGTAGGTGTTCACGAGCAGGCGCAGCAGGTCGCGGGCGCGCTGCTTTGTGCGCTCGCTGCGGTCTGCCGCCGCAAAAAAGCCGTCAAGCAGGGCGTTCGCGCTTTCAGCTTTTGTTATCAGCATTGCGGTGAAATACTGCTCAATATTCATAAAGCAGAAGTCCTTTTTCACGCCGTTAAGGTCGCTTACAACGGTGAAGTCAGGCTCGCCGTCAAGCGCCCTTTTCGCCCTTGACAGGAAAAAAAGCACCCTGTCCCGCGCGCTTTCCGAAAGCTCCGCGCAGACCGCCTCAACGTCCTTAGCGGCGTACCACGCGCACTCCCGCGCGAATATCGGCGACACGCCCTCAAGCACGCTGCAAAGCCGTTTTGAAAGGCGCTCGGTGCTGCCGCTGAGCCTTTCCCACACCTGCTCGGGCGTGACCTCCAAAAGGTTCAGCCGCTGTTTGCGCGGGGGCGTTTCGTAGGGGATATTGGGCAGCACTCGGCGAACCGAGGAAATCTCGTCCGTAATGCGCTTTATGCTGTCAACCACCCTGCCGTCCCGCACGAGAATGATGTTGCTGCGCCTGCCCATAACCTCTGCGATAAGCGTGTTTATCACGGTGTCGCCTATTTCATTGGTGCATTCAAAATCGAAGCAGAGAATGCGCTCCAGCCCGTCCTGCCGTATGTCGAGCAGCTTTCCGCCGCAAAGGTGCTTGCGCATAAGCATACAGAACATGGGCGGGCTCTGGGGATTGTCAAAGCTCTGCGCGGTGAGGTTCACCCTTGCTGCGGCGCTGTTTGCGGAGATTATGAGCTTTTTCGCGCCGTCGCGCGGCGTGCGCAGCGAAAGCACCAGCTCCTCGCGCGAGGGCTGGTATATTTTATCCGCTCTTGCGCCGACGAGCGGCATAAGCTCTTGTTTTACCAAATGTAAAAACGCTCCGTCAAGGGACATATCATTTCACTTCTTTGTCAGATGTATTCGCAGGGGTCAACGTCGGTTTCCGCGGTGAACACGGGCAGCGCGCCGAAACGGCGGGTGAGAAGCGCCGCTATCCTGTGGGGCGCCTGCTTTTCCGTGCCGAAATGCCCCGCGTCTATAAGCACTATACCGCTGTTTACGGCTTCCACCCAGAAATTGTGCTTTATGTCGCCCGAGATTATAGCGTCGCAGCCCTTTTCGCGCGCAAGCTGCATTACCTTTGCGTTGACGCCGCTGCCGCAGCACACTGCCGCGCGCCTTATCTCGCACTCGATGCGCGAGTACCTCACGCTTTCAAGGTCGAGCGCCGCTTTGCAGTGCTCCGCAAGCGAGCGCGGGCTGAACCCGAGCGGCAGCTCGCACACCGCGCCGAAGCCTAAGCCGTTTGGCAGCACCTGCTCAAGCACGCCGCTGCTCTGAAACCCGAGAAGCTCGAGCAGCGCGTCGTTCACGCCGCCCTCGCTCATGTCAAAGTTGGTGTGAATGCAGATAGCCGCAACGTCGTTTTTTACGAGCCGCGCCGCGGGGTTCCACGCGGGAATGCGCTTAAGCCCGTCGAATATCACGGGGTGGTGCGCTATGATAAGGTTAGCTCCGTGCGCCAGCGCCTCGTCCACCACCTCGTTTGTGATGTCGAGCGCGCAGCATATCCCGCGCACGCGCTCCTCGCCGCTGCCGATAAGAAGCCCGACGTTATCGAAGTCCTCCGCGAAGGAAAGCGGGGAGAATGTGTTTATGTAGTCAAGAATGTCGTTTATAGTCATGTAATACCTCAATGCTCAGCCTTTTCAATAATGCTGCGGGCAAGCTCCCGCAGCTCCCGCGCCCTGTCGGGTTCGCCGCCGCGCTCAAGACCCTGCGCGCGCTTTTGCAGCTTCTGCGCGATATTCCGCAGGAAATCGGGGTCTGTAACCTTTCCCGCAAGCGCGAACGCCTCGTCTGTCTGCGTGCGCACGCCCGTATATCTCGCAAGCATGACAACATAGGAATGTCCCGCGCTGCGTGCGGTGCGCTCCTCGTCTATTTCAAAGCCGTTTTCGTAAAGACTGCGCCGCAGTGCGTCAGCCTTTGTCATGGGCTGAAGAATAAAATGCGTATTTTCGTTTGTAAACGTGCACTCCGTCACTATCCGCGCGATAAGCTCGCCGCCCATGCCGCATATAACAACGTCGTCCGCAAAGGGAATCTCCCTCAGTCCGTCGGACTTAAGCACGGTGACGTTTTTCGCGCCGCATTCCTCGACCGTCCTGCGGGCGGCTTCAAGCGGACCGTCCCTTACGTCCGAGGCGTACACGGCCTTTGCGCCGTTCATGGCAAGATAGCACGCAAGCAGCGCGTGGTCTGTGCCAACATCGGCGATTATAACGCCCCTGCGGCACAGCTCCGCGGCTGCTTTCAGTCTGCTGTCATGAAGCATCAGTTGCCAAGCGCGGCGTTGAGCTTCTCTACAATCTCGTTGACGTCCACGCCGTGCACCATGCACGCCTGACCTACGCTCTCGCCTCTCGAGGAGGGGCAGCCGAGGCAGTGCATTCCCATTTCAAAGAAGATGGGAGCCGCTGCTTCTGCGTTGGTGTCGAGAATATCGCCGATAATGGTATCTGCCGTTACTTTCATAGTTACACGTTCCTTTCATTTCCGTGCGCATTTCGGGCGCACTATCCGAATATACATTATGTATTATACCACATATGCGCGCATATTTCAAGGGGGAGGGAAGGAAAATTAAGACTGGCGTGTGGGACACGCAAAACATGATATTTGCGATTTTGGCTAAATATAGAAAAATCAAATTTAATTTGTTGAAAAAGTAGCTGCCTGTTTAATTTAGACTTTTTATTTCTATGTTTTCGCACAAATGCGAGGACCAAACCCTTCAGCCAGACACGCGCTACGCGCTTAGTCTAGGGGGAACAACAAAATCCAACAAAAATCGGCATTTCCCCCCTCTCCCTACGGGTTTCTCCTCGCGCTCCTAATCCCCTCTCCCTCTCCCCCCCTTTGCCGATTTTTTAGCGCCTTGCACATTAAAATGTTTCTGCAACTACTGTATAGAACCCTCGGACGCGCTGAAATGCTCTCCTGATAATCACGCGACTTCCGAGCTTGAGTTATGGCAAAACCTAAGCTATGCGAACTCTCTGCTATAGCAAAGCGAAAGGCGGCACTCGGGGGATTCCGAATGCCGCCTGATTGTTGTGGGTGAAACCGACTTAGCTTATTGCAATGCCCGAAACGTAGAATGCCGCAGCCGAGCCTGTGGAAACGGGGACTATCTTAATGGTATGCTCGCCCTCTGCAAGACCTGCCGCTACTTCCTCGTACTCAACGTAGTTGCCCCAGCCGCCGCTGAAGTCCGCGTTGATGGTGGCGCAGAGCTGGTCGTCAACGTATACCTCGGCAATGCCCGCGTTGGAGGTGAGCTTGCCGTAGAGAATGCCGATGTTGGTGCCGCTCGCCTTGAATACGATAGCGTCGTCCGCAGTGAACTGGCCGTCGGTGGAGCGAATCATCCACGCCTCGCTGAAGTTGCCGAAAAGCCCCGACTTTATCGCAAACCCGCCGAGGCTCTCGGGCGTGGTGTTTGCGGACTCAAGCACGGAAGCGTTCTCGTACTTCGTTACGGGGTCTGCAACGTCAAGGCTGCTCTCCTCGCCGCTTATCGCGTCAACGTTGTCTATAACGGACCGGAGGTAGTTTGTGATAAGGTCGGTAAGCACCTGATGGCCGGGGATATTCGGGTGAATGTTGTCGTCGGAGATATCCGTCCACTTGATGTAGCCCTTGTCGATAACGTCGAGAATGGCGTTCTTGTAGGATATCATCGGAATATCGTACTTCTTCACGATTTCCTCGTGGTACTGCTGGAAGCTGGTGCCGTCCTCCTGCGTCATGGCGATGGTGACTACCGCGGGCGCGCTTTCAGCCTTCCAGAGCTTTCTTATAAGACCCTCGTAAGCCTGCTTGTTTATCTCGGTGCGCTCCGTCGTATCGTTTACGGAGAAGTCGATGAAAACGAGGTCGGGGTCGTATGCGAGAACGTCCCTGTTCGCACGGTGAACGCCTATGTAGCTGCCCGTAGCGCCGATACCCGCTCTTACGTAGTTTATTTCTGCGTCGGGGAACTGCTCTTCAAGCCAGTCGGTGGTAAGGCGCGCATAGCACTTGTCGTCGCCTGCGGAGCTGCCCTGCGTGATAGAGCCGCCGAGGTACGCTACAGTCACCTTTTCGCCTGCCTGCAGCTTCTTAATAACGCCCGCAAGGCGAACCCGGTTGCCAACGTTAAGGCGGGAGTTTGCTATCATCGTGGGGGTAAGCTCGCCGCCGAGGACGTAGGGCACTTCCTCGATTTCGGAGGTTTCCTCGGGCGCGGAGGACGTATCCTCTGCGGAGGAGGCGGGAGTCTGCGCGGTGTCGGAAGCTTCTGCGGTTGAGCTGTCGGCGCCCGAAGTGCTCACGGTGGGGCTTTCCGTTCCCGACTGAGTGTTGTCCTTGCACGCGCACAGCGAAATAACCAGCGCGCAGCAAAGAGCGATAGAAGCGAATTTCTTCATGGTTTTCTCCTTTGGTAATAACTTAAACTAACCTAAAATTGCCGTATATATGCCGATTCGGCGGAAAAATCCCGCCGAATCTCTGTTGATAATTATAGCAGGGAAAACGCGATTTGTCAAGAGTCGTCCCCGCCGAGCGCGTACTCCGTGAAAACGGGCAGCTCGTCGAGCGTAATGCACACGTCGCTGTTATAGGCGGTGTTAAGGCTCTTCCAGTCCGTCAGCCGCTCGGAGAGCGTGCCGTCCGCGTTTATAATGACGTTTCCGCTGCCGAGCGCAAACCACAGCCACAGCGCGTTATCACGCACCATGTATTCGGGCTTTGGCAGCTTGTCGCAGGCGGTAATGGCGATAGCCCTGCCCTCTGCGCCGTCATGCGCGAGAGCGGCGAAGCGCCCCGCAAACGGCGCGGACGAGCTTTCATAGAGCGTCTGACCGAGAATGTCGTAGTATTCGCGCCCGGGGGAGAACTCCGTGGTGCTGCCGTTTCTCACCCAGATAAGGTTGCCGAGCGAGTGGTAGGTATTAAGCCGCAGGAACATGAGCTGCCAGAGTTTTTTGTAGCTTTCCGCGCTGCCGCCCCACCAGTAAAGGGCGGTTTCGCCCTCGGGCAGCGGCTGCCAGATAACGGGGATATCCTCCGCGGCGAAGCGGCCGAGGATATCCGCCGCCTTGTCAATGTCGGCGATAAGCGAGAGTGCCTGCTGCGTTATCATGCCGTTGTCGAGCAGCACTGCAAGCTCGTCCTCGTCGGAAAGCGCAGCGGCTGTCACGTCAAGCCCGTCAAGCGCCTCGTCAAGGTCGAACGCGGTGCTTTCCCTGTATACGGTCGCGGCGTGGTCGGGCGAGAGCCAGTGCCACGTGTAGGACACAAGCCCGCCGTTCTTGCCCCATTCAAGCGCAAGGGCGGTTTCCTCGCCGAGCTTTTCTGCGCTCTCCTTGTCGGTGAGGGGTGAAAGCTCGCCGCAGCGTATCGCGGGACTTCTGCCCGTTTCGGAGAGTATCGCTTCTATCTCGGCGTTTGTGCCGAAAGAAACGTTCTGCCCCGTAATCACTTTTTTGCCGTAGCAGTCGCGCAGGTAATTCATCACGCCGATAACGCCGAGGGTGCTTTTTTTGCCCGCGGGCGTGCTTCCCACGCGGTAGGCGGACTGCGGCGCGCCGTCGGAGTTTTCTATAAGTATGTAGTCCACCGCCGCGCTGCCGCTGCTGCATACAAACTGCATTACGGCAGGTCCCGCCGCGAGGTAAAGGCAGTCCACGCCGATAAGCGCGAATTCCGCGCCCTCGGTAGCAGGGACGTAATACTGCCCCACGCTCTCGCCGCCTATCTGCAGCGTTATCACCGCGCCCCCGTAGGAGTGCGCCGCAAGCGCTATGCGGTAGTGCTGTGAGTCGGGAATCTCAGCGATATGGCGCAGCTGCATTCCCTCGTCAAGCACGATGTAGCCCTCGCCGTCGTAGCTGCCGTCGGTGCGCACGCTGCCGTCAAAAACGCCGCCCTCGGCGTTGAGCTTCAGTGAAACGGGCGCGGCGTCTATCGGGTATTCCTTAAGCGGCAGCTCCTCGTATTCGGTCTGCGCGGAGTCTGCGGTCTGCTCGGTTTCGGGGGGCGGCGGCAGGCTGCTCCTGTCGGAAACCGCAGTACACCCGCACAGCAGCGCGCAGCACAGCAGCGCAGGCACAATGGCTTTGCGTTTCAATGTTGTATCTCCTAATCTATAACAATCACGTCGCCGCTTTTTATCTGATCGTCAAGGCGCGCTATCCTGCCGTTTATCGTAACGGAGGAGCTGCCCGCGAGCAGGGCGGTGGGGTCGTCGCAGAATGCCGCCGCCACGTCGAGAAAAATCGTGGGCTTTCCGTCGGGGTGCGCGGGGAAGTCGGCGGTAATGCCGTTTACGGTAATAGAGAGCGCAGCGGGCGCCTCGGACGCCTCGGGTGCTGCGAGCACTGCGGGTGCTTTCGTTTCAGCGCGGGTTATAATATCGCCGTCTGAAAGCGCGGTATCCTCGGAAGCGGCCGCGCCGTTTATGAGCGCCGCGCCGCTTTCGTCGTGCAGTGCAAGCAGCGCGCCGAGGGTTGCGGCGCTGGTGTGCGTTATGTCGTCGGCGGGCTCTATCTCGCGGTCGGCGCGCGCTGTCTCGCCGTTTACGCTGACGAATGTTCCCGCGGTAACGTCCCTTTCAAAAAGCGTTACGCTTATGGGTTTAAGCGCCGACATATCAAAGTAGTCTGAGAGATAGGCGGCGGCGCTCTCGCCGTTTTCCGCAGGGACGAGCCGCATGTCGTCGCCCTTTCTCACGGTGGAGTTGAGTGCGGCGGGCTTTGCGTTTACGGTTATTTCCGCGGGCTTTGCGGGCGTGCCGCGCAGCGTAATGCGCTCGCCGTCAAGCGTGAACGAAAGGTTCTTTCCCGCGCGGCCTATAAGCTGCTCGGGCTTTATCCCCGCAGTTGAAAGCAGCTCGAACACGGTAAGGCGCGAGGTGTCGAGCGTGCGCAGCTTGCGTCCGTTAAGCGTTATCGTGGTAAAGTCGTAGGACACGCCGCTGCCCATTGTCATGGCAATGCCTATGGGGGTGGCGTGCTCCGCGCCGAGCGCCATGCCCGCAGGGGCTTCAACGCCGCGCATAAGCTCCCTGCGCCCGATAACAACGCGCGCTTCGGGCAGTCCGAGCCGCTTTGCTACGAGAGCGGCAAGCCCGTTCAGGCGGCTGCCGCCTCCCACAAGGTAGACCGCCTGCGGGGGCGCTGTGTTGGCTGCGGTGATTTCCGCGCAGATGGTGTCCGCAAGCTGCTCTGCGGCGGGAGCTAAGAGCGCTTCAACGTCCTTTGCGGAAATGGTATGCTCGCTCAGGAGGATGTCGGTGTATGTAATTTCGCTTTCCTGCGAGGTCTTTATGCGCTCAGCCGTTGCAAAGTCCACGAGCAGCGCCTGCATTAGCGCTTCGGTCATCTCGTCGCCCGCAACGGTAGCCATGCCGTAGGCAACGACGCTCCCCCCGCGCGACACGGCAACGTCGGACGTACCCGCGCCTATATCGCACAGCGCAATGTTTATAAGGCGCAGCTCCTGTGGCACAACGGCGTTCATTGCCGCTATCGGCTCCAGGGTGAGCGCCGCCACGTCGAGCCCCGCTGTGTCTACTGCGGCGCAGAGGCTCTCCACAACGTACGCGGGCAGAAACGCCGCGATTATCTCGGTTTCAAGGCGCTCGCCGCGGTGACCCTCGGGCTTTTGCACCTTATAGCCGTCAAGGGTGCGCGAGATAACGCTGTGCCCTACGCAGTAAAACGCCGAGCTTTTGAACTGCGCGCAGAACTGCTCCTCGGTGGAGCGCACGGCTTCAAGCTCCGCGGCGCTCAGGTCGTCCGCGGTGAGCGTTTTAGAGGGGTCTGCGGCATAGCTGCACACCGCGCGCATGGTTTTGAGCGCGCGCCCCGCAGCCGCTATGCAGGCGTGTTCAAGCTTTATCGAGCGGCGCTTTTCAAGGGCAGCCTTAACTGACTTTATCACCTGCGCCACGGCTTCGATGTCCTCTATCTGCCCGTCGGTCATGGAGCGCTTTTCGTGCGCGGCGCTCTCCATGTCTATAAGCTTTATGCCGTTTTCGGTCTTTTCAGCGAGAAGCCCCACCACCGTGCGCGTGCCAATATCAAGCGCAAAAATAGTGCTGCCCTGGCGGCGCTTTGTGCGCGAGGGGCGGGCGGTCTTTGCCGCAGCCTTTGCGGGCTTTGCGGCGGAGGACCTGCGCGTCTGCGGCTTCTTTTCCATGTGCGTTCCCTCTTTTCCGATTTGATTGCTCCCTGAAAGGGAGCGGAGTCTGTCGAAAAAGTCTTGCGACTTTTCCGACAGGAACATCCGCACTGCGCGCACGGTCGCGTAAGGCGTAAGCC
>CAKSEE010000050.1 GCA_934446455.1 uncultured Oscillospiraceae bacterium | reverse complement strand
TTATAGGGCTGGGGCTTTCTTCAAGGACCTTCTGGTTGCGCCGCTGAAGAGAGCAGTCACGCTCGCCAAGGTGAACCACGTTGCCGTAGTTGTCCGCAAGCAACTGAATCTCAATGTGGCGCGGGTCTACAATGAACTTCTCGATATAAAGGTCGCCGTTGCCGAAGAACCGGAGCGCCTCCTGCTGCGCGGACAGGAAGTGCGGCTCAAGCTCACTCTCGTCCTTTACAAGGCGAATGCCGCGCCCGCCGCCGCCCGCAGACGCCTTTACCATAACGGGGTAACCTATCTGCGCGCATATCAGGCGCGCCTCGTCAAGCGTTTTTACAACGCCCTCAGACCCCGGTATTACGGGAACGCCCGCGCCGCGCATGGTTTGCTTGGCGTTAGCCTTGTCGCCCATGGCGTCCATTACCTCGGGGCTTGGTCCTATGAACACAAGTCCGCACTTTCTGCAAAGCCGCGCAAAGTCAGCGTTTTCAGACAGAAAGCCGAAGCCGGGGTGAATCGCCTCCGCATGAGTAATCTCGCACGCGGCGATTATTGCCTTTGTGTTAAGATAGCTGTTTTTGGACTCCGCAGGACCTATGCACACCGCCTCGTCCGCTATCTGCGCATGGAGCGCCGTTCTGTCAGCCTCGGAATAGACGGCGACCGTCTTTATCCCAAGTTCGCGGCATGCGCGCATAATCCTTATTGCAATCTCGCCGCGATTGGCTATGAGGATCTTATTAAACATTTATGTCAGCTCCCTGTGTCAAGCATTTTCGGGCTTGGGTTCAGCCACGGCAAAGGAAATTTCCGCGGTGACTACCCGCTTTCCGCCGACCTTTGCAACGGCGTTTCCGAAGCCGACAGGGCCTACCTTTTTGGTCATATCAACGTGAAGCTCCAGCGTGTCGCCGGGCAGCACCTGCCCTCTGAACCTCGCCTTGTCTATGCCCGCGAAAACCGCTATCTTCCCCTTGTTTTCGGGCAGGGAAAGCGCGCACACAGCGCCCGCCTGCGCAAGCATTTCTATCATAAGCACGCCCGGAGTTATCGGCTGATTGGGAAAATGCCCCTTAAACCAGTATTCGTCAGGCTTAAGGTACTTTTTCGCGGTAACGCTAACGCCGGGTTCAAGCTCCGTTACCTCGTCGATAAGAAGAAACGGGTCGCGGTGAGGGATTATCTCTTTTATCTGTTCAAGATTCAGCGTCATACTATCTCCTTAATGTCATTCTATCCTCATAAGCTTCTGTCCGTACTCAACGATGTCGCCGTTTTTCACATAAATCTCGGCTACCTTGCCGCTGAACTCGCTGTTTATCTCGTTCATGAGCTTCATGCTCTCAATAATGCACACAACGTCGCCTGCGTTTACGCTGTCCCCCGCCTTTACAAACGCGGGCTTGTCGGGCGAGGGTGAAGCGTAGAACGTGCCGACAATGGGGCTTTTTACGATGTTGCCGCGCTCCTCCTGCTCGGCGGGCGCTGCAGCGGCGGCAGCTACAGCCACCGCTGCGCCGTGCGCGGGAGCGGCGCCCGCAGCGAATACGGGCATGGGCGCTTCATGCGGGGGCGGGCAAGGTCTGCTGCCCTCTATCACTATATCGATGTCCTCAGTGCTTATCTTGATTTTGCCGAGGTCGTTATCCTTTACTATCTTAGCGAGCGCTTCTATACACTCGATGGTATCCTCTATCGGTCGGGTTTCCTTTTCCTTGAGATTCATTTATGAAGCTCCTTTCTGTCAGTCCTTAACGGGGCGCAGGCATATGCAGCCGTTGTGTCCGCCAAAGCCCAGCGAGTTGCTGAGCGCGCCCGTTATCTCCATGCTGCGCGCACCCTCGGTAACGTAGTCAAGGTCGCACTCGGGGTCAGGGACCTTATAACCGAGCGTCTGATGTACCCTGCCGTTCTTTATTGAAAGCGCGGTAACAACGGCTTCAACGCCGCCCGCAGCACCGAGCAGGTGTCCCGTCATGGATTTGGTGGAGTTTATCGCGATGTCCTTTGCGTGGTCGCCGAAAGCGAGCTTTACCGCCTTTGTTTCGGTCGCGTCGTTCATGTGGGTGGAAGTTCCGTGCGCGTTGATGTAGTTTATCTCCCCGGGCTTCATTCCCGCTTCGAGATATGCAAGCTCCATAGCCTTTGCACCGCCCCTGCCCTCGGGGTCGGGGCTTGTTTCGTGGTACGCGTCGCACGTAGAGCCATAGCCTGCTATCTCCGCGTAGATTTTCGCGCCGCGCGCCTTTGCGTGTTCGTACTCCTCGAGCACGAGAATACCGCAGCCGTCGCCGAGAACGAATCCGCTTCTCTCCGCGTCGAACGGAATTGAAGCCCTGTCAACGTCCGTAGAGCGCGTAAGCGCCTTCATGTTGTTGAACGAAGCGTAGCAGAAGCCGATATCGCTGTGCTCCGTGCCGCCGCAGAGCGCCGCGTCAAGGTAGCCGTGCTTGATGGAGCGGAACGCCTCGCCGATGGACTGCGTACCGCTTGCGCACGCCGTCGTAACGCAGAAGTTACTGCCCTTGAAGCCCGTCTTTATCGCAACAACGCCCGCAGCCATGTTGCCAATCATCTTTGTTATCGTGAACACGGACACTCTTCTGCTGCCAAGCTCGCGGTAGTTCGCCATTTCCTCCTCGGTGGTACAAATGCCGCCGATACCGCTGCCGATAACAACGCCCACGCGGTACGGGTCGAGGTCCTTCAGATCCGTGCCGGCGTCCTTAAGAGCCTGCATTGCGCAGTAGACTGCGTACTGCGTTATAACGTCGTTGCGGCGAAGCTCTTTTTTGTCGAAATACTCCGACGGGTCAAAGTTCTTTACGCGCGCCACAACGTTCAGCGTTTCGGGCTCGCGCTCGAACCACGGCTCAAGCGTGAAGCCGTGCCTGCCCGCCATAAGGCTCTCCCAGAGCGCCTCGGGGGAGTTTCCGCAGGGAGTGAGCGCCCCAAGTCCCGTGATAACAACTCGTCTGTCCATATAGTGTAAATCCTCCGTTGCCAAAATTACATACTAAGTCCGCCGCTTATCTCGATTACCTGCCCCGTTACATACGACGCGTCGGGGCTGCAAAGGAACGAGATAACGCCCGCAATTTCCTCGGGCTGCCCGTACCGCTTCATAGCTATCTGCGCTAGAACCGCCGCGCGCTGCTCCTCGGTGAGCTTATCCGTCATAGGCGTCTGTATGAACCCGGGCGCCACGGCGTTGCAGGTAATCCCCCTGCTGCCAAGCTCCTTGGCGGTAGTCTTTGTCATGGCGATTATCGCGCCCTTTGAAGCGGAGTAGTTCATCTGCCCGGGGTTGCCGTACAATCCTGCAACAGACGCAAGATTCACTATCCTGCCGCTCTTCTGGCGGAGCATTACCGCGCCCGCAAACTTTGTCATATTAAACACCGACTTCTGGTTTACGCGGATAACGCTGTCGTACTGCTCGTCGCTCATGCGCAGCAGCAGCCCGTCGCGGGTTATGCCCGCGTTGTTCACAAGCACGTCAAGCGAGCCGAACTGCTCCTTGGTCCACTTTACCATCGCCTCGCACTGCGCGCTGTCGGATACGTCCGCAGCGTAGGTTTCCGCGCGGACGCCGAACGTGCGGCATTCCTCCGCGGTCTGCGCGCCATAGGTGTCCAGCGCCTCCTGCGAAACCTCGTTGATAACGATGTTGTAGCCGTCCTGCGCGAGCCGCTTTGCGACCGCCGCGCCTATTCCGCGCCCCGAACCCGTTATGAGCGCCGTATTGTTCAAATTAGCCATGATTCTGTCCTTTCAATGTTATATACTCTATTGTTGTCAGCGGCAGGGAAATTATACCTGCATATAAATCGCTCCGTAGGTAAGCCCCGCGCCGAAGCCCACAAGGCAGAGCTTTGTTCCCTTTTCTACCCTGCCCGCGCGGCGCGCCTCGTCAAGGCAAATGGGAATGCACGCGCTTGAAACATTGCCCATGCGCTCTATGTTTGAGTACACCTTTTCAGAGGGTACTCCCAGCATTTCCGCAGACTTGTTGATAATGCGGATATTCGCCTGATGAGGTATAAGAAGCCCGATGTCGTCAACGCTTTCGCCGCACTGCGCGAGAACGTTGCGCACAGCGTCCGCCATGGCGTTGCAGGCGAACTTGTACACCGCGTGACCGTCCATCTGCAGGCAGTTGTTCTTTGCAAACGTGTCGAAACGCCCGCCGTAAAAGTCGTCCATCGACGTGAAGAACGGGCAGTTGGAGTTGTAGTTTATCTTACAGTAAAGGCTCTCAAACTCGTCGCCCGCCGCGCCGAGGAACGAGTAGAATCTCCCCTCGGAGCGCCTTACAACGCACGCGCCCGCAGCGTCGCCGAAAAGAATGCAGTTTGAGCGGTCGGTGTAGTCTATCTGCCCCGAAAGGCGCTCGCTTGATACAACGAGTATGGTTTTGTACACGCCCGCGCTCAGATACTTGTGCGCAACGTCAAGCGCCGTTATGAAACCCGTGCAGGCGCTGTTCACGTCAAAGCACGCGGCGTTCTGCGCGCCTATGCGCTTCTGGATAAGGCACGCCATGGACGGGTAGAAAAAGTCGGGCGTGCAGGTGGAAACTATGATAAGGTCAACGTCCGCAGCGGCTATTCCTGCGTTTTCAAGCGCACTTTCAGCCGCCTTTGCACCCATAAAGTAGTTTGGCTTGTCCGTGAGAATATGCCGCTGCTTTATACCCGTGCGGGGGTAGATCCACTCGTCGGAGGTGTCCAGAAATTCGGAAAACTTGTCGTTATCCGCAATAAATTCGGGGACGTAGCTGCCTGTCCCTATAATTTCGATTCCGCTCATTAAAAAATCTCCTTGATTTTATTTCGATAATAATGTATAATATACTCGTGGGTGGAATTTTCCGCCCATACGGGATATTCGGTGATATGTCTGCAACAGAACGCCACTTTATATTTTACTGTATCGGGCGGGTTTTGTCAACAGCTTTTCACCTACATAGACAAAAAAACGCCCGTGTGGTCGCAGGTATTGAAAAAATTTTTTCTGCGGCGGAGGGCGGCAAAAAAATACGGAGGACAACTATTCATGAAAACGGCGTTTTTATTTTCGGGACAGGGCTCGCAGTACCCCTCAATGGGCGCGGACATTGCGCAGAAATACGGCGCTTCGCGCGAAATACTCGAGTGCGGAAGCGACATAATGGGCTTTGACATAATGAAGCGGCTTTGCGAAAGCACCCCCGAGGAGCTGGCGCAGACGCGGCTCTCGCAGCCCGCTATATTCACGGTATCGCTTCTGACGCTTACCGCCGCGCGCGAAAACGGCGTCGAAAACGCAGCAGTCGCAGGGCATTCCCTCGGCGAGTACGCTGCAATGTACGCGAGCGGAATGCTCTCCCTTGAAAGCGCTTACAAGGCGATAAAGCTGCGCAGCGAGTCTATGGCAAAGGCTGCGGAAAACAGCAGCGGCGCTATGGCGGCGGTAATAGGCTGCGACAATCAAACGATAGAAAAGGTTTGCGAAGAAGCGGAGGGCTTCGTTGCTCCCGCTAACTACAACTGCCCCGTGCAGACCGTTATTGCGGGCGAGTCTGCCGCTGTAGACGCAGCGTGCGCGGCTCTCACAAAGCTTGGCAAGCGCACGGTGAAGCTTGCGGTGTCCGCGGCGTTCCACACAAAGCTTATGGCGGGCGCCGCCGAGGAATTCAGGGCGGCAATCGCAGACTTTGAGTTTGCGCAGCCGAACTGCGCGTTCTACTCGAACCTTTACGGAAAGCGCCTTACGGATTTCGCGGATATGCCCGCGTACCTTTCCGCGCACATCTGTTCGCCCGTGCGCTTTGTATCAGAGCTCGAAGCAATGAACGCGGACGGCATTGACGCTTATGTTGAGCTTGGACCCGGCAAGGTGCTTACGGGTCTTGTTAAAAAGACGTGGCGCACCGCACGCGCCTATAACATTGAGAACTGCGAAACGCTTGAAAAGGCGCTCGCCGCGCTTAAGGCATAAGGAGGTGCGCCATGAGAAAATTCGGACTTATCGGCCACCCGCTCGGGCATTCGCTTTCGCCGCAGATTCACACGCGGCTTTTCGAGCTGAGTGGCGAAACCGTGGAATACAAGCTCTACGACATAGCGCCCGAGGAGCTTGAAAGCAATTACCCGCTGCTGCGCTCGCTTGACGGCTTTAACATCACGATACCGCACAAGGTGGGCATAATCCCGTTCTGCGCTTCCCTTTCAGACGGTGCAAAGCGCTACGGCAGCGTAAACTGCGTTAAAAACGGAGAAATCTCCGAGGGCTTCAACACGGACGTGCTTGGCTTTACAAAATCCATTGAAATGCTCGGCGCTTCGCTCTGCTCCGACGTGCTGCTGATAGGCTGCGGCGGCGTCGGACGCATGATGGCTATAGAAACGGCGCTTTCGGGCGGGCGGCTTACCATTGCGCACCTGCCGTGCGACAAGGCTCTCGCGGACGAGGTAATGCGCGAGATTCTCGCAATGAAGCCCGACGCTTGTGTTAAAACCGCGCAGATAAGCCGCGCGTCGCTTTCTGCGGATGATGTGGGCAGCGCACGCTTCGACCTGCTTGTAAACGCCTGCCCCGTGGGAATGTTCCCCAAAACCGACAGAATGCCCTGCGCGCCCGAGGTGCTTGACGGCGTGAAGCACGTATTCGACGCGGTGTACAATCCGAGCGTTACGCTGCTTGCAAAGACCGCGCGTGAAAAGGGCGCCGCCGCTATGACAGGCATGGCAATGCTTGTTCTGCAGGCGGTTGCGGCGCACGAGATATGGGACGGCGCTTCTTATAAAAAGGAGGATATCGACCGCCTTATTTCGGACATGGAGGCGCTTGTATGAGCCTTTCCATATACCTGTGCGGATTTATGGGCTGCGGCAAAAGCCACATCGGCAGAATGCTGTCGCAGCGGCTGGGGCGCGACTTCATCGACCTTGACAGGTACATAGTACAGCGCGAGGGGCTGACTATCCCGCAGATTTTCGAGCAGTTCGGCGAGCCGCATTTCAGGGAGCTTGAGGCGCGGTATATCCGCGAACTTTCCGGCGGAAACGTTGTGGCTACGGGCGGCGGCGCGCTTATTAACGACCGCACTGCGGAGTACGCGCGGGAAAGCGGGCTTTGCGTGTACATAAACACAAGCTTCGAGGTATGCTATTCCCGCATAAAGGGCGACCGCAACCGCCCGCTTGTAATGCAGAACACACCCGAACATCTGCGCGCGCTCTACGAAAAGCGCGCGCAGATCTACCGCCGCAACAGCGCCTGCATGGTAAACGGCAACGGCACGGACCGCGTGATAGTGCAGGAAATCGTTAAACTTTCGCAATACTTTGAGGAAAACGGAAAGATATGACCATAATCAACGCAAGAATAGAAACGATGGAGGGGCGCGTTATTGATAACGGCTTTGCGCGCATTGTCAACGGCAAATTTGCCGAAATCGGTGAAATGAGCGCCTGCTCCCCCGATGGCGGCGAGGTTATCGACGCGCACGGGCTTACGATGTACCCCGGGTTTATCGACGCGCATTGCCACATAGGTATGTGGGAGGACAGCCTGTGCTTCGAGGGCGAGGACGGCAACGAGGACACCGACCCCTCTACCCCGCAGCTGCGCGCTATCGACAGCATAAATCCGCTCGACCGCTGCTATACGGACGCGGTGCAGGCGGGCGTAACGGCGGTATGCACGGGCGTAGGCAGCGCAAACCCCGTGGGCGGCAGCTTCCTTGTGATGAAAACGCACGGCTCCAAGCGCGTTGACAAGCTGGTGGTGCAGTCCCCCTGCGCAATAAAGTTCGCCCTTGGCGAGAACCCGAAGAACACCTATAACGACCGCGATGAAACGCCCGTTACGCGCATGGCGGTGGCGGCAATAATCCGCGATCAGCTTACAAAGGCGCGCCGCTACCGCGACGACCTTGCGGAGTACGAGCGCCTTAAGGGAACGGACGACGAGGTTTCCCTGCCCGACTACGACGCGAAATGCGAGGCGATGCTGCCGCTTTTCGACAAGGAGCACCCGCTTAAGGCGCACTTTCACGTTCACCGCGCGGACGACATATTCACGGCAATACGCCTTGCAAAGGAGTTTTCGCTCGACTATGTGCTTATCCACTGCACGGACGGCGCGGTTATCGCAGACGAGCTTGCGGAGGACTCACCCGCTGTCGTAATGGGACCGCTTTTCGGCGACAGGGGCAAGCCCGAGCTTCACAACCACGAGATAACTACGCCCGCAGTGCTCCACAAAAACGGCATACGCTTCGCTATATGCACCGACCACCCCGAAACCCCGATACAGTACCTGCCGCTTACCGCTGCGCTCGCCGTGCGCGGCGGGCTTGACCGCGAAACCGCATTGCGCGCGATAACCATAACTGCAGCAGAGATAATCGGCGTTGACGGCCGCTTAGGGTCCATAGCCGCCGGCAAGGACGCGGACTTTTCGCTTTTTGACGGCGATCCGCTCGACCTGCGCGTAACGCCAAAGCTCGTTTATGTAAACGGAAAGGAAGCGTTCAGGGCGGACTGACGCGCGGCAAAAGCGCATACAGCAAGGCAAGTGCCGCGCATAAAAGCTCCCGCGGGTACGAAAACCTCACACAAACCCCATGAAAGGAATAATGAAATGCGAGAAATAAATGCTGCTGAAATAACCGAGGCAGTTGCAGACCTTTGTATAAAAGCCAACCTGCACCTGCCCGAAACCACAAGGCACTGCATAGAATGCGCGCAGGCAAAGGAAGAAAGCGCCGTATGCCGCAGCGTTCTGGGAGACCTTATAGAAAATCTTGAATGTGCGGACAGCCTCGGCGTGCCTATCTGTCAGGACACGGGAATGGCTGTTATCTTTGCAGAAGTCGGGCAGGACGTGCATATCACGGGCGGCGCGTTTGAGGACGCAGTGAACGCGGGCGTTGCAAAGGGCTACGTAGAGGGCAGGCTGCGCCTGTCAATAGTCGGCGACCCGCTGGAGCGCGTGAACACCAACAACAATACCCCCGCCGTAATACATACGCGCATAGTCCCCGGCGATAAAATTACGCTTACCGCCGCGCCAAAGGGCTTTGGCAGCGAAAATATGAGCCGCCTTAAGATGTTCACGCCGTCCGCTACAGAGGATGATATCGTGGCGTTTGTAAAGGAAACCGCCTCGCTTGCGGGAAGCAACCCCTGCCCGCCGATAATAGTTGGCGTTGGTATTGGCGGCGACTTTGAGTACAGCGCGCTTCTCGCAAAAAAGGCGCTCTGCCGCGATGTTGCGGCGCGCCACCCCGAAAAGCGCTACGCAGATATGGAGCAGAGAATGCTCGACGAGATAAACAAGCTCGGCATAGGCTCGCAGGGCTTTGGCGGCACAGTCACGGCGCTTTGCGTGAACATTGAAAAGAGCGCAACTCATATCGCGGGGCTGCCCGTGGCGGTGAATATAGGCTGCCATGTCACCCGCCATGCGCACACGGTCATTTAAGGCTGCATATCTTAAGAGCCGTCCGTTTTCGGGCGGCTTTCGTTTTTGACCCTCAAACATTTGGAGAATGTTATTTTGCGACAATTTGGCACGTTTGCACGACAATTCTGCCCTTTCGCTTGACTTTGGCACTTTATCGTGTTAAAATAGACTTAGTTGGTTGGTTGGTTACAGAAGCGTGGAAATTATATGGAAAGGAAGCGATAGAGTGAGACTATTTCGGTCATTTACATCGGTATACGACAAATGCCGTTCAACGGAAAGGCTGACGGAGGAGCAGCTTTTCTCTATGATAAGCGCGGAAAATTTCCCCTGCGGCGCGCCCGTGCTTAAGGGCGACGGTATCACCTTCCCCTGCTCGCAGCGATTTCCGCTGAAAATCGTGATAACAGGCAGAACGATTCGCCCGCGCGCAGACGTAGCAGCGCGGCTTGACGCGCAGGAACGGCAGTCGCTCTCGTCGCTTATACAAACGGTCACGGCAATCATAGCAAACGCGCTTGAGCGTTTCAACAAGCTTGCATAAAAAAACTGCGGCACTCATTCGGAGCGCCGCAGCTTTTGTTATAAACGGTTCTTATCAGCCGTAGGCTTCAAGGTCAAGCTCGTCCTCGTAGAAGTAGATAGAGCCGTCCTCGTCAACGGTGAATGTTACATACTCCGTGAAGTACCTGTTGCCGTATACGTCGTAAAGCGTCATCGAGTAGCTGTAGTCAGAAGCCGCAAGCGCGCTGTATTCGGGAGCCATACCCTCGACATAGTTTATCTCCAGTTCGGCAACGTCCTCGGTGGTGCCGTCAGGATAGACAAAGGTGTAAACGGGCGCTATAACGTCGCCTGTCTTAAGCTCGGCAGTATCGCGCGAAGCCATACCCGTTTCGCTGTCGATACCTGCCCATACGCCTGCAATGCTCCACTCGCCTGTCGCCCAGTCGTACTCAACGCGAAGGTTCGTAGGCTTGCCGTTGAGCGTTATCGGGCAGGTATATACGCTTACCCTGTCGGTAACGCTTACCACCTCAATGGGGAGTATAGTACCATCCAGCGTGAGCCACGAGCCGTCGAAGTTGTCCTGAAGCATTTTTGCGTCGTAGTCAACGATAACGTCGTCGTCCTCGCCAAGGTAAACGTAAGACCCCTCGTCGCTTACAAGAAACACGCTGCACGCCGCAAAGCAGAATATATCCATATCCTCGAGCGTTACGGTGTAAACGCCGTCCTCGTCGAAGTACACAGAGGTTACGCCCATGCCGCAGTTTTCCGCGGAATCGAACCCGTCGGAGTTCGTGCCGATATTGTCGTATGCGGTATAGTCGGTGTCCCAGATATCCTCAGCGTCAAACGAAATGGAGTCGTTGATGTAATTCAGCACATCGCCGCCCGTTGTGCCGTACGCAATGGCGTCAACAAGCGCGAGGTAATATGTGCTGGGGCAGATATCCGCAAAGACAGAAAGCTCCTCTGTACCCTGTACGGAAAGCGGGAAGTATACCGACAGTCCGCGGGCGTCTGCGTGGAGCGTGCCGTTGACAATGCTTACAACAGCCTCGTCAAGCGCGTTTAACGCCCTGCCTGCAGAGGGCGCATAGCTGCTTACCGCAGAAAGAATGCCGCCTAAGTCCACCATGTTTGTGTAGCCCTCAGAACGGGTATTGCCGCCGAAATTGTCAACGCTGTTTATCGCGCGGGCAATGCCGTTTATGCTGCCGCTCTCATAGAGTTCCTTTGCGGCGTCGTTGAACGCCGTAACAAGCGCGTCAACCTTTGACAGGTCTGTTATCGCAAAGGTAGTACCCAACGAATCTCCGTTATCTATGCAATGCTGATAGTAGCTGTCACACTGCATTGCGCCAAGCTCCGCGCCCGTAGCGTCGGGATTTTCCGCAAGGAAGTTGAACAGCGAGGTGTAGTCCCAGCCGCCGCCCGGCTCGGTTTCCTCGGAAGCGAACATATAGTTTGCATAGGGCACGAGGATATTCGCCGTTTCAAGCGTACTCATAAGGCACGCGTCGAAACCGATGAACTCGAACTTGTCCGTCATCCGGTCGTAAACGGAGTTGAGCGCCTGGTCTATCTCGCGCAGCGAAAGGCTGTCGGAGTCGTTGAGCTCGTCGAAGCACACGCCGCTTATGCTGCCGCCGCCATGGTTCCAGAAAATAAGTCCCATGTTCGCCGCAGGGTAATTCTGCACACCCCACGAAACGAACGAAGCGAGCGCGTCCGAGCTGCCCATGCTTGCTGCGGGAAGCTCCTCCACAAGCTCAATGTCGCCGTCTGTCATAACATAGCGCCCGAGCGCATCTGAGGAAATGCCGCACTGCCAGCCGTCCGTGCCGCCCGACTGGAATATCAGCGTTACGTCGTCGCTGTACTGCGCGCTGAGCGCCTCGTAAATGTCGCTTGTCGCCGCGCCGTAGGCGGACTCAAGGTCCGTACCGCAAAGGTACACCATAATCGTCCAGCCGCTCTCGCCCATGGGCACGCTCTCTGTACGGGTGCGGCGGGTTATCTTCAGCGAGTCGTTTTCAAGAGAAATACGCGTGCCGCTCAGTCCGCTCAGCTTTACGGGCTCAGAGTCAGTGCCGTCTGCGGGATTGGACGACGTAACGTCCGCGGTTTCCGCGGTTTCGTCGATATAATCCTCGGTGGGCATATCAAAGCAGCCGCTCATTGAAAACGCGCAGACAGCCGCAAGTATGCCGCATAAAATACGACCTTTCTTCATATAAAACCTCCTTTATCAGCCTCCGAAGAAGCTTGCAATGCTGAACCCGGTCGGCATAGGGATAGTAAACATATAGACAGTTGCAAACAGGAAGCCCGCAATTGCAACTCCCGTTATAATCCACCTGTTGGGCAGCTTTCTGAACGTTCCGACAATACCGAGCATAAAGAGAACGACGGAGTAAATTACGTTTACAAGGTTAAAGGTGTCTCCCTTGGTGTTGTCCTCCTGTCCTTCCTTAAGAACAGCCTCGCTCTCTGCGAGAACAGCCGCTGCGTCCTCGTAGTAAGCGGCAATGAAGTCATCGTCGTTAAAGGGGCTTGTGGTCGCGGTCTCGCCGTTGAGCACCCAGTCGATAATGCCGTCGGGGTCGAAGCCGAAGTCATACCCTATGTACTGCGCCATATCCTCCGTAAGGTTATCCGCACAGATAAACAGTATCTTGGAAGCGCTCTCGTACATCTTATCCTCGTCGTTGACGGAATCCGCGTAAATTACCTCCACCTGATACTCGCTTATGAGATTCCATATCTGCATATCCTGCATAAGCGACTGAGACGCCTCGTTCCAGCGCGCGTTGCCGTCAGAGGCAAGGTTGTTGGACTTTGTGTAGTTTGTGGACATATTCCCCCCATGCAGCGAGCCTATCCACGAAGCCCACGCCGTTGCAAGCGCCGTAATGCCAAGGAATACTGCGATAATTATCTCAAGTATATCCTCCGCGCTCTTCTTTGCCTTTGCCGGTTCGTTATTGTTTTCTTCTGACATAATGTCCCTCCATAAATTATTCCGAGTACATTTTCTGCACATCTTTGTTATTATACTCCCTTGCAAGTTTTCTGTCAAGATATTCCGCCCGAATTGTTAAGAAAAACCGCCAAATTGTAACCGTAAACCATGAAAATAATGCCTTTGCCGCGAATATTACAAATCGGTTACAATATGTCGAAATATGTTTACAAAACGCTGACGATATGCTATAATTCATAGGAAAAGACGCGCATAATGCGCCTGCCTGCACAAGGGCGAAAGGACATGACACAAAATGAACGTTCCCGTACTTATTCCGACACTGAATCCCACAAAACGAATTATAGACGTAGTAAGCGCGCTTATCAGCGAGGGCTTTTCACGGATAATCATTGTAAACGACGGCAGCCGCGCCGACAGCGCCCCGATATTCGCCGAGCTTGAGGCCATGCCGCAATGCACAGTTCTCCGCCACGAGGCGAACCGCGGCAAGGGGCGCGGGCTGAAAACGGGCTTCTCCTACATAGTGGAAAACCTGCCCGACTGCGACGGCGTTGTAACGACAGACGACGACGGGCAGCACTCCCCTGCCGACATACTGCGCTGCGCAGAACAGATGTCGCGCACGGGCAGGGCGGTGCTTGGCGCGCGCGACTTCAGCGGAAAGGACGTACCTGCGAGAAGCCGCCTTGGCAACAGCATAACAAGCCTTGTGTTCCGCATTCTGTGCGGAATCAAGATAACCGACACGCAGACGGGACTGCGCGCGCTGCCCGTTGAAATGCTTCCCGCGCTTATAGAGCTTGGCGGAGAACGCTTTGAGTACGAAACGAATATGCTGCTTGAAATGAAGCGCCTTGGCTATGAGTTTGACGAGGTGCGCATTGAAACGATATATTCCGACAACAACAGCGGCTCGCACTTTAACCCGCTTACGGATTCAATCAAGATTTACGCCGTTATATTCAGGTTTATGCTGAGCTCCGCAGCCTGCTCGATTATCGACATAGGGCTGTTTACGCTCGTTAATATGCTTTGCGCGCCGCTTTTCGGCAAGAACAATGAGCTGCGGATTTTCGCGGCGACCGCGTTTGCGCGCGTTGTTTCGTCGTTCACGAACTTTATGCTCAACCGCCGCCGCGTTTTCCGCTCCGGCACCGACATAAAGCGCTCGGCGGTGCGCTACTACATACTTGCGGCAGGACAGCTCGCGGCCTCCACGCTTATCGTGAGCGGGGTTTCGTTCCTGCTGGGCGCGGGCGCCGACCTGTGGCAGACCGTTATCAAGCTCGTTGCGGACACCGTGCTGTTCTTTATAAGCTTCGGCATTCAGCGCGACTGGGTTTACGCTAAGTGAAAGGAGATACAATGACAGAAAATACCGCCGCAGGGAGAAAATATCCCCCGCGGTTCAGGAAGAAAAAAAGAAGAGCGGGGCGCATTATAAGGCGCATTCTGCTTGTGTTCGTTACAATACTGCTGACTATTCTTGCGGGACTTTTCGGCGTGGTATTCGTTATGGAAAAGGGCCCGTCCGAAACGGCGCGCAACATCTTCGTTATTTCCTGCCGCGAAACAAGCGCGATAAAGTGGGTGCCCGAAATATTCCTTTCAAAGGCGCAGGTTGAGGAAATTGCGGCGCAGAACGCCATAAAGGAAACCACCGACATCACCGACACTACGCTTGTGCAGATACCCGCCCCCGCCGACAAGGAAAACGCCGCGCAAGCGGATCCCGCCATCGACCCCGACGGCGACGGGATAGACATAATCGACGTGAGCGGCTCAACATTCAAGGGCAAGATGATGGTTGTATACGACCCCTCGCGCGTTTTCGTGGGTATCTCGGGCAAATTCGGGCAGACCGAACAGGGCAAGACGCTCCCCGAGATATACGACAGCTACGACAACATTGTCGGCGCGATAAACGGTGGCGGCTTTGACGACCGCCCCGGCCACATGACCGGCGGCGAGCCGTGGGGCATTGTTATGTCGGGCGGCGAGGTGCTGTGGGGAACGCCGATGTACTACACGTGGGACACGATAGGCATAACCAACGAAAACAAGCTTGTAGTAGGCAAGATGACCGTGCAGGAGGCCGTTGACATGGGTATGCGCGATGCGGTAAAGTTCGGACCTATACTTATTGTAAACGGCGAACCCGTCGAAGCGCTCGGCGACGGCAGCGGCCTTAATCCGCGCACCGCAATAGGCCAGCGCGCGGACGGCGCAATGCTGCTTCTCACCATAGACGGGCGGCAGTCCAACAGCATAGGCGCAAGCCTTGCGGACGTGCGCGACGTAATGCTTGATTTCGGCGCGGTGAACGCCGCAAACCTTGACGGAGGCTCTTCAACAAGCATGATTTACAACGGCGAAATGATAAATCAGAATGCAAGCCTTATCGGACTTCGCAAAATGTGTACCGCAATACTCGTAAGGGGTCTGGAGGACGCGCAATGAAAACACACGCAAAACAGACGGGTTCTGTCGTATTCTATGTGATATACTTTCTGCTTCTTGCGGCGGCGCTCTCTGCAATAGTCGTGGGGCTTGGCGAGCTGTGGGGCTTTCTCAGAAGCTACGAAGCAAGCCAGATATACCATGTTACCGACGAGATAGCGGCAACGCTCAACAGCGGCGACCTTTCGCTGCTTTACGGGGGCGTCGAGGGGGAGATTTCCCCCTACGAAAACGAGGAGCTGCTGCACAGGCAGCTTTCCGAGCGCCTGACGGGCGAGTTTACCCTTGCAAAGAACATCAAGAAAAGCGCCAAGGACGCGCCTGTTTACACGATAAGCTGCGACGGCGAGCCGTGCGCGTTCGTGTCGTTTAAGGTTACGGGCAGGGACCCGCAGTATAACCTTGACATTTACGGCGCGGACAAGGTGAGCGGCGTTTTCCCCGAAACGAACGTTAGCGTTACAGTTACCCTGCCCACAGGGTGCAGCGCGCAGATAAACGGCATGGACATTCTTGCGGGAACTCCCTGCACGCAGGCTCCGATCGAGGAAGCCGAAAACTTTGGCACGCGGCTTTTGCAGCAGCCTGAAATGCTCACCTATACAATAGATGGTCTTATGTACGAGCCGACTGTAGCCGTGTATGCCGCAGACGGTTCTGCGCTTGACGTTGAGCGCAGCGGCAGCGCGTATTCCTGCGGGCTGCCCGTGCTTGACAAGGCTGCGGCGGCAGAGGCGGAAAAGTTCGCGCTCGATTTTTCGGAGCTCTACTCCTGCTACATTGCAAACGACGTTTATTTCAGCACCGTATCGCGGGACATTCCCGAGGACACGCGCCTTTACAGTGACCTTAAAACCTATGAGGGGCAGTTCTACACCTACCACACGGGCTACGACTTTACGGACGAGCAGGTAACGCGAGTAACGCAGTATTCCGACGAATGCTTTGCGGTGCGCGTGGGGTACACTCACAATGTCTACTACGCGGGCGAAACGTTCACCTACCCTGCGGACAACACGGTTTTTGTCGTAAACACGGCGGACGGCTGGAAAGCGGCAGCGCTTGTAATGAACTGATAACGCAAAATACGGGCGGCTCGTAACAGAGCCGCCCGCTTTTGTTTTATAACGTTGAACTTATGCCGACAGAAGCGCTTCCTCAGCCTTTGCGCCGTCCTCGTGGACGATAACGTAATAGAAGCCGTCGGGCGTAACGCCGCTTACCGTGCCTGCCGCGGAAATCTCCTGGTCGGGATAGAACGCCGCCTCGGTCTTCATATATTCGGCGTACTCCTCGATTCTCTTTGCAGCCGCGTCCTTGGTTTCCTCGGTGGGCTTAATGATTACGATACGATAAAGCTGCGGGCTCATAAGGTTTACAGAGTAGAACGAATCCACAACGTCAATGTCGGTAACGTCAAAATCTGCGTTGGCGTCCTCCATTGCGGGGAACTCTACCGCGTTCTTTACAGCCTCGCCAAGGGTGGCAGCTGTTCTCTCGGTGCTTTCAGAGCCATTGTCGCCCGTATCCTCGCTTGTGAGGACATCGCTCGGGGCGCTGTCCTCTCCGCCCGTTGCAGCGCTCTCGTGGGATTCGCTGGTCATGGGCTCGCCCGAGCCGCTCGAGGAATCGGAGCTTACAGAATTATCGGAGCTTGCGCCGCCCGTGCAGCCTGCAAGCGAAAGTGTGAGCGCGGATATTACCGCCGCCAGGGCTAAGATTTTTTTCATCTTAAGTATCTCCTTTCACTTTTTCCTTATTCCGCTGCGAGCATTGTCTGTGCAATGTCAGCGCCGTTCTTGTGGACTATGCCGTAAATATAGCCGTCGGGGGTCTCGCCGGTTACAGCGCCCGCCGCTATCTCCTCCTGCCCGGGGTAAAGGAACATATTCTCGGTAACGTTTGTGATATGGTCGAAAATAGCGGTCTTAACCGCCTCCTCGCTGCCTGCCTTGGGCTTTACAACGATTATCTCCTCCA
>CAKSEE010000049.1 GCA_934446455.1 uncultured Oscillospiraceae bacterium | reverse complement strand
TCCGTGGGTCTGCTTTACGGCAGAATGAAGCAGGCGGACAAGGACGCGGTAATGACGGCGTTCAAGGACGGCGAGATAAGCCTGCTTGTGTCCACAACCGTAATAGAAGTGGGCATAGACGTGCCGAACGCGGTGGTGATGCTCATAGAAAACGCCGAGCAGTTCGGACTGTCGCAGCTGCACCAGCTGCGCGGGCGCGTTGGGCGCGGGCAGCAGCAGAGCTTCTGCATACTGATGACTGACAGCAAAAGCGAATACACCCGCGCGCGCACAAAGGCAATGACCGACACGACGGACGGCTATAAAATAGCGGACATGGATTTGCAGCTGCGCGGCCCGGGCAACTTTTTCGGGCGGGAGCAGCACGGTCTGCCGCCCATGCGCGTAGCGGACCTTGCGGACGACGTCGCGGTGCTTGGCGAGGTGGAGCGGCTTTCGCAGGAGATACTGGCGCAGGACGCGGCGCTTGCGCTCCCTGAGCATTCGGGGCTGCGGCGCGGAGTGGAGGAGCTTTTTCGCGGCGCGGGCGAGTACGGCTTCAACTGACGGAGGAAAACATGGCACAAACGGAAAAAATCGAGCGGTGGCGCTATCCGCGCTTTTTCACCGAAAATATAAACGACGAACATGGCGTTATCGGCGCGGAGGACGCGAAGCACGCCGCGCAGGTGCTGCGCATGAGGGCGGGCGACTGCGCGGTGCTCTGCGACGGGCGCGGCACGGATTATCTCGCAGAGCTTGAAAGCTCGGACAGGGACGAGTGCGTGTTCAGGGTGCTTGAAAAAGCCCCGAACGAGGCCGAGCCGTCGGTGTATCTGCGGCTTTTTCAGGCGCTGCCAAAGGGCGACAAAATGGAGTTTATCGTGCAGAAGGCCGTGGAGTGCGGCGCGAGCGAGATTGTGCCGTTTTTCTCAAAGCGCTGCGTTTCCCGCCCCGACCAAAAGCAGATGGCAAAAAAGGTTGAGCGCTACAACCGTATAGCGCTTGAGGCGGCGAAGCAATGCGGGCGCGGCATTATCCCGCGGGTTGGCGCGGCGGTGGATTTTTCCGCACTAAAATCGCTCATCACTCCCGAAAATACGGGCATACTGTTCTATGAATGCGCGCAGACCCCGCTTTCGCAGGCGGTAAGCGAGTTCTCGCGGCGTATCGACATCGTTATCGGCAGCGAGGGCGGCTTCGAGCCCTCGGAGGCGCAGGCGCTCACGCAGGCGGGGCTTGCGCAGGCGTCGCTCGGCAAGCGCATTCTCCGCTGCGAAACAGCGCCTGTAGCGGCTATCTCGGTGCTTATGCAGCTTACAGGAAATATGTGATATCTTTTTCGACAAATAGCGGCATATGTTTTTGTTCTATTTCAACAAAAAACCGCAGGGCGCTTGCAAAATTCATCAAATGGGTATATACTGTATAGTACAGGACAGGCAGTCCGCGCTTTCGGGCGCGGTGGATCGTATGGAATTATTCGCGGCGGGTCATGCCGAGCGTGTAAAGATTCAGGAGGAAAAAGTATGAAGGCTCTTGGCATTGCAATGGTAGGACTTCTTGCTGTAGCGGGCGGTATCGCAGCTGCAACCTATATCACAAAAAAGAAGCTTGAAAAGGAGAACGACGGCGAGTTCTTCGACGACTGGGACAGCGACTTTGATGATGACGACCTCGATTTCGACTTTGACGACGACGCTGTTATAGACGGCGCTCCCGCAGAGGAGAAGAAGGAGGAAGCTCCCGCAAGCAGGCAGAACGACGACCTCATTGAGGACGACGCAAAGACAGAGGACGAGGGCGAGCTTTAATCAGGGCGACCACATATGCAGCTGCGCCGCGCACGAATAGGGTGTGCGGCGCGGTTTTTCCATGTGCGGGGTGTGATAGCGCGCAGCTTGTCTGCATAGAATAGAGCAGGGGTGGTATGCGGTATCGCCCGGAAAACCCTGTGCACAGAGAACAAGGACGGAGAACGACATGAAAAGAAAGATAACGGCGCTGCTTCTGGCGGCGGCAGCGGCAATGCTTGCGGGCTGCTCGGGGCATAAGGATAACGGCGGCACGGGGCTTGAAAGCGAAAGCTCGCAGACCTCGCAGCAGACCACGACATCGCAGCCCGCGCAGGAGGAGCTCCCCGAGAGCACCGCACCCGCGCAGACGGAGAGCGTGCCCGCGCAGACGGAGCAGTCCGAGCAGGCGGCAACGCAGGAATCCTCGGAGGAAACCGTGAGCGCGGACGCGGATTATGTCGCGCTTATAACCGCTTACGACAACACGTTTCTGGGGCTGCCGTCGGCTGAAAAGGTATACATATTCAAGGATATGTCGGCGACGGAGGATATTGACGGCAGGACGTTTCACCAGGTGGACGCCTACAACGAGGAGGACGGCGCGCTTTATTATATGTGCACCTTCTTCATTTCAGAGGACGGCGGCACGGTATACCGCCGCAAGGCGGGCGTAGGCAACGTGCTGCTTCCCGAGAGCGCAGGCTTCCCCGCGCTTGACCCGCAGATAATGACGGCTGACGAGGTTTTTGCGGACGCGTACTATCTGTGCTCGGTATGTCTTGGCAGAAGCGACGTTGAGAGCTTTACGGACGTTACGCAGACCATTGAGGTGGAGGGCGTTCCGGGCGAATGGGCGCGAGTTACCGACACGCGCATAGAAACCAAGGAGAAGCTGCTTAACGCGCTTTCGCGGTGGTTCACGGACGATGTGATAAACGTGCTTATGGACGCCTACAGGTTCACCGACCGCGACGGGGCGCTGTATTACTACCTTGACGGCACGGACGCGCGCAGCAGCACCTACACCTCGTCGGTATGGGAGCTGACTGAGCTTTCGGGCGACAGGGCGGTTTACACGGAGTACGCGCTGTTCACCTATGAAGCGGGCGAAACCAAGGAGCGCGAGTACACCTACACCGTGGAGAATTTCGACGGCGTCTGGACGTTCACGGAGTTTCATATGCCGTGGACGGAGCAGTAAAAAAGTTATCAAAACCCCCTTGAAAAAAAGCGCAAGGTATGGTATACTGTTAGAAAGGCGGCTTTTGTCCGCAAACATTATCAAAAAAGAAAGAGGTGTTCCTTTTGAAGCACATCACGACTGTTAATAAGGCTGACCTTAAGGCTTCCGCTGTAAAGGGCGGCTGCGGCAAGTGCACAAGCTCCTGCCAGTCTGCCTGCAAGACCTCCTGCACCGTTGCAAACCAGAAGTGCGAGAGCGTAAAGTAAGGCTTACACAAGTAATGCGGATTTGGGCGGGAGCATTCTCGCCCAAAAGCTGTGTATAGGGATAAACAAGGAACATAGAAAGGGTTATACCGATGATACATAAATTCAGGCAGCTGGGCTACAACATCGTTCTCGATGTAAACTCGAACGGCGTTCACCTTGTGGACGACTGCGCGTTTGATATGCTCGACCATATCGCGCCGCCCATGGAGAGCGAATGTCCCGCGGAGCTTATCGCGGAGCTTTCGCAGTACCCCGAAAGCGACGTGCGCGAAACCTACGCGGAGCTTTACGAGCTTTACAAGGAGGGTGCGCTTTTCGCGCAGGACGAGTACGAGAAGTATTCTGACACAATGGTTAAAAGCCCGATAAAGTCCATGTGCCTTAACGTGTCGCACGACTGCAACCTGCGGTGCGAATACTGCTTTGCACAGACGGGCGACTTCGGCGGCAGCCGCTGCATAATGTCCCCCGAAACGGGCAGAAAGGCTATAGACTTCCTTATTGAGAACAGCGCCAACCGCGAGAATATCGAGCTTGACTTCTTCGGCGGCGAGCCGCTTATGGCGTGGGACACCGTTAAGGCAACGGTGGAATATGCGCGCTCGATTGAAAAGCAGCACGGCAAGAACTTCCGCTTTACGATAACCACGAACGGCGTGCTACTCGACGACGAAAAGACAGACTACATAAACCGCGAGATGGTGAACGTCGTGCTTTCGCTTGACGGCAGGAAAGAGGTCACCGACCGCATAAGAAAGACCCTTAACGGAAAGAGCACCTACGACGTTATCGTGCCCAAGTTCCGGCGCCTTGTTGAGCGCAGGGGCGGCAAGGACTACTATGTCCGCGCTACCTTTACAAAGTACAACCTCGACTTTGCGGACGACGTAACGCATATGCGCGACCTCGGCTTCGAGCAGCTTTCCGCGGAGCCTGTTGTTACCGACCCCGCAATGCCCTACGCTATCTCGCCGGACGACCTGCCGCGCGTATTCTCCGAATACGACAGGCTGTGCGATATAATGGCGAACCGCAGGGAGAACAAGTTCAACTTCTTCCACTTTATGGTGGACCTGAACGCGGGACCCTGCGCTATCAAGCGCCTGCGCGGGTGCGGGTGCGGCAACGACTATGTTGCGGTAGACCCTCACGGCGATATTTACCCCTGCCACCAGTTTGTGGGTATTGAGCAGTGGAAAATGGGCAACCTATATGACGGAACGTTCAACAATGAGATAAAGAGCTACTTTGCGGGAACGCACGTTTACAGCAAGGAGGGCTGCCGCGACTGCTGGGCGAAGTTCTTCTGCTCGGGCGGGTGCAACGCCAACAGCTTTATCTATGAGGGCGATGTAAAGAAGCCGTTCAGGCTTGCCTGCGAAATGCAGAAGAAGCGCCTTGAATGCGCCATAGCGCTTGCCGCAGACCGTGCGGTAAAGGGCGAGGAGCCCGTTATTACTGCGGACGCTCCCGCAAGCATGGGATAAACCGAAAGCAGTCGCAGGGACTGTTACAATTCATTCAGCGGGATTTAATTTTTTTGTCAAATCAGTTTCACATTTTTTACACAATGGGTATATATAATTAAGTCAAAGCAAAGGAAAAGCCCGAGAAAAAGGGCGTACATACAGGAAGGACTTGATTTTATGGATAACATGAATTTTGATACACAGTATATCCCTACCGAACCGCCAAGGACGCCGCGCAAAAAGCATTCGGCGATGAAGGTGATAGCGCTTATCGCAGCCGTTGCAATAGTAGGCGGCGGCGCGGGCTTCGGCGGCGCTTACATCGGCAGTCTTACAAACCCTGCGGCGATAGTTTCCCCGAACGAGAGCGCGTCCTCCGACAGCGGTTCGCAGGCGGGCGGCGATGTTTCAGACGCGCAGGACGGCGCTTCGGCGGACGATAACGCGCAGTCCGCGCAGGACGGCGCTTCCGAGGGTACGACCCTTTCAGAGCTTCAGCAGGGCGCGGCGCTTCAGAACAAGCTTAACCGCGAGATAGAGTACAACACGGACGGCACGTTTATGTACACGCGCGACCTTGTTGCAACGGTTCGCGACAGCATCGTGTATATCGAGGTGTATGTGAACTACCGCGGTACTGAAACGCTCTACGGTTCGGGCAGCGGCATAATTATCTCCGACGACGGCTATATCCTCACCAACGCGCACGTTGTCGATGAAATGTCGAGCTACACCGTTCAGGTCACCACCACTGACCCCATTGAGGGCACGGGCGTTACCGAAAAGTATGACGCAAAGCTTGTCGGCAGCGATACCGATACCGACCTTGCGGTGCTCAAGATAGACGCTACGGGGCTTCAGGCGGCCGTCCTCGGCGACAGCGACGATCTTCACCTCGGCGACGAT
Source organism: uncultured Oscillospiraceae bacterium (assembly GCA_934446455.1). Lineage (GTDB taxonomy): Bacteria > Bacillota > Clostridia > Oscillospirales > Ruminococcaceae > CAG-115. The sequence continues at coordinate 12,577 of CAKSEE010000049.1, read as the reverse complement.
ATCGTTGTTATAGGCAACCCCCTAGGGCTTGAAACGTCCGTTTCAAAGGGTATCATCTCGGGTCTTAACCGTCAGATATCCTCCAACGAGCGCTCGCTTTCCTCCATTCAGACGGACGCCGCGATAAATTCGGGCAACTCGGGCGGCGCTATGTTTGATATGTACGGCAAGGTAGTGGGCGTTGTAAACGAGAAGCTTATAAACAACTACGCCGAGAACGTCGGCTTTGCAATCACGATAAACGAGGCAAAGGGCGTTATAGACGACCTTGTATCCAAGGGCTATGTTACGGGCAGACCTATCCTCGGCATTACCTGCTTACAGGTGTCTGAGTATGTCGCAGCGGTTCAGGGCATGACCCCGGGGCTGTATGTAACGGATATCGACCGGTCCCTTGCGATTGCGCAGAGCGACCTTAAGGTAGGCGACACGATAACCGAGATAAACGGCGAGTCCGTCACCTCCACCTCCGAGGTATCCTCGCTCCTCAACGGCATGAAGCCCGGCGACACAGTCACCGCAACCGTGGTAAGAGCGGATTCCCTCGGCAGAAACAAGGAGCTTAAGATAGACATTGTTCTGTCGGAATACAACGGTTCATAAGCGCTTCATAAGGCATATAATCCTCCATTAAGCTTAAGCCCTCCCGTCATTTTGGCGGGAGGGCTCAGTTTATTATGAAAATGTTCTGAAAAGATACAATTCTCGTTAAATTCCGACGAATGCGGTAAAAATAATTGACAAGCTATAAGAAATATGATAAAATAATATCAAGCCCTCATATATGAGGGAAAACACGAAGGGAGACGGTCAGATGATAAGCGAGCAGGCAAGGCACGCGCTTGCGGAAGTAGGGCTTGACGTTGACGAGGCTGTTGCAAGATTTATGGACAGCGAGGATATGTTCAGGCGCTTTTTTGCAAAGTTCTTTGAGAGCGCAGAGGCCGCAGTACAGCAGCTTAAGGAGGACGCGCAGTCCGACAATTTCGCGCAGGCGGAGCGCAGCGCGCACGCGCTCAAGGGTCTTGCGGGAAACATGGGGCTTAACGCCGTGTTTGAGCCTGCACAGAAAATCGTCAGCGATATCCGCGCAGGAAAGACCTGCGACGTCCGCGCAGACGCACAGCGCGCCATAACGGCCTACGAGCAGGCAAAGCAGGCGCAGCAGCTGCTCTGAGCAGACGCTTCACGACCGACGCATAGTGGCAAAGCCACGGAAAGGACACAATCATGCCGCACGAGATAATTGTTCCCGCGATAATCATTGCAATAGTAGTTGTATTCATTTTCTGCGCAGGCTATCGCAAGGCGCCGCCCGACAAGGCATACATCATAAGCGGTATCAGGCGCAGGGCAAAGGTGGTTATAGGCAAGGCGAGCGTAAAGATTCCGTTCCTTGAGCGCTGCGACATACTTGAGCTTGCGCTTATGTCCGTTGACGTAAAGACCGCGCAGGCAGTCCCCACAGCTGACTACATCAACATTTCCGTTGACGCCAACGTAAACGTAAAGATTTCCCCCGACCCCGACATTATAGCACGCGCGCAGCAGAACTTCCTCAACAAGAACGTTGAGTACATAACCAAGGTAGCGCGCGAGGTTCTCGAGGGCAATATGCGAGAGATCGTAGGTCAGATGCGCCTTGAGGAAATGGTAAGCAACCGTCAGGCGTTTGCTGACAAGGTGAAGCAGAACGCCGACCCCGACCTGCGCGCAATGGGTCTTGAGATAGTGTCGTTCAACGTGCAGAACTTTGTAGACGACAACGGCATCATCAACGACATGGGTATAGACAACACCATGCAGATAAAGAAGAAGGCTGCAATCTCCAAGGCGGAGGCGGAGCGCGACATCAAGATAGCGCAGGCAGAAGCCAACCGCAAGGCGAACGACGCCAAGGTTGACAGCGAAACCGCTATCGCAGAGCGCCAGAACGAGCTTGCAATCAAGCAGGCGGAGCTCAAGCGCGCCGCTGACATAAAGCAGGCTGAGGCGGACGCCGCATATACCATTCAGCAGGAAGAGCAGCGCAAGACCATAGAAATCACCACTGCAAACGCAAACCTTGCAAAGCAGGAGAAGGAAGTAGAGATAAAGGCAAAGGAAGCCGAAATCAAGGAGCGCGCCCTTGAAGCGGAGGTAAAAAAGACCGCAGAAGCGAAGAAATACGCCGCGCAGCAGCAGGCGGACGCAGAGCTTTACGCAACGCAGAGAAGCGCGGAAGCTAAGAAGTACGAGGATATCCAGAACGCCGAGGCAGAGCTTGAAATAAAGAAGAACGAGGCAGCCGCGATACTTGTTACCGCCGAGAACGAGGCGGCAGCGCAGAAGGCACGCGCAGAAGCAGCCCGTTACGCCGCAGAGCAGGAGGCGGAGGGTATCCGCGCAAAGGGCGTTGCAGAGGCTGAAGCGGTGCGCGCAAAGGCTCTTGCAGAGGCAGAGGGTCTTGACAAGAAGGCTGAGGCCATGCAGAAGATGCAGGAGGCGGCTGTGCTCCAGATGTACTTCGAGCAGATGCCCGCAGTTGCGGAGGCTATCGCAAAGCCGCTCGGCAATGTCGATAAGATAACCATGTACGGCGAGGGCAACACCTCAAAGCTTGTAAAGGACATCACAGAAGCGACCACGCAGGCGTCCTCGGGACTGCTTGACGGGCTTGGCATAGACCTTAAGAGCATGGTAAACTCGTTCGTAACGGGCAAGGCGCTCGCTTCGGGCATAAACAGCGGAGCTTCTTCCGCGCAGACTGAACAGCCCGCGCAGACTGAGCAGCTCAAGGAGCCGCTCGGGCAGTAAATCCGGCGGAGAATAATTATCGGCTGTCCATAACGGGCAGCCGATTTTCTGTTATGCAATTGCGGCTGTTGCGCCGAGCGTTCCGCCGGGGCTATACGCCATTCTGCTTTTATTGCGCCGCAGCGCGCACAAGCAGCACCGAAGCGTGCGCGCCAATCCCCTCGCCCGCAAGCCCTAAGCCCTCCTCGGTGGTGGCTTTAACGGAAACACGCCCGATATCGCAGCCGAACGCTCCCGCGAGGGTCCCGCGCATTTGCGGGATAAACGCGGCAAGTTTCGGCTTTTCGGCGATTATCGTGATGTCGAGGTTGCCGAGGGAGTACCCCGCTCTCTCCATTCGCGCTATCACCTGCGCGAGAAGCCCCATGCTGTCCGCGCCCTTGTATGCGGGGTCGCTGTCGGGGAAGAGCTTGCCTATATCGCCGAGCGCCAGCGCGCCGAGTATAGCGTCCATAAGCGCGTGAACGGCAACGTCCGCGTCCGAATGCCCGAGCAGCCCGAGCGGCGAGGGTATCTCCGCGCCGCACAGAACAAGCCTGCGCCCCTCGCACAGCCTGTGAACGTCGTAGCCGCAGCCTGTTCTTACCATGGGCATATCCTCCCCGAATGCCGCCCGCGCCGCAGAAAGGTCGGCGGGGCGCGTTATTTTAAGGTTCGGGCGCGTTATCTCGGTGATATGCACCGCAAGCCCGCAGCGCTCGAAAAGCTGGCTGTCATCCGTGAGCTCCTCAGCCTGCGCGCCGAGCCGTTCAACGCATTGCAGGTAAAGCCGCCTTGAGAACGCCTGCGGCGTCTGCGCGAGATACACGCTGCCGCGCGGTATAGTTGAGCACACGCTGCCACCCTCGGCGAGCTTTATCGTGTCGCACGCGGGCGCCGCCGCTATAGAAGCGCCGTAAGCGCTGGCGTCCGCGATAACGCGCGATATGTCGCACGGCTCAATAAGCGGGCGCGCGCCGTCGTGGACGGCTATGATGTCGGCGCTTTCGGATACGGCGGCAAGCGCGTTCTTCACCGAAAGGAAGCGGGAAGCGCCGCCCTCGGTGACGGCTGAAAGCTTTGTTACGCCGCTGTTTTCCGCCATGCGGCGGAAGCTTTCCGCCTGTCCTGCGGGCGCTGCAAGGATTATCTCACCGATATCCGCGCAGCGTTCAAATTTAAGGCAGCTCTGCACGAAAACGGGCAGACCGCCCAGCGTGCAGAGCTGCTTGTTTGTGCCGCCCATGCGCGAGGAAGCCCCCGCGCAGAGTATCAAGGCGCTTACCAATGCCGTCCCCTCCTCAGGTGAAGTTTCCGTGGAACTTGCAGTAGTTGAGCTCCTCGGACAGGTTACGCAGCAGCCGTCTTATCACGGGGTCGTTTATGCTGCCTGAGAACTCGATGTAGAACATATAATCGTCGGGAAATTGCCGCTTTACCTCAACGGGCAGCGGTTTCGACTGTATTTTCGACATACTCAGCCCGTTTACCGCAAACTTTGTGAGCAGGCGGTAAAGCGCGCCCGAAAGGTTCGGCGTTGAAACGGATACTGCAACGGTGTTCGCGCCGTCGTACACCTCGACTTCCCTTGAAATGCAGATGAAGCGGGTGCAGTTGTTGGGGTCGGTCGCAATGCCCTTGCGCACTATGTCAAGCCCGTGTATCTCCGCGCACTCCTCAGAGCATATGCAGCCGAGCTGTCCGCTCGGGTTTTCCGCAACCATGCGCGCGGCGGAGGCGTTGTTGTGGTAGGGGATAACGGTAAGCCCGCCGCGGCTTTCAATGTAGCTCTCGCACTGGCGTATCGCCTGCTCATGCCCGAAAAGGATTTTTATGTCCTCCTCGCGCACGCCCTTTTTGGCGGCGAGAACGTGCGCGCACTCCACCGTTACGGTGCGGTTGATGTACACGCTGTGGCGCTCAAGCAGGTCCATGTTTACCGTGACCTCGCCCGCGGTGCTGTTTTCAACGGGGATTATTCCGTAATCCACCGTGCCGTTTTCAACTGCCTCAAACACCTCTGGGAAGCTCGCAAAGAAGCTCACCGCGCCGTTGTCGAACAGCTTGTGGCACGCGGCGTCCCCGTAAGAGCCGCTGATGCCCTGCACCGCAACGGAGGGGCGCTCCTTAACGGCGGTTTTATGCGGGATTTCGGTGTCGGGGGTAATGGCGTTTATCTGCGAGCATTTCGAGATGTCCATGATATTCATGAACAGGAACGCCGCGCTCTTGCGGAGCTCCTCCGGGCTGCCCTGCTTAACGCTGTTTATTATGAATTTCTCGCGGTCGCTCTGAAATACGACCATGTTGTTTTCCGCCTTGTAGCGGGCAACGTCGTTTGCAAGCTGCATACGCTCTATAAAGAGCTCGAGCATCTTGTCGTCAATGCCGTCTATGCGGCTGCGAATCTCCTTTAAGTCCACGCTCAGTCCTCCACGGTTTCATCGGGGTTTATCGGTATGCCTGCGGAAATTTCCGTTTCCCCGCTTTCTGCGGTATCAGGCTCGGGCGCTTCCTCGGTGAAATTCTGCGCTACGAATACCGTTATCGTTTCGCCGTCCTTTACGTTTACAAGGTCGCCCACTTCCTTGCTGCACCGCGCAACGTAGCCGTCGGGCGCGTCGTTTGTCTTTTCGGGCTTTACGGAGTATTTTATGTTCTGCTTGTCAAGCTCGGCGATGTACTTGTCGAGCGCGGTATCCTTGTACTCGGGCAGCGGCACAAGGCTTCTGCCCTTGCTTACCTTAACCTCTATCTGCGTACCCTCGGATACCATCGTGCCCGCCTCTATCGACTGGTCGTAAACAAAATCCGCGAGATATTCGTCGGAGTAGTCGTAGGTGGGCTTAAAGGTGAACATTCCCTCGTAGCGGGAGAGAATAGAGTCGTAGCGGCGGTTGGTGAAATCGGGCATTACGATGTTTGCGTCGTTGGACGCCTCGGGCTCGGATTCCGCTGCGGTCGTGGACGTAACGGGCGGAGTCGTTGCGGGTGCGGAGCTTTCCTCGGTCTGCACGGGCGGCTCTGAAGATGTCATGGGCTTGGGCGCGAAGGCGCCGCCGAGCGTCATTGCAAATACCACGGCGAACGCTATCAGTATAACGCCCGCGCCGCAGAGCACGGCGATAGTCTTTGCGCGCTCCTTTTTCTGCTTTTTAAGGCGGCGCTCCTGCTGCTTTGTCATGGGCTTGCCGCTTTCTGCGCCCTGCCTTGCGGGGGAGGCGAACAGCAGGTCCACAAACTCGGTTATGGTTTTTATGCGGCTGTCGGTGGACAGGCGCATACCCTGCATTATTACCTTAGACACGTTCGCGGGGACGTCCCTGTCTATCATCATCGGCTCGGGCATACTGCCGGGCGTGCGCGCAATCGCCTCCTGCGGGGTGGTTGCGGTGAGCACGCGGTAAAGTACGGCGGAAATGCCGTAAACGTCCGTCCATGTGCCGTTCGCTTCGTTCGGAATGTACTGCTCGGGCGCGGCGTACCCCGTGAACATCTCGCAGGCAATCTCGGTGTTGGTGGTGCGCGCGGCGCTTATCGCAAAGCCCGCGAGCTTAAGCTCCATCTTATCAGTAACGAATATCGTTGAGGGGGAGATGCCGCGGTGAATTATCCCTGCGGAATGCACAAGGCTGAGCGTTGTGAGAATCGGCGGGAAAAGCTCCTTTACCTGCTCCCACGAAAGCTCCCTGCCCGAGTTTGCAAGGTAGGTCTTGAGCGAAATGCCGTTGATGTACTCGAACACCGTGTAGCACGTTCCGTTTTCGGTGAATATGTCGAGCACGGTCTGTATATGCGCCATGCCGCGCGACTTCATCAGCGAGTGGTTGAGGTCTGCGAACTCTGAGAGATAGGTCTTGTAGAGCGGCATCATACCGGGGTTTACGGTAATTTCCGTTTCGCCCTTCCTGCGCGAGCAGAGCGTGTCGGGCATAAACTCCTTTACGGTGACCTTCGTTCCGGTTGCGGTATCGAATCCGATGTACACCGCGCCCTCTCCGTTATAGCTTAACAGCTTGCCGATGATGTACCTTTCCGCGAGAAAGGTTTTCGGCGGCAGGTATGCGGGAATGCAGGGGGTATCGTCGCTGTAGCCGCACAGCTTGCACGGCCCGTCGTATGTCTTGTCGTTCATGCAGCCCATACAAAGCGAGGTTTCTTTTATCATAAGAGGTCGTACACCTTTCTGTGAATGCAGTCCGATAAGGGCGCGCCCGTATGCGGCGCTCTTAATAAACAGACTTTTGTAAAAATCAAGATAAATCTACTTTATTACTATACAGCAAATTGCCTGAAAAGTCAACCGTTTTGCGCCCTTTGTAACTTTTGAGGACGTTTTTGTAACCTTTTATCCGCAAAATAAATATCCCCGACGGGATAGCGGGCGCAATTTTTAGCTAAAATGCCAAACGCGCCCCCTGCCGCGAATTTTACGGCTGATTTTTTTGTGATAATATCCCGCCGTGGTTGATTTTTGGAGAAAACGGTGCTATAATAGAAAGAGGACCTTTTTACACGCACAAAGGAGATACTATGTCGTTCAAGCAGAGAAAAAAAGAGATACTACAATCCACCGAGGCGAGGCTTACGCAGCTGCTGCACGAGATGAACAGCGACAGCCGCGAGGACGGCGGCAGGCTGGTGTGCGAAACCGAATGCACCATGGCGCGCATTCGCTCGTATTCGGACTTCCTTTATATCCTGCGCGTAAAGCCGCTTCAGACGGCGTGCTATTACGGCGCGGCGTTCTTCTTCCTGCTTATGTGCTCTGCGATATGGTGCGCGCGGTGGGACCTTACCGCGATATTCGGCGTGATATTCCTTATACTGGCGACTTTGCCGCATAATATGCGGGTGTTCTACTTTAACAAACAGGCGGACGGGCTTGAGGAGTATTACGGCAAGGTGATAAACGCGGAGTTTACCGGGAGCGGCATGATACTTAACATAACCCGCGCGCCCGAAAGTGTGCAGGAGCGCGACGAAAACGGCGACGCCACGGCAAGGCGCTCCACGGTGCGCGTTGACGGCGAGACGCAGCGCATAGAAGTCCCCTACGGCAGGATACAGCAGGCGGTGGAATGCACGCACAGCTTCTATATCTTCCCCGTGGACGAGGACAGGCGCGCGCAGGAAACGGTGATATGCGACAAAACGCAGTTTCTGTGCGGTACGCCCATGCAGCTGCGCGACGCGCTTGCGAGAGGCTGCGGAAAGCGCTTTAAGATAAAGACGAAAAAGGGCTGAACGCCGCGCGGCGTTCGGGGGGTGAGCGAATGAACGAACGAATGCCGTTCCTGCGGGACAAGGCGAACAGGCTTCCGCTGTCGCCCGGGGTATACCTGATGAAGGACTCCACGGGGCTTATAATCTATGTCGGCAAGGCCAAGGCGCTAAAAAACCGCGTTACATCGTACTTTCACTCAAACCCGCAGCACAACGCCAAGACCCTTAAGCTTATCGACACGATATACGACTTCGATTTCATCTGCACCAAGACCGAGCTTGACGCGCTCGTGCTTGAATGCTCGCTTATAAAGCTGCACCAGCCCAAGTACAACATACTTCTCAAGGACGACAAGGGCTACAACTACATCAGGATAACGCGCGGGCCGTATCCTCGCATAACCTACGCGCTCAACACCAACGACCCCAACGCCGATTATATAGGCCCCTACACCAGCGGCTACACGGTAAAGCAGGCGGTGGAGGAGGTCAACAGCATTTTTATGCTGCCCTCGTGCAATAAGAGCTTTCCTTCGGCTTTCGGCAAGGAGCGCCCGTGCCTTAACTGTCACATACAGCGCTGCATGGGGCTTTGCAGGGGGAAGATTTCCTCGGAGGAGTACAAAAAGACCGTGGACGAGGCGGTAGCGTATCTTCGCAGCGGCAGCAAGCCCGCGGTAGAGCGCCTTACAGCCGAAATGGAGGCAGCCGCGGAGGCTCTCGAGTTTGAAAAGGCGGCGAAGCTGCGCGACAGGATAGCGGCGATAACGCGCCTGCAGACGGGTCAGCAGATACTCGACTACAAGCAGGACTACGACATAGTTGGCGGCGCGCAGAGCGTGGGCATGGCGAGCTTTGCGGTAGTCAAATACCGCGGCGGGCGGCTGGTGGATAAGGAGAACTTCTTTATCGGCGACGAGTACGCGCCCGCGGAAATGCGCAGGGATTTTCTGCTTAGCTATTACAGCGCGCGGGAGGATATCCCCAAGGAGATATTCGTGGACGAGGAGTTTGAGGACGAGGAGCTTATATCCGAGCTTCTGCGCGACAAGGCGGGGCACGCGGTGAAATTCACCGTGCCGCACAGGGGCGGCGGCATGGCGCAGGTAACGCTTGCAAAAACAAACGCAGGCGAGTATCTCGCGCTCAGGACGGGGCGCACCGCAAAGGAAATAAACGCGCTTGAGGACCTTAAAACGCTGCTCGGGCTTGAAAAGATACCCGACATCATCGAAAGCTACGATATCTCAAACTTCGGCGAGGACGGACGAGTGGGCGGCATGATAGTATACCGCAGCGGCAGGCCGTTCAGGGCGGGCTACCGCAGGTTCGCGATAAAGGACGTTGTGGGGCAGAACGACTACGCGTGTATGCAGGAGGTGCTTCGCCGCCGTATGCAGCGCTATCTCGACGGCGACGAGAACTTCGCGCCGCTGCCAGACCTTATCCTGCTCGACGGCGGAAAGGGACACATCTCCGCGGTATCCGAGGTGTTTGCGCAGCTTGGCATAGACGTGCCGCTTTTCGGGCTTGTAAAGGACAGCAAGCATCGCACCCGCGCCATAGCCAAAGAGGGCGGCGAGATACAGATAAACGCGAACCGCGCGCTTTTCAGCCTGCTTACAAACATACAGGACGAGGTGCACCGGTATTCAATAACCTACCAGCGCGTAAAGCACAAGCAGAAAACCTACTCGCTGGAGCTTACGCAGATAAGCGGCATAGGCGAGAAAAAGGCGCAGGCTCTGTTAAAGGAGTTCAGGACAAAGCAGGGCATGAAGCAGGCGGGCGTTGATGAGCTGCAAAAAGCGGCTAAGGTAAGCCCGCAGAAAGCGCAGGAGCTTTACGAGTTTATACAGGAGCATTTCTGAACATTTAAGGAGCATTGACATAGATGAGAGTGATTACGGGAACGGCGCGCGGCAAGCGGCTCGTCACCGTGGAGGGAACGGACGTTGTGCGTCCCACCACGGACGCGGTGAAGGAAGCGATATTCAGCGCCATACAGTTTGAAACGGAGGGCAGCGTGGTGCTCGACCTTTTTGCGGGCAGCGGGCAGCTTGGCATAGAGGCGCTTTCGCGCGGGGCGAGGGAGTGCTATTTTGTGGACGCGGCTGCGGTGTCGCTGAAGGCGGTGCGGCAGAACCTTAAGTCCACGGGGCTTGAGGAGAACGCGCGGGTGTGCGCAATGCCGTTTACGGCGTTCTTAAAAAGCACGCGGGCTGCGTTCGACATAGCGCTGCTTGACCCGCCCTACGGACTAAGGCTTATACAAAAGGCGCTGCCGCGGCTTACAGAGCTTATGAGCGAGAACGGCGTGATAATATGCGAGCATGAAAAGGAGTGCGTTCTGCCGCACAGGGCGGGGCGCTTTGAGATAGTGAGAGTGCTGAGGCACTCGCGCACGTCGGTTAGCATTTACCGCCCCGCGCAGGACGAGGACGGCGGGGAAGAGGAGGGCGCTACATGAAAACGGCGATATACCCCGGCAGCTTTGACCCCGTGACCAACGGGCACCTTGACATATTAAAGCGCGCGGTAAAGATGTTCGATAAGGTTATTGTGGTGGTGCTTATAAACCCGCTTAAAACCTACAGCTTCACTATCCCTGAGCGGCTGGAGCTTCTGCGCAAGGCGACGCAGGGCATACCAAACGTTGAGCTTGACAGCTACGACGGGCTTCTTGCGGATTACTTCAACCGCCGCGAGGACGTTGATGTTATAGTAAAGGGGCTGCGTGCAACGTCGGATTTTGAGTACGAGTTCCAGATGGCGCACACGAACAAGGACCTTAACCCCCGCGCGGAAACGGTGTTTCTGCCTGCGGGACTCAACACCACGTTCATTTCGTCGAGCATGGTAAAGCAGGTGGCAATGTTCGGCGGGGATCTGTCAAAATACGTACCCGCGCCGATACACGAACAGATAAAGAGCAAGCTCACGGCGGATTTCACCGAAAAGCGGCGTGAGGCGGAGGAAAAGCGGAGAAAAGCCGCGGAAAAGGCATAATAGGAGGAAGAAGAAAATGGACGGAACATATTCGCTTGAGGACCTTATCGCAGAGCTTGACGAGTGCCTGCTTAACGCGCAGCCCGTGCCGTTCTCCAAAAAGAGCATGGTGGACGTTGCAAAGATGACAGACATCGTCGACAGAATGCGCATGGTATTCCCCGACGAGATAAAGAGCGCCAAGCGCGTTGTTGACGACAGGAACGCCATCATCAGAAACGCCAAGGAGGAAGCGGAGAAGATAGTGCGCAAGGCGGAGAAGCAGCGCACGGATATCCTCAATGCAAGCGACATGATGAAGGAGGCGCGCCAGCGCGCAGCCGAAACGATAAGCGAGGCGCAGAGCTACTCTCAGGCGGTAAAGTCAAAGGCGAACTCCTTTGCGGATACCACGCTATACACGCTCGAGCAGCTTATCACGGGGCAGCTTGTGGACATAAGAAGCCTGCGCTCCACGATAGCTGGCGCGGCGAATCCCCAGCGGCAGGCGAAGCCCGCGCAGCAGCCTGCACAGGCGCAGCAGCCCCAGCAGGCGCCCAAGAAGTAACTTTCAGCAACGCAAACATATAACCGCGCTCTCCTTGTGGTTTTACGCAGGGGGAGCTTTTTATGTCCCGAAAGATATGTGGGACAGATATGTGACGATTGACAGTGCGTGTTTTTGTGGCATTCTAATCTTAAAATAAGTCATTTTCTGCTCAAATTTTCGACGATTTTTCTTGATTTTTGCTGAATTTTTGTGTAAAAAGTAGAATTAAAATTAGATATAGTATCAATTGAAACAGATAATTTTTAGACAAATTGCACAAAAGTTTTGCCAAACTTATAAAAAATGTTCAACTTAACGATGAATAGTGGTATATTTGTATTAGTGTAAAAATTTATATATAAATCAAGGCGAGATATGTGCGTAATGCAAAATATGGTATTTGAGCGGTGCTGCCCTGAAATTGATTCGCCGGATATCGGTGTATGTCGTCGGTTTTCGGCTGCTATGGAGCATTTTGATGAAAATACTTGTCACAAACGATGATGGAGTTCTCGCAGGGGGACTTAAAACCCTGGCTCAGGCAGCGTGCAGATTCGGAGAGGTCGTGGTTTATGCGCCCGAGGAAAAATGCAGCGGTATGTCGCGGGCGATAACGATTTCGGGCAGCCTGCATATAAAGCCCGTGTTTCTTTCGGAGGGCTTCAGGGCGTACAGCGTTTCGGGAACGCCCGCGGACTGCGTAAGTGTGGCTGTAAACGGCATGAACGAGCGCCCCGACCTGATCCTGTCGGGTATCAACAACGGATATAACCTGGGGCATGATATCGTATACTCGGGTACTGTGGCGGCGGCGCGCGAGGGCGCTGAGGCAGGGATAAGGTCCGTTGCGTTTTCTCAGCCGCCGTGCTGTGATTTCACAGCGGCGCTAAGCTATTATGAGCAGATAATGCAGGAGGTCCTCTCGCCGCATAATGCGCACAGGCTGCTTACGAACGTGAACGTCCCCGACCCCGCCGACGGCGAATGCAGGGGGATACGGTGGAACACGAGGCTGTCCGCGCTGGACCTTTACAGGGA
>CAKSEE010000048.1 GCA_934446455.1 uncultured Oscillospiraceae bacterium | reverse complement strand
GTGCCTTCTGTACCGGCTGTAAATCAGCTCGCCGTTTTCTCCGAGAACGGCGGCCTTAACCGTTGTTGAGCCAATATCCAGTCCTACACGCTTCAAAAAATCAAATCCTTTCAGGTATCGGGACGCGCGCCCCTGCTAATATATATATCTGTCGTATCTGTTCTGCATACATTTTTCATTATAGCACATTCGCGCAGAAATTTCAACCGCTTTTTCGCCGTCAAGATATGACAAAATACGACGCGCCGTATACTATGGATAAAGCGCTGCGCCTTTTCTGTGCAGCGCCAGACTGTCAATAAAGGCACATCTGCGTCGTCAGCGGCATATTCGGCAGGCACTATGCCTGGCCGAAATGCCGTTTTCTGGCAGCTGCACCTTTCTCGCCGGTCTAGTGTACTCTTTTTTCCAACAAGTTAAGCGCTGCGCCTTTTTATTCCAATTCGAACGCGCCCGTGTAGAGCCTGTAATACTGCCCCTTCTGGGCGATAAGCTTCTCGTGGCTGCCGCGCTCGATTATCCTGCCGTGGTCAAGCACCATGATAACGTCCGAGTTCTTGACAGTAGAGAGCCTGTGCGCTATTACGAATACGGTCCTGCCCTTCATAAGCGCGTCCATGCCCGCCTGCACAATTGCCTCGGTGCGCGTGTCTATCGACGATGTAGCCTCGTCGAGTATCATTACGGGCGGGTCTGCTACCGCCGCCCTCGCTATCGAGATAAGCTGGCGCTGTCCCTGCGAAAGCCCGCTGCCGTCCCCCTTGAGAACGGTGTTGTAGCCCTCGGGCAGCATTCTTATGAAGCCGTCGGCGTTTGCAAGCTTCGCTGCGGCTATGCAGTCCTCGTCCGTGGCGTCGGGCTTGCCGTAGCGCAGGTTGTCCATTACCGTCCCCGTAAAGAGGTTTACGTCCTGCAGCACAACGCCAAGCGAACGGCGCAGGTCTGCTTTCTTTATCTTGTTGATGTTAATGCCGTCGTAGCGTATCTTGCCGTCCGCTATGTCGTAGAAACGGTTAATAAGGTTGGTTATCGTGGTTTTGCCTGCGCCCGTTGCGCCAACGAACGCCACCTTCTGCCCGGGCTGCGCGTAGATGTCGATATTGTGCAGCACTATCTTTTCGGGGACATAGCCGAAATCCACGTCGTCAAGCACAACGTTGCCCTTAAGCTCGGTGTAGGTGACGGTGCCCTCTTCCTTATGCGGGTGCTTCCACGCCCAGATATGGGTGCGCTCTGCGGTTTCGGCGAGAACGCCGTTCTCGTACTTTGCGTTTACAAGCGTTACATAGCCGTTGTCCGTTTCGCTCTCCTCGTCTATAAGCGAGAAGATTCTCTGCGCGCCCGCCATTGCCATTGCAACGCTGCTCAGCTGCTGCGAAACCTGCCCTATAGGTCCGATAAAGCTTCTCGAAAGCTGCAGGAACGACGCTATCGCGCCGAGCGACAGAATATTCACCGCAAAGCACGCGGCGTTGGGTACTTCCTTTATCGCAAACAGCCCGCCTACTATTGCAAGGATAACGTAAAGCAGGTAGCCCATGCAGTTGTTTACGGGCATGAGGATATTCGCGTAGGCGTTCGCCTTGCAGGTGTTTTCGCAAAGGTCGTCGTTCTTAACGTCAAACGCCTGCTTTGCCTTTTCCTCGTGGCAGAAAACCTTTACCACCTTCTGCCCGTTTATCATCTCTTCAATATAGCCGTTCATACCCGCGAGGGACTGCTGCTGCCGCATGAAGAACGTGCCGCTCTTGCCCGCGATAAGTCCCGTTATGGCAAGCATTACCGCAAGGAACAGCACAACAACGAGAGTCAGCCATACCGAAAGCACAAGCATGGACACGAACACGCTGACTATCGTTACCACGGAGGATATAACCTGCGGTATCGTCTGCGAAATCATCTGGCGCAGCGCGTCGGTGTCGTTTGTGTAGTAACTCATAACGTCGCCGTGGGTGTGCGTGTCGAAATACCTTATGGGCAGCGTCTGCATATGCGAGAACATCTCGTCGCGTATGTTCTTGAGCACTCCCTGCGAAACGTCCGCCATAAGCCTGTTGTAAAGCAGCGTGCATATTATTCCCACCGCAAAAAGCGCCGCCATGCCGACCATAGCGCCAAGAAGCCCCGAGTAGTCGGGATTCTCCGAGCCGATAAGCGGGAAAATATACCGGTCGATAAGCGTTTTTATAAAGAGCGAGGCGGAAACGCTTGCAATACTGCTCACGATAATGCATATTGCCACAAGTATAAGTTTCACCCTGAACGGCTTCATGTAAACGAAAAGCCTCTTAATAGCGCCCATGTCGAACTTAAGCCCCGGTCCCTTTTTCGGCGGGAGCTTCTTTGGGTCAAAATGTGCGGTCTTATTACTGCTCATCGTCTGCGCCTCCTCTCGTCTGCGAGTCGTATACCTCGCGGTATATGCTGCTGCGCGCGTACAGCTCGTCATGCGTGCCAAAGTCCGCAATTTCGCCGTTGTCCATTACGATTATCTTATCCGCGTCGCTTACGGAAGCTATGCGCTGCGCTATGATTATCTTGGTAGTATCGGGTATTTCGTCGCGGAACGCCTTTCTTATAAGCGCGTCCGTCTTGGTATCAACAGCGCTCGTGCTGTCGTCAAGTATCAGTATCTTAGGCTTTTTGAGAAGCGCGCGCGCAATGCACAGGCGCTGCTTCTGTCCGCCCGAAACGTTAGAGCCGCCCTGCTCGATATAGGTGTCGTACTTGTCGGGGAACGTCTGTATGAACTCGTCCGCGCACGCAAGCCTGCACACGCGCTCTATTTCCTCGTCCGTGGCGTTTTCGTCGCCCCAGCGCAGGTTCTCCTTTATCGTACCGGAGAAAAGCACGTTCTTTTGCAGCACCATTGCAACGTTGTTGCGCAGCGCCTCAAGCTGATAGTCGCGCACGTTCTCGCCGCCCACGCGCACCTCGCCCGTGGTGGCGTCGTAAAGGCGCGGTATCATCTGCACAAACGTTGACTTTGACGAGCCCGTGCCGCCGATTATGCCCACGGTTTCGCCCGATTTTATCGTTATGTTTATGTTGTGCAGCGCCTCTTTTTCAGCCGTGCTGAAGTATCTGAAGCCCACGTTCTTAAACTCTATCGAGCCGTCCTTTATCTCGGTGAGCGCCTTCTCGCCGTCCGTGATGTCGCTCTTTTCGCCCAGCACCTCAACGATACGCTCGCCGCTTGCCTTCGACATGGTGAGCATTACGAAAATCATCGAAAGCATCATAAGGCTCATGAGTATCTGCATAGCGTAGGTGAAAAGCGACATAAGCTCGCCCGTCGTAAGCCCGTTGGCAAGCGCGCCGTTCTGTGAAGCTACGATAGCTCTTGCGCCGAACCACGAGATAAGCAGCATGCACGTGTAAACCGAAATCTGCATTGCGGGCGCGTTGAACGCTACGGTCTTTTCCGCCTTGGAGAAGTCCTCGAAAATGCTCTCGGATATCTTTCCGAACTTCTCCTTTTCGTGCTCCTCGCGCACAAAGCTCTTTACAACGCGTATTCCGCGGATATTCTCCTCAACTACGTTGTTGAGCTTGTCGTAGGTCTTGAACACCTTTCTGAATCTCGGGAACGCCGCCCTCACGATAAGGAACAGTATCACCGCAAGGAACGGGATAACCGCCACGAATATAGTGGAAAGCGACGGGCTTATCCTGAACGAGAATATGAACGCGAAAACAAGCATTGCGGGCGCCCTGAACGTAATGCGCGTTATCATCTGGAACGCCATCTGCACGTTCGTTACGTCAGTTGTAAGCCTTGTAACAAGGCTTGCGGGGGAAAACTTGTCGATATTCGCGAACGAGAAGTGCTGCACGTTGTAGTACATATCCTCGCGGACGTTCGCCGCAAAATACGAGCTTGCGCGCGAAGCCGTATACCCCGCCACCGCGCCGAAAAACAGCGCCGCAGCCGTAAGTATTATAAGCATTACGCCGTATTTAAGCACCGCGTTCATGTCGCCGGGCGTTATGCCCTCGTCTATAAGCTGCGCCATTACCATGGGTATCTTTACCTCAAGCACCGTTTCAAAGATAACGAAAAGCGGCGTAAGCAGCGCGGGTACCTTCGCCTGTCTTATACAGGCACTGAGCCTTTTTATCATTGCCCTCACTCCTTTATATGTTCTGTATGCTCTGCGGCGCGCTCCTGTGCGCGCTCTATATTTGTCTGTAATCTGTCAAAATAGCTGTAGAGCGTTTCAAGCTCCTGCGCTGAAAAGCCCTCGGTAAGCGCCGCCTCGACGCGCTGCGCGTCCTCGTCCATTAGCCTTGCAAGCTCCCTTGAGCGGTCGGTGAGCACCACCTTTTTCAGCCGCGCGTCGCTTGCCACGGGCTCACGGGATATTATGCCCTTCTTTTCCAGCAGTATCATAACCTTTGACGCGGTGGAGCGCGTTATCCCGAACTCCTCCTCAAAATCCCGCTGAAAGACGTCGCGCCCCTCTGCCTCGGCCTGACAGAGATACCCGATTATCCAGCCGTTTGAACAGGTGAGGTTGTCTATCTCCCGCTTGCTTTTGGAGCCTCTGTCGATAAAGCGCCGCACTGAGTTGTTCAGCAGCCTGAGCTTTATGCCTATACCCTGCTTATCCATTTCTCCCCTCCTTGTTCTGTTTACACTTGTCAAATATGCGACTGTCGTATATTCCACATTATACGGCGAATTTACTAATTTGTCAAGGGGATTTTTGTGAAAGAATGATGAAAAACGCCCGCAAATCAAATTTGCAGGCGTTTTCTGGACTTCTGTTTATTCCTTGCCGTTCCAGCAGTAGGTGCAGAGCTTGCAGCCGGGAATGCCAACGGACTCTATCATATCGTCAAGGCGGTGATAGCGCAGCGACGTAAAGCCGAGCGTCTTTCGTATCTCCTCAAGCATTGCCTCGTACTTCGGCGAGTCAGGGTCGGAGTATTCCGCGAGAAGCTCGGGGGTGCACTCGCCCTCGCACTTAAGGATAACCCTGCGCGTGATGAGGTCTAGCTCGGACTTGCTGCGTGAGAAGTTAAGGTACTTACATCCGAAAAGCAGCGGCGGACACGCAGGGCGTATGTGAACCTCCTTTGCGCCGCTTGCGTAAAGGAACTCGGTCGTTTCGCCAAGCTGCGTGCCTCTTACAATGCTGTCATCGATAAGCAGCATACTCTTGCCGTGGATAAGAGTCTCAACGGGGACGAGCTTCATCTTTGCGATAAGGCTGCGGCGGCTCTGATTTGTCGGCATAAACGAGCGCGGCCATGTCGGCGTGTACTTGATGAACGGGCGTGCGAACGGTATCCCCGAGCGGTTTGCATACCCTATTGCGTGTGCCGTTCCCGAATCGGGGACGCCCGCCACGATATCCGCGCTTACGTTGTCGCGCCGCGCAAGCAAATCGCCGCAGCGGTAGCGCATTTCCTCAACGTTTACGCCCTCGTAGTCCGACGTGGGGTAGCCGTAATACACCCACAGGAACGTACATATTTTCATCTCCTCGCGCGCCGCGCTCACGGTCTCCACGCCCTTTGCCGTGATAAAGTCGATTTCCGCAGGTCCAAGCTCCTTGATGGCTTTGTAGCCCAGATTGTAGAACGCGAAGCTCTCGAACGACGCGCAGTACGCGCCGTCCTTTTTACCTATAACAACGGGCGTTCTGCCGAGCCTGTCGCGCGCGGCGAATATGCCGTCGGGGGTCAGTAAAAGCATTGAAAGCGACCCCTTTACGACCTCCTGCACATACCGAATGCCCTCGACTATGGAGCTCTTCCGGTTAATGAGCGAGGCTACCACCTCCGTAGGGTTGAGCCGCCCGCTGCTCATCTCAAGGTAATGCGAAAAGCCGTTGTTGAGCGAAATCTCCGCAAGCTCGTCAAGGTTGTTGATAAGCCCGACTGTCGTAATGGCGTAGCTGCCAAGGTGGGACTTTACAATAAGGGGCTGCGGCTCGTTGTCTGAAATGCAGCCGATTCCGCTTGTACCCTCGAGCTCGTCAAGGTCGCCCTCAAACTTCGTGCGGAACGGCGCGTGCTCGATATTATGTATCGAACGGTGGAAGCCGCCCTCTCCGTATACTGCCATTCCGCCCCTGCGCGTGCCAAGGTGCGAGTGATAATCCACGCCGAAAAACAAATCGTTCGTGCAGCTCTGCTCCGAAACTACTCCAAAAAATCCGCCCATTTTCCTGCTCCTTTATATTCTCGGCGCAGTTCAATGCGTAACATCGCCTGCGCTCTCTCCCTTTAATTATACCATTCGGGAACGGTTCTGTCAAGCAAAAAGGGAGCTGTGGTGTTCAGCCCCCGCAAACAGTCGGGAATCCGATGGAATAGTTTTGTCCGATTTCCCGCACACGGCAGTCTTTTCAGAAAAGCTGAGGGGCTGAGATGTTCCCGGCCCCCGTTATGTCAGTGAGTCATTGCGTGCTTTACGCGGTCTGCCTCCTCGGCGCGTTTTGCGTTATTGAAGCGGTCGAGCGTTCCAACGAGATAGCCCGTAATGCGCCTTATGCGCTGGAAAGGCTCGCCTGCAAAGTGATATGCGGCGTTGATATAATCGCCGTCAACCTCAAGGTCTACAGCAGTAAGAACCCTGTCTGCATATTTTTTCTGTGCGCGTTCAACATACTGCTCAATTTCAGCCTGCGGGAGCGTCCCGCCCGTTACCTTAACATCTACCATTATTTGTCCCTCCCGGTGGTATTGCTGTATTTCTAAAAATGCTATGCTCTTATTATACAACAAGATATAGTACCTTTCAAGGGTAAATGTGCACAATATTTTGTGATTTTTTTTGTGACGCATTCTTCGCGCACAACAACGGGCAGAAGTCCCATAAAAGAAAAGACCTCCCGCAAAAGCGGGAGGCCGCGATAAGTCTGAATCAGCCCTTTACAGCGCCGAGCGTTACACCGCCGACGATGAACTTGGAAAGGCAGAAGTAAAGAATCATTACAGGGAGAATGGATACCGTCATAACCATATAGATATGACCCATATCCAGCGAAGCCCAGTCCTTGCAGCGCCACATATAAACCATTATAGGAAGCGTTTTATACTGAACCTTGCTGAGCAGCAGGCTCGGAGTGAAGTAGTTGTTCCAGCTGGAAACGAACGTAAATATACCCTGAACCGCCATAGCAGGCTTGAGTATCGGAAGGACTATGCTGTTGAATGTTCTGAACTCGTTTGCACCGTCGATACGGGCAGCCTCAACAATGTCAACGGGCAGCGAACTGTCCATGTACTGCTTCATGAAGAAGAATACAACAGGTGCCGCAATGCTCGGAACGATAAGAGGAATAAAGTTATTTGTCATCTTCCATGCGGTCATCATGTTTACAAAACCGAGCGCAGTAACCTGAGTAGGTATTGTCATGACAAGAAGAATAAAGTTGAACACGACCTTTCTTCCCTTAAAGTCATAAACGTGAATACCGTATGCAGTCATCGCAGAGAAGTAAACCGAACACACAACCGTGCCGACAGACACTATAAGCGAGTTCATAAGGCCCTTGAAAAGGGGGATATTACCGTCATGGAATATCGCTGAGAAGTTGTCTGCAAACGATGTTCCGGGCAGGAATGAGAAACCGCTTGTCTGTATCTGGTAATGAGAACGTGTGCAGTTGATAATCATGATGTAGAAGAAGAAAAGGCAGAGAAGGCACATGAACGTCAGCACAATGTATGCAATAACTCTTCTGAAGTTCAGCCAGAACTTGCGCTCGTTCCTTACTGAACCGTAATTATAATCAGCCATTGTTTATGCTCCCTTCTTTTTCTTCGCACTGAAGTGCTTTGCACCGCCGAGCGTCTTATCCGTAAAGAAGTAGTAAACCATGAGGCTGAGAGCAGCGCAGACTATAAACAGTACAACCGAGATAGCGCCCGCCGCGCCGTAGTTCTTGGAGTAGAGGTTTTCGTTGAGGTACATGATAAGAGTCTTGGTAGTGCCGTTAGGAGTACCAACGCCCTTAGACATAACCTGCGGAACATCAAACATCTGCAGACCGCCGACAAGCGATGTGATGAAAACATAAACCATTATCGGACGAATCAGCGGAAGCGTGATCTTTCTGAATATCTGACCGGGCGTACAGCCATCGATATCAGCAGCTTCCACAAGGGACTCATCAACGCCCATCATCGCCGCCATAAGCAGGATAGTGGTGTTACCGAACCACATGACAAAGTTCATGAACGCGATAATACCGCGCGCAGACCATGTGTATGAGAAGAAGTCGATCTTGGCATCGGTAAGACCCATCGAAATAAGAAGATTGTTGACAGGCGCAGTTTCCGTGTTGGAAAACAGAGCAAATATCAGCATTGAGAACGCCGCAGCCATTATGAGGTTCGGCATGTAGATTATCGACTTGAACACGGTCTTGCACTTAAGGTCAAGGCGCTTGTTCGTGAACCAGTACGCAAACAGAAGCGAAATCAGAAGCTGGGGTATAAAGCCCATCAGCCACATAACCAGCGTGTTCCATGCGAGATCTGTTATGGGTGTTCCCTTTGCGCCTGTAAAGAAGTCGATGTAGTTCTGAAGACCTACGAAGTTCGGTCCGACCTCGTCAAGTCCTATCCAGTAGTTCTCAAAAAAGCTCTTGTAAATCGTGGTCAACAAGGGCCATAGCTGGAATACCGCATACACGATAAAGAACGGGGCAATGAAGATATAACCCCACTTGGCGTAGCTTATTGATCTGCGATGCCTAACGCCATCCGTATTGCTTTTCACAGGTATTTCACCATCACTTTCCTCTTAATTGATGAGGTCAAACCAACATCTTGATATGTTAATGCCGAATTGTGCGGATTTTTGCGACAATATGGCATTAACATATCGGACTGCGAACTTTGACATTCGCAGTCCGTTGATGCTAGTCAGACCTTAGCGTTTAATTAGTTTGCTGCGGGCTGCTTGAGGTTCGGGTACTTAACGGTTACGTTCTTGTAGAAGTTAGCAAGAGCGGTGTCGTAGTCAACAGTGCCGTCGAAGTAATCCTTGAATGCTGCCTGGAAGGTCTCAGTGATACCCTGATCGTACGGGCCGATGTTGCTCATATCGATCTTCTTAGCGTTCTCAACGAAGAGAGCGATGTGGTTCTGGCCGCCGAGGAAGTCAGACTTGAAGTCAGGATCGGTTGCGATCTTCTCCATAGCTGCCATGTTGTTGGTGTAATCCTGAACAGCAGGATCACGGGTGATCTGCTCCATGATGTCGCCGTTGCAGGTCATCTGATACATGATATCCTTAACCAGCGAAGCGTTATCAGTCATGTAGGAAGCGCAGATCCATGTACCGCCCCAGTAGTAGGACTGAGGACCGTAGCATACTGCCCAGTCGCCAAAGCCAGCTTCGCCGGCATTGCCAACAAGCGTGAAGTTGATGCCCCAAGTGGAGTAGAAGTAACCGAATACCTTACCATCGGGACCCTGGTCAGCTGCCCAACCATCGCTCCAGAGGGAGTTCTTGTTGTTGTAGCCCTTCTCAGTGTACTCCTTGGTCTGCTCAACCCACTTGATCATGTTCTGGTCGATGATGATCTCGTTGTTCTCATTTACCCAAGGCTGAGAAATGTTGTTGGAGAAGGTTCTGAACGCATCATCATAGCCGGAGAGCATGAAGTAGCCGTTGTCCTTCATCTTAGCAGCGGTCTCGTTGAACTTATCCCAGTCAGCGAGGTAGGTCTGTACGGTATCAGGATCGTCAGAGCCAAGAACTTCCTTAGCGATAGAACGTCTGTAAGCGAACAGACCGGGAGCTGCCTGCCAGGAAACAGCCTTCAGCTGGCCGTTAGCATCGGTAGCAACCTGCTTGGTGTACTCATACTGCTGAGCAACGTCTGCGTCGGTGATGCCAACAGCAGATACGGGCAGAGTGTAGGAAGAGTTTACATACTTGTCTGCGTAGTCAGCCTCGATAAGGAAGATATCGATTCTGTCGTCAGCAGTCTGGTTCTCCTGATCGAGAAGAGCAGCGTCAAGCGGGATCTGGTAGCCGTTGTTTGCGTTAGCATTTACGGTCCATACAACCTTAACGTCGCCGATCGCGCCGGTGTTGTCACCGTTGTCGGTGTAGCCGGGATAGAACTTCTTTATACGATCCTGGAACTCGGTGTTCCAGCACCAGATGTTAAGTACCTTACCGTCGTCAGCTACAGTTACATCAGGGGTAGTGCTGCTGTCGCCGCCTGTAGTGGACTCCTCGCCGCCGTTGGAAGCAGGGGTGCTTGCATCGGAAGCGGTGCTGCTGTTGTCGCTAGCAGTGCTGTTACCGCCGGAGCTGTTAGTCTTTGTGTCGCAGCCTGCGAGAGAAAGAACTGCAGCAGAAGCGAGCAGAGCTGCTAAAACTCTTTTCTTCATAGGTTTTTTCCTCCCAAAAATGGTTTTCACTTGTTCCCCGTTATTCGGGTGAACAGGTCGATGAGTTATAATCAGAACGCTTGCCCGAAGTCCGCCTTTCGGCTTCCTAATGGGTGTATCCTGATTTCATTTGTAAGTTTATCATAAAACATCTTATTTTTCAACCCCTTTTTTAGAACTTTTTTTATAAAGACTGCGAGAAAACGATTTCAATTCAGTCTGCTTGTTGATATTGACCGACTTGTAACCTAATTACTTTACTTTTTTTACTTTCATGCTAACCCATATTTTCGGCGGTCTTATGCCGTTTTTTTGACATCTGCTTAATTTTAGCTTATTTTTAACCCAGTTGTAACGTTTTTGTATCCATTTTGTAATTTTTGATTTGGTCAAAGTGACGAAAAATTTACGTTCTGTCTCTGTAAACGATATCACTTGTTTTTTTCGCGCAATTCTGAGGATTTTTTTCTTTTGCTTTATAATGCGGTTTACAGCCAACAGATTTAGGGGTAGTTTTATTTTTCCGCCATTGAAAACGTTTATGCAAAATTAACAAACGCCATTTTTTTAGCAAAAAAGCGCCCCCTTGCGGAGGCGCTTGAGTCTGTCGAAAAAGTCTAGCGACTTTTCCGACAGGAACATCCGCACTGCGCGCACTCATTGCCGGTTACGCCGACAATTCGCACACTTGTGCGGATAGAAGTGTTTTTTGCCCCGGCGGAGCCGTGACAAAAAACGGATTTCAAAGCCCGCTTCGCGGGCATAACATACTTTTTCGACAAGCTGAAGCGCCCCCTTGCGGAGGCGCTCTCTATATAATAGTTATGCCCTATCAGACGGGGTGAACCTTGTTCACCTTATCAGCGTGCACAGCGTCGATTCCAACTTCCCTGTCGCGGCGCTTCTCAAAGAACTTGGGAGCAACCTTCGGGAACATGGCATAGGTCAGCACGTCCTCAACAGAAGCATTGTCAACGTACTGCTTTACCTCTTCCTTCATCACGTCGAACTCGGGCCGGAGGAGGTCTGCGGGACGGCAGGTTATAGGCTCTTCCGCGCCGAGGATCTGCTTGCGGAACGCAGGATCGATCTCAACGGGAGTCTTGCCGTAATCGCCCTTTACAAGACCCTTGAACTCCTTGGTTACAGTCTTGTAGCGCTCGCCCATAACGATGTTGAACACAGCCTGCGTGCCGACGATCTGGGACGTGGGTGTAACGAGGGGCGGGAAACCGCTGTCCTTGCGGACTCTCGGAACTTCCCGTAGCACCTCTTCAAGCTTGTCAGCCTTGCCCGCCTGCTTAAGCTGGGAGAGCAGGTTGGAGAGCATTCCGCCCGGAACCTGATAGATGAGCGCATTGGTGTTGGTAGCAAGCATGGACGGGTCGAGCAGACCGCTGTCGATATACTTCTTACGCAGCTTCATGAAATAATCCCTTACAACGTTGAGCTTTGTAAGGTCAAGACCGGTGTCGTACTTTGTACCCCTGAACGTTGCAACGATGGACTCCGTAGGCGCGTGGGACGTGCCGAGTGCAAGCGGCGACATAGCCGTGTCAACGCCGTCAACGCCCGCCTCAACAGCTTTGAGAATGCACATTGAAGCAAGACCCGACGTATAGTGCGTGTGGAGGTGTACAGGGATCTTGACAGCGCTCTTAATGTCCCTTACAAGCGTTTCAGCCTCGTAGGGAGTGAGCAGCGCAGCCATGTCCTTTATGCAGATGGAATCAGCGCCCGCGTTCTCAATCTGCTTGGCGTAGTTCATGTAGTATTCGTGCGTGAATACGTCGCCGAGCGTGTAGGAGATAGCAACCTGCGCGTGACCCTTTTCCTTGTTCGCCGCCTTGATGGCGGTTTCAAGGTTGCGGATATCGTTGAGCGCGTCGAATATACGGATTATGTCGATACCATTGGCGATGGACTTCTGCACGAAGTATTCAACGAGGTCGTCAGCATAGTGGCGGTAGCCGAGCATATTCTGCCCTCTGAAGAGCATCTGGAGCTTGGTCTTGAGCATTTCCCTGCGGATAACGCGCAGTCTCTCCCACGGGTCCTCGTCAAGGAAGCGTATGCAGCTGTCGAACGTTGCGCCGCCCCAGCACTCTGCGGAATAGAAGCCGATGTCGTCCATTGTGGACAGTATGGGGCGCATATCATCAAGTGTCATTCTTGTCGCGAGCAGAGACTGGTGCGCGTCGCGAAGAACGGTTTCGGTTATTTTCAATTCTGCCATTTTCTTCTCCTTATGGTCAAGCAATGGTAACTACAGCAGCGCCCGTTTCAACGGAATCGCCCTTTGCAACGCAAACGCCCGTTACAACGCCGTCTCTGTCGCATACGATGTCGTTCTCCATCTTAAGAGCCTCAAGAACAGCTACAACAGTACCGTTTGTAACCTTGTCGCCAACCTTTACCTTTACATCCATGATGGTGCCGGGCATGGGCGCGCTTATGGGCGTGCCGCCTGCAGCGGGAGCCGCAGCCTTCTTGGGAGCCGCCTTCTTGGGCGCGGGAGCCGCAGCAACGGGCGCAGCGGAACCGTCAGCCTCGTCAACAGTTACATCATAGGCGTTGCCGTTTACGGTGATTGTGTATCTTTTCATTTTGTATACCTCTCTTATAATTTTATCAGAATGCGAAGTTAGCGTGCTTTCTTGCGGGAGCAGCCACTCTCTTGCCCGCGCAGAGCTCTACAGCGGCAGCGAGAGCGTCTCTCGTGTCCTCAGCGGCGATAACGCCGTCAACCATGCCGAGCGCGGCAGCCGTGAACGGAGAAGCGTCCTGCTCGCCGCCCATGAATACCTTTGCAGCCTCGGAGTTCATCGGAGCTATCTCAGCCTTCTCCCACGCGTAGGAGAGGTCAGCGCTGTCGAATGCAGCGTAAGCCGCGCCGATAGCCTTGCCCGTTACGATGTTCACCTTTGCGGTGGTAGCGCTTGCGTAAACCTGCGCGAGCTTTGCGCAGTCCCTTACGCTGCCCGCAAGCTCTGCTGCAGAGGAGCCCTCAAAGCCCTCCGTGTCAAGGAGCGTTACAACGGGAATGGAGAATACGTCCGCAAACTGAACGAAGCGCGCTATCTTAGCGCAGTCAGCCGCGGTGAGCTTTGCAGCCCTGTCAGTCGCAACGAATGCAACGGTAGCCCAATTAAGGCTTGCAACAGCCGTGTAAGCCGCGCTGCCAAACTGCGCGCCGAACTCTACAACGCTGTTTTCGTCCGCAAGAGCCTTTACAAGGTCTGCGCCCTTGAGGGAAGCGGTAACCTGCGCCTCGTTTGCAACGTAATCGTCGTTGCCCGCAAGGCTTATATTGTTAGCGGGAAGAACCGCAGCGAGCTTCTTCGCCTTTGCAGCGGCTTCCTCGTCGTCCTTTGCAAGGATAGTGCAGACGCCCGCCTTTGCAGCGTTAGCCGCGGAGCCTGCGCCCTCGAGCTTTCCGTCGGGCGTGTTGAACGGCGCGGTCATGAAAAGCTCAGCCTTTTCGGTCATAATGATAACGTCGGACATAGCGGCAATCATAGCCGCAGCGCCCGCGCATATGCCGTTTATAACAGCGATCTGCGGAACAACGCCCGATACGGCAGCGGAGGCCCTGACGATATCGCCGTAAGCGGAAAGCACCGCCATGCCCTCTGCAATGTCGCCGCCCTTTGAATCAAAGAAAGCGGTTATGGGCGCGCCTGCCTTGGCGGCAAGCTCGTAAATCTTCTTTATCTTGTTTGCAGCGCTCTTGTCAACAGCGCCGCCCTTAACGCTGACGTCCTGCGCGTAAGCGTATGCAGTCTCTCCGTTCACCGTGCCGAAGCCTGCGACAACAGAGCCTGCGCCGCCGTCTGCGGACATGAATTTGTCCAGCTCTCTGAAGCTGTCCTCGTCAAAGAAAGCGGACAGTCTTTTTCTTGCGTCGCTGTCGGGAACGTTCTGTTCCATTTCAGCCAAAGTCTTTGTAAACGCCATTTCGTCTCCTCCATGTTACTATACAAGACACCCGCCGCGGGTGCTCCGCAGAAAATGTCTAAAATTTACCCACAATAATTATACTACATCGTGATAAAAATAACAAGCGTATTTTTGCCATTTTTATATTTTTTATTTATTCCACAAAAACTATAACAGTTCCGCGCTTTATCTTTAGACATTTTCAACAGTTTCGACTCTTTTCGCGGCAGGCGCGCGGCTCCCGCCCACGATACAAAGCGGCTTCGGCACCGCTCACGCGCCTTATTTCGCGCAAATCATACGTTTTTCGACATTTCCTTATATAAGGTATGCCCCCGCCGGAAACGGGGGCATATAGGGATTTACACCGCGACTTTTATCATAGTAGCCTTATTGTTCTTGAAGTAATACATATAAATGTATTTTTCCGAGCCGAAAGTTCCGCCTATGCTGCACTCGCCCAGCGCTTTTTTGTCGATAAGCTTGCCCGTGCACGAGTTGTACACCTCAATATAGTATTTTCCGTTTCTTTTCGTGCAGACAAGCGCCTTACCGCCCGACATTCTCCACGCTACAACACCCGCTGAAGCCGCAATGGTCTTGCCCGTTTTCCTGCTTATGAGCGAGGGACTCTCGCCCGATGCGCCCGTGTAATTGAAATATACCGCGTTGTCCTCGTCGCTTTTGCCGCTCTCGTCTGCGATTTCAAGGCAAAGCGTTTCTTTGGAAACCGGAGTGCCGTTCGCATTGTAATACTCCGCGTCGTTCAGGTTGTCACTCTCGCGCGGCGTCCGGTAGGGGTAGCGGACTACGTACCCCTGCGCGTTATGGTCGATGTTCGCGCCCACCGCGCCCTCGAACGTCCTGAGCACGCTGCCCTTCGGCGTTCTGAGCTCGGTAACGCCCGCAGATATTACATAAACCAAGATATTTCCGTTCTGCTCAAAGTAGCCCGAAAGCAGCTCGCCGCCGTCCGCCGTTTCCGTAAAGAGCTTTCTGCCCGAATAATACGCGTAGTAGGTGACAGCGCCCGCAGAGGCGCGCTCCCACACGCGAAACGCGGTATCGTTAGCAAAATAGCCCCTGTTAAAGGTTGCGCTCCATTTTTCCGTGAGCGTGACCCCGCTCAGCGTTTTGCCGCTCGGGCATACCGCGAGGCGGTCGTCCTCGTCGTAAAGCACGCCGTTGTCATGCGACATATTCATCGCCGCAAGCCGCCTTTTCTGCCCTAAGTCCACCGTGCGCTTCTTGCCGTTCTTGTCGAACGCTATCACTGTATCCGTCGTTACAGAGCCGTCCGAGGCGGTCTTGCCGCCCTTTATTATGTACCCGCCGTAAAGTACGCGCCCAGTCCTGTAGCAGTAGGATACCGTTTCATACTTCGGCTTGAACACCGTCGTGAACTTCACCTGAGTCCCCGCCGCTGAAGCGCTCACCGCGCAGGAAACAGCCGCCGCAGCCGCGCATAAAAGCGCGGTAAGCCTTTTGATAAGCTTCATATCGCACCTCCGTCAGGATATTTTTATCAGACCGTAATCGCGGTTTTCGTGATTATAGCAGGTTACCGCGAACACTCCGTAAGCGCTTTTGTAAAACCTGCTCACACGGTAATCGCCAAGTTTGTGCGAACCGAGCAGCTTTCCCGTATCCGCGTCGTAAACCTCGATATAACCCACCTCGTCGCGTATCGCGGCAACATAAAATTTTCCGCGGAAGTACAGCGGATTCTGACCGTCCGCCTGTGCAATAAGCTCGCCCGTCTGCCTGTTTACAAGCTCGCCGTTTCCTGCCGCAAGCGCGCAGTCATTTTCGGGGTTGTCAAGAACAAGCGAATCCGCGGATATGCTCTTCCCGTCCATGTCGTAATACCCGGCGTTGTCGCGCGTCATGCTGTACCTGTCGGGGTAAACGGCAACGTACTCGGTATAATCATAGTCAAGCCCGATTTCGGCTGCGCCCTCAAACGACTTTATCACCCTGCCGTCGGTCGTCCTGAGCTGCACGGTGTTATCGCCGGCGGACTCAACAAGCGTTCTGCCGCTGTATCTCGCAAAACCCGTGAGCTGCTCTGCGCTGTCGGACGGCGCTTCGTATATCTTTTCGCCAAGGGTGGAGTAAACGCGCTTTGTCTGCCCGTCGTCGGCGATAAACGCTTCAAAGCTTTGTCCGCTTGCCGAGTAAAAAGTCTGCGGCTGGCCATTGAAAGATTCGTCCTGCACTTTGCCGCCCGCGAGCCAGAAATTCTCCGCGCTTCTGTCGCGTGCCTCAAACCCGATAAGCACGACTTCCTTCTCCCCGCCAAGGCTTATTCTGTTCACAGAGCCGTCGGGCATTACCGCAGTCACCTCATCGGTCGTTGCTATTATTTGTTGGGGTCCATTCTCGTCGTATTCCTTAACGAAAAATCCGCTCTCGCTCGACATTTTTGCATAGCTGTACGCGGTATACTCGTTTTTAAGCACCGTTTCAAACCTCGCGCCGCTGCCGCACCCCGACGCAGCAAGCGCCGAGCCTGCCGCCGCAGCCGCACAAATAAGCGCTGTAAGTCTTTTGATAAGCTTCATGTTGCACCTCCGTCAAGATATTCTGATGAGCCCGTATCTGCCGTTATTTTCCGTTACACAGAAGAACTCCGTCGACGCGCGCACGTCCTCGCCGAGCGCGTAAATCTCCGCAATGCTCCCCTCAATCCGCTCAGAGCGCAGAAGCTCGCCGCTCTGATTGTCGTAAACGTTCAGGAACACCGCCCCGTCCTTTTCAACGGGCGCAACGTAACGTAAGGACGATTCTCCCCACACAAAACCGTCGGGGTTGGCTACCTGCACGTTCACATCGGGGAGCGCTATAGGAGCCGCCAGCGCGCCCTGCGCAAGCATATCGCCTGTTTCCCTGTCGTATATCCGCGTCACGCCGTCCTCAAACGTGCTTTCTATTTTCCTTGACTTGTACAAATCGTCGGCATAGCCGCCTGATTTGGCGAAAAGAAGCTCGTCTGAATCGCCTGCTATTTCCGCCCCGTCAACGCTCCACATACCGCTTTCAGAGCCAGCTATGTATTCCGTGCCTACGTCGTCCTCGCAGAAGCGGAACGCGTCTGGGCTGCCGTCGTATCTGACGCCGGTAAGCGTTGCAAGCGTGTTTCCCTCGCCGTCCTTAAGCACTGTATCCTCTCCCTCGCGGGAAACAAGCGCCCTGCTGCCGTCGCGGTTGTAGAGGTATGTATACCCGCCCTTTACTTCAAGCGCCTTTTCGCGTGTGCGCAGCGAATATAAAACATCGGAGTCGTCCGTCCCTGCATACACCGTCCCTGCAAGGTCTGTGATGTAAATACCGTATTTGCTTTCATCAAGCTCCGTGCCGTCTTGCAGCAGGTAGTAACGCCCGTTTTCCCTTATGAGCTCCGGAACCCCGGCGGAATAATTCACGCCCCGCATATCCTCATAGGTTTTTACGCTCGCCCTGCCCTCGCCGTCAACGACGGCAATTCTGCACAAGCCCGAATCGGGGGTGGTATAGTACAGCGCCCCCTCCTTATGGTTTATGCTCGCAGCGCTATGCCCTGCTATGCGGTATTTGTCATACTCGGGCGCAAGCACCGTTTCAAACCTCACGCCGTTCTGAATATCCCCGCTTTCCTCGGACGAGTACTCCGTTTCAGGCTCCGCGCCGCCATGAGTATCCCCGCTTTCCACGGACGAAAGCGCGGCTTCAGACCCTGCGCCGCTGTCATCGCCGCTTTCGCACCCTGTCACCGCAAGCAGAGCGCATAAAAGCGCGGCGAATCTCCTCATACGCTTCATTTTAATACCTCCCGTTTTCGCCGAATACGGCGTTTTCCTTATTATACACCACACCCCTTACAACCTGTAAAAAAACGTGCCATTTTCGCCTTAAGGCAAAAATCCCCGAACAGCTCAGGGAGCGCCCTGAACGTTCGGGGTGTTATTTCCGTATCGGATTCAGCCGCAGTGCTTTCCGTCAAAAAACTCCGCAATGCTCTCTATCTGCGCTCCGTCGCTCAGAATCCCGACCTTTCTCAGCCTGCCGAGGTTCTCCTCCGAGAGCGCGAAACGCGCCTTTTCAACGCCGTGCAGGTCCATAAGGTTGAGTATCGCGCGCACCAGACCGTCCGCGAAAAAGTCGTCGCACTCGAGCGTGTCGAACACAAAGCAGTCGCCCTCAAGAACGCCCGCGCAGGTGCCGAGGACCTCCTCTCCGTCGCGCGCGTTGAACTCGATTTTTTCCGTGTTCGCCTTGTTTTGCAGGATCTCTATCATCTTCTGCCCGCCTTTCCCGCAGCATTCTTCTTGCCTGCCGCCGCGCGCAGCTGCCGCAGCTCCTCCTTGGTAAGGTCGCGCCACTCGCCGGATTTGAGCATTCCGAGCCTTACGCCGCCTATGGCAACGCGGCGCAGCCTGCCTACCTGCAGCCCAACGGCCGCGCACATACGACGAATCTGCCTGTTAAGCCCCTGCTTTATCGTAACGCGAAGCACCGTGCGCTCGGGTTCTTCCGTCAGCACCTCTACGCTGCACGGCAGCGTTACAGCGCCGTCGTCAAGCTCCACGCCCGACATGAGCCTTGACAGCTGCTCCTCGGATACGCGCCCGTCTATCGTTACGCGGTATGTTTTGGGAATATGTCTTGACGGGTGCATGATGTCGTTTGCAAGCTCGCCGTCGTTGGTGAATATCAGCAGCCCCTCTGAGTTCCTGTCGAGCCTGCCCACGGGAAACAGCCGCTCGTCTATGCCCGTCAGCAGGTCGGAAGCTATGCGCCTGCCCTTTTCGTCTGACATGGTGGTAACGTACCCGCGCGGCTTGTTGAGCATTATGTAGCGCTTTTCAACAGGCTCGCAGGATATCTCGTCCTCGCCCACCTTTATAAGATCGTCCGTGGGACTTGCCTTGTCGCCAAGCGAACACGCCCTGCCGTTCACCGTAACATAGCCTGCGGCGATGTACTCCTCCGCCTTTCTGCGCGAGCAGTAGCCGCTGTCCGCAATTATCTTCTGTATCCTTATCTTTTCCATTTGTCCTCCACATTCAGGGCGGAACGCTCCGCATTCCGCGCGTCCCCGCGCCCTTTCACCCCGAAAAGCCGCCCGCCGAATACCGACAGGCAACCCTCTGAGATACCTTTTTTGCCTCGGGTCTCCCGAGGCAAAAACTCTTCTATCCGCACAAGTGTTTACGCGACGGCTTACGCAGCGCGACGGCTTACGCCTTACGCAACGCGACACCGTGCTGCGCACGCCTTACGCAGCGCGACGGCTTACGCCTTACGCAACGCGACACCGTGCTGCGCACGCCTTACGCAGCGCGACGGC
>CAKSEE010000047.1 GCA_934446455.1 uncultured Oscillospiraceae bacterium | reverse complement strand
CTTTATTCTAGCAGATTTTGGTCTATCTCTCAACCTTTTTTCTTTCTTTGTCCAATATCTATTGTAGCACTACAGAATGTGCCGCCTGCGGCGGTTATTAAAATCTTGACTTTGGCAAAGCCTTATGATAAAATATAAGGAGCGCATTTTTATTAAGGAATAATTACGAATTATGAATTACGCATTAAGCATTAAAATAAGCGCAGCGCGTACATAAAGGAATAATTACGAATTACGCATTACGAATTACGAATTGAAGAAAGTGTGTTGCTTAAATATGACAACTGAAAATCGCCCCCTGCGCGTGGCGCAGCTTCTCGGTAAGATGAACGGCGGCGGCGTTGAACAGGTAGTGATGAACTATTACGGCGCTATAGACCGCAGCGTTGTGCAGTTCGACTTCTTCGCGTTCAGAAGCTCGGCGCACATACCCGCCGAGGAAATAAAACGCATGGGCGGCGGGCTTTATCTGCTGTGCGGATTCAGCCGCCCCGTAAGGTATGTGAGAACGCTCACGGAGCTGCTGCGCAAAGGCGGCTACACTATAGCGCACTGCCACCTGAGCACGCTGTCGTTCCTGCCGCTGCTTGCTGCTAAGCGCGCGGGCGTCCCCGTGAGGATAATCCACAACCACAGCACCGCAGGCGGGCGGCGCGAGTGGCTGCGCAGCCTCGCCAAGGCGCTGCTTAAGCCCTTTGCCGCCCTGCACGCGACCGACCGCCTCGCCTGCTCGGAATACGCTGCGCGCTGGTTCTTCAAAAACAGACCCGTGTGCGAAATCGACGACGGCAGCGCGCCGAAGTGCGCGGTAAGGCTTTTGCGCAACGCTATCGACACGGAGCGCTTTGCGTTCAGCGAGAGCAAGCGCAGCAGCTTCCGCGGGGAGTTCCGCATACCCTCGGGGACGCTTGTTTTCGCCCATGTGGGGCGCTTCTGCCCACAGAAGAATCAGTCCTTCCTTATCCCCGTGTTTAAGGAGATAGCGGCAAAGCACCCCAACTCCCGCCTTATCCTTGCGGGCGAGGGCGCGGATATGCAGCTCGTGCAGGCGCAGGCTATAGCTGCGGGAATCGCCGACAGGGTGATATTCGCGGGGCAGCGCGCGGACGTTGACCGCCTTTATTCCGCGGCGGACTGCTTTCTGCTGCCCTCAAACTACGAGGGGCTCGGAATGTGCGGCATAGAAGCGCAGTGCGCGGGGCTTTTCTGCCTGTTTTCAAACAGGGTGCCGCCCGAGGTGAAGGTTTCGCCCAACGCGCAGTTTCTGCCCCTCGGCGAGCCTGCGGACTGGGCTTTCGCGGCGCTCGGCTGCGCGCGTATCCACAGCCGCAGCACGGCGGAGTATGTGCGCGCGGCAGGCTACGACATAAACGAGCAGGCGCACAAGCTCGCGGACTATTACATAGCGCTCGCGCAGAATGCAAATATAGCACATAAATAGCAGGGGACGCGCCCCCTTTTTATGCAAAAGCGCACAAAATACGCCTGAGCGCGCATTGTTGCTTGACAAATCCGGGCGGCTGTGTTATAATGTGTAATGCGCTGACGGCGCAGTAAAATTGCTCTGCTCCGTGTGCTTTATCACAATGAAGCGGCAGCGTATCACCATATTACCATACATACAAAGGAAGGAAAACACTATGAAGAAGATTCTTGCTGTCCTTTCCGCAGCGGCGCTCTGCCTGAGCCTTTGCAGCTGCAAGAAAAAGGACCTCACCGACTGGGAGTACATTCAGGACAAGGGCACGCTCGTTGCGGGCATCACCTATTACGAGCCGATGAACTACCTTGACGAGAACGGCGAGCTTACCGGCTTTGAGACCGAGTTCACCAAGGCTGTATGCGAGAAGCTCGGCGTTAAGGCGGAGTTTCAGGTTATCGAGTGGGACAAGAAGGAAGTCGAGCTCAAGTCAAAGGCTATCGACGCTATCTGGAACGGCCTTACCGTGACCGAGGACAGAAAGGAGAACATGGCTTTCTCCACGCCCTATGTAAGAAACAAGCAGGTAGTTGTCATCAACAAGGCTAACGCAGACAAGTACACCGACATCGCTTCCATGGCGGGCGCTTCCATAACCGCCGAGGGCGGCTCTGCGGGACAGGACGCTATCGAGGGCAACGACGTGCTTTCCCAGAACCCGTTCGTGGCTTCTTCCGCGCAGAAGGACGTTCTCATGGAGGTTCTCTCCAAGACTACCGAGATAGGCGTTATCGACTACGTTATGGCTAAGGCTTCCATAGGCGAGGGCACGGACTACGCCGACCTTATGATAGTGGACGGCGTTGAGCTTACCCCCGAGGAGTACGCTATAGGCCTGCGCCTTGAGGACACCGAAACGCTTGCCAAGATAAACGGCGCTATCGACGAGATGGTCAAGGACGGCTCGCTGCTCAGGCTCTGCGAGAAGTACGGTCTTGCGGACACCTACGCATTCATAGAGGAATAATTTTTTAATGCGTAATTCGTAATTCGTAATGAATGTGCCGCCTGCGGCGGTTATTGAAATCAGTCTGCGAAGCGGACACATCAATTACGCATTACGAATTGATAATTACGCATTACGCAATTAATTCAAAGTAATGGAGTTTTCAGATGTCTTTTTTTGAGGTAACCGCGCAGCTCAGCAAGGGCTTTCTCACAACGCTCATGGTTTTCGGCGTGACCCTTGTGTGTTCGCTTCCGCTGGGGCTTATCATCACGTTCGGCTCCATGTCGAAATTCCCGCCGATAAAGTGGCTTACAAAGACCTTTGTCTGGATAATACGCGGCACGCCGCTCATGCTGCAGATAATCATAATCTTCTACGGCCCGGGGCTGCTGGGGCTTGATTTCAAGTTCGACAGGCTGACCGCCGTGCTCGTGTCGTTTGTGATAAACTATTCGTGCTACTTTTCCGAGATATACCGCGGCGGTATCGAGAGTATCCCGAAAGGGCAGTACGAGGCGGGGCAGGTGCTCGGCATGACCAAAACGCAGATATTCTTCAGGGTCGTGCTGTTTCAGGTGATAAAGCGCATTGTGCCGCCCATGGGCAACGAGATAATCACCCTTGTAAAGGATACGTCGCTTGCGCGCGTTATAGCGGTTACAGAGCTTGTAAAGGCAGCCGAGAACATCATCAGCATGAAGGCTATCATCTGGCCGCTGTTCTACATAGGCGCGTTCTACCTGCTCTTCTCGGGACTGCTTACGCTGCTGCTCAACGCTGCGGAAAAGAAGCTCAACTACTACAGCGGCTGACGGACGGAGGGTAACATGGCTTTTCTTGAAATAAAGGGCATAAAGAAATCCTTCGGAAAGACCGAGGTGCTCAAGGGCATAGATTTCTCTATGGAAAAGGGCGAGGTGCTGGCGATAATCGGCTCCTCGGGCAGCGGAAAGACAACGCTTTTGCGCTGCATAAACTTTCTGGAGCACCCTGACGAGGGCACGATGTCCGTAAACGGCGAAACGATATTCGACGCGGCGGACGCGCGCAGATGCTCCGACAGCGAAATACGCGAAAAGCGCCTGCATTTCGGGCTGGTGTTCCAGTCGTTCAACCTGTTTCCGCAGTACAACGTGCTTAAGAACATCTCCCTCGCGCCGCAGCTGCTGCGCCTTAAGGACGGCAAGCGCCGCTTATCCAAGGCGGAGCGCGCAAAGATACTCAAGGAAATAGACGCGAAGTCGCTTGACCTGCTGAACACCGTAGGCCTTGCGGAAAAGGCGCTGTCCTACCCCTGCGAGCTTTCGGGCGGGCAGCAGCAGCGCGTTGCAATAGCGCGCGCGCTTGCGCTCAGCCCCGACATACTGTGCTTCGACGAGCCGACCTCGGCGCTCGACCCCGAGCTTACGGGCGAGGTGCTGCGCGTGATACGCGACCTTAAAAGCACCGACCGCACGATGATAGTAGTCACCCACGAAATGAACTTTGCGCGCGGAGTCGCGGACAAGGTTATTTTCATGGCGGACGGCGTTATAGAGGAATACGGCACGCCCGATGAAGTTTTCGGCGCGCCGAGGAGCCCCAAAACAAAGGCATTCCTTGAAAAGTCGCTCGAGAACTGAGGGAAATTTAATGCGTAATTCGTAATTCGTAATGCGTAATTAAAAAAGCGCCATGCTTTTTCAGCGTGGCGCTTTTTTGCGGAGAATTGCAGCTAAGACCGTGGTAAGTTTATAAATAATTCGTAATGAATGTGACGCAAACCGCTGCGGCGGTTATTGAAATCCGTCCGCGCAGCGGACACATCAATTACGCATTACGCATTAAAATTTTTCCGCCCTGATAATCAGCTATTGACCGCAGCCTTTTTCTCCGCCCTTGTTTTAGCGCTGCTCCTTGCGGTGTATTCCGTAACACCGAGAATGGTTTCGCCGTCTATCTGCAGCGCGCAGGGTCTGTCGAAGCGTATCGTCACCTCGTCCGCACGCGTTATGTCAATGTACCGCGTCTGCTTTATATGCTCGCCCTTGAAGATGGAGGGGAACACCATAAGCGTTTTGAGCTTGTTTGAGCCGTGCCATATTACCACGGAGAACTTCCCCTCGGGGTCGTCGCGGCGCTGCGCGGGCGCGGCGTTCATGCCTCCGCCGTAGAACCTGCCGTGCATTGTGGGCGCTATCCATACCTTTTTGTAGCGCTTCTCCACGCCGTCTATTATAACCGTGGCGTCCGACGGCTTAAAGGCGCCAAGCAGCCCCTTTATCGCTATGCTTGTGTAGTTTACGGGCTTGCCGTCGGCCTTGCTGCGCATTTCGTCGCCAACCTCGCAGCAGTAGCCGTCTATACCAAAGCCTATGGCGTTGATGAAAAGCGACTCGCGGCCGTTTACCGTAACGGACGGCAGGTCCTTTATGTAGCGGTTTATCTTTATCGGCGGCTCGCCCTTTTCCTTACCAAGGTCGTGCAGGAAGTCGTTGCCGCTGCCCGCCGCATAGTAGAGGATATCGCACTCTATATCTATGCCGCGCGTGTCGTTTACAAAGCGGTTGAGCGTGCCGTCGCCGCCGCATATTATCACCCTGTCACCCGCGTTAAGCCCCGCAAAAAACGCCGTGTAGTCTATGCCCGCCATGCTTGTGAACGTAAGCTCCTCGCCCTTGTAGAGCTCCGTGAGCTTTCTCGCCTGCTCCTCGCAGGTCCTGTTGCCCGCAAGCGCGTTATAGAGCACATAAATCATGATTCCTTATCCTCCGATTTCCTTTTTCATATGTTCCGCACAATATTCGCCGAGGTCTGCGGTGCTTGTCGCCCTGACGCGCTGCGCGTCTATCGTTTCAAGTATCCTTATCGTGACCACGGTTCTCCTCAGGCGCTTTACATTACCGAAAATATTCTCCGTCCCCTCGATAGTGGACACGACTATCGGTCTGCCCGCCTTTTTGGCTATCTTAAGCACCCCGTTGTGGAACGGCAGCAGCGTGCAGTCCTTGCTGCGCCTGCCCTCGGGGTAAACGCCAACGCTGTTCTCAGTGTCGGTAAGAAGCTTTGCCGCGCGGTTTATCGTTTCCATCGCCTTGCGCGGGTTCTCGCGGTCTATCGCCATAAAGCAGCAGCGGTGAATAAGCCTGCCGTACATCGGTATCTTAAAGTTCTCCTTCTTGGAGATGAACGATATCCTGAAGCGGCTGAAAACCGTCCACTGTATTATCGGGTCGTAGTTTGAGCGGTGGTTGCTTATGAACAGAAAGTTGCCCCGCTCGGGCAGCCTTTCCGCCCCGACGACATTGTACCGCACGCCGATAATCCACAGTATGACCGCCGTCGACCTGTCAAGCAGCGCACGGTAGAACCCGCTGTCGCGCTCATATGGCTTTTTTACGTTAATAAACAGCCCGCACACAAACAAAAACAGGAATATGAGCAGAATCGGCGCTATCCCCGCAAGCCATACGAATATCTGTAAAATTACCTCCATACGCACTCCCTGCCAAAAAATATTGCATTTTTATTCTAGCATAAAATTAAACAAATTACAACCCTTTTTGACATATATGCTGTAATTTTGCGCAAATCCGTCCGACAAACGCGCGTTTGTTCCCGCTATAAAAAATCCCGGGAGCGAACCCCCGGGACTTAAGCTTACTGAAATAGGATTATCTGAGGCGGGGGAGAAAGGTGCGGCTGCCGGGAAACGTCGTTTTGGCTAGGCTTTTTGCCTGTTGCCCTTGTTTGCCCGACATCGTGTCGGGCTTTTGGGGCAACCGCACAAACATCGGGTTTGTGCCTGCCGAAATGACGTTGACGACGCAGGTGTGACTTTATAGTCCGCCTGTATATCATGCGTTCATGCTCGTAACGTCCTTATCACGCAGCGTAAACGACCCGACGAGCCCCTTGAGCATTGCCGCCTGCGCAGAAAGCTCCTCGGAAGCCGCCGCAGACTCCTCCGCAGTCGCGGAGTTGGTCTGTACAACGTTGGATATCTGCTCAATGCCGACAGATATCTGCTGAATGGAATCCGCAGCCTCCTGAGCGGAATTGGATATATCCTTTGTAAGCCCGGCAGCCTTGGAAGCGGACTCCATAACCTCGTTCATTGCCTTTGCCGCCTCGTTTACAAGCTCGTTGCCGTTCTCGATGGCGGTAACGGTGCCCTCTATCATCTGCGTGGTGTTCTGCGCAGCCTCCGCGGACTTTGCGGCAAGGTTCCTTACCTCGTCCGCAACGACTGCAAAGCCCTTGCCCGCTTCGCC
The DNA here is from genome assembly GCA_934446455.1 of uncultured Oscillospiraceae bacterium. Taxonomy (GTDB): domain Bacteria; phylum Bacillota; class Clostridia; order Oscillospirales; family Ruminococcaceae; genus CAG-115. Next base: position 13,782 of record CAKSEE010000047.1, on the reverse strand, counting down.
CGCGCGCGCCGCCTCGATAGCCGCGTTGAGCGCGAGTATATTCGTCTGGAACGCGATATCCTCTATGGTCTTGATTATCTTCTTGGTTTCGTCCGAAGACGCGCTTATCTCGTTCATCGCGCCTATAAGGTCGTCCATTCTCTTTGTAGACTGCATAAGCTGAGCGCCCGCCTCGTTGGTCTGCGCGGTAACCTGCTGCGCGTCGTTGGCGTTCTTGTGTATCATGTCGGATATGACGCTTATCGTCGCTGCAAGCTCCTCAACCGAGGAAGCCTGCTCCGTAGCGCCCTGCGAAAGCGCCTGCGCGCCCGCGGACACCTGTTCCGAACCCGCCGCAACCTGGTCGGAAGCGGTGCCTATCTGCGCCATGGTAGAGCTGAGCTTGTGGTTTATGTCGCGCAGGAACGTGAGCAGCTGGCTGCAGTCGCCCACATAATACTGCTGGTTCTGCGTTGTATGCACGTTGAAGTTGCCGCCCGACATCGCCTCGAGTATGCGGCCTACGTCCATTATGATGTTGTTGAGCGTTGTAACCGTGACCTTGGTCGCGTCGGCAAGTCTGCCCGTTTCGTCCTTGTAGGATATCTCGGGTACGGGGCTTGTAAGGTCGCCGACGGAGAGCTTCTCGATACGCTCCGTGCAGATTCTTACAGCGCCGCCTATCTTCCTGCCGAGTCTTACGGAAATAAAGGTGGATACCGCGCACGCAACGACAAGCACCATAAGCGTAAGAATTACCGCGCGGTAGGTGCTGTCCATAAAGTCGCCGCTGGGCGCATATACGATGAGCGACCAGCCGTTCGTGCCCTCGATGGGCGCGTAAGTCGCGTACTCCGTGCGGCCGTTGATACGGTACTGCGCAAAGCCCGTTTCGCCTGCTCTCATCTTTGTGTGAACGGCTGCAAGCCCCGAATAGTTGGAGTCGGTCTTTGCAAGCTCCTCGATGTTCTCGCCGTTCTTTACAAGGTCGCTGTTAACGTCCGCGATTGTGTCGCCGTCGTCGTCCACAATGCTGGCGTCGCAGTTTTCGCTTATGTTGATGCCGCGCATGATGTCGTTGAGGAACTCGGGGTCGGGCACGGCGAAAACGCAGCCCTTTACGGTGGTGTTAGCCTCGCCGTTTTCCCACAGCGGGCCTGCAAATATCATCAGCAGCTCGCCCGTGAGCCTTGATACGGTAGGCTCGGTGATGGTGGTCTCGCCCTTCATGGCGTTCTGGAAATACTCTCTGTCGGCATAATTGTTGCCGTCAGAGCAGCTGCCGTCCTCGTTGATTATCACGATCTCCTGTAAACCGAACTGCTGCTTGGACTGGTTGAGAATGTGCTGCTTGTCCTCAAGAGACGTGGATGGGTCTGACAAACGCTTGAACAGCCCGAGCTGCTTTACAACGTTCACATAAGAAGTCATTTCCCACTCAACGCGCTCGGAAGCTACCTGCACCGAAGAAGTCAGGCTTTCCTCGGCAAGCCCGCGCGACGCTTTATACGACATAATGCACGCGAATCCACCCAGAGTGAACAGCGATATCCCGACAGTTAAAATGCACGAGATAAGGATTTTTACACCTATCGATTTCATACAAAACCTCCTTGAATATTCGCCACTGCGCGACCCTGTGCAAAGCTGCGCGCGGCGACTTGCGTTAATAGTATTATACCACAAACATTTATTCAAATCAAGTACCATATCCGACATTTTCCACGAATTTTATTGTGCCAAATAAATAAAATTAAAGGGAGATTTTTGTTGATTTTTTAGTTTTATTCTTTTTGAATTTTACTTTTCCATGTAAATTGTTGCAATGTTCTCACAAATCCAACATTTGCAATAACGCCTACGATTTTTGTTTTATGAATAATTCTGAGAAGCGTTTTGCAAGAAAGCCCGCCCAAAAATGCAGAGAATACCATTTGCGCGCCCCTCGCCTTATATAAAAAACCGCCGAACCCCCTGAGGGTCCGACGGCTGAGTTAAGCTTCCGCGAGCATCTGCCTGTTAAGTCTGCACCGCTGCGCAAGCTCGTGCATGGCGCCCTCAAATTCGGGTTTCAGCTCGGGCAGGCGCATAAAGTCGCACGGGCGCATGAGCGAGGGGTTCTTCGGCAGCTCCATGCAGTTCGCCGTGGATAATACGAAGCTAACGAACTCCGAGCAGAAGTAGTAATGCTCCCTGCGCCACGCGATGTTCAGCTTGCAGAGCGCCAGCCCCAGCACGTTGTAGCGGTAGAGCGCGGGCTCCCTGCGCATTTTCTCGACAAGGCGCTGCGCAAGCTCAAACGACTGCTCGTCCGTTTCAAGCGAGTAGACCGCGCAGCGAATGCCGCTGTGTTCCTTGTAATAGCCCGAGTCCGTAAACTCAAGCCTGAACCCTCCCGGGAGGGGATACTTCCCGAGCCTTGCAAACGAATAGAGCGGCGAAAGCTCCGAATTGAACGCAATGGAAGCGTGGGTGTACGGCTCTGCGGTGAACACGCCGATACACTTTGAAACCACCGTTTCCGAACACGAGAGAAGTATGTAGATCTTCTTTTTCACAATAACTGCCCCTTTGACCAATGGCCGCTCCGCCCTCCGCGCGGCAGCCATATAATTACCATCTGATTTATGTCTGCTTTTTTAATTATACTCCATTTATAGCCATAATGTCAACCCTTTTACGGAAAATAATGCCGATTATGGACCGTTTCAAAAACTCAGGCGCTGCAAAAACAGCGCCTGTACTTTACTTATCGGGGGCATGGGGTATTATAGTGCGTCGGGTGGAATAATTCCGGTGAAAATCGGGTTGTGGAATGCTGTATATATTAAGTGCGCCCCCGTTGATATCATTATACCATACGGAGAGAAAAAGTCAACAGATGTAACAAAACTGTAATATAACTGTAATAGTTTTGAAAGAAATGTAATCATTCTGTAATAAACCCGCCTATCTGCGCGATTTGTCCTCCCCCGAAAGGAGAATGCCGCACATCACAAGTACGCACACCGACGCCGCCGCGCCCGCCGTGAACGGATAAGCCATGCTCCCCGCGGGGACCGCCGCAGCAGCCGCGCGCGGAATAAGCCCCGCGGGCAGGGCGAACGCCGCGCTCATTGCCGCCGCAAGCGGACGCGTAAGCAAAAAGCGTTTAAGGGGGATATTCCCCGCCACCGCCGCCACCTGAAGCAGCACGCACACTCCCCCGAACGACAGCAGCCCCGCGCACAGCGGCACGCTCGCAAGACCCTCGCCCGACAGCTCGCCGGTGCGGCTCACCTCAAGCAGCGCAGGAAGAATGCGCCACGCGTCCTCGCCCGCGCCAACGCGCTCAAACGCAGCCTGCGCAAGCCGCAGCGCTCCCACCGCGTCAAGCAGCGCCGTTACCGCCGCGAAAGCCGTTATCATCGCGCACACCGTAAACATCACCCGCGCGCCCGACATCACCGACCCCACAAGGCACTGCGCAGAGGGCTGCGGCGCGCTCCGTTCGCCATGAAGCGTTATTTTGCCGCGCGCGCGCACGACCGCCGCCATAACAAGCGACGACATAAAGCCCGCCGCGAATATCGCGCCGCCCACCGCAGCGCTCCCGAAAACGCGCATTCCCGCAATGCCTATGACAAACGACGGCCCGCTGCCGAAGCAGCAGCACAGCAGCCGCCCCGCGTCCTGCGCGGTTATTCGGCGCTCGTCCACCGCCTGCGAAAGCAGCTTCGCCCCGACGGGGTACCCGCCGATGTTGCCGAGGACTATGTAAGCGCAAAGCTCCTCGTCCATGCGCAGCAGCCGCGACAGCGGCAGGGCGAGGGGCTTCAGCACCACTCGGTAAAGCCTGCTGTCCCGCAGGAATACCGCAAGCACCGTAAACGCAAAAAGCGACGGCACTATTACGTCAAGGCAGCCCTCAGCCGCCGCGCGCACCGCCGCCGACACCGCTTCGGGTCTGCCAAGGATAAACGCGCCCGCAATCGCTGCCGCCGCCGCTGTGAGAGCCGTGCGCAGGGTAAGTTTTACGTTCATTTCCCGTCCCCCTTACTTGCTGCGGAATATTCCGCGCAGGAAGCCGCGCGCAAATGGATTCTCTGCGGCAAATTATTCTTCATGGTTTTTTCTCCACGCTCTCTATAATAAAGGGGGAACTTATCCGCGCTACGTGCCGTAGCTGCTGTTTACTCCGAACACTCCGCCCGCCGCGCCTGCGCCTGTGCAAAGCGCCGCCTTGAACCACATAAGCACTCCCCCGCACTGCCCGAATATAAGCGACAGCAAAAGCAGCGGCAGGAATATCAGCGTACCGCACAACGCGCCCGTTTTAAGCCCGCCGCTGCGTTTAAGCGCCCCCGCAGTCCTGCCGCCGAAAAAGCAGCCCAGCGCTGCCGCAGCCGCAGAGAGTACCCCCGCAAGTCCCGCCGAGCCGCCCAGCGCTATCGCTCCCGCGCCTGCCGCAGATACAGCAAGCGCCGTCCCGAGCCCTACAGCCACACCCGCAGCGTATGGCGCGGCAGCAGGGCGCTTCTTCTTTTTTCTCACTCAAGCACCTCCGTTCAGCCCAAGCTTTATGCCCGCCTCGATAAGCCCCGCTGCGATATTAACGCCAAGCAGCCCCAGAAAGCGCAGCGTGTAATCTCCCGCCGTACCGTTGGTGATGACAAGCCCCGTGCGGCTGCCCGTGAGCACCCGCAGCAGCTGCCCCGAAAGGCTGTCCGAAAGCTGAGCGCCGAAAACCGCCGCCGCAAGCGTCATAACCGCGCCCGGCAGAAGCGCCGGCCTGTGCGCGCCCGCTTCCATAAGCGACAGCCCCGTGCCCATGCCGCAAAGCAGCGGCACAGCCCACACCAGCGCCCCGCCGAGCGCAAAAAAGCCGAGTATGTATTCCGCCAGCAAAAACGCCCCGCCGTATAACACGCGGATAAGGAAAAGCGTAAGGAAGCTGCCCTCGGTGGTAAGCAGCACCCCCGAGCATTCGCCAAGGCGGTTTGCAGCCACTGCGCCGCCCGCCGCGCCAAGCACCGCCGTAAGCGCCATTATCAGCAGACTGCCGCGGCCCGTGCGTACCCTGTGCGCCGTGCGCTTCTTTTCGGGTGCCGCCGCGCGCGCTTCCTCCTCGGGAGCGTCCGCCTGCGCAGGCGTTTCGGGGAGGCGTTTCCCGCTGTGAGAGCGCCCTGCCGCGCCCGTTATGATGTTCTCCATTGCGTTCACACTCCTATCTGGCAGACCCGCTGCCCAAATATGCAGGTATGCTAGAGTATATTCAGCCGCGCCCGTATAAAGAACGAACGCGCAGCATTCCGCGCACACTTTTTTCGGGCGGAACGCCGCACGCTCCCCCCAGTTCTTTCAGGGTATACTATATTATATATTAAAGCGCAATTTTACTGCAAAACTTTATTGTGACAATTGACAGTTATGTGCACTCCGAAGCTGTTAAAATACGTGCAGTTTGTATACAAAAATCTCAAACTTAATTTTAGCTAATATTACAATAACAAATTTAGAATTTTACAAATTCTGCCACCATTCAACCCATATTCAATTCGGTTACAAATCGGTTACAAATCCATTTTGGGCAAATTGCACAAAAACCACGCTGTCTTTCTGTTTGACATTTACAGCCGAATCGGTTATAATAACATCACCTTGACGAAAGGGCAGGCTTTGTGTGTGCTATCCCCCAAGGGAGGCACGCGCACTTGAGTATGCAAAGACAGATAAAGGCATATCGGCGCCCTTTTTTCATGGCAATGCTCTGTTGGGGACAGTGCGTTTGCCCGCGGCACAAGGGTCTTCCCCAAGGACCTGCGAGCCGTATAACAAGGAAATTATCGCACGCAGCATGCAAATCCCGCTGCGCGATGGAAGGCTCGTCCTTCCGATAAGGACTTTACGGAGGCAATATGAAACCACAGATAGTCAATGCAAAAATGAACAAGATGCTCATGAAGAGCAGCATAATGAAGCTCGGGCTGTTTTTCGCCTCGGTGCTGATGGTCGTTATGATGACGGGTAACCTTTACTTCCGCGACCGCGTTTTCATCACCGACAACGGCGTGACAAAGGAGCTTATGACCTCGGAATCCGACGTGTACGCGATTCTCCGCAGCGGCGGCTATTCCCTCGGCGCGGACGACCGCGTGACCTATGAAACTGCGGACGAAAGCACCGCGTACATCACCATTCACCGCGCGTTTACCGTAAACGTAACCGCAGACGGCGAAACAAAGGCAGTGTCAGTTATAGGCGGCACGGCGGGGCAGGCGCTCGAAAAGGCGGGTGTTGAAATTGGCACGAACGACATCGTAAGCTGCGACCTCGCCGAGCCCGCATACGCCGACATGGAGGTAAAGGTAACGCGCGTGAGCTACGAAATGCGCGCGAATACAGCGGAAATTCCGTTTGAAACGGTATACACCGACAACTCTAACCTCGCTATAGGCACGGAGAGAATCGTTACCGAGGGCGTCGCAGGTACGCGCACCTACTTCATCAAGGAAAAGTACATCGACGGCGAGCTTGCTTCGCAGGAGCTGTCAGTAGACGAGGTTACGGCGCAGCCCGTAACGCAGGTTATCGAGCGCGGAACCGCTCTCGCAGTGCCCTACGCAAAGATGGACGACCCGTCGTCCCTCACGCTCGTAAACGGCCTGCCCGAAAACTATACCCGCATTATCTCGGGCAAGTCCACCGCGTACACCGCAGGCTATAACGCACGCACCGCAAGCGGCAGGGCAGCCGTTATAGGCACCGTTGCGGTAAATCCCAACGTTATTCCCTACGGCAGCGAGCTTTACATCGTTGCACAGGACGGCAGCCGCGTTTACGGCTACGCAATAGCCGCAGATACGGGGCTCGGTCTTATGGACGGCACGGTTGCGGTAGACCTCTACTTCGGCAATATGGCTGAGCATTACGACGACAGCTGCCGCTGGGGCGCTGTTTACGTGGATATCTACGTCCTCTCCGAGGGCAACGGCTGATAAAGCAATACGTTCTTCCCCCCTGCCTTATGGCGGGGGGATTCGCTTTGTCGCGTTCGGGCATACGCGCACGGGAGCGTTCGCACAAGGGCGGCTTCACACACGGGACGCGTTCGCAGGGACAAACCCACCAGGCGCGCATGAGCCGCACAGCCCGCCGCACATTCTCCCACACAAGGCATTATAAGCAGAAAGTCCGCAGCCATGTAAAGCTGCGGACTCGCCGTATATTCAGTTGGAGCGCCCGCGCCGAAAATTCACAATGAACCGCACCTGCAGGCGCCCCGCCCGCGGGGGCTGCCCCGCCCGCGTGTGACAGCAGCCGCCAATAAGGTACATACAGCCGTAACCGCCAGTCGGGCGACCGACAGCCGGACCCGCCCGCGGGGGCTGCCCCGCCCGCGTGTGACAGCAACCGCCAATAAGGTACATACAGCCGTAACCGCCAGTCGGGCGACCGACAGCCGGGCGACCGGCTTATTCGGTGCGGAGGGCTACTACGGGGTCTTTGCGGGCGGCTACGCCTGCGGGGAATAAGCCCGCCACAAGGGTGAGGATCATGCTTATTGCAACGAGGATAACCGCGCCCTGCCACGGGAGAACGGAGTTTATCGTGTCTATGCCCGTGAGGTGGTGGATTATGACGTTTATCGGGATATTGAGGAGAAGCGTTACGCCTATGCCGATAACGCCCGCAGAAAAGCCCACGATAAGGGTCTCCGCGTTGAATACGTTCCTGATATCGCGCTTTGACGCGCCTATCGCGCGCAGGATACCTATCTCCTTGGTGCGCTCAAGTACCGATATATAGGTGATTATACCTATCATTATGGACGATACTACAAGGGATATAGCAACGAACGCTATAAGAATATAGGAAATAGCGTCTATTATGGTGCTTACGGAGGATATCATAAGCCCGATGTAGTCGGTGTAGTTTATTACGTCCTCCCGATGCTCGTCTGCCGCCGCGCGCGCGTTGTAGTCGGTGATGAACTGCGTTATGCGCTCCTTTGCGTCAAAGTCCTTTGCGTAAATGGATATGCCGCTCGGCTCTGAAAGGTCCGCCACGCCTAAAAGCTCAAGGTTGCCGTCGTAGGTGGCGTCGGTGGATTCGGGCTTTTGCGTGAGCTCCATGAGCTGCTGCATCTGCTCCGCCGTCATTATGTCCATAAACGCCTTTGTAAGCGCCGCCCGGTCAACCGTGGTGAAAAGCGCCTGCTGCTGCTCCTCGGGCGGAAGCTTTGCAAGCTCCGCCTGCTGTTCGGGGGTGAGCGCGCTCAGCATGGCGCCAGAAAGCTGCCCTATCTGCTCGGGCGTCATCATGCCCATTACCGCGGCAAAAGCCTCTTCCTCGGTCATGGGCTGCTCCTCCTCGCCGCCGTCGGGGAACGCTATGCCCGTAAATACATCGATGTCGGGGTTATCGCGCTGCCTTGTCACAAGCTCGCTCTCGTTCACGCGCTCTATCATGTACTCGGTGAGCGCGTGGGTGTAGCCTATGCCGCCGTTGTGCGCGGTGGTTATAAGGCTGTCCGAATCCGCGCGGAGTACGCCCACTACCTTTATAAGCGGCGCGTTTTCAAGCACGCCGCGCATATACTCCTCGTTGCCGCTCATGTCGTCGTAGCCGCCGTCCGCGTTCGCCCGGTACATATCGGACTTAGTGAGCAGGCGGAATTCAAGCCCCATAAGCTCATCGTAGGAGAACGAGAGGTCGCCCGTATCAATATCGAAGCTCTCGCCCGACATGAACGCGCTCATCATCTCGGAAAGCTCCGACTGGTCGCGCAGCCCGAGCGCGTAAAGCGTGATATCGGATACCTCGTTGCGGTCGTTTACCATCACCGCGACTTCGTTGTAGCTCTCGGGTATGCGCCCCGCAAGCACCTCGAACTGGTCCTCCACCGTCTTTGCGCTTAAAAGCTCCGTCCATACGTCGTAGCCCATGCCGCCCGAAGCGCCGCCCATCATCGTGGAGTAGGTGCCGCCCATCTGCTTTATGTTCTGCGCCATGCTGTCGCCCATCATCGCCTCAAGCACGGTGGATGGGTTCACGCGGATAACGTTGTCGTTCACGTCCCTGCCGTAGATATAGAGATTCGGCGAGTAGCTGTACTGTATCTCGGATACGCTGTCCATTATGCCGTTGGGGTTCGTTTCAAGATACTCCTTGAACTTCGCGAGGTTGTTCACCTGCATTTCGGAAAGCATGGTCTTTGTCATCTCGGTGGAGATGTTGTTGGTGTATACCCTGTTCGGGTCGCGCCCGGATATGTCCTCCTCAGCCATGCCCATCATGGACTGCATCATGCTCGAATAATCCACCGTTTCATGCTGTATGGATATCGGGTAGGACGAGAGCGTGGAGCGCTCAACGCTGTCTATATACGCCTGCACGCCGCTTGAAAGCGAAAGTATGAGCGCTATGCCTATAATTCCTATGCTCCCCGCAAAGGACGTTAAGAACGTTCTGCCCTTTTTGGTGAGAAGATTGTTGCGCGAAAGCGCAAGCGCCGTTGCAAAGGACATGGACGTGCGCGCCTTTTTGCCCTTAGGCTGCTTTTTGCGCGCGGGCTGCTCCGTTTCGGGCGCCGGCGCGCCGTCAAACGGGTCGGAGTCGCTCGTAATCTCGCCGTCAAGCAGCCTTACTATGCGCGTGGAGTATTTCTCCGCAAGGTCGGGGTTATGCGTTACCATTATAACGAGCCTGTCCCCGGATATCTGCTTTATAAGCTCCATTATCTGAACGGAGGTCTCGCTGTCAAGCGCGCCCGTCGGCTCGTCCGCAAGGAGAATGTCGGGGTCGTTTACAAGCGCGCGGGCTATGGCTACGCGCTGCATCTGCCCGCCCGACATCTGATTGGGGCGCTTGTTCATCTGCGCGGCAAGCCCCACCTGCGCTAGCGCTTCCTTTGCGCGGCGGCGGCGCTCCGCCTTGCTGACGCCCGAAAGCGTGAGCGCAAGCTCTACGTTTGAAAGCACCGTCTGGTGCGGGATAAGGTTGTAGCTCTGGAAGATGAAGCCCACGGAGTGGTTGCGGTAGGTGTCCCAGTCGCGGTCCTTAAAGAGCTTTGTGGATTTGCCGTTGATGATAAGGTCGCCCGAGGTGTACTGGTCAAGCCCGCCGATTATGTTGAGAAGCGTTGTCTTGCCGCAGCCCGACTGACCGAGAATGCTCACAAGCTCGCTCCTGCGGAAGCTTATGGACACCCCGCGCAGCGCGTGAACAACGTCCCCGCCCGCGCTGTAGTCCTTTGTGATGTTCTTTATCTCAAGCATTGGGTTGATTTTCTCCTTTCTGCGTATGCGGTCTTTCCTGCGAAAGCTCCGCCATTATCTCTGAAATTCCCTGCGCCAGCTTCTCCTGAAGCCTTACCATTGTTGAAAGCTCCTCGTCCGAAAAGCGCCCGATTATCCTGTCCGCCGCGTTTGTTATGCGCGACAGGTTGCCCTGAAGCAGCCCGCGCCCCTTTTCCGTAAGCTCTATCAGAACGCTGCGGCGGTCCGCCTCGTCCGTCCTGCGCCCGATAAGCTGCGCGCCCTCGAGCGTTTTAAGCGCGCGCGACACCGCGGGCATGGATACGCCCAGCCGCTTCGCCGCCTGCGCCACGCTCACGGGCTGCGCAGATTCCCCCACGCAGTAAAGCAGCGAGAACTCCGCAGGCGTGACTCCCTCGATAAGCAGCGACATACGCATTGAGTTTATCGTCTGAATGCTGCGCAGAAACGCGCTGTAGTCCTCGGGCGAAAGCCTGCTCATGGAGCGCTCCGCCTGCTTTTGCAGCAGCTCGCCCGTGTAATGCGGACAATGCATTGACATCACCCCCTGAACCGCCGCAAAACTTTTCCCGACGGTCTGAATTATTTAACTTGCAGCAATATTTTATCACTGTTAAGCTTTTATGTCAATAGCGCGCGGGGCAAATCGGCACTTTGCATAAAATCACTCAACGGCGAAGAAAATAATCGTATGCGAATCTGAAAGGGCGGTGAAAACGGCGTGAAAAAGGCATGGGGAGCATTCTGGGCGGGTATCGCCGCGGCGCTTTTGCTGGCGGCGGCGCCGTTTATAGCGGCGGCGCTTTTCGCACCGGGGCGCCCCGCCGCGCCTGCAATGCCCGAGTTTGCAGCGCCGGCTGTTTTTGCCGTGCGCGCCTTATGCGCGGCGGGCGCGGCGCTTTTCATTATATGGTGGACGGCGTATTTTATACGGCTTTCCTACCGCTGCGAAAACTGCGCGCTTTTTATACGCTGCGGCGTTTTCTTCGTAAGAGAGCGCACCGTGCCGCTTGGCGGGATAACCGCGCTCACCCGCGTTTCGCTGCGCTTTTCGGGGCGGCATTCGCTGCCGCTGCTCTGCGTTGTGAGGACGGCGGGCGGGAGTTTCGTTATATTTGCGGAGCTTTCAACAGAATGTTGAAATAGTGTTGAAAAGTATGTCCGTACACAGCATATTGTGGGGTTATACGGGCAGTAATCAACGGTTTTAACATAGTTTTCAACAGAGAGTTTACGAAAAGGCGGGAAAAAAACCGTTTAATGCGCTTTAATGCGCTTTTTGCCGAAAAAAATACCCGCCGTAATAATGCGGCGGGCAGCTTTATCCACAGTCTAATCTATATGCGGCTTGTTTGGTTTAGCCGCTGGCTCCGGCAGGAAATCGTACATCTCCTCGTACATTTCCATTTCCTGCTCGTCCGTTGTGCCTGCGGGGATAAGCCCCGTGCAGTCCGACGCGGACGATACCTGCATGGTGTCCTCCGGCTTGGGGTGCGGATATATCTTCATTCGGCGTTCGCCTCCTTTCGACCTTATTTTCTGCCCGCAGCGCTCGCAGATTCAAGGAAATATGCCCCTGCGGCAAAAAAAACGGGTTGACAAATCGGGGGCTTTGCTGTATAATATATGTTGTATATTTATGTATAGCGTATTGCAGCACCTGCGCTTCCGCCAGGCGGCGCGGGCAGTACAGAAAGGGAACATTTCCAATGGGTATAATAAAGTCTATCTTCGGCACTTATTCATCAAGGGAACTTAAGAGAATAGAGCCGATAAAGCAGGCGGTACTCGCGCTTGAGGACAAGTACAAGGCAATGACCGACCACGAGCTTAAGGCGCAGACGGGCATTCTTAAGGAAAGGCTCGCCGCGGGCGAAACGCTCGACGATATCCTGCCCGACGCTTTCGCGGTATGCCGCGAGGCTTCAACACGCGTTATCGGCATAAGACACTACCCCGTTCAGATAATCGGCGGCATTGTGCTTCATCAGGGTCGTATTGCAGAGATGAAGACGGGCGAGGGCAAAACGTTCGTTGCGTGCCTGCCGTCCTACCTTAACGCCCTTACGGGAAAGGGCGTGCATATCGTCACGGTAAACGACTACCTCGCAAAGCGCGACAGCGAGCTTATGGCAAAGGTTCACCGCTTCCTCGGGCTTACAGTCGGCCTTATCACGCACGAGCTTGACAACGACCAGCGCCGCGCGGCGTATGCGTGCGATATCACCTACGCTACCAACAACGAGCTCGGCTTCGACTACCTGCGCGACAATATGTGCATGTACAAAAAGGACATGGTTCAGCGCGCGCCCAACTTCGCCATTGTGGACGAGGTTGACTCTATCCTTATAGACGAGGCGAGAACGCCGCTCATCATCTCCGGCCGCGGCGACAAGTCCACCGACCTTTACGAGCGCGCGGACAAGTTCGCAAAGACCCTCACCATGAACAAGGTGACCGAGCTTGACGATAAAGAGGACTACGAGGACAAGCTCGAGGGCGACTATATCATAGACGAAAAGGCAAAGACCTGCAACCTGCTGCCGAGCGGCGTTGCAAAGGCGGAGAAATACTTCAAGGTAGAAAACCTTATGGACCCCGAGAACGTAACGCTCCTGCACCACATAAACCAGGCGATACGCGCGAACGGCATCATGCACCTTGACGTTGACTACGTTATAAAGGACGGAGAAATCGTAATAGTAGACGAGTTTACCGGACGCCTTATGTTTGGCCGCCGCTATAACGACGGACTTCATCAGGCTATTGAGGCGAAAGAGGGCGTTAAGGTAAACCGCGAGAGCAAGACGCTCGCTTCCATCACGTTCCAGAATTACTTCCGCCTGTACGCAAAGCTCTCTGGCATGACGGGTACCGCTATGACCGAGGAGGACGAGTTCCGCCAGATATACTCGCTCGATGTTATAGAGATACCCACCAACAAGCCCGTTATCCGTCAGGATTTGCAGGACCAGGTGTACAAGAACGAACGCGCAAAGTTCAAAGCGGTGTGCGACCAGGTAGAGGAGTGCCACAAGAAGGGGCAGCCCGTGCTTGTCGGCACGGTTACCATTGAAAAGTCCGAGCAGCTTTCAAAGCTCCTCAAGGCGCGCGGGATAAAGCACGAGGTGCTTAACGCGAAGAACCACGAGCGCGAGGCTGAAATAGTAGCGCAGGCGGGCAAAAAGGACGCCGTTACCATCGCCACCAACATGGCGGGACGCGGTACGGATATCAAGCTCGGCGGTAACGCAGAGTACCTCGCGGTAGCGCAGATGAAGAAGCTGGGCTACGAGGAGGACGTTATTCAGGAAGCAACGGGCTTTGCCGAAACCGACGACGAGGTAATCATCGAAGCGCGCAGGAAGTATCAGGAGCTCAACAAGAAGTACGACGAGGAAATAAAGCCCATTGCCGACGAGGTACGCGCCGCAGGCGGTCTGTTCATCATCGGCACGGAGCGCCACGAGAGCCGCCGTATAGACAACCAGCTGCGCGGCCGTTCTGGCCGTCAGGGAGACCCGGGCTCCAGCCGCTTCTACAT
>CAKSEE010000046.1 GCA_934446455.1 uncultured Oscillospiraceae bacterium | reverse complement strand
CGGTAACGTTGGTGATATGGTCGAAAATAGCGGTCTTAACCGCCTCCTCGCTGCCTGCCTTGGGCTTTACAACGATTATCTCCTCCATATTAGCGCTTACCAAAGGGATAGCGAGGTAGTAGTCCTCCGTATCGTCGGCGTTAAAACCAAAGTACGACTCGATGATGGCGGGGTCGCTTATCATGTCAAGGCTCGGCCACTCGTCAGCGTTGAGCGCAGCCGCGCCGAGGACTGCCGCCCTGCCGCTCTCGGGCTGAGCGTCGCCCGTTTCTGCGGGAGCAGAGGTTTCAGGCTCGCCCGTTTCGGGCGCGGAGGAAGCGGGCTCGCTTGTATCCGAACCCGACTCGGGCGCGGAGGTAGCCTCGGAAGATGTGGAAGCAGACGAGCTGCTGTCGGAACTCGTGTTGTTGCTGCAGCCCGCAATGCTAAGCATAAGCGCGGACATCACAATAGCTGTCAATACTGTTTTTTTCATTTGTGTTCACCTTTCTCTTCATATAAAACTGTTTGCGGCTTTTCGCCGTCTATCTCAAGACGCCGCGTGCGGCTGTCCTGTTTGCTTAATCTGTTCCCAGCGCCTTTCTGAGCGGCTGCGGCAGCTTCGCTTCGGGCGAGCGCCACGGTATTCTGTCGAGCGTTACAACGCGCTCGTCGCCCATTACGCGCCGCAGGAAGTCCTCTGTCATGAACTTTGGGTTCGGGCGCGGCATTCCGTTTTCATCAAGAACGGGTCTGCCGTTTTCGCCCGTTTCATACACGAACATTCCCCACCACGGCAGCCACCACAGCCACTGCGCGCCGTCCCTCGCCATAAGGTCGGGGTCGGGAACGGAGCCGCACTCGGACAGCGCCAGCGGTTTCCCTGCGGTGTACGCTGCAAGCTCGCGGTACTTTTCAGCCTCGGAGGAATGCGCGGGCGGGTCGGCGTAAATGTCCAGTCCCGCAATGTCGTAAGTGTTCGGGTGGACCGCCATGCTCTTATCCTGCCCATTCCACACCCAGATTAAATTAGTAAGTCTATGGTAATTCATAAATCTGTCGAAAATTGTGTACCATAGCCATTTGTAGGCATTAACGCTTTCCTCGCCGCGGTTTCCCCACCAGAACCAGTTGCCGTTCGCCTCGTGGAGCGGCCGCCACAGCACGGGGATATCCTCGCGCTCAAAGCGCTTGAGCGCCTGCGCCACAAGGTCTATTTCACGTAGCACGAACGCGTTCTCGGGCGTGCCGCTCTGCGCGGCGCGGATTATGTCAAAGCTTGTCTTGTGGGAATACGAGGTAGTCTTGTAATAAAAGGAAGAACCCTTTTTGGGAGCGCTCATATCGTCGGGCGCGTACCAGTGCCAGCACATGGTAAGTATGCCGCCGCAGTTCTTTGCCCAGTCGCAGGCGCGCTCTATCTGGTCGTAGCCCTCTGCAAGCCCGCCGATTCCCATAAAATCGTAGCCGCGTATCGCAGGCAGCCGCCCACACGCGCGGTAATACACAAGGTCCTCTAGCTCGTTTTCAAAAAGATACTGCTGCCCCGCGATAAAGCGCTTTCCGCGGCACTCAAGCAGAAAATCGTAAAGCCTCTGCGTGTTCGGCGTGGGGTTTTCCGTCACAAGGCGCCCCGCAGCGGGCTTTTTTTCATCGAGCCGTTTCATAAGCTCGTCCATGTTAGTTATATAGTCCATGTTTCCTCCGATGTCAGACAAATGCCGCAAGGATTTCGCAGCATGAACGTATTATAACATCTGCGCCGAAAAAAATCAAGAGGTAATGAATTGAACTTATGGCAGGATTTTTTGCGGCAATGTTTTCACGCCCTGTTGTATATAATACCGCATTCCGTGCGAAAAGGTTGCAGGAAAATGCGGGAGAATTTCAACGAAAAAACGTAAAATGTTTCGGAAAAGTTGTGCAAAAAGCAAAATATTATGCTATAATAGTCCCTGTGCACAAAATCAGACAGGAAATGATACCCAAACGAAACCGGTAATTGCAGAACAAATATCATTTTTTCAGATTTGTTGTAGTATTTGCCTCTGAAACCGTAGTATATGGGTGAAGCCCGAAAGGAGGCGGTATGATGACAGATGATGAAAAAATCATAGAACTGTTTTTTGAACGGTCAGAGCAAGGTTTGCGGGAGCTGGACAATAAATACGGAAGGGTCTGCCATAACCTCTCGTATAACATTGTGGGGAGCAGACAGGACGCAGAGGAATGCGTAAACGACGCTTATCTGGGTGCATGGAACGCCATTCCCCCGGCGCGCCCCGCTCCCCTGCTATCCTATCTTCTGAAAATCGTTCGGAACATTTCGCTCAAAACCTATTGGAAAAAGGAAGCAGCCAAAAGAAGCAGCCGCTGCACGGTCGCTCTGGAGGAAATCGAAGCCTGCATTGCAGCCCCGAACACAGTTGAAGCCGAAATCGAAGCCAAGGAGTTAGCCCGTATCATTGAAAGCTTTTTAGATACGCTTACCGCAGAGAACCGCGTTATCTTCATGCGCCGCTACTGGTTTGCCGACAGCTGCAGGGACATAGCCGAACTTACGGGGCTCACGGAGAAAAACATCTCTGTCCACCTGACCCGTATCCGTAAAAAAATGAAAAGATATTTAGCGGAAAGAGAGGTATTCATATGAACGCAAGGAGGTTTTCCGACGCTATTAGCGAGCTTAACACAAAATATGTTGATGAAGCGCTTTCTTACAATAAAACCCGCTTATCCGGAAGCCCCAAAAGAATTGCCATATTGATTGCCGCCGTTGTAGCACTGATGGCGCTTTGCGGCTTTGCCGTTTATGAATTTGGAGTATTTGACCCGTGGCTGCAAAAAGCCTCCACCGACCCGATAAAAACCGTTCAAAGCGCGATTGAGGGGCAGGCAGGCAAGGAATACACGATTGCAGTACGTGTTGACGAAATTAAAATCGCTGAAGATGAAACAGAGCGCGTAAGAACGGGATATATGGGCAGCGACCTTGCAAAAGCGCGGGGCTGGACGGACGAATATCTCGCCGACCACTTTGTTGTCGTAAGGGCAAAATACTATGTGGAGTACGACCACACTAAAACCTTTTTAGACGATGGTTACACGGAGCAATTCTTCTATCTGACCCGAAATGTAAAAACAGGAGAATGGACGATCACCGACAATACCTCGCCGAATACAAGTACAGAATAACTAAAGGTGGAGTCTTACCATGCAAGGGGGAAATTCGCTGCACAGCCGCTCCCACGGGGAGAGCTTCCTTGCGGTGACAAGCGCGTTTCGCGGCGGCGGGCTGTATCTTCTGGACGAACCCGAGGCGGCGCTTTCGCCCGTGCGTCAGCTTACGCTGCTGTCGCTCATAAACGGGCTTGTGGGCGACGGCTCGCAATTCATCATTGCAACGCATTCTCCCATATTTATGGCGTACCCGAATGCGCAGATACTCCTTTTCAGCGAGGACGGCATTACACCCATCTCTTACAGACAGACCGAACACTACCAGATAACAAAGCAGTTTCTTGACGACCCACAGAGAATGCTCGGCATTATTCTTGGGAAAAAATGAAAAACCCGATTGACAATCACGCGGAAGTATAGTATAATCTGTGTAGGAACGCAACCTTTTCACTCTGAAAAAAGTATTATTTGCAGAATATAACAGCCTTGTTTCAATATAAAGAGGTGCTTAACATGAAAAAAATAATGCAGGCGTCGCTTGGAACGCTGCTGTGCGCCGCAATGGTCGCGGGGCTTTCCTTTACTTCGCCGGATATTTCCCGCACGGCGTTTGCAGAGACTGCAGCGGCAGCTGCCCCCGCAAGCCCGAAGAAAACGCTCACGGGGCTTACCAACGTAAAAAAACGGCTTACGATAAGCTGCGACACCGTTATTCCCAAGGGAGCGGTGCTTTACGTGAGAAAGGGCGGCGCGCTTTACATCAACAAGGGTGCAAAACTTATTGTAGAGGGCAGGATAAAGTGCGCGGACGGCGGCAGCATTTACGCCCGCGGGAACATAATTTCCCGCGATGGCTCCGCGATGTCTGTAAGCGGCAAAATCAAGCTCATAAACGGCAGCGCGCTCTCGCTTGGCGGTACGCTTCGCCTTAATAAAAAGGGCATTGTCAAGGGCAGCGGCACGCTTGAGGTGCTCGACAAATTCAGCGACATAACCTGCCTTGGCACGGTAAGCGCTAAAATAAAAGCGCCCGCGCCCGTCACTGAAAACGGCGTTACAACTGTTGGCGGCGTTATCCTTGTAAACAAGGAATACGACCTGCCCGAGGACTACGGCGACGGCCTTACCCGCGACACCTACTCCGCATTCCTTAAGATGAAAGAGGATTCGGGCTACGACATGACTATAGTTTCGGGCTTCCGCTCATACGAGAAGCAGAAGGGCGTATTCGACTACTGGGCTTCGATAGACGGCTACGACAGGGCGCGCACCTATTCCGCGCTTCCCGGGCAGAGCGAACATCAGACGGGGCTTGCAATGGATATCACTTCCCTTTCTCAAAGCTACGAGGACACGCCCGAGGGGCAGTGGCTCGCGGCAAACTGCTGGAAGTACGGCTTCATCATACGCTATCCCAAGGGCAAGAGCGATATAACGGGCTACATTTACGAGCCGTGGCACGTGCGCTACCTCGGCAAAAGCATGGCGAAGCTCGTAAAGGACAGCGGACTTACGCTTGAGGAGTTCTTCGGGGTGTATAAAAACTGACTACAAAAGGGACGGTTTCTCACCGCCCCTTCAGGCTGTCGAAAAAGTCTTGCGACTTTTCCGACAGGAACATCCGCACTGCGCGCACTCATTGCCGGCTACGCCGACAATTCGCACACTTGTGCGGATAAAAGTGTTTTTTGCCTAGGGACACCCGAGGCAAAAAAGTGATTCCAAAGCCCGCATACGCGGGCAAAATCGATTTTTTCAACAAGCTGAAGGGACGGTTTCTCACCGCCCCTTTTGTACTATTCCTCCCAGACAAACGCGCACGCCTCTTCAAATGGCATATCATGCTCCAGACAATAGACCACCCGCGCGTCCTCGGGGCGGCGGACATAGAGCGCCTCACGACCCGCAAGGTTCAGCAGCTTCTGCGCACATTTTACGTCAAGCCGCAGGAACAGCGCTATCCGCACTACCTGCGCCCTTGTCGGCAGGCGCGTTCCGTTAAGAAGCTGATAGCCGTAGTTTCGGTCCACGTTAAGCGCCCTTATAAGCTCGGCGCGCTTTGCTCCAGCCTGTTCTGCACAGACCGCAACAAACGCCGAAAATGTCGGCGCAGCGTTGTTATAGATAAGCGCCGCATTAAAATGCGTTGTTCTGCGTATTCTGTCCTCCAGCTCTTCCGTTTTCATGGTGTTATGCCCTCCAGCTCTTCAAGATCCTCAAGCCGCGCCCTGTCCTCGCCGCAATACGGGTCGTCGGGGTCGTAGGTGTACTGATATCTGTATGTACCGTTCACATTGCGAAGGATATACAAAAGGTCGTCGTGCGTAAGCCCCGAGTGGTCTATCGCCAGATATTTTATAACCGAGATACCGTCAAAGCACCCGCCACCCGAAAGCATATTGTAATTCACGTATAGTTCGGTAAAGTTGCAGCCCGAAAGCGGCGACACGTCCGAAATGCGGTTTACGCCAAGGTACAGATATTTCAGCCGCTTGCTGTCGCGCAGGGGCTCTATGCTCTTAAGGCCGCAGCCTGTAAGGCACGCCGTTTCAAGCTCGGTCTTTCCCGCAAGCGCGTCGATGTTATCTATATTAAGTCGGTTGAAGCCTACTTTCTTAAGCCCCGCGCTGCCCGCGACAGGCGAAATGTCCGTCACGCGGCTGTCGCCGAAAAACACGCTTTCGAGCAGCGTTTTGTCCTCAAGCGGCGACAGATCCGAAACCTGCGTATACTCGCCGCTTATGCTGCGCAGCCTGTCCATTCCACGCACAAAATCTATGTCAGATACGTCCGTATTGTTGAAATGCACGCTCTCCAGACCGACAAGACCTTCAAGGCATGAAAGGTCGGTTATCGGATTGCCGTCCAGATTAAGGAATGTGAGCTGCTTCATGTTGCACAGCCCCGAAATATCCTCGTCGGTAAGTCCCCTGTCGGCAAGGTCAAGGCTTGTAAGGTTATCGGGGAACGCCTCGCCGCCAATAATCACCTGCGCTGGAGCGCTCTCCTGCACGGACTGCACGGGCGCCTCAGC
Organism: uncultured Oscillospiraceae bacterium; assembly: GCA_934446455.1. Lineage (GTDB taxonomy): Bacteria > Bacillota > Clostridia > Oscillospirales > Ruminococcaceae > CAG-115. Next base: position 15,342 of record CAKSEE010000046.1, on the reverse strand, counting down.
GGGCGCGCTTTCTTTAATCAGCAGCGCCGTTCCCGCGCCTGCCACCGTAAGCGCCGCCGCAGCCGCGGCAACAAACGGGAGCGCCCTGCGCCGCTTTTTCCTGCGCAGCGGCTCGCGCGGGGCTTCGTCAAAGCCCTCCTCGGGAATGCCGCACGCATTTATTGCTTCAAGCATATCCTCAGCGCGCGCGTACCTGCTCTCCGCACGCACCGCGCACGCCCTGCCTATTACCGCTGCAAACTGCGGTGTGAGCGCCCTGAGCGCCTTTTCAAACGTCCTGTCGTTATCTAGCCGCGATATGGGGTCGTTGGGCACGTTAAGCGTGAGCGCGTAAAAGAGCGACGCGCCGAGCGAATATAAGTCCGCCCTGCCGTCCTGCGGGGCGTTTCTGCGATACTGCTCAAGCGGGGCAAATCCGGGCTTCAGCACAACCGACAGACCCTTATTGGTGTTTGTGCTGCGCGCGGAGCCGAAATCTATCAGCCGCACCCTGCCGCCGCACAGCATTATATTTTCAGGGGATACGTCGCGGTGGAGCGTGTTGTTTTTATGCAGCACCGCAAGCGCGGGGAGAATCTGCGCTGCAATATGTACCGCCTGTCCCTCGCTCAGCGCGCCGTGGATTTCCGTGTATCTCAGCAGCGTGTCGCCGCTGAAGTATTCCATTGCATAGTACGCCGTGCCGTTCTCACTGAATACGTCGTACAGCCCGATAATCTCGGAGCATTCCTTAAACTGCGCTATCGTCTGCGCCTCTGCAAGGAATCTGTCAAGCCCCTGCGCAAACGCCTGCGCGTGCATGGAGGTCATCGGCTCTACCGTTACGTTGTCCTCCGCGCGCACTGCCATGCCGTCGGGGAAATACTCCTTGACAGCCGCTGCCCTGTCGAACACGGGGTCGTATGCAAGGTAGATCAGCCCGAAGCCTCCCCTGCCGATAACACGCCCGATAGTGTAGCCCGCGCCCACGGTCGTTCCCACGGGCAGCGCATCGTACACAGCGCCCGCGGCGCGCTCGGAATACCCGCAGACAGGACACTTGCTGCCCTTTATCTCCGCAAAACAGTTGCCGCATATCCTCCGCACGAAAGGCTCACCCCCCACACTACAGTAATAACTCATCTAAATTATATCACATTCTGTACAGGAAATCAACCACACCTCGCTTTTCGCCAAAAATAATGCAGATTTGCACACATTTTCAGCAGGCAATATACGGCGGCAGGACGTTAAATCCGAGCATGATTCCCGATAGAATAAAGTGTATCAAAATCGAATGCGTTATTGTCGATTTTAACATAATAATCCTTGACAAAAAAGTGTGTTTATTGTATAATATACACATAAATCTGCCGAATCCCGACAGACAATTTACATTTTAAGGAGTAAAAGCAATGACAGACCAAAGAGAACTTCAAAGCATTCAGAACGGTGATTTTGTTACGGTAAACATGAATGACGGCAGCGTCATTCAGGGTACCGTGCTTCAGAAGCAGAATGATATTATCGCATTGCAGACAATGACGCAGCCAATGCTGATGATACAGGTTTCGGATATCGCTACACTGTCAAGATTCCAGAACACTCAGTATAATCAGCAGGCACCGAATTATCCGCAGCAGGGCGTGTATCAGCAGCCCAATTATTATATGCAGGGAATTTATGGGCAGCCCATAAATCCTCAGCCGCAATTCCAGCAGCCTAACGGGTTTGCACAGCCGAACGCTTACCCGCAGGGTAATTTTCAGGGAGAACCGCAGCAGCCGCAATTCCAGCAGCCGAGCGGATTCGTTCAGACGAATGCGTATCCTCAGCCGAACCCCTATCAACCCTACCCTTTCCCGCAGGGTCAGTGGGGAATGCCTCCGCAGGGGTGGTATTACCAGCCCATGCAGCCCGCTTATACTCAGCCATACCCTCAGCAGGGGTATGCTTCGCCTGCGCAGGGCAATATTTTCACGGACAGCTTCTACAACGAGCCCGCTCCCGTTGACTGCTCAAAGGACGCGCTTGAAAAGTGCTTTTCCTCGCTTGAAAAGGAAAAGAAAAAACTTGCCAATAGCTCCTTCTCTAAATTCAGGTCAAAACTTGCCGCGAAAGACAATGACGGTATGAATACCGCCGCAGACGATCTTTATTACGCTGTTGACAAAGACGCGGAGTGGTTTGACGATCCCTCGCTCAACACGCTTACAGGTCTTATGTACCTCGCCGCAGGCAAAACGACCTCCGCCTGCGAGAGCTTCAGCTACTGCGGCAGGAACGACGTTGCCTCGCGCTGCGCGTATATGGGAGAGCTGTACACCGACGCGGGCTGCTATGCTGCAATGTACCTGTGCGAATGCGGCATTGACGACAAAAACATCGGCGAACAGTTCAGGATACTTACGGAAAGCTCCATTAAATCCGCCGACATAAGCGGCCTGCGCAGGCTTGTTACAAAAAAAGGCTCCGTTTACATGGCGGGCGGCACGGATATGATAACGCTTGCAATAAGCTATATCATGGGCAGACTTGGCGGAATGACCGACAGGGGTACCGCCGCTAACCTCGAGCTTATCACCTTGAGAATGCCCAACCAGAAGATTGCAGGGGAATTTGACGAGCTTTGCAGGGACGAAAAACCCGCCGACGGGCAGCCTGCGGCTGATACGCCCGAAGAGCGCAAGCCTGACACGACAGTCGGCGTAATCTCCGTAAACCGCGCGTTCGCCAAAAGCGGCACGATTATCACGGACGAAGCGGAATACCGCTTTGTATACGCGAACATAGACGACAAGAAGCTTCTGGAAGCGCTTGAAAAGGGCGCGCCCGTGCCGATTACCGTTGAGTTTACGCTTGAACCCGACAAGACCATTCCCGATAAGCTGATACCAAAGCACATTGTAAGCAAGGGGTTCTACAATAACCGCTCCGACACCTCTGCCGCAGACGCAATACTCGGCAGGTCAAAGACAGCCACGCCCACTAACTACCAGTCGCTCTTCCAGCAGGCGAAGAACTTTTTCATGCTCAACAGGTACGAGGAAGCCATGGCAGCCTACAGCAAGCTGCTTACCACAAAGCTCGAGGACGAGGGCGTGCTTGGAATAGTAACCTCCTGCCTTGCGCTTTATAACAGAAGCAGCGATGAAAGCATGCTTGAAAAGGCGCTTGAATACACCGACAAATACTGCTCCACCATAAAGAACCGTACAAAGGCGGCGTTTCTTTTCTCACAGGTTTACACCAAATGCGGAATGCACAAAAAGGCAAAGGCTCTCTTTGAGGAGGTGCTGTCGCTCTACCCTGAAACGCGCGACAACATCGACAGACGCCTTGACGCGATGAAGTGCATAATCAGGGCGGACTCGAAGCTCGGAAACTACGAGGACGTAAAAGAGCGCTGCATTGAATGGAGAAAGCTCTTCTCGCAGAAGCCCAAGACCTTTGTTACCAACGACGCGCAGCTTAAAAACGAGATAATTCCCATGCTCGCGGACGCGTACTATCACCTTGGCGATACCGACAACGCCATAAAGACCGCAAAGCAGGCATTTGACAACCCGAGAGCTACCGCGCTTCTTTCAACGATAAGCAGGGAGGCTGCAGAAAAGGCGGCTGCGGAAGCGGGGGAAACACTTGACGAGGAGTATCTTGCCGTGTTCTCCGAGCCCGAAACCGCTGCTGCGGAAAGCGAAGCGGAAACCGAGGTATACGACGAGCTTCCCGACGCCGAAAACTCTGAGGAGCTTGAAGAACTGCTTGCAGAATACAAGGACCCCAACGGCTTTGCAGACCTCGGGCTTACGCGCGATGAAGTCTGCGAAAAGGCATTTTCTTTCGGCACGGGTATGGAATACTGCACGCTGGCATATCTTCACGCCGCCTCGCATATCGAACCGTTTTTCAGACCGCTCAGCCGTGCGGCGGGCTACGCATACGACGACCCCATGGCAGGCTACACCTACGAATCTTCGCAGCTTGCGTTCATGTATGAGGAGGTTTCGCGCGACTTCCCCGCCTATGCGGACGCGCTTTATATTCCCGCTCTGCTGCGTGCAGCCTTCAACAGCCGCTCCGGGGCTGACTACGGTCTGCCCTCCCTCATAAGCTCCGCTCAGCATGTTATAGAGAGTATTGCTCCGTCCGTAAGCGAGGTGATATCGCTTCTCATGCAGTACCGCGGGAAAACGGGCTGCGGCGTGGAGCAGGCTGCGCTCCGCGGCGACAAGGAAGCGTCCGCGTCGGCAGACGACATAATCAGTAACGCCCGCGACTACCGCGACACCAAGCTCTCTACGATAGTTTCCTCCGAGGGCGTTGAGAGAATAAGAGTAACGCTGCAAATGGAATTTACCGAGAACAGCGCCCTGCGCGGCTGGCTTGACGCGGTATGCGCCGACGAGCGCAGCCGCATTCCCGCGATTCTTTCGGACATAACCGAAAACTTTATAAAAAAGGGACGCGAGTGTTCCTCCGACAACATCGACCCCAAGAAAATGGAGAGCTACACCCAAAGAGCGTGGAAGAACGCGGGCGACCGACTTAAGGGCAAGGGCAAGGACGTTGATATCTCCTCGGACTTCATGGGTTCGCGCCGCCACAATTTCCAGATGAACATCAGGCGCATCATCGACTTCGTGTGCGAATGGGCGAAAGCGGTAACCGCGCAGGATAATTCGGGCATTGACGAATACCTCTCCATGCGCGAGGATATTTCCGCGGCGCTTGCGGTGGCGTCCATGCAGTGCGCGGGCGACAGCAGACTCGGCGCGCTTGCGTACACGCTCAAGGAGCTTACCGCACGCATTGAGGGCAGGTACGACCCTGCAATGAAAAAATACTTCTACGCTGATTTTCTGCGCGGCGGAGAGATAATGCTCGACGAAAACTTCCATCCCGAGTACGAATCAACGTTCTGCGGTATCAGGGGCTTTGACATTCTCACAAGAATCGAGCGCCATGCAAGCGCAGAAAATCCCGCATTTGACGAAATGGTGGACCAGATAATCGGCGGCGAGCCCAAGCGCGGAAACTTCCGCACGCTGCGCCTTATAAAGGCGTACGCCGCTGCAAAGGGGCTTACGGACATAACCTCACGTGCGGAGTTCAACCACCTCGGCAAATACATAACCCACACAAGGAAACGCACCGAGCTCAGCAAAAAGAGCTTTATGCAGGGACTTGCGCTTTCGCAGAGCTACGGCAGGCTCTCCAACGTTGACCACAGGGCGGATATGATGAGGGACTGCGCGGAAGCATGGTACGAAATCTGCACGAGAACCTGCGACTACGGCTTCTTCTGCACGCTTATGGAGTACATAAATTCCATGATAAACAGCGGCGCGGAGCTTCTCGGAGAAAGCCTGAGAAAGCAGCTTGAATACCTGCCCGACACCGACGCCTCCGACCCCAATAACCAGCCTGCATTCACAAAGCAGACCATTCTGGCGTATATTGACGACCAGAACTACATGGCTGCGGAGGACCTGATGAACAGGCTTGCGCACAGGGACACCATGCGCGTGGACGATTTTTCACAGGAACCGCTCACCTTCCTCAGAAACTTCTTTGACGACTACAACAGCATTTACTCCATGGTAAGCGACAACAGCGTTTCGCTGCTGCACTCCATAAGGCGCAAGCGCGTGCAGGCGTGGGGCAAGGATATAAGAGGCGGCGAAAGGCTGCTTAACAGCTGGATAGCCAACGGCAATCAGCCCGACGCAAAGAGGATAACCGAGCTGCTGTCCGCTCTCGGGTGGAGCGACATCACAGTAACGCAGACCGACGGCGGCAGCGGCACGGAATTCCGCGTAATGAAAAACCGCTCCGTCGGAAAGCAGTATTACTCGCACCCGATAGCTGCATTCAGCTCCGAGGCAGAGGTTGTGCCTTTCCGCGTTGTGTGCATTTTCGGCGAGTACAACATTGACAGGCTCATGGACAAGTTCAGGGAGATAAACTCCGTCGCTCTGCACACCATAGTCCTGCTGGATTATTCCCTCCAGACAAGCGAGCGCAGACACCTCGCCCGCAAGATAAAGGAGGAAGCGTCCTTCTCAAGGTGCTTTGTCGTGATTGACAGAGTGCTGCTGTTCTACCTTGCGCAGCACTACGCTTCCAACACGGTAAACAAAATGCTTATGGCGGCGGCTTTCCCGTTCGCATACTATCAGCCGTTCGTGCCCGATTCTAAGTCGATTACCCCGCCCGAGCTCTTCACGGGGCGCGAGGCTGAGCTTCAGAAAATTGAGGACGTAAACGGCGTGAACCTTGTATACGGCGGCAGACAGCTCGGAAAGAGCGCCCTGCTGCGTCAGGCAAGAAAGAACATCGACAGGAATAAAATCGGCTCGAGAGCCGTCTATATCGACATCAAGGGCAAAAAGACGGCAGAAGCTGCGCGTGCAGTTTCGCAGGAGCTTATCGACGAGGATATCCTCACGCCCGAGTGCCTCACGGACGACTGGGTGCAGCTTGCGCACTCGATAAAGCTGCGCACCGCGGATAACTACAGCGGAAACGGCGAGAAGATCCCATACCTGCTGCTTATGCTCGATGAAGCGGACGCGTTTATTGACGACGCCAAGGCAAGCGATTATCAGCCCATTTCAGAGCTAAAGAACATTCTCTCCGCTCATTTCAAATTTGTGCTTGCGGGTCTTAACAACCTTATCAAGTACGAGAGAGAGTCGGTTATTTCCAACAACTCGGGTATCGTTCACCTTTCCGCACTGAAGATACAGCCGTTCAGCGCGGGCGACGCCACAAAGCTGCTGACGAATACGCTTGCTTATCTCGGTCTGCATATAAAAAGTCAGGAAACCGTGTCGCTTATTCTTTCCACGGCCAACTACTTCCCTGGGCTTATCCAGCTTTACGGGCAGAAGCTTCTCGAGGCAATGAAGCGCCCTGACTATGCGGGCTATAACGAGAGCGACACTCCACCCTACGAGGTTACGGAAAGCCATATCAAGAGCGTTCTTGAGGACGAGTCGTTCACCGACGAAATACGCAACAAGCTTGAAATAACGCTCTACATCGACCGCGCCGAGGGCGGCTTCAACCATGTGATAAGCCTTCTGATAGCGCATATACTGAGCAGCAGCCACAGCGACAGGGGCTGCACGGTCGATGATATCCGCAGGGCGGCGCAGGAAAACGAAATACAACGCGTTGCAGAGCTTAACGATATCCAGCTAAAGGAGCTTGCAGACGTACTCTGCGGGCTGAATGTGCTGCGCGAAAACGACGGCTACTACAACTTTGCAGGCTCTGCGTTCCGCGAAATTCTCGGAAACGAGCAGGCAGTGGACAACGCTCTGCTCAAATATGTCTGACGAGGTGACGGAGAATGCAGACGGGTGAAATATGGTGGAATGCCCTGCCGAACAACATTGCGGTAAGGGAGAAAATTTCAACGGCGTTTATTGATGAGAAATCCGTGTGCCTGCTTGTAGGCGAGGGGAAAATGGCATGGCGCGATATATTCCTGAGTCTGCTTGAAGGCTCCGCCAGAAGCATAAGCGGCGAGCGGGCGTTTAAGCTCTGCGAGCCGCGGCGCGGCGCGGACCCGGGCGAGTTTCTCATGGAAAAATTCTGCACGGAAACCGACCGCGCAAAATACTGGTTCACGCAGGACAGTGCGGACTTTCTTGCAGGTCTGCCAACAACGGTGCTTCACCAGAGGTTCGTATATGTTGCGGGGCTTACGGGCACCGACTGCGAAAAATGGGTTGACTTTGTAAACAGATACACCGAAAAATGCGCGCAGCGCGACCATGCAGTGTTTGTTCTGGAATGCTGCAAAGCGCATATGCAGGAAAAGAATGGTCCGGAGTACATAAACTACACGAAAAACACGACAGACCAGGACTGCTTTATGCTATGCCTCACCGCCGCCTCAACGCTTGAATGCGAGGGCATTGCAAAGAGCTACATCGCACAGCTTGCGGCAAATATCGCGGGCAGCGACATCGAGCTTGCAGGCGAGCTTGCCATGAATGGCGCAGACCTTGCGGTGAAGCCTTACAACACCGCGCACAGGCTTATCTCAGACAGCGACGGCACGCTTACGGACAGGGTGGAAAAAGCCGTGTGGGACGCACAGCTCAAACACCTTTTTCCGCTGCTCGAACGCTTCAGAAGCGCCTTCATTAAAAAGTACGAGCAGCACCTCAGCAGATTCCTGCCGATAAGGAACTCGTTCGGGTCTCTCGTTGCCGACGCAAAGGACCTGGAACTCGGAGCAATCCATTTTCTCAGCAATAAAATAGCTATTTCCTATGAGGACAAGCTGCTCGTTGACAGGTGCCACGACGCGCGAAACCTGCTGGCGCACATCAAAACCGTAAACTATGACGAGCTGCTGCAGCTTACAAAAATAATTCAGGGTATATGAAATATCCCCCGCCTTTATGAACTGCTCACAAAACCTTCTTACATTTGTGGGTATTCATAAAGACGGGGTTTTTTTAGTATTTAGATGTATAATGCGACACTGACCTCATTGGAATGTTGAACGCCCCCATGTCCCAATACTGAGCCACGGGTATCGTCAAAGTGAATGTCGCCACAAAGCGGAGCGAATTGCTTCGGTCTGTTTGCGATATGTTCTCTGCATCTACATTCAGTTCCGTAATACGATAATAAAATCCACCCTCTTTATTCGCAAGCTCCATTGAGTTTCCATGCTGTAAAAGCCCCAGTTCCTCCGAAAGAGCTTGTTCTACTGCTTCAGTTGTAACAACACCGGTTTCAGCGGCGTATGTGTTGCCCTCTTTAATCGAATCAAACAGCAGCGGCTTATTCTGCGAAGCCACTGACATCACGGCTCTGCGCACCGCCGTTGAAACCTGGTTGCAGGTAGTGTACACCATGAATACCTGAAACAAAAACGATACAACAAGCATAAGGCAGGTAAATATCACAAGTGTTTTTATACCTGCGCCGCCCTTTTTTGAAAGCAGCCTGCCTAAGAAGCGAGAGCAATCTCTTTCCAATAAACCTCACTCCTCCCTCGTGCTACAGAACCAAGTCCAATGTCAATGCTATTGAGAACGCCGCCGACACCAACTGTTCTGTGCGTGCTTAATACGACCTTGAAACCATCAGAAAGCTGGATTTTCGTACCTGCTCCCGATGGTATTGTGCGCGCATCAGCGTCAATTACAATATCATAGCTGTCAAGGGAAATATTATAATCCTGCGCTATGCTTTCTATGTCGACAGTACCTGTTTCGCCACAAACAGATATCATGCGCGCTATATCCTCCGCAGCCATGTCGAGCTGGTATTTCTGCATAAATACCGGGAAAAATGACAGAACCATAGCAAGCACAAGCAGAATAATCATAACGCTCACCATAGTATCTATGTACATCTCCCCGCGACAGCTGAAAAGAGAATGCAACACTCTTTTTCTCAAAAGCTGCGTTCTCATGTCGATGAAACGCTGCTGGACGAACCGCCGAATCCAAAGAACTCGAACACCTTAGCAGAAACCTCGGGAAGAAGCAGATTGAACAGCGCAGTAAGGCCTGTAAGCAAAAGTCCGCCAATAACCACCGCTATAAGTATCTTGACGAGCATTTCAACATAGTCACTGCCGAGATTGCTCTTGAGCTTCGCAAGGTATGCCCTTGACTTCACCGCATTGATATAAAGCTTTTTCTTCATGATAGATTACCTCCGGAATTTATTACAAAGCTGAGAAACAGCATTGCTTTTATTTGAACAGCGTCATCAGCTGCTCTGATACCATGTAAATAACAACATACATATACATAAGAATAAATGCGCACAGCATGGAAACGGTCGCGGGCTTTATCTTCTCGGGGCGCTTTAACGCTGCACGTTTCAAGTCTTCTTTTGCCTTTACTGTGAGGTCATGCGTCAGCATCTCAAAATAACCGCGCTGATCATCGCCTCGCATTACGGCAAGCAATCCCCGAATAATTTCTGACAAGCCAATGCTTGGTATTCGCTGCTCAAGATTTCGCAGCGCAGTTTCATAGTTGCCTGTTTTCATCTCGGCAACGGTTTTATCAAGCTCATGCGTAAACTCCGGCGCACATATTTTTCTGAAGCTCTGCAAAATCTTCATAACGTCGCGTGAGGTTGAAAGCTGCTGCTTGATTGTACTTGAAAAAAGCACAAGCTGCCCGTCGATTACCTCCGCCTTTTTACCGATGATCTTGTCAAGCTCCTGCATATTCTTAAAATATACGGATATTCCAAGCACCACAAATACAATCCCGACAATCGGAAACAGGAAAAATGACGGTATTGCAAAAGCACCAATGAAAAAAGCCTCTGCCAGAGCGGTTGCCACAAAATATTCAGGCGTATAAGGTATCTCAGCGGAATACAGCTTCTTTTGCAAAAGCGTTTTTCGGTCGTTGTCCAGCCTTATAAACCTGCAAAGGAACTGTGCTATTGGCGTAGTTATGGCTTCAACAGGTGTGACCTTTGTTTTTTTCATTGCAAGCACAGCTCTGCGGGCTTTTTTTGAAGGAGCTGAAATGTAGTCGCACACCAATTGATACAATCCATACGACAAAAGGAAGCTTAGTAAAAGCAGCGCGAAAAAAACGCCAAGAATCAGGCGAATAGTTGGCAGCGCTGAGCCATTTGACAGAATATCAAGAAAATTTCTTATCGTATCCATCGCTACTTCTCCCCATGCTTCAGCGGAACTGAAAGCGCCACAGATTTATTTATCGAGAAAATGATAGAAAACGCTACAATTGAAAGAATTATCTTACCAACGACAGTTGTTGTAAGAGTCGTGTACCACTCAGGATTCATAACAGCCATAAGCGGAATGCTCAGTATAACAACTATCGCCACAGTTATGGTTTCCTTGAAGGGCATCATCATCAATGTATCAAGTTCCGCCTGGATCGCTTTCGTTTCAGAAAACCTGTTTACTATCGGAAAAAGTGTTACTTTTAACGAACGGTCAGTCTGGCACTGATAGAGCGCATCGCACCACTCATGAAAAGTGTTATTGTCGATTGCACGCTGAAGTTTTTGAATGCCAAGCGAAATGTTAGCGTTGACGAGCTTATTCTCATTAACAAACTTAGCAAATGCCTGCTTAACAATTCCGTTCATGAATCCCAGATTTTCCTCCACTGCAACAATGATATTATCATTGCGCATATACGAAGAAGTAACGCCCGATAAGGCAACCTCAAGGATATCGTTGAGTTTCTTTTTCTTATTTGAAGAAGTAAGTTTAACCACCCATACGGGTCCAAGTGCAGCGCCAAGGACAAACGGCGGTATCAGGAAAACATTGTTAATTCCCATTGCTACTACCAATCCCATAAGTCCGCAAAGAAAACTAAGTATATACACTCCCTTTATGCGCTGTGCCTCATGATTTTCAGCAAGTATCTCTGCCGCTTCACTAAAGCTGCGCACAATAAAATTTGACTTCTTTGTTCCACTGAAAAGCTCCACCTTTTTCTTAAGGGAAATATGTTGATTATCTTTCCTCCTGCGGTGCAGCTTTATTGTAAGACTTTGCGCATCACGAAAAAAAACGCTGAAATCATCACGGCGAACATCAAGAATCAGCATTATCCCCACTGAAAGCAGGAGAGATATCACCAGATAATATAGCCAATACATATTACACCTCCATCAGAATAGATTTGCTATTTTTTTTGGTGCGCCATTTTGAATAAGCTCATTTCTGAGCTTGTCTGAAATGAACTCACCGCGCTCAAAGTGTCCCTTGACAACCCTGTTCCCATTCTGAATACCCTCGTTGTCATCAACAATGTATCTGAAAAGCGTTCGATATACAAGCCTGCCGTTGTAATAATCCTCACCCTCGATTATCTCAGTCATCTTTCTCGTGTGGTCCTCAAGCTGACGCTGAAAAATAATAATCGGAAATGCTTCAACCATCATCTTCATCAGCGTATCGTCGCTGAACTCATATGCTCTTTTGGCAAGCGTAGTCATTCGCATATATGCGCCTGCAGCGGTTTTGGAATGTATGGTGGTTATGACAGTATGCCCCGTTCGGGCAGCCTCCTGCGCGGCAAACGCCTCGCGCGAGCGCATTTCTCCCACACATATTATGTCCGGATTGAAACGCAGCGCAAAATCAAGCAGGTTTTCCTGCGTTATTTCGGCAGACTTGTCAAGACTGCTTTTTGTAACGGTATGGATAACGCTGTTGCAGACTTTTCCGTCCTTACCTCGGCGTACAAGGTCAAACTCACGGCTTCCCTCCTCTATGGTGTAAATGCGCTTATTATCGGGAAGCGTTGACATGAGCCAGCTTGCCGTTGAAGTCTTGCCGGAGCCGGTGTTTCCGGCAACACAGATACTTATGCCGTACCTTACCGCCTGCGTCAGAAAATCGAGCATACTCATTGTCGCTGTATCCTGTGCAAGAGTGGATTTTGAAAGAGTTGTCTTCTGAACCACTCTGATGGAAGCGGCAATACCGATATCGTCGTCAAGTATGGGGGTTTTAAGAACTGTTATACGAATGTTCTTTGCAAGAGAGCCGAGTGCAGTAGGCTTGCCGTCGTCAATGACTGCGCCGCTCGCCTGAAGCATTCTGCGGATAATATCAACGGAATGCTGCGGCGAAAGAAACGTTTCTGGTGACTTGTATTTTCTGCCGGCTACTATAAGGTCAATGTCCTCGTAGGAGTTTATGTCAATTTCCTCAAGGTGCATTTTCTCAGCATTTCTGAGCAACTTTGTAAGAAACGAGTATTCTGCCATATCGCTGAAAAGCTTGTCGCAGAGCTCTTCCTCCGTAAAGTTGTCAACTACGATTTTATGCGTGACGAGATACTGCTTTATGTATTCTTTCACAAGCTTGGTATCAGCCTGATTCATCTCAGCGGACAGCAGATTCTCATAGGTATTCGACATATACGCCTGCACAGCCGCAAGTACATCGGGATAGCCGCCGTTTACGCTCTTCTTTGCGGAAAGATAGCTCTGAAGGTCGTTTTTCATTTACTCAAGTCCTTTCGCCATTGCACGTATCTGCTTTTCAAATGCCCTGCCCTGCGAACGCTTGAAGCCCGAAAGAAGCTCGCCTGCAATAAACTTGTTCTCCACCTCAGGCGAGTATGGCAGAACGTGGTCGTAATGTCCCGAAACCGACATTATTTCAGAAACCGGTGAAACCTCCCGTACATTACCAAGAACGCTTATCTGCTCCTCAAAACGATATTTCGCGTCTGAATAAATAGAGCGCGCGGCGTCAAGATAGGAAATGCCTTTGGTATCAGCCGTAATAATGCGGATTACATAGTCGGAAAGCTCAAGTCCGAGCAGCGTCATGCCGTCCTCGATAGGATTCGACAGGCCATCTATTATAAGATAATCTGAAAGCGCTGCCATTCTGTTAAGCACCTGTATTATGTTCTGCTGCTCAAAGTCGCCGTAGGTGATATAAGTGTCCGTAGGCGCCATACCTATAAAGCTTATGTACTCGCTTTCAGGGTGAATTATCATTCGCTGCGAAAATACAGTATCATCAAACCTGCCCGACATCAGCAGTCCTCCTATTGATTGTCGGCCATCAAGCTGAGCCATCGGACAGAATATCTTAAGATGCGGCACAAGCTTATTTCCATTGAAAATTATAACATTCTTCTTTTTTTCCGCCAGAACTGCCGCAAGAGCAAGTGCGCAGACTGTCTTTCCACTCGCGGGACTGCCCCAGATGGTGATTATCTTAGCTCTGTTCATTGTTCTCCTCCTGCAGCTTGCTTTGGCATATAATGATACCAGCTGCTTTCATCGGAACTGAAATTATCGGCAAAATACCTCACCTGCTGCCCGAGAAGGGTCTGCGCCTTTTCATCATCACCGCGGCAGACTAACGCCAAGTGAATGGTGCAGCTGTTCTGGTACTGCGTAAGCAGCAGAGCCTGCCGTAAATTAGCTCTGAAAGTAACCGCGCTTGGTATTCCCTTTACAGACTTTTCACCCGAATTTATGTCAGCCGCGTCGGAATTGACAACGTTTATCACTTCCATGTACATAAGACCGCTGTCTATAAACGCCCTGTCCCCGTCGTAAAGCATTAGCGAAACTATATCTCCGCACTGCACCTTTGCAGCAATGCTCTCCGCAAGTCCGCCGACGCTTACAGAAACTGCATATTCGTTTGCAGAAAGCTCGCGCAGTCTTATATCTTCATAAGGCTTTGAAGCGCTTATTTTTGCAGATGTGATTATATCGCTTCCCATCATATCAATTGAGGCGTAGTAGGTCTTATCTTTAATGAAGTCAAACGACGTATAGTAATCCTCCGCCCTGTACGGAATATCTCCAAGGCTCATCTGTATCATACTGAAGTCGTTCGCAGTAAGCTCGCTGCCTTTTGTAATATTACTTTTTGCAACAACAACAGTGACCTTATTGTTGAGCGTATCCATAAGTTTTGGAATGCCAATAAAGCCGACTGCAAAAGCTGCAATAATGCACAAACACCCTATAAACAGCCTGTTTTTCAAAATTTTCATTTATCTGTATCTCCTGTTCACATTATAAATAACTGCGACCCGTTGTGAAGGCACATTTGTCTTGCAGTTTTGTTTATGTCAAATACAACGCCGCTTGAGCGGTCACAAAGCACTGCGTTTCCTGTTGGCACATACCTACCGCCCGTTATGGAAAAAGCAGCCCGCTCTATCATGTCAGCTATCATAAAAAAACGGGTATTTTCGGGAATATATATGTCCATGCTCCTCGAGAGCGACGGAAAATAAACTTCAACAAGAATCTTATCCAAACCCTGTCCCTCCTGTCAGTCGTCCTGTCTGCCAAGGAATCTTACGGCAGTCTGCCTTCCCTTTACAACAACAAAACCGTCATGCAAGTCCATTCCACCACTCTCCTTAAAAGGCTTATGGCGAAACATCCTCTCGGAAGAAAGCCCGCCTCCGAGCCAGCAATAGTCCGAAAGGCTTATCCTTCTGAACCATTCGCGGCCTGAATACATATCAACAAAGGACTTTGCCTTTTCAAATATAACAAACCTTATTCCGAAATCTATTCTCGCACCCGCAAGCGTGTTGTTTATGGACTGTACCAGGGACTTTCCCTTCTCGCTTGCCGCAATATGCGTAAACAGCCTGCCGCATCCGTTAATTATGCAGTAAATTATATCATCCGAATAGTCTATTGCCACACCTGTTTCCTTTTCACGTGCAAGGGAAGCCCTGTGACGCACCACGGCGCTGTCCGACAGGTCAGAGATAGCGCCCGCACACGCAGCACCGCTGTAAAACTCGCCCACACAGCCGCTCCACGCAGACATACTCTCGTCAGCGTCAAGCACTATTGTCTTGTACCTGTCGCTTA
>CAKSEE010000045.1 GCA_934446455.1 uncultured Oscillospiraceae bacterium | reverse complement strand
CCTCAACAAGGAGCGCCGCGGCGACTACCTCGGCGGCACGGTGCAGGTAATCCCCCATGTCACAAACGAGATAAAGGACCGCGTTTACCGCGCGGCAAACAGCGGCGCGGAATGCCCCGACGTCATCATCACGGAAATAGGCGGCACAGTCGGCGACATTGAGAGCACGCCTTTCCTTGAGGCTATACGTCAGGTAAGCTACGAAAAGGGCAGGGAGAATGTAATGTACATTCACGTTACGCTTCTGCCGTTCATTTCGGGCAGCAACGAGCTTAAGACAAAGCCCACGCAGCACAGCGTTAAGGAGCTGCTCAGCATAGGCATTCAGCCCACGGTGCTTGTACTCAGGAGCGACGCGCCCGTGCCCGAGGAAATGCGCGAGAAGATAGCGTCGTTCTGCAACGTCCGCAAGGAGGACGTTATACAGAACCTCACCGCCCCCTCGCTTTACGCAGTACCGCTCATGCTCGAGGCGGAGGGTCTTGCGCACAGCGCGTGCCACCACTTAGGGCTTGAGGACAGAAAGCCCGACCTTTCCGAGTGGGAAGCAATGGTACACAGGCAGGAGAACGCAAAGAACCCGCTTACCATAGGCCTTGTGGGAAAATACGTTGCGCTGCCCGACGCGTACATTTCGGTTATGGAGTCGATTCGTCACGCAGGCGCGGACAACGGCGCGGACGTTACGATAAAGCTTATAAATTCCGAGGAAGTCACCCCCGAAACGGCGGGCAGCCTGCTTGGCGGCCTTGACGGGATATGCGTGCCGGGCGGCTTTGGCGACAGAGGTGTCGAGGGCAAGATAGAGGCTGTGCGCTACGCGCGCGAGCATAAGCTGCCGTACCTCGGGCTGTGCCTTGGTATGCAGATGGCGGTTATTGAATTTGCGCGCCACGTTGCGGGCCTTGAGGGCGCCAACTCCGCGGAGTTCGGCAAGTTTGAGTACCCCGTTATCGATATAATGCCCGACCAGAAGGGCGTTGACATGGGCGGCACAATGCGCCTCGGCCTGTACCCCTGCAAGCTTGAGGAGGGCTCCATATCGCGCACCGTATACGGCGACGAGCTTGTTTACGAGCGCCACCGCCACCGCTACGAGTTCAACAACGTTTACCGTGAGCAGCTTGCGGCAAAGGGACTTAAGTTCACGGGACTTTCCCCCGACGGCAAGCTTGTTGAGATAGTTGAGCTTCCGCGCGAGGTTCACCCGTGGTTCGTTGCGGTGCAGTTCCACCCTGAGTTCAAGTCGCGCCCCAACCGCCCGCATCCGCTGTTCAACGACTTTATCAAAACGGCGGCGGAGCTTAAGGCTAAGAAGTAAGATATTTGCGCCCGAATGAAACGTCGGGCGCTTGCCATAGACAGGGCGATACCGCGCGGGAGCGTGCGTGCGCCCAAGCGCCCCATAAGAAAAGGAGTGTGCCGCATGGGAAACGATTTCTACGACAACCGCGAGCTGTCCTGGCTCAAATTCAACGAGCGCGTGCTTGAAGAAGCGCGCGATTCCGACACCCCGCTTTTTGAGCGGCTGCGGTTCGTGCAGATATTCTGCTCGAATCTGGACGAGTTCTTTATGATAAGAGTGGGGTCGCTTAACGACAAGATGATGTTTGCGCCAAAGGAGCGCGACAACAAGACAAACATGACTGCCAAGGAGCAGCTGTCCGCCATTGCAAAGCGCGTGCGCGAGCTGCTGCCAATGCTTGACGGGGCGTTCGATGAGATAGTGAGAGGTCTTGCGCCGTTTGGCGTTGAACACGTCCGCGAGGACGCGCTCACCCCCGAGGAGGAAGCGTTCCTTAAGGCGTACTTCAACCGCGAGATACGCCCGCTGCTGTTTACGGGCATAATGGACAAAAAGCACCCCGTGCCGTTTCTCAAAAGCGGCGAGGTGTACGTGGGCGCGGCTATCCGCAAAAAGGACGACCCTGCGGGCAAGGTGACGTTCGGTATTCTCCCCGCCTCGGAGAACCTGCCGCGGCAGGTGTTCCTGCCGGGCTCGGGGCGCTTTATCCTTTGCGAGGAGCTTATTGCGAGATATGCAAAGCTCGTTTTCACTAACTTTGAAATTATTTCGCGCTGCATTTTCCGCGTTACGCGAAACGCGGATATCGCCATGGACGAGGGGCTTTACGACCACGACGTGGACCTGCGCGACATCATGAGCAAGCTTGTCAAGAAGCGCAAGAAGCTCCAGCCCGTGCGCCTTGAGTTTTACGGCGCGCCCCCCGCGGAGGCGGCGAACGTTCTTTCAAAGATACTCGGCGTAAAGGAGAGCTTCATCTTCTGCCGCACAACGCCGCTTGATATGGGCTTTATGTCGGCTATGGAGCGCCGCCTTGAAAAGCAGAAGGAGCTTTTCTTCGAGCCGCTCACCCCGCAGCGCTCAGCCGCGATAAAGACGGGCGTGCCGCTTATCACGCAGATAAAGCAGCACGATATCCTGCTCAATTACCCTTACGAGAACATCAACCAGTTTATTCGCCTGCTTGACGAGGCGGCGGACAACCCGCAGGTGGCTTCGATAAAGATAACGCTTTACCGCGTGGCGCGCGACAGCAAGATAATTAACGCGCTTATCCGCGCGGCGGAAAACGGCAAGGACGTGCTTGCGCTTGTGGAGCTGCGCGCGCGTTTTGACGAGGAGAACAACATCGGCTGGTCAAAGCAGCTTGAGGAGGCGGGCGTTACCGTTATCTACGGGCTTGAGGAGCTCAAGGTGCATTCAAAGCTGCTGCTTATAACACTGCGGGAGGATAACAGCGTTACCTATATAACGCAGGTTGGCACGGGCAACTATAACGAGCGCACCTCAAAACTCTACACCGACCTTACGCTGATGACGGCGGACCGCGACTTCGGCTCTGACGCTTCTGTGGTGTTCAACGCGCTTATGGTGGGCAGCACCGTTGAAAGCACAAACAAGCTGCTTGTAGCGCCCAAGGGCATGAAGAGCCGCATTGTGGAGTTCATCGACAACGAGATAACCTACGGCAAGGACGGCTACATCGGCATTAAGATAAACTCGCTCACCGACCGCGACATAATCGAAAAGCTCGCGGAGGCAAGCCGCGCGGGCGTTACCGTGGAGCTTGTGGTGCGCGGCATATGCTGCCTTATCGCGGGCGTTGAGGGCGAAACCGAGAATATCCGCGTTATCTCGATAGTAGGCAGATTCCTTGAGCACAGCCGTATTTACATCTTCGGCAGGGCGGAGCGCCGCCGCGTGTACATCTCGAGCGCCGACTTTATGACGCGCAACACCGAGCGCCGCGTAGAGGTGGCAGCCCCCGTGCTTGACAAGGCGCTTGCGGACAGGATATGCGGGATATTCCGCACGATGTGCCGCGACAACGTAAAGGCGCGCGAGCAGGGCGCGGACGGGCTTTACCGCCATGTAAGGCGCGCGGAGGGCGAGGAAGCGCTCAACTCTCAGCTGTATTTCTACGAGCAGAGCTATAAGGCGGCTGAAGAAGCGAGCGCAGAAGCGCCCGCTGTAAAGGCAGCGCCCGCTGCTTCCGAGAGCGCGCCGCAGGCTGCCCCTGAGAGCGCACAGGTTGCGAAGAAAACCGTTAGCGTAAAGGTACGCAGAATAAGATAATATAGACAAAAGAACAAAGTTCCGCTTTGGTGCGGAAAGGGAGATACAATGGCGACAAATACAACAAACGCCCGCGCAGATTACTTTGAGGGGCTGCGAGGGGGGCTTCCGATAGCGCTGGGATACCTTTCGGTGTCCTTTACGTTCGGAATAACGGCGGTAACTATGGGCATACCGCCGCTTGCGGCAATCCTCATTTCAATGACGAATCTCACCTCTGCGGGGCAGGTGGCGGGCATAGGCATAATCGCCGCGCACGGCGGCCTTGTGGAAATGGCGCTCGCACAGCTCATCATAAATATGCGCTACGCCTTAATGAGCCTTTCGCTCTCGCAGAAGCTGGACAGCCGCTACGGGCTGTTCCACCGCGTTACAACGGCGTTCGGCGTTACGGACGAGGTGTTCGCGGTGGCTTCGGGGCGCGAGGGGAGCGTATCGAGCGCGTATATGTACGGGCTTGTCACGCTGCCGTACATATTCTGGGCGGCGGGTACGGCGTGCGGCGCGCTTCTGGGCGGCATTCTGCCCGATTTCCTTAAATCCGCGCTCGGTATCGCAATTTACGGAATGTTCATAGCTATAGTCGTTCCCCCCGCGAAAAAGAATGCGGGCGTTGCGGTGACTTCTATAGCGGCGGCGGCGCTCAGCTGCGCGCTTTATTACATACCCTGCTTCGGGGGCATCTCCTCGGGTATATCCGTTATAATATGCACGGTGATAGCGGCGGCTGCGGGAGCGCTGTTCTTCCCGAGAAAGCAGGAGGTGAGCGCAGATGAGTGACGCGGCGTACCTTTTTGCAAGCATAGCGGTTATGGCGCTTGTAACGTATCTTGTAAGAATGCTGCCGCTTGCGGTGTTCAGAAAGAAGATAAAATCGCGCTTCCTGCTGGATTTTCTCTACTATGTGCCGTACGCGGTGCTCTCCGCAATGACTATCCCCGCGGTATTCTACAGCTCGCACTCGGTGATAAGCGCGGCGGCGGGATTCCTTGTGGCTGCGGTGCTGGCGTTTTTTGAAAGGGGACTGCTTACCGTTGCGGTGTGCGCGTGCGGCGGAGTGTTTGCAGCGGAGCTTATCATGCGCCTTGTGGGAATGATGTAAGGCGAATCGGAGGGACACATGGCTAAGGCTAGGTCGGTTTTTGTATGCACGGAGTGCGGGCAGGAGTACCCCAAGTGGAACGGCCGCTGCACCGCCTGCGGCGCATGGAACACCATAGAGGAAACGCTGCCCGCTTCACCGCAGAAAAGCAGCGCGCCCGCGGCGGAGTTCAAATACAGCAGGATAGGCGACATATCCTACGAGGACGAAACGCGCTACAACACGGGGCTTTCAGAGCTTGACAGGGTGCTGGGCGGCGGGCTTGTCAAGGGCTCGCTTGTGCTTATCGGCGGCGACCCGGGCATAGGCAAGTCCACCCTGCTGCTGCAGATATGCGGGCATATGGGCGGGGAGCATACTATCCTCTACGTATCGGGCGAGGAGAGCGAGCGGCAGATAAAGCTGCGCGCGGAGCGGCTGGGCGTATGCTCGGACAACCTCTTTCTCGCCTCGAACAACAGCTGCGAGAGCATTGTGCGCGCCGTTTGCATGAATAAGCCCGAAATCGTCATCATAGACTCGATACAGACGATAACCACGAGCGCGGCTTCTTCCTCCGCGGGCAGCATTGTGCAGGTGCGCGAGTGCACCAACGCCTTTATGCGCATGGCGAAGTCCGAGGAGATACCCGTGTTTATTGTAAGCCACGTAAACAAGGACGGCGGCATTGCGGGTCCCAAGATAATGGAGCATATAGTCGATACGGTGCTGTATTTCGAGGGCGAAAAGCAGCTTTCCTACCGCATTCTGCGCGCTATCAAGAACCGATTCGGCTCAACGAACGAGATAGGCGTGTTCAACATGGACGACAGCGGGCTGAGCGAGGTCACCAACCCCTCGGAGATGATGCTTTCGGGGCGGCTTAAGAGCGTTTCGGGCAGCACGGTGGTGTGCTCTGTGGAGGGCACGCGCCCCATACTCGCGGAGGTGCAGGCGCTTGTCACAAAGTCGTCGCTTTCCGCGCCGCGCCGCGTTGCAACGGGGTTCGACTACAACCGCCTGTATATGCTGCTTGCCGTGCTTGAAAAGCGTACGGGCTTCTTCTTCGGCGGGGTAGACGTGTACGTTAATATCGTGGGCGGGCTGCGGCTGGACGAGCCCGCGGCGGACCTTGCGGTAGCCATGGCGCTCTATTCCGGGCTCTGCGACAAGGTGATACCCGAGGACATAGCGGTATTCGGCGAGGTGGGCTTAGGCGGCGAGATACGCGCTGTAAGCCACACGCGCGAGCGCGTGCGCGAGGCGGCAAGGCTCGGCTTCAGCAAGTGCATTATACCTAAGCAGGCGTTCAGGGCGCTGTCCAAATCGGACGCTGCGGGCATACAGATAATAGGCGTGAACACGCTTGAGCAGGCGTTCAGGGCGATTGCCGCCGATAAGAAGCCCGCGCAGACATAAGGGAGCATATCATGAACAACCGGTTTTCCCCTGCAAAGCGAGAGAACAACTCGCAGCGCGATTTTATCATCATAAACAGGCGGCAGGCGAAGCATTTCCCCGCCGCGCCGCACGAGGCGGAGAGCGAGTTTTCCGCCCTGGCGGAGCTTGTCGCGGGGCGCGTTGACGGCGCGGATATCGTTGTGATAGGCTTTGCGGAAACTGCCGTGGCGCTCGGCGCGTATGTTGCAGAGGCGCTCGGCGGGTTTTACATCTCAACCACGCGCGAGCCGCTGCCCGCGCACTTCGGCAGGCGGCTGTTCTCAGAGCGGCACAGCCACGCCACGGAGCACACCCTGTGCGTGCGCGACGACGACGTGCTGCGCAGGGCGCGCGCGGTGGTGCTGGTTGACGACGAATACACAACGGGGCGCACCGCGGCGGCGCTTGCAGACAGCCTGCGCGGTCTTATCCGAAGCGACTGCCGCATAATAGCGGCTGCCCTGTGCGCAAGCGCGGAGAGCGCGCGGCTGTTCGCGCAGCGCGGAATAGAGCTTTGCGCGGCGCATGATTTTGAGCAGGCGTTCGGCGGCAGGGAGCCGTCCGCGCTGCTTGCGCAGGAGTTCCTGCCCGACGAAGCCCCCGCGCGGCGCGCCCCCGATGTTACGCTGAGCGTGAACGCGTTGTATGACGCGCGGCGCGGCACAGACGCGCGGCGGCTGTTTGACGAGGCGGAAAGCCTCTGCGGGGAGCTGTGCGCGGATATACTGCCGCTTGTTCAAAAGGGAGAGCTTATCGAGATAATAGGCACGGAGGAGCTTTGCCTGCCCCCGCTTATTCTCGGGCGGATGCTTGAGGAGCGCGGCTATCGCGTGCTTGTCCACGGGCAGACGCGCAGCCCCATGCTGCCCTCTGCGGCGCAGGGCTACCCCATAAGAAGCCGCCATACGCTCTCAAGCCTTTACGACCCGCAGCGCAGGGTGTATCTCTATAACAGCGTCCCGTGCGCGCTTTCCGTGGTAATGACGGACGCGCCCGACCCTTCAGATGAAGCGGTTGAAGCGCTCTGCGGCGCGGCGGGCGGCGCAAGGACGGCGCTGTGCCGCTGGCGTGCGCAGTGCGTGAGGACGAGCATTCTGCATGAGGACGCGGAGATACTGCTTAAGGATATCACAGGGCGGCTTACCCCGCTGCCCGCGCGCGAGCGCGAGCCGCTGATACGAAGCGGCGTGCATTACAGCGAGCTTCTCCCCGCGGAGTACGAGCCGTCGGAGGAGTACCTGCGCCTGTATAAGCGCGGGCTTTCGGAGTGGGCGGGCGTTACTGCGGCGGCGGTTGAGCGCGTGTCGCGGCTTATAATGGAGCTGCGCGGCAGGCGCGTGGCTCTGGTGTCGCTGGCGAGGGCGGGCACGCCTGTCGGGGTGCTGATAAAGCGCTGCATAAAGCGGCTTTTCGGGGTGGACGCGGCGCATTACTCCATATCCATAGTACGCGGGCGCGGAATAGACAGGAACGCCATGCGTTACATACTCGCGCGGCATAGCCCCGGGAGCGTTCAGTTTGTTGACGGCTGGACGGGCAAGGGCGCGATAGTGCGGCAGCTTGAGGAAGCGCTTGCGCAGTTCCCCGAAAACGAGCGCCCCGACAGCCGCGCGGCGGTGCTTTCAGACCCTGCGGGGCTGTGCGATATCTGCGGCACGCACGACGATATTTTCCTGCCCTGCTCATGCCTTAACAGCGTAGTATCGGGGCTTTTCAGCAGGACGGTGCTGCGCCCTGACCTTATCGGGCAGAGCGATTTTCACGGCGCGCACTATTTTGCGGAGCTTGCAGGGCGCGACAGGACATACGAGTTCATAAACGCGGTGGAGAGCCGCTTCGGCTGCGGGGAAGCGGCCGAGCCGTCCGCCATAGGCGGCAGCGGCACGGACCGAGCGTCGGGTGCGACCCGAGCGTCGGGTGCGACCCGAGCGTCGGGTGCGAACGAGGCGCGGGAGATAGCGCAGGCTTTCGGCGTGGAGGACATAAACCTTGTAAAGCCGAGTATCGGCGAAACCACGCGAGTGCTGCTGCGCAGGATACCGCGGCTGGTGCTGCTGCGCGATCCCGACAGCCCGCTTACCGCGCATATCCGCGAGCTTGCCGCGGAAAAGGGCGTCGAGGTGCGGCAGTATCCGCTCAGGCACTACCGCGCGTGCGGTATAATAGCGGGCGCGGAGCTCTGATATCATAACGGGAGGTGTTGTCATGCGATATTTTTTTCATGCGGACACGGCGCGCTACCGCCGCAGGCAGAAAAGCGCCATGATAACGCTTCTCGTGCCGCTTGCGGCTATAAGCGTGTTCTGCGTGGTTAATATCGTGCTTAACCTGCGCCCCGAGGGCGGGCGCGAGTTTCTGCTGCTTATGCTGGGGATAATCACAGGCTGCGCGGCGGTCGGTATGGCGGCGGCGTTTATCGGGGCGTACTTCACCG
The DNA here is from genome assembly GCA_934446455.1 of uncultured Oscillospiraceae bacterium. GTDB lineage: Bacteria > Bacillota > Clostridia > Oscillospirales > Ruminococcaceae > CAG-115. Next base: position 14,140 of record CAKSEE010000045.1, on the reverse strand, counting down.
AAAAGGCGGTGCGCCGTAACAGCCGCTACACCTATTTCGACATATTGCCCGACGGCATGGTTTACAGCGAGTATGCGGGAGAATACGTATGGCGCGGGCGCTGCGAGATATGCCGCAGGATGTGGTATATCCCGTTTGCGGCGTTTGAGGGAGCGCAGCGCAACCCGAAAGCCGACCCCTGCGCGCTTACCCTTAAGGGCGAGATACGCAGCTATTACCTGCCCTCGCGCTTTCTGGGCTACCATGTGGACGAGGCGGGCGCTACCGTGTTCGACCGCGCGGAGCTTAATCAGTACGGTTTCGAGCGGACGTCCGTGCTTGTAATAAGGGGCAGGCTCGGCAGGACAAAGGCTCTGGAGCGCTCCGTGAACCATTACTTTGAGGAGTACGCGAACCGCCCCGCAAAAAAGGCGTTCGACATATCCGAGCACATCACAAGGCACGCGAAAAGGCGCCCGCACACCTCGAACCCCGCGCTTGAAGCCCCGAGCTTCGACAGAAACTGGAAATCTTGACCAATGCGTAATTCGTAATTCGTAATTATTCTTATAAATTTGTTCCACGCTTATATCGGGCATGGTTCAGATTTAGTCGGATATAATTACGCATTACGCATTATGAATTGACAGGAACTGGAAGTAATTAAGTAAAGGAGCAAACCATGGTAACACCGAGATATATCCCGCGGGAGGATTTTCCCCGCAGCCCCTCGCGCGCGGAGGGCATGATAAGCCTAGACGTGCGCACGGACAACTTTGAGATGAACCTTATCCGCGACATAAAGTACATCGAGCGCGACGGTGCGCCGCTTTACGTTCAGCTTATCCTGCCCGACGGGATAACCCCGCGCACGCCGCTTGTCGTGTATGTTACGGGCTCTGCGTTCCACTGGCAGAACATACCGCAGACCATTCCGCGCCTGTGCCTGCTTGCAAACAAGGGCGCGGCGGTGGCTTCGGTGCAGTACAGGGGCGCTGAGGCTGCGCCGTTCCCCGCGCAGGTGCTTGACGTAAAGGCGGCGGTGCGCTTTATCAAGGGGATAGCCCCAAGGTATGGGCTTAACGCGGACAACGTCTTTCTCATGGGGGATTCCTCGGGCGGGCACACCGCGCTTCTCGGCGGGATAACGGCGGGCTCGGAATATGAGGAGGACGTTTATATGGAGCATTCCTCTGCGGTGAGGGGTATCATCGACCTTTACGGCGTTGTCGATATCTCCCGCATGAACGACGAGCTTTCCGCATACGACCACACCACGGCTGACTGCCCCGCAGGGCTGCTTATCGGCGGCGTTACCGTCCCCGACCACCCCGAGCTTTACGAGCCGACCGTGGTAACGCGCTACATCACCCCCGCGCGCGAGCTGCCGCCCGTGCTTATCCTGCACGGCACAAACGATGAAACCGTGCCGTTCGGGCAGAGCTGCATACTTTACGAGCGCCTGCGCGAGTGCGGCAAAAGGGCGCGGTTTTACGCCGTCGAGGGCGCGCACCACGGCGGGCGGGAATTCTGGGCGGAACAGACGCTGGGGATAATTACGGATTTTCTTGAGGAAAACGCGGTAAAAGCGTAAAAACCACTTGCAAAACCCGCGCAGACGTGCTATAATACATTCGGGAATGAGGTTCTCCCACGGCGTTTGCCGAAACCGCTTTTTCAAAGCTGATGACTTCTGTGACTATTATTGTGCCTTTGCACAGGTCGCAGAGCGTCAGCTTTTTTGTTACCCTGTGCAGCGGAGATAGGAGGACGTATGTTTTTATCGCTTGCTGTTATCCTGCTTGGAGGACTTGGCGCGGGCGCGCTGTTCAAACGGCTGCGGCTGCCGTCAATCGTGGGTATGCTGCTTGTTGGGGTGCTTGCGGGGCCCTGCGCGCTGGGGCTGCTTGACGAAAGCATTCTCGCAATATCCGCAGACCTGCGCAAGATAGCGCTTGTCATAATCCTGCTTAAGGCGGGGCTTTCGCTTAACCTTGCGGACCTTAAGCGCGTTGGCAGACCCGCCGCGCTGATGTCCTGCGTGCCTGCGGCGTGCGAGATAGCGGGCTATGTGCTTGCTGCGCCGCTCTTTCTCGGCGTAAGCAGGGTTGAGGCTGCGGTTATGGGCGCGGTGCTTGCGGCGGTGTCGCCCGCTGTTGTGGTGCCGCGTATGGTGCGCCTTATGGAGGAGGGCTACGGCACGGACAAGAGCATTCCGCAGCTTGTGCTTGCGGGCGCCTCGTGCGACGATATCTTCGTTATAGTGCTGTTCACCTCGTTTCTGGGCATGGCGCAGGGCGAGGGCGTAAGGGCTGCGGGCCGAGCGTCGGCTGCGAACCGAGCGTCGGCGGCGGGCCGAGCGTCGGCGGCGGGCCTGCTCGACATACCCATGTCAATAGCGCTCGGCGTGATTGCGGGGGCGCTTTGCGGCGCGCTGCTTGCGGCGCTCTTTACGGCGGCATACAATCGCGGGCGTTATATCCGAAACTCTGCGAAGCTTATAATTATCCTTGGCACGGCGTTTTTGCTTCTAAGCGCGGAGGAGCTTCTCGAGCCGTATGTGGCGTTTTCGGGGCTGCTTGCGGTGGTAAGCATGGCGTGCGTTATAAAGCTGCGCTGCCCCGAGTGCGTAACGCAGCGGCTCTCGCAGAAGTCGGGCAAGCTGTGGATAGCGGCGGAGGCGGTGCTTTTCGTGCTTGTGGGCGCGGCGGTGGACGTGCGCTATATGGCGGGCGCGGGGCTTTCCGCGGCGGCGCTTATACTCACGGCGCTGCTGTTCAGGTCTGCGGGCGTGCTGCTTTGCCTTATAAAAACGCCCCTCTCGGCGCGCGAGCGGCTCTTCTGTGTGCTTGCGTACCTGCCGAAGGCGACGGTGCAGGCGGCTATAGGCTCTGTGCCGCTGGCGGCGGGGCTTGCCTGCGGAAACACCGTGCTTACCGTGGCGGTGCTGGGAATTGTTATAACGGCGCCGCTCGGGGCGTTCCTTATAGACTTTACATACAAACGGCTGCTTAAACGCACGCCGAGGAAGGAGCAGACATGAACATAAAGAAATTCGTAATGCATAATGCGTAATTCGTAATTCGTAATTATTCTTATAAATTTGTTCCACGCTCATGTCAATGCATAATTCACAAGAACAATGAAGAAACGGCGTAAATGCGGAAGAAAATAATGTGCTGAATTATGGAAGTGTGGAAGGTGTGGAAGGTTATATAACCCTTTTTTATAGAAAAATTAAAATATATAAAAAGTATATAGCAAGCTTCCACACCTTCCACACCTACTAAATTATGGTAAGCTTTAATCAATGCGTAATGCGTAATTCGTAATTATTCTTATAAATTTGTTCCACGCTTATATCGGGCATGATTCAGATTTAGTCGGATATAATTACGCATTACGAATTACGTATTGGTATAAGCGCGGCGCGAATTTATAAGAAAAATGAAGTAGCGGTGTAAAGTCGAAAGCGAAAGGGTGTCGGGTGTGCCGGGTTTACTAACCCTTTTGTATAGAAAAAATAAAAAAAATATATAAAAGTATATAGTAAGCCGACATACCCGACACCTACCAAATTATGGTAAGCTTTAATCAATGCGTAATGCGTAATTCGTAATTATTCTTATAAATTTGTTCCACGCTTATATCGGGCATGGTTCGGATTTAGTCGGATATAATTACGCATTACGCATTACGAATTACGAATTGATATAAGTTCGCGGTGATAGCGGCGCTCAGATAAACTTGTGTATAAAATTTTACGAATGTACAAATTGCGCGCCAACACTTGACAAACGCGCGCGACAGTGCTATAATGCAGGTAATGCGGGGAAAGTTCGCCCGCGTAATTCAAGAATGAAAGAGGTCGGAGAAATGCGCAGAGATTTCTGATAACAAGCGGACAACATTAAACAAAAGCCTGCCCTTATCGGCGGGAGCGTTTTCTGTGTCTGCGTCAGGAATTTCTCTGCTCCGACCCATTATTATGCCTTTTTTGCGCGCCGTTTGAGCCGCACGTTATGTGCGGGTGTTTTCGGCGTGAACGGTGTGATACGGCCGCGGGAGAAATTCCTGCGGCTGTTTTGTTTTGCGCGCGTTTCAGCGCATGTTCAGAGGAGGCATAGAATATGGCTTTGATAAACGTAAAGAACATCACATTCTGCTATGACGGCAGCAGCGTTCCCGTTTTTGAGAACGCCTCGTTCAGCATAGACACGGCGTGGAAAACGGGGCTTGTGGGGCGCAACGGCAGAGGCAAGACAACGCTGCTGCGGCTGCTCACGGGGGAGCTTTCCGCGAGCGGCACGACAGACGTGCCCGTACGGCTCGTCTGCTTCCCGTTTGACGTGCCCGACAGGGATATGACGGGCAGCGAAATATTCGCGCAGGTATGCCCCGAGGCGCAGGAGTGGCAGCTGCTGCGTGAGCTTGCGGCAATAGGCACGGACGGCGAGGTGCTCTACCGCCCGTATTCAACGCTCAGCGGCGGCGAGCAGACGCGGCTTTTGCTGTGTATGCTGTTTTTGCACGACGGCGCGTTTCCGCTGATAGACGAGCCGACAAACTGCCTTGACGACGCCGCGCGCGACGCTGTGGCGGAGTATCTCTCGCGCAAAAGCGGCTTTATACTCGTATCTCACGACCGCGACCTGCTGGAGCGCTGCACCGACCACACCCTGTCGATAAACCGCGCGGATATCGAGCTTGTAAAGGGCGGGTACGCGGTATGGCAGGAGAATTTCGAGCGCAGGCAGGCGTTCGAGGAAATGCAGGACAAAAAGCTGCGCGGGGAGATCTCCCGCCTGCGCGAGGCGGCGCGCCGCAGCCGCGAGTGGGCGGACACGTCCGAGCGGCGCAAGATAGGGTTCGACCCCGTTAAGGTGGAGAAGTCGCTTACACGCCGCCCGTACGAGGCGGCAAAGTCCAAGGCGATGATGAAGCGCGCGCTTTCCACCGAGCGCCGCCGCCTTGCCACCGCCGAGGAAAAGGAGAGCCTGCTGAAAAACCGCGAAAAGAGCGAGAGCCTGCGCCTGCCCGCCGCAATAAAGCGCAGCGGAGCGCTTCTCACCGCGCAGGGCGTTGTGCCCTACCGCGGCGGCAGGGCGCTGTGCGCGCCCGTAAGCTTCACGCTTTACAGCGGCGACAGGCTGTGCCTTTCGGGGCGCAACGGCTGCGGAAAATCAACGCTGCTGAGCATATTCGCGGGCGCGCGTGACATTGAGTTTGACGGCAGTATAAGCAGGGCGGCGGGCATAACCGTGTCCCTTGCGGAGCAGGACGCCTCGGCGCTTTGCGGCAGCCTTGACGAGATAGCGCAAGCGCGCGGCGGCGATCCCGACCTCATGCGTGCGATACTCGCGCGGCTTGGCTTCACGCACGACGAGCTGCGTGCAAGCGCGCAGGAGCTCAGCGAGGGGCAGAAGAAAAAGGCGCTGATTGCGTGCAGCCTTTCGCAGCGCGCGGACCTTTACATCTGGGACGAGCCGCTCAACTTCGTTGATATAATCTCGCGCATTCAGCTGGAGCGGCTTCTCGGGGAATTCTCCCCGACAATGCTGCTTGCAGAGCATGACAGACGCTTCTGCCGAAATACGGCTACGGACAGATTATGGATAAAAGAGCCGTAAAGCAAGACTGGCGAGAAAGGCACACCTGCGTCGTCAGTCTGAAAAAAGTTATAAAAAACGTTCTACCCCCCCTTGACAGCTAATGTTTATTAGCGTATAATATAGCTAACGGGCATTAGCCTAAAAGGGGGAAGCGCAATGGCGGAATCGACAAGGGAGCGGATACTGGCGCAGGCGCTGCGGCTGTTTTCGCAAAGCGGCTTTGACGCGGTGAGCGTTGAGCAGATAGCGGCGGCGGTGGGAATAAAGGCGCCCTCGCTCTACAAGCACTACAAAAGCAAGCAGGCGATATTCGAGGCGCTGTTTGAGGAGGCACGGAAGCGTTATTCGGACTATACGCTCGGCATATCCGTGCATCTGACAGACGCTGAGCAGGACACGGAGCATTTCACGCAGATAACGGAAGCGGCGCTTGTGGAAAAGGTAAGGCGGCTGGCGGAGTTTTCGCTTCACGACGAGTTTGTAAGCGGATTCCGCAGAATGCTGACGGTGGAGCAGTTTCGCAGCAGCGAGCTTGCGGCGCTCTACACAAAGCGCTATGTAACAATGCTTGTAGACTACCACGCGGCGCTTTTCAGGCAGCTTATAGCGGCGGGAACGCTCAGCGACCGCGGGGCGGAGCAGATGGCGCTTATGTACGTGGCGCCCGTGATAGTGCTTGTGGGCGTATGCGACAGGCAGCCCGAGCGCGAGCAGGAGTGCATGAGGCTTATAGACGCGCACGTCAAGCTTTTTTTTGAAACGTATAACACACAATTCTGAGAAGAGGTGCGGCACAATGGTGATATGCAGGTAGCAAGCCGAAAAGGGCAGAAAAAGTCGGGACGGCTATCCCGGCGTATGGTAAGATTTATACAGGCGCGCGGATATGGACGGGCGCAGTTGGAAATATGGCTGCGGCGGTATGCCGCATATGAAAAGGAGAGCGGAAAATGAAATACGATCTCAGAAAAGGAATAAAACGGGGCGCGGCGAGAGTTCTCGGGGACTTTCACAGGAGCATGATGGAGCTGCTTATGTGCAAATCCTTTGAAAGCATATCGGTAAATGAGCTTTGCGAGAAAGCGCAGTATCCGCGTGCAACATTCTACAATTATTTTAACGACAAGTACGACCTTCTTGACTACTGCTGGCACTGCGTAAGCGAGCAGATTTTCACCGATGAATGCCGCAGGATACCGCAGGACGCGCTGCCCTGCGCGCTGTTCGACAGGCTGTACGACTTTACCGCCGCGAATATCTGCGAAATACGAAACGTTCTTGAGAACAACGACCTGCGCGGCTATGCGGCAGGAAGCTTCAGCAGCTTCCTTGCGGCTCGGCTGTGCGGCATATTCGCGGGCTGCACCAAACAGGGGCGCATTCCCCGCGAGATAGCGGCGGAGCACTTCGGCAGCACGCTTATTCTTGTGTGGAGGCGCTGCTGCGTAAACTCAAGCGGCACAAAGGCGCAGGCGCACAGCTATCTGCGCTGCCTGCTGGGCGGCGCGCAGTCGGCGTGAGATTCAATGCGTAATGCGTAATTCGTAATTGTTGTGCCGCCTTCGGACCGAGCGTCGGCTGCGGCGGTTATTCAAATCCTTCGCGCAGCGCAGACACGATGTCTGCACAGTTGCCCCAAAAGGGCGGCAGGTGACACATTCATTACGCATTACGCATTACGAATTACGAATTAAAAAAATTCCGCTTGACAACGGCGCTGCGGAGTGGTATAATATCTGTAAGGGAATCTGCATGGGGCCGTAAAGGCTTCGACGGGGATCCTGAGGCACGATAAGCGAGTAGTGAGGGCGAAATCACTTTAATCGTCGCAACCTTAAATTTAAACGCAGACGACAATCTCGTTTTAGCAGCTGCCTAAGCGCGCTGCCGTCATACCTCGCAGTACCGCGGGCGGGGATATGGCGTCGATTAGCGGTGAACGTCACTGATGAGTCGCCTTGTAATCTGTGATGTACCAAAGGCTGCCAAGCCTGAAAGCCTGTTTGTCGGCGTTCGGGCAAGGGAGATCTAAAAGATAAACTGCACTCGGAGAAATTTGTGAGGACGGGTTTTCGGACAGGGGTTCAATTCCCCTCGGCTCCACCATAAGTCCACCGTAATTTTGATAGAATTACGGTGGACTTTTTTGTTATTGTTTGATGGGCTGCATTATGGTAAAATAATTTCGACAAATCGGAATTTAACGGAGGAATAGTGATGTTGATACAGGAAGCGTGTAAGCTGTTGAAGCAGGAACTTTTGAATAATGGTTACGAATACGGATTTTATTTGAATGGTAAAATATATAAACCTGATATGACGAAAGGTGTTGATAAAGCGTTCTTTGAGCGTTTATTGACCGAATACTGCATTCAGGATCCTAAAGATACCATGAAAGCAAAGGTGGGCACATGCAATGATGCTGTTGTTTTGAGGAGAGCCATTCTTGATGAGCGTGGTATTCCGAGTAAGATTTGGCTCTTGCATGATAGGCAAAAACAGAAGTACCATACTGTTTTAACATTTTATCTTGAAGGTAAAACTGTATATTTGGAACTTACTCCTCAATCCGGAAAATTGTGTTATGGAGAAGAGCTTGTTTTTGACAGTGAGGAGAGTTTTGTGGATGAATACGCGAATGATAATCGTGAAGTAATGGATGTTACTGACTCTGTTTTAATAGGCGAGCGTCCTGCTTTTTTGCTGTCGAGAATGGAATGATAAATTCCGGTTTGTCGGGACGGTTTAAACGCTTGGTTTACGCCTACAGATGTGCAGTTGGTGAAAAACTGCACCCCCTCAAATCGAGAACTGCACCCCCCTCTGAACCGAAGTTGCACCCCCTTTAAGGGTTTCTATCAAAATTACGGTTCTTTGCCACAACAGCCCGGAAACGGGCAAAGCACCCCCCACCTGCTGGTTGGCAGGTGGGGGGTGCTATATTTATCCGGGAAAGAATTTGCGGCTCATCAAGAGCTTACCGAAGCAACCGGTATGAAAGTTTATTTCTGCGACCCTTACTCGCCCTGGCAGCGTGGCACAAATGAAAATACCAATGGACTTCTGCGGCAGTTTTTCCCGAAAGGCACTTCGTTTGCTGATATTTCTGATGATGATTTGCAGAACATTGTCTGCCTTATAAACAATCGTCCAAGAAAACGCTTGAATTTTCTTACTCCCTTCGAGGTGCTTAAGATATTTTTTTCGTAATTGTGTTGCACTTGTATTGACAATCTATCATTTGCTAAACATAATACTCACCCTTTCGTTTAATTAACTGCTCGATAAATAGGAATTTTACAGTCTTATCTTGTAATAACCATATTGCACCTTCCCCATAATTCGTCCTTAAAGCGAAACGCATTTTCTGTTAATGCTCGTTCGCTAAATCCCACTTTTTCATAACATTTCTTTGCGCCAGGATTTTCAGGAAAAACATTCAATTGCACAGCATCTGCTTTCGCTATTTCAAAGGCATATTTAACAGCCTGTTTTATCATTTCACATCCATATCCTTTATTCCTTATAGCATTGTCAACCACTACAAATTTGAGCATACCTTCATTTGTATTCAAATTCACAGAAAAGCAGAAAAAACCAACCAGCGTTCCATCATCCGTAGTTGCAACAAAGGGACTATCTCCAAATCGTTCTTCCGCTTCTTGCAATAAATCATCAAAATCTTTTTTCTCCAGTGGATAAGGTATTAAATTTGCACACCATAGAGCGTGTGAACGTTCCTCTGTTATCCATTGAGATATAGTATTAAAATCTTTATTTTGATATGGCCTTATTCTCATTGTTCTTCACCTCATAAAATTCCGATTTATACGGCAGATTAACCACCCTTATAAATCCATTATACCACGCATTTCCACATTTTTCAACCACTTTTCCAATCAAATTCCCATCGGCACAACCCCATCAATATCCATCTCCCGCTTAGGTTTAGCAATCCCCACAAACTGCTTATGGCACTCCCACAGATCCATCAGAAAGCCGAACGGCATAAGCCACACCTCCTCCGAAGCAAGGTGCAGCTGCGCCGTTCCGTAATAAAACAGCCGGGTGAACGATTCTGCGTCGTTCACCCGGCTGTTACTGTGTTTTTTGAGGTGTCTGCCACACCGGCTCGGTGCTCACTTTCCACATTCCGCTTTGTGCCTTTCAGCATAGCTTCGGTAATTGCGTCCTTGTACTCCGCAAGCTCGCCGGGAGAGGTGAGAAGCTCCACGGTTTCCTCGTTGAGCAGCGGTTTCCTATCCTCGTTTTTGAGGTTGTGAATCTGTATTCCCTGATTGCACAGCAGCGTTATCAGCCACACGATTTCATCAAGCGCCATCTCCATATTCTCGGATTTCATCAGATTGTCGACGAGATTGTCCAAACCGCCGTAGCGGGTGGAAATAGCCTTTGTCGCGCGTGTTGTTAGAACCATTTCGTACTGCTCACCGCCGATTGTAATTAAAGAACTGCGCTCGTTTTCCATAGATTAAACCTCCTCGTTTTCTGTCGGTAAAGTTTCGGGCAGAGTTGTCGCGTAAGCCGGCTCATAAACCGACTTGTACCAGTCAGTAACAACGCTTGCGGGAACGTCCTTTTCGCCCTCGGTAACCTCCGCTTTCCACGGGTGCTTTCCGCTGCCGTCCGGCTTGTTTCTGCGGAGAACCGTGCCCTCGATAGTCGGCGTTGAAAATGTAATGCTGTCGCCCTTGGTTGCAAGCGAGGTTGACGGAATACCGAACTTGACACGATAAAGCCATTTGCCTGCCCGTGGCAGCCAAATGACGTTTATGTTTATCGTCCCGAGGGATTTGATAAATACGTATTGCTGGCAGTAGAAAAATACATACAATGTGACGCAGATATTAAGGGACTCAACGAGCTGCTTCCCGTCACGTTTATAAAGCTATCCGATATTTACCCGAAAACGTTGGAAGACGTCAATAATGCCGTATTTCTTCCTAAGCGGATTTTGGGACAAGGCGGGCCTGTTGAATACAGGCGTATGTGGTTCAAAAACGGATTCAAAAAAGCGTCGGCAAGGTTTGAGTTTGCAGGCAGTTTTATCTTTGAGCGTCCGAGTTTGATTGAATACGACAGGGACGAGGGGTTATATTATTGCGAATCATGGAGCAGACTGGACATTGCTATAAGCGATGGTATCAGAATGCTTTCCAAAAGCAAAGAGGGAAAATAAGCGATATTGCCGCCCTTTGGCTTTTCCGGCTGCCTATTCCTAGGGAGCCATCTCCTTAACGAGCGCATAAGGCACAACGTTTAACTTGGGTCGGATTATTGCGGCGTGGTGACGCATATGCTCCTGAATGCCGTTAAAGTCCCTGAAATACTTTGCGTGGCGCAGCCGGTTGAGCTCAGGGGTACTATATTGACCTATCATCAAATTTGACCAAAAGCGAATTGATTGATTTGGCTAAAAGCGCCAAAGTTTTGAAAAAATAAAAAAATGTACTCACATTTTCCGCTTTTAGGCAGTTTATATTTATAGAGAGGAATAGACCTCGAATTACGTTGAACTGATAGAAGTTCAATATAATTATCGGAATAAACATAATCTTAAAGGGGGATTTTTATAAAAAAGACAATCGCGTTCCTTCTGACAACTGTGTTACTGCTTTTCGCATTTTCCGTACCCGTTTCTGCGGCAGAGAAAAAGTGTTCCTTTGAAAAGTTTATAAAATACGCCGAAACCGTCGAGCCGTGGGCTGACGCGCCCGTATCTGTCCTGAACAAAAGCGTCAGAATATAAAACACGCTCGTCTTAAAAACGGGGCTGAACTTGACGGGAATTATACATTGAGAACGGCGGAAAGGTTATCCTTGAGAAAGGTTGGTTCTTTGTGCGCGGAACAATCATCTCCGACGGCACAATCATTGTTTATACAGGCGGCGAGAATGCGTATACAGACGGAGCTGCGATGCCCGTATCGGGAGCTTTATACGTTTCCGAAAAAGGACGGCTTATCGAAAAAAAGAGCGACAGGACAGGACTTATTATAGATGCGTCCAATATTGATAGTTTTAGTAGGGACGCCCAGCCTGCAGCTTGACGCTTGCAGACTGTGAAAGCGGTTACAGTACAGCAAAGCGTTCACGCCTGCGGCACTTATTAAGTATTAAAAATATGCTGCGACCGGTAGCAGTATATTGCTTAAGGAAACAATTTGCAGAGCGTCGGTGTATATGCACGGCGTTCAGAAAGAAAAGTAAACATGAAACTCAACAAAATCAAGCTTGTAATTCTTGCGGCAGCTATGGCTGTCAACACTTTCGGAGTTACCGCTATAGCGGCTGAACCCGTTGAAGAAACAACGGAACAGCAAATTATGCCCGATATTTACGAGAGCTTTGGCATGGAGTTCGGTCATTTTGAGGATAACAGGGAATTAGACAAGTACGATTATGACCCGTCGGACGATATTCTGATGACTTGCGTCGCAGAGCCGTTCCCCCTTGCAGAATACCCTGCAAATACGTCATATTTTAATAAAAACGGCACTGTGCCATGCACTTGCCACGGCGGTAATTTGGGCAACGATTGCAACCCTGGTATAAGCTGTGATTGCAAGGTGTTTGAAAACTCAATTCAGTGTGTGGGGTTTGGAAGGTATGTTTATAAAGCGTATCATTCAGACAGCCTCAATGAATATGGCAGCACCGCTACGAATTATGGAAGTAATGGATTGTCGCTTACAAAAAATAACGTCAGAAGATATATTATGCCACTTGGCACAGGGACTTATATCAACGTTGCTTACAAAGGCGGTGGCATTCACAGCATGATAGTGGCAAAAACCGATACGTCTTACGTTTATTTATACCACGCGAACTGGGGTTCAAGCTGTGGAGTAAAATACACCAGAATGCCATATGATGACTTTGTAACGTCATTTCCCAAGCTCAATCTTGTTGTAGAATAAACAAGGAGGAATTGTCTATGAAGCATTCAACCAAACGCTCATCGACTCTTTTATGCTGCCTTACAGCGCTGCTTTTATGCTGCCTTACAGCGCTGCTTATGTGCGGCTGCAAGGGCGGCGCAGTTTCCGAGGCAAACTCGGACAGCCTGCCCGCTTCTGCAGGCGCGACGGCGGAAACGGTTTCGGAAACTCAGCCCGCTCCTGCAAGTACGACGGCGGGAACAAACTCGGACAGCGAGTTCGCTTCTGAGGATACGACGGAAATACCGTCGGGCAGTCCCGCAGATATGGGCACGGCGACTAAATCGGAGGACGGCAAGCGCAACGCGCAGCTTCTTGTGGATTACTTTTACGGCAAATGGCAGCTCTCAGATAATGATAGTGTGATGGAGATTATTTGCGACGGCAGCTTTTACCCTGCGTGGTTCGGGGTAAAGGGGGTATACATAGACGGCAGCGTTGTAACGTTCTATACCATGTCCAGCGGTTACCCCATTATTTACAAACTGGATACGGCAGCGCCTGACAAAATGCAGATGTCCTCTCTGACAAGCGTATACAATGATGTAGAGCGTTGGAGCGAATGCGAATACACGCGAGTGGGAGAGCCAGAGGAAACCAATGTTATATGGGGCGTTGGTCTGTACAGGCTCTATCAGCAATACGGCATACCCTATGAAACGCTCTGGCTTCTGGATTACACGGACGACGACGGAACGCTCTGGACAACCGACCTGCTTATTCTTAACAGCGAAAGCGAGGATAAGCTTGAGTTTACAGCGCAGTGCTACAGGGAAGTACCCCCAATGCCCGACGACGAGTACATCAGCGTAAACTACACCGTGGAAAAGAACGGCGACGTGTGGGAGAGAACGCCTGCGCAGTAAACTTGTTGCGGCAGAACTCGCCGAATAATTCAAGGAGAATATCTATGAAGCATTCAAAACGCTCATCGACTCTTTTATGCTGCCTTACAGCGCTGCTTATGTGCGGCTGCAAGGGCGGCACGGTTTCCGAGGCAAACTCGGACAGCCTGCCCGCTTCTGCAGGCGCGACGGCGGAAACGGTTTCGGAAACTCAGCCCGCTCCTGCAAGTACGACGGCGGAAACAAACTCGGACAGCGAGCCCGCTTCTGAGGATACGACGGAAATACCGTCGGGCAGTCCTGCGGATATGGGTACGGCAACGAAATCGGAGGACGGCAAGCGCAACGCGCAGCTTCTTGTCGATTACCTTTACGGCAGCTGGCAGTGCGCGGGTTCGGACAATGTGATGGAGATTAACGACGGCTGCTTTTACTCGCCGTGGTTCGGGGTGACTGGGCTGTTTATAGACGGAAGCGTTATAGAATTAGATACCATGTCGAACGGTTTTGCTATTCTTTATAAACTGGATACAGCCGCGCCCGACAAAATGCAGATGTGTACCTTATCAAGCGCAGTTGACAAAGAGCGCTGGGTCGAATACACGCGAGCGGGAGAACCCGAGGAAACAAATGTTATACAGGGTTTTGGCAGGTACAGGATCAACCAGCAATACGGCATACCCTATGAAACGCTCTGGCTTCTGGATTACACGGACGACGACGGAACGCTCTGGACAACCGA
>CAKSEE010000044.1 GCA_934446455.1 uncultured Oscillospiraceae bacterium | reverse complement strand
TGCCCCGGCTGAGCCGTGACAAAAAACGAATTTCAAAGCCCGCTTCGCGGGCATAACATACTTTTTCGACAAGCTGACCCCCGCATTGTTGAAATGCGGGGGTCTTTTTGTATCATCTTGTATCAAACATTCGCCTGACGGCTATTGATAAGCTCAGCATAGAAGCCGTTTTTCGCCATAAGCTCGCTGTGCGTACCCTGCTCTACGATATGCCCCGACTTCATTACGAGAATGCAGTCCGCCTCGCGTATCGTCGAGAGCCTGTGCGCCACGACAAAGCTCGTGCGTCCTTTCATCATGTGGTCGAACGCGCTTTGTATGCGCATTTCGGTGCGCGTGTCTATGCTCGACGTAGCCTCGTCGAGTATCAGCATGGGCGGCAGGGAGAGCATTATTCTCGCAATGCTCAGCAGCTGCTTCTGCCCCTGCGAAAGATCGCCGCCGTCGGTTATGACCGTGTCGTAGCCCTGCGGCAGGCGCTTTATAAAGCTGTGCGCGTGCGCCTGCTTCGCTGCCTCCACTATCTCCTCAAGCGTGGCGTCGGGCTTGCCGTAGGCTATGTTGTCGCGCACCGTGCCCTTGAATATCCACGTTTCCTGCAAAACAATGCCAAAGCCCGAGCGCAGGCTGCTGCGCTTAAGCTCCCTTATCGGCTCGCCGCTTACCCGTATCTCGCCGCCGCACACGTCGTAAAAGCGCATGAGCAGGTTTATGAGCGTGGTTTTGCCGCAGCCCGTGGGACCTACTATCGCAATGTGCTGGCCGCTCCTTACGGAAAGCGACAGTCCCTCGATAAGCGGCTTGTCGGGGACGTAGGAGAACGACACGCTGTCAAGCTCCACGCGGCCGTCGCAGTGGGCAAGGGTCCTGCCGTTCTCGTCGGAAACCTCTGCGGGCTCGTCTATAAGCGCGAACACGCGTCCCGCGGAAGCAAGCGCGTTCTGAAGCTCCGTTACAACGCCCGAAATCTCGTTGAACGGCTTTGTATACTGGTTTGCGTACTGCAAAAAGCAGGACAGGTCGCCCACGGTGAACGCAAGGTTGCCGCTTGCAATGCCCGCCGCAGTCTTAAGCGCGCCGAATACGCCGACGCCGGCGTACACGAGCGAGTTTACAAAGCGGGTGGAGGGATTCGTGAGCGCGGAGTAGAACTGCGCGCGCACGCCGCATACGTTAAGCCGCTCGTTTATCTCGCCGAACTCCTCCTCCGTGTGGCGCTCGAACCCGAACGCCTTTACGAGCCGCTGCCCGCCGATATGCTCGTCGATATAGCCCGTAAGCTCGCCCTTAATGCGCGACTGCTCCTTAAACTTGTTGAAGCAGAGCTTTGATATAACGGCCGCCACCGCGAACGAAAGGGGCGTTATACATACGACTACAAGCGTTATCTGCCAGTTGAGCGCCACCATAAAGCACAGCGTGCCTATTATCGTGACAACGCCCGTGAAAAGCTGCTGAAAACCCTGAAGAAGTCCCTCGCTTACCGCGTCAACGTCGTTTACAACGCGCGAGATGACGTCGCCGTGCGCGTTTACATCGATGTAGGCAAGCGGCAGCTTCTGTATGCACCTGAACGCGTCGGTGCGCAGGTCCTTTACGGTTTTGTGCGTGATGATGTTGGTGGTGAAGTACATGAGCCATTGCAGCACAGCCACAACGGGTATCACTATCGCAATGGTCACGAGAATGGGCGTCATTTTTTCAATGTCCGCAGAACCCTCGCCTATGCAGTCTACCGCCCTGCCTATAAGCACGGTGGTGTAAAGCGACAGCAGCACGCTTCCCGCTGCGCACACAAGCGCCGCCGCAACAAGCCACAGCTGCGGCTTTACGTATTTTAATATGCGCCCTAAAGCGCCCTTTTTGTTTGAAGCAGCCATCTCGTTATCCCTCGCTTTCCTGCTCGAGCAGCTCCTGCTCGGAATACTGCGTTGCGCATATTTCGTGGTACACCGCGCACTCCCGCAAAAGCTGCGCGTGTGTGCCCATGCCTGCCGCGCGCCCGTCGTCAAGGCAGATGATTAAGTCTGCGTGGCGTATGGAGTTTGCGCGCTGCGACACGATAACTACCGTCATGTCGGTCTGCTCCTTTATCGCGCGGCGCAGGTTCGCGTCCGTTGCATAGTCGAGCGCGCTCGCGCTGTCGTCAAGTATAAGTATCTCGGGCGACTGCGCTATGGCGCGCGCTATCGTCAGGCGCTGCTTCTGCCCGCCCGAAAGGTTCTTGCCGCCCTGTAAAATGCGCGCGTCAAGCCCGCCGTCAAGCTTGTCGGTGAACTCCTTTGCCTGCGCGGTCGCAAGCGCCTTCTGTATCTGCTCGTCGGAGATATCGCTTCTGCCGAGCGTCATGTTCTCGCGCAGCGAGCCGCTCAGAAGCTCGGTTTTCTGCGGGACTACCGCAATGCGCCTGCGCAGCGTTCCGGTGGTGAAGCGCTTTACGTCCGCGCCGTTTACGCGGATAACGCCGCCGTCCGCGTCGTAAAAACGGCACAAAAGGTTCACGAGCGTTGTTTTGCCCGAGCCGGTGCCGCCGATAATGCCGAGGGTCTGCCCTCTCTTAAGCGAAAACGTGATGTCCTCGAGCGAGTTTTCGCCGCCGTTATAGGAGAACGACACGCCCGAAAACTCCACCGCGGGCGCGGAAGCATCCTCTGCGGGATCGGTCTGCGCGCCGACTATCGACGGCTTCATGTCGAACACCTCGTTTATACGCGAGGCGGAAGCCGCCGCTTTCGTGAATATGCCGACAAGGTTCGCTACTACTACAAGCGCGAGAGATATCTGCGTCATGTAGTTTACAAGCGCGATCACCTTACCCTGCGTAAGCCCGTCAACGTTCACCGAAATGCCGCCGAGCCACACGATAAGGAGATACGCGACGTTCACCACGATAAAGATAGCGGGGTTGAGCAGCGCGTTTATCCTGCCCGCCTTTACGGCGTATTTGCGGTATTCCTCCGCGGTGTCGTCAAAGCGCTGCGTTTCGTATTCCCCGCGTGAGAACGCGCGCACCACGCGCACGCCCGAAAGGTTCTCGCGGGTAATGCGCGAAATGCCGTCGAGCGAGGTCTGCTGCTTTTTGAAGAGCTTTACGGTCGCCGTCATTATCGGGTACATAACGCCAACTATCGCTATCATAGCGCCGACAAATATCAGCGCGAGCTTTGCGTCTATAGTGAACGCCATGACAGCTGCGCCCACAACGAGGAACGGCGCGCGCACCACAAGGCGGATAAGCATTGCAACCGCCGTCTGTATCTGGTTTACATCGTTTGAAATGCGCGTTACAAGCGCGGGCGTGCCTATGCGGTCTATCTCCCTGTAGGAAAGCGAGTTTATGTGCGCGTACAGGTCCGCGCGCAGCTTTGTGCCAACGCCCTGCGACGCCACCGACGCCATGTACTGGCATACAAGCGTGGACGACAGTCCGCACACCGCAAGAATAATCAGCACGATTCCCCTGCTTATGATGTAGCTCCTGTCGCCGTCTGCAATGCCCGTGTCGATTATCTGCGCCATTACAAGCGGCACGATAAGCTCGAATATCGCCTCAACCAGCTTGCACGCAGGTCCCAGCGAAACGTGCAGCCTGAAGTCCTTTAAGTATCTTGCCAAACGAAGCAAAATCAATACCCCCATTTTTTTAGTCGTACACGGTTATTATACTATTTTTCGCGCGTTTTGTAAAGATTATTAACAGGAAAACAAGCAGTTTTCTGTAAATTTTAACGCAGTATTTTACGCTGTTTTATGGCAAAAGGCACAAAAAAGCCGCCTGCGGAAAGCCGCAGGCGGTCGTGGTTTAATCGATATACTCGTAAGCGTAGCCGAGCGGGTCGGTAGCCGTACCGTCGACGCGCACCTCGAAATGCAGGTGGTTGCCCGTGGACCAGCCCGTCGTGCCGACGTAGCCGATAATGTCGCCCTTGTTTACAACCTGCCCCTCGTAAACGGTCGTTGCATAGCAATGCGCGTAAAGCGTGGAAATACCCGCGCCGTGGTCGATAACGACGTAGTTGCCGTAGCCGCCGTGCCATGAGCCGTCGTTGTACGCCGTAATTACCGTACCCGACTGCGCCGCGTAGATATTCTGCCCGCCTATGCCCGCGTTGCCAACGTCTATGCCGTAGTGGTTGCGGTATTTGCCGTTAAGGTAGTCGGGTCCGAAATAGGTCGTAATCATCTGGAATCTGCTGTCAAGCGGCCATCTGAACCCGTCGGTGGAATACACCGTCTGCCCGGAGTTCTCAGCCTGCTTTTTGCGCACGAGCGCTTCTATCTCGCGGTTGGCTTCTTCTATAAGCTCGTCCGTGGCGCTCTTGGCGTACTCAAGCGACGCTACCCTGTTTAGCAGCGATTCGTTCACGGCGGATACATTGTAGAGATTTGTGTACTTGTCCTGCTGGTCGGTTTCAAGCCTTGCCTTTTCGCTCTCGAACGACGCCTTTTCCTCCTCAAGCTTTGTCTTGGAGTTTTCGAGGTCCTTCTTGTCGTTTTCGAGGTCTGCTATCTCATTGTTAAGGTCGCTTATCATGTTCTCCTGCGACTTTATGTTGGCGAGAAGCGTCTGCATGAACTCCATGTTCTGACCCGAAATATTGCGGATAACGTCGCTGTATACAAAGAAGTTGTACCAGTCGTCCGAGCCGCTTAAAAGCGGTATCGTGTCGGAGGAGTTGTTCATGTACAGCACGCGCGCGAGCTTTGAGAACTTTGCAAGGTTGTCGTCGTTCTCGGCGCTAAGCTCCTCTATTTCAAGGCGCTTTTTGCGTATTTCCTCCTCCTTGTCGGCTATGTCCTGCTCTACCTTTGCTATCTCCTCGCCCTTTTTGTCTATGTCGGCCTGCTTAATGTCGATAAGCTGATTCTGAGCGATTATCTCAGACTTCACGCTGTCTATCTGCGAGGATATGAGCGATATCATCTGCTCGTTTTCGTTGATGTCGCCGCTGTAGCCGTCTATCTCAGCCTGACGTGCGTCGTTCTCCTTCTGCATCTTCTCGATTTCGGCTTCCTTCTGCGCTATCTGCGAGTCGTAGTCCGTGCCGGAAGTCCCCGAGACCGCTATTCCCCCCATAAGTACAGCCGCCGCGCAAAGCACAGCCGCCATCGCCCTGTGAAACGCCTTATTTTTCCCCATGTATGTATCACCCTTTGTAAACGCCTTTTATCTGTCTGCGGAAAAAACCGCATTTACCATACATCATAATTATACAATACCCTGCCGCAAAAATCAACCGTCTGCGCCGTGTTTTTACGTATTTTTCACATTTCGGCAGGATTTTTGTTGATTTCGACCAAAAGCCCCCTGCTCAATGCAGGGGGCTGAGTCTGTATATCGTGCAGCGCCTGTTACTGAGCCACTGCACCGCCCGTGCTTATTTCAAGCAGGCTCTCGGATATGCCCGAAACCTCCGCGAACGCCTGTTCCATGCGCCCTACAAGCTCCTTCTGGCGGTCTATTGCGCTGCGGATAGCGCGCACCTGCTCCATAGAGCCCCTTGCTACGCCCTCCATGCCCGCGGCGGAATCCGCGACCTTCGCCTGGCAGCCCGCGCTCTCCTTTATGTTCTTTTGCGTTGCAAGCATTGTTTCATTGGAGCGCGACTGAAGCTCCAGCATTTCGCGCGCCTCGCTCTGCGCAAGGTTTATCTCGCCTATGCCCTCGGCTACCTTTTTCTCATTCTGCGCCGCAGCCTCGCGGGTCTGCTTCATGCTGTCGCTCATGCGGTCTATCTGCTCGGAAATGCTCTGCGTTGCACGGCGGCTTGCAGCGGCAAGCGTTCTCACCTGCGAAGCCACCACAGCGAACCCCCTGCCGTGTTCTCCCGCGCGCGCCGCTTCTATCGAAGCGTTGAGCGCGAGAATGTGGGTCTGCTCGGCAATGTCGTCGATAGTCCCCGAGAACTGCGCTATCTCGCGCACGCACTCGCCAAGGCTGTCTATCCTGCCGCGAATCTCGCGGCCCGAGCTGCCTATCTGCTCCATAGCGCCCGCCGCGCGCTCCATTATGTCTATGTAGCTGCGGCTCTTGCTGTAGGACTGCTCCGCTATGCCGGCCATGCTCTCCGTCTGCGTGAGCGCTTCGCTCATAAGCCTGTCCATGCTGCTTATGTCCGCGCTTGTCGCCCTGACGTGTTCAAGCGTGTTCTCGCAGCCCTGCATGGTGCTTTCGGCTTCTTTCTCAATACGCAGGTTGTTTTCAGAGGTGTCGCTGATAGCGCCGCTCAGGTTCGAGATAAGCCCAGAGAGCTTCTCAGAAGCCGCGCCGCAGTTGTCGAGTATCGCCTTTACGCGCTCTGAGCTGTGCAGGTTCAGCAGCAGCTTTCTCGCCCTGCCCGCAAGCGCTGTGAACACCGCCGACATCGCGGCGTACTCCATGGTATAGCCAAGCGTGTACGCTATGAACCAGCTCACGCGGGTGCGGTCGCCAAGGTCCGCCGAGCCCGAGCGGAACCACACCGCAATAACCATTGCCACAAAGCCTATAACAGCCGCAAACGCCGTGAACTTCCTGTCGAAGTACAGGCAGCTGAGCGCAAGCGCCAGCAGATACGTCATGTAAATGCCGACGTGCGCGTTGCTCGCCATGAGCGCTATAACCACCGCCACCGCGATAATGCTGTAGTATTTGATGAATCCCGACGGTACCCTGAGCTTGTAAAGCACCATGGGCGACACCGTGCATAACACTCCTATCGGCGTAAGCACCAGAAGCTCGGATATCGTTATCTTGAATATCCCGAGTCCAGACATCAGAAAAAACACGGGAAACACAAGCGTTATCCCCAGCAGAACCCTGCACATCAGGCGGCCTACCTCCGCCTCGTTCTTCTTAAAAAAATCCTCGTTGCTCATGTCATTCTCCTTTTTGCAGGGAGCGTCCTCCCTGCGGCGATTTTCGCCTTATGATGACATTATAACATTATTCGGGGATTCTGTCAATACGCAACAGGCGTTATGCTACAAAAGTTTTGCAACTGTCAAAATCTTTTGAGGCAGCGCCGCATAAGCCGCTATTTGCGCGGCGCTGCCTTAACCTCGTTCTGCAGCGGCGCTCCGGCAAAGAACGCGTCAAGATTAGCGAGCGTTTCCTCGGCGATGTTGTGCATTGCCTCCTCGGTAAAAAACGCCTGATGCGAGGTAATGATGACGTTGGGGCGGTTTACAAGCACGGACAGCACCTCGTCGGTCACTATCCTGTCGGAGTTGTCCTCGAAGAAAAGCCCGCTCTCCTCCTCGTACACGTCGAGCGCCGCGCCGCCTATGCGCTTTTCGTTGAGGGCGCGCAGCAGCGCCTCGCTGTCGATAAGCCGCCCGCGCGAAGTGTTGACGATAAGCGCGCCGCGCTTCATAAGAGAGATCGCCTCGTCGTTTATGATGTAGCGCGTGCCGTCCGTCAGCGGGCAGTGCAGCGAGATAACGTCCGCGCGGCGGAAAAGCTCCTCGCGCGATACATATTCAATGCCGCCTTCCTGCACGGGGTAGGGGTCGTGCGCGACGACGTTCATGCCAAAGCCGCGGCAGATGTCTATAAACACCCTGCCTATCCTGCCCGTGCCGATAACGCCCGCCGTCTTGCCGTGCATATCGAACCCCATAAGCCCCACAAGACTGAAATTAAAGTCGCGCGTGCGGATATAGGCGCGCGGTATCCTGCGGTTGAGCGCCAGCAGCAGCCCCATGGCGTGTTCAGCCACGGCGTAGGGTGAATACGCAGGTACGCGCAGCACCGTTATGCCCCGCTCGTACGCGGCGGCGACGTCCACATTGTTGTAGCCCGCGCACCGCAGCGCTATCACACGCACGCCCTGCTTTGCAAGTATATCCAGCGTGTGCGCGTTGATATTGTCGTTCACAAACGCGCACACTGCGCCGCACCCCGCGGTAAGCACGGCGTTTTCGGGGCGCAGCCTGCCGTCGAAATAGCGTATCTCATAATTCTTGTTAAGCCTGTCGAACCACTCGCGGTCGTAGGGCTTCGTGTCAAAAAATGCAACAGATTCCATGCCGCTTCTCCTTTCCGTTTGGAATAGTGTTAGCGGCATGGCGCAAATTATCCGCGCGCGGTCAGAATTCTATCCCGCGCCTTGCCTGCTGCCCGCGCTCGTACGGGTGACGCACGCAGGCTATCTCGCTTATATAGTCTGCCCCGTCAAGTAACTCCCGAGCGGGGTCGCGGCCTGTTACAACCACCTCGCACGCGTATTCCCTGCGCGCGGCAAGCACGCGCTGCGCAAGCCGCCTGTCGAGCAGCCCCTCGTTATACGCCGCGGCAAGCTCGTCAAGGACAAGCAGTCCGCCGCCCTGCATAAACGCAAGCGCGCCGCTCAGCAGCGCGTTGTGTTCGCGCGTGAGCTGCTGCCGCTCGCTTTCGGTGAGCTGCCATGTAAAGCCGTAATGCCCGCTTACCGCAGCCGTTGTCACGCCGGGGCGCTTAAGCGCGCTTATCTCGCCGCTTGTCCCGTCCTTCAGGAACTGCGCTATATGCACGCGCAGCCCCGCTCCCGCCGCGCGCAGCGCCATTCCCATAGCGGCGGAGGTCTTGCCCTTTCCGCTGCCGCAGATAACGTGCAGGCAGCCAAGATTCTCGTTTTCCATATGCTCTCCTTAAAAAAGGGGCGGTTCGCGCCCCTTGTACATTATAGCGCCTTTGCAGGCGATTGTCAATTATCAAGCCCCGCGAGCCGCCTTTTGCGGATTCCGCGCAGCATAAGCAGCGCTATTACCGCCGTGAGTAGCTCCGCTGCGGGGAACACCGCCCACACCTGCCATGCAGCCTGCGTGTTTCCTGCGGCGCTGCAAGCCAGCGCCCACGCGGGCGGCAGCACGAATATAAGCTGCCTGCACACGGATATCACAAGCGACTCTACACCGCCGCCGAGCGCCTGAAATACGCCCTGTAACGCGATGTTCACCCCTGCGAAGATGAACGCCGCCGTGGCTATGCGCGCAGCGCCGAGAAACAGCCGCGCCGTTTCTCCCGAAAGCCCGAACATCACCGAAAGCGGCTGCGCGGCGGCTTCCACAATGATAATGCTCGCAGCCATTATTACCGCGGTGTAGATAAGCCCCCAGCGTATGCCGTCGTTAATGCGCCTGCGGCTGCCCGCGCCGTAGCTGAACGACACTATCGGCGTTATCGCGTCGCGCAGCCCGAACGCCGCGAACAGCACGAACTGCTGCACCTTGTAGTAGAGCCCGTACGCCGTAACGGCGCTTTCGCCGAGCTTTACGAGAATAATGTTAAGCCCGTAGGTCATTACCGACATGAGCGCCTGCGCGATAATCGCGGGCAGCCCTATCGAATAGATCCTGCCGATAATGCGCGCGGACGGCAGCGCATACCGCAGCGAGGGGTCTATCTCCCTGTTTTTTGCAAGGTGGAACGCAAGCCCCGCCGCCATTGAAACCACCTGCCCTGTTACCGTAGCGAGCGCCGCGCCCGCAACGCCCATTTCCGGGAAGCCGCACAGCCCGTATATCATTATCGGGTCGAGAACTATGTTTACGACAGCGCCCGCAATCTGCGCTATCGTTGAGAAAAGCGAGCGCCCCGTCGCCTGCAGGAGCTTTTCGTACGTCGAAAAGAACATCATGCCGAACGACGCGCAGCAGCATATTCTGAGGTACGTTACCGTCATGCCGAGTATCTGCGCGTTGTCCGTCTGCGAGGCGGCGTATGGTTCTGCGCCGAATATACCGAACAGCACGAATGCCACAGTGAGCGCAGCGCTCAGCATAAGCCCGTTGCCCGCCGCCCTGCTTGCCGTTTCGCGGTCGCCGCGCCCGAGCGACTGCGCCGCAAGGGCGTTCACACCAACACCCGTGCCGATACTGAGCGCCACCATAAGCATCTGTATCGGGAACGCAAGCGTCAGCGCGTTCATCGCGGCTCCGCCCGTCCCCACCACGTTGGACACAAACGCGCTGTCCACAATATTGTAGAGCGCCTGTAACATCATTGAAAGAATCATAGGCACGCCCGTTCTGAGCATTATTTTATTCACGGGCTGCCGCGCCATTGCGTTTTCCATGCTTACCTCCTGCACAAAAAAAGGGCGTAAACCCAAATCCGGATTTACGCCCAAAAGCTACTCGATTTATTACTCCTTTATTTTAGCACAGGCTCAGCCTTTTGTCCAAGGGATTTTTGCACAAACTTTTTCAACAGCGGCGCGCGGCTTTCCGCAAAAGCACTTGAAGCGCGCCCCGAAAAGTTGTATAATATCTATTAAGAAAGCGAGGGCTGACTATGAATTTTGTTGTAACTAACGCGCAGATGAAGCTTGCGGAAAAAACCGCCGACGCGCAGGGCGTGAGCTTCTCTGAAATGATGAGAAACGCCGGCAGAGCGATAGCGGACGCCGCGGCGCAGCTCACTCCGCCGGACGGGCGGGCGCTTATACTGTGCGGCGCGGGCAACAACGGCGGCGACGGCTTCGCGGCGGCGGCGCGGCTGAACGCGCTTGGCATTGCCGCGGACGCGCTGCTTGTAAACGGCGAGCCGCGCACCGACTGCGCACGGGAGCATTTCGCGCTCATGCCGCGCGGGCTGCTGCCTGACGGCGCGCCGCAGTATTCGCGCTACGCCTGCGTTATCGACTGCATTTTCGGCACGGGCTTCCACGGGGAGCTGCCCGAAAACGTGCGCAGCGTGCTGAACGCGTGCGCTGAAATCCCCGTGCGGATTGCGGCGGACGTACCAAGCGGGGTGAACTCCGACACGGGCGAGCGCTCAGAGGGCTGCTTTGAGCCTACGCACACGCTCGTTCTCGCGGCGATGAAGCGCGGGCTTCTCGTGCCGTCCTGCCTTGACGCGCTCGGCGAGGTGCGCCTTGTCGATATCGGCATTCCCGAAAGCGCGTTTACGCAGTATTCCGCGCGGATAACAGACAGAAGCGTGCTTGTCGCGTTCCCTGAGCGGCGCAGATGTTCGCATAAGGGCAGCTTCGGCAGGCTGCTTATTATCGCGGGGAGCCTTTGCTATAACGGCGCGGCGGCAATGTGCACAATGGCGGCGCTGCGCACGGGGACGGGGCTTTGCACGCTCGCAGTGCCGCGCAGCGCTCTGGGAATGATAGCGCCCTCCGTTCCCGAGGCGACATTCCTCCCACTGCCCGAAAATACGGACGGCTTTGTAAGCGAAAACGCCCTTGAAGCGATAGCGGCGGCTCTCCCCAAAGCCACAGCAGTCGCCGTTGGCTGCGGCATGGGCAACAGCGAAGCCACGCGAATTATAGCGGAATATGTCGTGCGCAATGCAGATTGTCCCGTTATTCTCGACGCGGACGGAATAAATTCCCTTGCGGGCAATATAAATATATTGACGGAGCGGAAAGCGGGCTGCGAGGTCATTCTCACGCCGCACCCGCTTGAATTCAGCAGGATATCGGGGCTGAGCGTGTCGCAGATACAGTCCGACAGGCTTGCCGCCGCAGAGGACTTTGCGCGCAGGTACGGCGTAACGCTCGTGCTTAAGGGCGCGGGGACGGTCGTTGCGGGCGGCGTCAGCAACGCGGGCGGCGTTAGCAACGCGGGCGGCGCTTGCTCTTATGTTAATCTTTGCGGGAACGCGGGGCTTGCGCGCGGCGGCAGCGGCGACACGCTCACAGGGATAATCGCAGCGCTTTCGGCGCAGGGCGCAGAACCTTTCAGCGCGGCTGCCTGCGGCGTGTACTGCCACGCGTGCGCTGCGGACATACTCCTTGACAGGCTGCCCATGCAGAGCATTCTCCCGCGCGACATTATAGCGGCACTCCCCGAGGTTTACCGCGGATAAGCGCACCCCCTCCGTCAAAAAAACGCCGCAGAGAATACGGCGCGCAACAACGGAGGAAAACTATGAAACGAACAGCTTTCGCGGCTATTGCCTTATCAACGGCGCTTCTGTGCGGGTGTGCAGACTCGCTGCCATTTACCGGGAATCCCGCCTATCACGAAAAGAACTGCACGATGAACGCCGAAATTTCCTGCGGCGAGCTTTCCGCGCAGGCAAAGGTAACGCGCCGCGGCGAGGGCGACTGGGAGTTCGCGTTCACCGAGCCAAAGGAGCTTATGGGCGTTGTGGTAACGCTCGGGGACGAGGGCGTGACGGCTTCGCTCGGCGCGCTTTCTGTCACCGCAGAGCCGAGCGCCGTGTACAATATGCTCCCGCAGATAATAGCCCGCGCCGTAGACGCCCTGCCCGACACTCCCGCAGATAAAATCTCCGAGGCGGACGGCATTCTGACGCTTGAGAACGAGTGCGCGGACGGCAGGATAGTCGTCACCGCGCAAAAGTCAACAGGCGACCTTATCACGCTCAAATGCCCCTATCAGCGCCTTGCGGTGTGCTTCAGCGACATTGCCGATGAAATATGCGAAAGCGCCGACACAGAGGAAGTGCGCATTATCGAGTAGCGCTCACAGCCCGTCCCATAGGTAGCGCTCAAGGTCTACGTACCCCTCCTCGCTCACCTCTATCCCGTCAGCGCGCAGAAGCTGCGCCTGCACCTCCTCCCCGCCGAACGCAAACGCGGGGGCGGTCTTGCCGAACCTGTTTACCACACGGTAACACGGTATGCCCTCGGGATCGGGGTTCGCGTGGAGCGCATAGCCCACGGCTCTCGCCCAGCGCGGATTGCCCGCAAGCATGGCTATCTGCCCGTACGTGGCAACCTTTCCGCGCGGAATTTTACGAACCTGTTCGTATATCTTTTCAAAAACACTCATGCAGATTCTCCTTTTGATCGTACTTGCCGCAATTGATATTGTGCACGCAAGATTCGCTGAATAACCAAAACGGCAGGAATTTTCTTCCTGCCGTCAGCTTGTCGAAAAAGTATGTTATGCCCGCGAAGCGGGCTTTGAAATTCGTTTTTTGTCACGGCTCGGCCGGGGCAAAAAACACTTCTATCCGCACAAGTGTGTAAGCGACACCTCGCTGCGCTCGGCTTACGCAACGCGACGCTGCGCTTACGCAACGCGACGGCTTACGCCTTACGCGACCGTGCGCGCAGTGCGGATGTTCCTGTCGGAAAAGTCGCAATACTTTTTCGACAGACTCACGGCAGGAATTTTCTCCCTGCCGTTTGTTTTTTTATTTTGCGCGCTTTGCCTTTTTCTTCGCCTTGGCGGGGTCGCACTCGATAACGGGCTTGCCCGTACCGTAAACGCAGTCCGCCGTTATCGTGATTTTTGTTATCGACGGGTCGCTTGGCGCTGTGAACATTATGTCGCGCAGCGTGCTTTCAACAATGGAGCGCAGTCCGCGCGCGCCCGTTCCCTTTTCAATTGCAAGCCTGCCTATGGCGCGCAGGGCGTCGTCCTCAAACTCGAGGTCGATGTCGTCCGCCTTGAACATCAGCTTGTACTGCTTGATAAGAGCGTTCTTCGGCTCGTGCAGAATGCGTATGAGCGCGTCCTCGTCGAGCGCCTCAAGCGCGGTTACAACGGGCAGTCTGCCGATAAGCTCGGGGATAATGCCGAACTTTACAAGGTCCTGCTGCGTTACGAGCTTCAGCATATCCGCGCTCTCCTTGTCCTTGGGCGAGCGCACCGAAGCGCCAAAGCCCATTGCGGACGAGCTTACGCGCTGCGAGATTATTTTCTCGATTCCCTCGAACGCACCGCCGCAGATGAACAGAATGTTCTTCGTGTTTATCTGAATGAACTCCTGATGTGGGTGCTTTCTTCCGCCCTGCGGGGGAACGTTCGACACCGTACCCTCGACTATCTTGAGCAGCGCCTGCTGAACGCCCTCGCCGCTTACGTCGCGGGTTATCGAGGTGTTCTCGCTGCGGCGGGAGATCTTGTCTATCTCGTCAATGTAGATTATGCCGTGTTCCGCTGCGGAAATGTCGTAATCCGCCGCCTGAATGAGGCGCAGCAGCACGTTCTCAACGTCCTCGCCGACATAGCCCGCCTGCGTGAGCGTTGTGGCGTCCGCAATGGCGAACGGCACGTTAAGCAGCTTGGCGAGCGTCTGCGCGAGCATGGTCTTGCCAACGCCCGTAGGTCCCAGAAGCAGAATGTTGGACTTCTGTATCTCAACATCGTCATCGTCAAGGTCGTCGTTTATGAGCGAGCGCTTGTAGTGGTTGTAAACGGACACCGCGAGAATCTTCTTCGCCTCGTCCTGTCCCACTACGTACTTGTCAAGGTACGCCTTTATCTCCTCGGGAGTCCTGAGCGTTATCTCGTCGGGCTGCCATGTGCTGCCCGGCTGCCTGCCCGCGCCCTGTGAGCGCGGAACGTTCCTCGGCTTGATGTCGCCCGCCTCAACGAGAATATCGTACGAGAGCTTTATGCACTCGTCGCATATGCACACCTCGCTGTTGGTCTCGCCGTAGAGCATACGCTTTACCTGCGTGTCATGTTTGCCGCAAAAGGAGCAAGTCATGTATATTCTCCTCTTAAGTTACTTTGTAATAACTTTTTTTTGCCACGGGGTTCCCGGGGCAAAAAACTCTTCTATCCGCGCAGGTGTACGTTTTGACGGAACGCCGTCAAAATGTGCGCGCAACACGGATGTTCCACAGTTAAACTCCTTATAGGGGGGTTAACTGTGGTTATAGTTACTTTTTATCCTCAATCTCCGCGCGGGAATTGTACACCTTGTCGATAAGCCCGTATTCGAGCGCTTCCTGCGCAGTCATGAAGTTGTCGCGCTCTGTGTCCGCGCAGATCGTTTCATAGGGCTTGCCCGTATTCTGCGCAAGTATCGTGTTGAGGCGCTCCTTGGTGCGCTTGAGGTTGTTTGCGCGGATCATGATGTCCGTCGTCTGACCCGAAAGGCCGCCGCCCGCGATAAGGGGCTGGTGAATCATTATCTCGCTGTTCGGGAGCGCTATGCGCTTGCCCTTTGTTCCCGCAGAAAGCAGGAACGCGCCCATAGAAGCCGCAAGACCCATGCAGATGGTAGAAACATCGCACTTGACGTACTGCATGGTATCGTAGATAGCCATGCCGTCCGATACAGACCCGCCCGGGCTGTTGATGTAAAGGTATATGTCCTTGTCGGGGTCCTGACCCTCAAGGTAAAGCAGCTGCGCCACAACAACGCTTGCCGTCGCGGAGTTCACCTCGTCGTGGAGAAGGATTATCCTGTCGTTGAGCAGGCGTGAAAATATGTCGTAGGAACGTTCGCCGTGGCTGCTCTGCTCCACAACATAAGGAATGTATGCCATTGTTTGCTCCTTTCACCGCTATTGCGGACTGCTCCCCGCAGCCGCAAAAAAAGCTCGGGCTGCACCCTGCGGAGAAGCTCCCCGTGCGGCGCTGCCCTTAAAGCCCGCCGCGCCGTAATGCCGCGGCAGACCTGCTGCAAGGAATTATTCTGTTACCTCTTCAACCTTTGCGCTGTCCTTAACAAGATTGAGCGCCTTTTCAAGTCTGAGGTCGCTTCTGATAGCGCTCTCGGGGATAAGCTTCTTGATATCGTCAGCAGACTTCTTGTACTGCTCTGCAAGGTCGCTGTATTCCTTTTCAACGTCCTCATCGGTAACCTCGATGTTCTCGAGCTGAGCGATCTTCTCAAGGCACAGGCGCAGGTCTACCTGCTTCTTTGCAACCTCTGCAAAGCTTGCGCGGAACTGCTCGGGCTTAAGACCGGTGTACTTGAGGTAATCCTCAACGGAAATGCGGTTTCTGCTGCTCCACTCCTGAGCTATCTCGTCAATGCGGCGCTCGTACATAACCTGCGGAACCTCAGCCTGCATCTTGGCGGTGAGCGCGTCTACAAGCGCGTTGTCGAGCGCGTTGTCAGCGTCCTCTGCGGACTTCTTCTCAAGATTCGTGCGGATCTTCGCCTTCAGCGCGTCGATAGTGTCAACCTCGTCGTCAACGTCCT
Source organism: uncultured Oscillospiraceae bacterium (assembly GCA_934446455.1). Lineage (GTDB taxonomy): Bacteria > Bacillota > Clostridia > Oscillospirales > Ruminococcaceae > CAG-115. The sequence goes on along the minus strand of CAKSEE010000044.1, from coordinate 6,916 downwards.
TTGCGAACTCGTCGTCAGCCTCGGGAAGCTCGGTGCCCTTTATCTCGTGCAGCTTGCACTTGAATACTGCGGGCTTGCCCTTAAGGTTCTCAGCCTGGTAATCCTCGGGGAACGTTACGTTTACGTCGAACTCCTCGCCGATGTTCTTGCCGATTATCTGCTCCTCAAAGCCGGGGATAAAGGTGTGGCTGCCTATCTCAAGCGGGAACTTCTCGCCCTTGCCGCCCTCGAACGCAACGCCGTCAAGGAAGCCCTCAAAGTCGATTACAGCCCTGTCGCCATCCTGTACAGCGCGGTCCTCAACGGAGATCTCCCTGCCGTTTCTCTTGCGCATCTTGTCTATCTCAGCGTCAACTGCCTCATCGGTAATAGTCTTGACGGTTTTCTTAAGCTCTAAACCCTTATAGTCGGAAATGTTCACCTCGGGCTTGGTGATGAGCTCTGCCTTGAAGGAAACGCCGTTGTCCTTGCTTACCTCGGTTACCTCGGTGTTCTGCACGTCCACTACCTCAAGACCGCTCTTGTCAACGATGTCCGCGATATTCTTGTTGTAGAGGGAGTTTACAGCGTCCTCATAGAAAATGCCGGTGCCGTAATGGGTCTCGATGACCTTGCGGGGCGCCTTGCCCTTGCGGAAGCCGGGGACGGTTATCTTGCCCTTCTTCGCATTGTAAGCAGCAGAAACTGCCGCCTCGAACTCCTCCGCGCTGAACTTGAACTCGATAGCATAGGTATTTACCGCTGTGTTGTTCTGAGAAATGATTTCCATTTGTCTGAATTCCTTCCTTGTCCGCAGGGACAATTTTTTATTGCGGGCGCTCCCTCAGAGGGAACCGCCCTGTATTCCTGTCGGGTCAAAGCCGATTCCGTCTGCGGAAACGAGCCTGTATGTTATGCCCGAACGTTCGCCGTTTATTGCGCCGCGAATGCTCGCCCCGTGAAGGTGCGCATAGTAGCAGCGCCTTACATTGTATTTGTGGAGAAGCTCCGTTATCAATACGTTCTCCTCCGTGCCGCAGATAGGCGGATAGTGTATGAATGCCACAAGCTCTCCGCCGAGTCTCACGCCCTCTTTAAGGGACATCTCAAGGCGGCCCGCCTCGCGATTAAGCACCTTTGCGTCCGCAGGTTCGCCGTTTTCACGGATCCACCCGCGCGTGCCGCACACGGAGATACCCTCGACAAGATACGCGTTGTTGAACAGGAACGAGATTTTGTCGAACCCGTTTTCCTCAACGAAATTGCGCATTTTGTTCATCGTCTGCCACCACAGGTCGTGATTGCCCTTTACGAGGATCTTTTTTCCCTTAAGGCGCGAATTGATGAACTCGAGGTCCTTTTTGCTGTCCTCAAGCTTGAGCGCCCACGAGTGGTCGCCGAGCAGCACTACCGTGTCGTCGTCGGTTATCTTCGCGTTCCAGTTGGCTTCAAGCCGCTCAAGGTAGTTGGTCCAGCCCGCGAAGATGTCCATAGGCTTGTCGCAGCCGAGCGACAGATGAAGGTCGCCTATCGTGTAAAGCACAAGCGCCTCCCCTTTTTAAGACTTGAGGAAATCGAGAACGACTGCGCTCATATCCTGCTTTTCAACGCTGCCTGTGAACCTTACAGTCTTGTTCTTTGTCGCTGCAAGGGGCGCGGGCATCTTTGTGGAGGTGAGCTTTTCAAGGCGGTCGATTATCTCGAACTCGTCGTCGGTGTCAATCTTGCCGCCGAGCGCCTCGTAAACAGCGCCGCTGAACTTGTAGGGGTTCGCGGTGGAGGCGATAACGGTCTTGGTGTCGTCGCCCGTTTCGCGCTTGTAGTCCTCGTATACCTTGAGCGCGACAGCGGTGTGCGTGTCAAGCAGGTACGAGCAGCTCTCGAACGTGCGCCTGATAGCGGACTTTGTTTCGTCGTCGGAGCAGCAACCCGCATAGAAGAGCGCGGATATCTTGTCCCTGACGTCCTGCGTAACCTCGTATCTTCCGCTCTCCTTAAGGCTTGCGAACCACTCGCTTATCTGCTTGTCATCGCCGCCCGTAAGGTGGTAGAGCAGGCGCTCGAGATTAGAGGAAATGAGGATATCCATAGAGGGCGAAACGGTGGTGTAGAACTTTCTGTTCCTGTCGTAAACGCCCGTTCTGATGAAGTCTGTGAGAACGTTGTTGCTGTTGGACGCGCATATCAGCTTGTTCACGGGGATACCCATGAGCTTTGCGTAGTACGCCGCGAGAATGTTGCCGAAGTTGCCCGTAGGTACAACGATATTTATCTTCTCGCCGAACTCAACCTCGCCGTTCTTAACAAGCTCGGCATAGGTGGAAACGTAGTAGATTATCTGCGGCGCGAGGCGTCCCCAGTTGATGGAGTTTGCGCTCGACAGCAGGATATCGTTCTTCGCAAGGCGCTGCGCTATCGCGTCGTCGGTGAAAATCGCCTTGACGCCGTTCTGACAGTCGTCAAAGTTGCCCTTTACCGCGCATACGTTTACGTTCGCGCCCTCCTGCGTGGTCATCTGCCGCTTCTGCATACGGGATACGCCGTCCTCGGGGTAGAACACCGTGATAGACGTGCCCGCAACGTCCTTGAAGCCCTCGAGAGCAGCCTTGCCCGTGTCGCCCGATGTAGCTACGAGTATCGCTATCTGCTTGCCGTCTACCGTCTTTTTTGCAGAGGTCGTCAGCAGGTACGGCAGTATCTGCAGCGCCATATCCTTGAACGCGCAGGTAGGTCCGTGCCAGAGCTCGAGAACATATGTACCGGGAACGAGCTTGGAAATCTCGGCAATGCTGTCGCTGTCGAAGTTCCTGTTGTTGTACGCGCTGTCAACGCAGCGGCGTATCTCCTCGGGTGTGAAATCCGTCAGCAGCCTGCTGAATATATCGTACGCCCTGTCTGCATAGCTTTTGTCACAAAGCGCCAGTATCTCGTCCTTTGTAAGCGCGGGAATGCTCTCGGGGACGTAAAGTCCGCCCTCGTCGGACAGCCCCTTGGTGATAGCGTGCGCGCTCGTCACCTTCAAGGAGGAGTTTCTTGTGCTTTTGTAGTTCATAAAAGCGTCTCCTTTCATGCGGTTCAGTTTACCGTATATATGCCGTCTGTCGTGAACGCGTCCTCGTAAATTTCAACGCGCTCGACCGCGGGCGGCGTCCCCGTGAGCGTTACCTGCGCGATATCGTATCGCGGCTGGAGCGCCTCGGGGTGTTCTGTAAGGTATGCGTCGGCGGTGAGAATGACGCGCCTGCGCTTTGCGGCGTTTACCGCCTCAAGCCCGCTCACCATGCTGCCGCGCTTTCTCGCCTTCACCTCGGTGAAAACTATGAACCCGTCCTTTCGCGAGATTATGTCTATCTCGCCGAACGGCCTGCGGTAGTTTCGCGCAAGGATCGTATGCCCGCGCCTTTCAAGCACGGCGCACACCGCGTCCTCTCCGAGCCTGCCCCTTTCGCCCTTATCCGTCGCCATTTCGCTTTGCAAAATACTTTCTGAAAAAGGACTTTCTGTGTATCGGGCACAGCCCGAAGCGGTCTACAGCCTCAAGGTGAGCCTTTGTACCGTAGCCCTTGTGCTTTTCAAACCCGTACTGCGGGTAGAGCTTCGCCTGCTCGCACATATAGCGGTCTCTCGCCACCTTGGCAAGCACTGAAGCCGCCGCGACGGCCTCTGAGCGCGCGTCGCCCTGCTTAAGGCACTTTACGCACCCGTCTATCGGCGGCAGAATGTCGCCGTCTACAAGCACAAGCCCCGCCGTCATGTCCAACCCCTCGCACGCGCGTTTCATTGCGTCAAGGTCAGCAGACAGGATATCGGTGCTTTCTATCTGTCCGACGGAGGACGTTGCAATGCAGTACGCAAGCGCCTTTGCGCGTATCTCGTCAAAGAGCTTCTCGCGCTTTTTCGGCGTCAGCTTCTTGCTGTCGTTGAGCCCCTCTATCGGGTTTTCCGGGTCGAGGATAACGGCAGCCGCGTAAACGTCGCCCGCAAGCGGACCGCGCCCCGCCTCGTCAATACCGCAAAGCGCGCCGTACCGCGCCCTCACGCGCTCGTCGAATTCCCTGAGCGATATATCGTCCGAAAGCCCGTCAAGCACGAGCCGGTCGCTCTCACTTTTGTGGTGTTTCGAGAGTGATTCTGCCAATCCTGCCACCTCTGTATTCGTCAAGCAGCGTCGCTGCGGCGCGCTCGGCGTCGGGTTCTCCGCCCGATACGAGCATTCCGCGCGCGCGGGCTATTTCGGTCAGAACGTCGCCCTCGCCGCTTATCCTGTATCTTGCCTTTATAAGGTCGGGGTAATCGCGCAGCAACAGCTCTCCAAGCGCCCTTGCAAGCGCCTCGGAGTCCATAACGTCGTCCTTTATCGCGCCCGTGAACGCAAGCCGCTGCGCGGCGGTCTGGTCGTCAAACTTCGGCCAGAGTATGCCCGGCATATCGAGCAGCTCAACGTCCTTATCGACGCTCACCCACTGCTTTCCGCGGGTAACGCCGGGACGGTCGCCGACTTTGGTCTTTTTGCTGTTTGCCATGCGGTTTATAAACGAGCTCTTGCCCACGTTCGGAATGCCCACGACCATAAGCCGCAGCGCCTTTCCTATCATGCCGCGCGCTTTTCTGCGCTCAATAAGCCCGCTCAGCAGCGTTTTCACCGTGGGGACGAACTTATTTATCCCCTTGCCGCTGCGGCAGTCGCACACCATAACGGTCATGCCCCTGCTCTCATAATATCTGCGCCAGAGGGCGGTCGCCCGCTCGTCGGCGTAGTCGCATTTGTTCATTATCATAATGCGCGGCTTATCCCGCACAAGCTCGTCAAGAATGGGATTCCTGCTGCTTTCGGGTATCCGCGCGTCGGTGATTTCCACAACCGCGTCCACCATCTTGAGGTCAGCCTCAATAAGGCGGCGGGTTTTGGTCATATGCCCCGGGAACCACTGAATATTTCCTACATCGCTCATATCAATCCGAATTTATTGAACGGGTAAATGCGCACGAACGCTTTTCCCATTATCTGGTCAACGTCGATATATCCTACAGAAACCTGGTCGCGGCTGTCGCGGGAGTTGTTTCTGTTGTCGCCCATGACGTACACGCAGTTGTCGGGCACAACGTAGTCAACGCCGCTTGTCGTGCCGAACTCCTCAAGGTGTGTGAGCTCCCTGATGTAGTCCTCCTCGAGAAGCTCGCCGTTGCGGTAAACCTCGCCCGCCTCAAAATCGAAGCGGATAGTATCCCCCGCAAGCCCGATAACGCGCTTGATTATCGGCTCGCCGTAAATTCCCGTATCCCTGCGCTGAAGCATATCCGCCTGCACTACGACGATATCGCCGTAATCGGGCGTGTACAGGAAGTTCGTGGCGATGACCTTATCCTTGTCAAGCAGCGTATCGTTCATCGAGCCGCCGTCAACGGTGATTGAGCGGAACACGAACAGATTAAGTGCAAGCATGAAAAGCACCGCGTATACAAGGCTTCCCGTCCAGTCGAGCGCGTCCGCAAAGGGTTTTACGGCTTTCTCGCTTATTTCGTTCGCCTTTTCGGTGATTTTTTCATAAAATCTCTTGTCTGACATTGCACATTCTCTTTCTCAGCATATCCACGCGCAGCCCCGCCGAAGCGGAGCGTTGCATGAATGAGGTCGGTCTGATTTCAGGCGCACGGAAGTGCGGCATTCCCTGAATTAAACCTTGGACTTAACCTTGGCAGCCTTACCAACTCTGTCGCGCAGGTAGTAGAGCTTGGCTCTGCGAACCTTACCGTTTCTTACAACCTCGACCTTTTCTACTGTCGGGGAGTGGAGCGGGAAAACTCTCTCAATGCCGCAGCCGTGCGCAACACGTCTTACGGTGAAGGTCTCGTTGATACCGCCGTGTTTCTTGGCGATAACGGTGCCCTCGAACATCTGGATACGGCTCTTGTCGCCTTCCTTGATACGTACGGAAACCTTTACGAGGTCGCCTACTGCGATTACGGGTGCGTTTTCCTTCATGCTGCCCTGCTCAATGATTTTTAATGCGTCCATTTTTTCCTCCTAGACGTTTGCGGACATTCTTGAAACCGACTTTTTCGGGCGTTACGCCAGAGGTCCTTTCCCCTGCTTTCAGCGGACTGTCCGTGTAATGTTTGGCTCTTCGCCTCGCATTGACTCACGCTGCGTGTACCATGCTTTGGGCATAGTTATAGCAACGGATACTAAATGCTTTAATATTTTAACACATACGCCGAAAAAAATCAAGGGGTTTTTCACAACTTCTCATACATTTTTCACTAAAAGTCGGTGAATATTTTGTAAAAATCACTCAAAACGCCACATCTGTCGCAGCCCTGTCCCGCGCCGACTGCCGCAATCCGACATCCGCCGCATACCTCCGCTGAAAAAATTCGCCAAAACCACTTGCATTTTACCGCGCCGTGTGATATAATATATTATGTTACGCGTCCGTAGCTCAGCTGGATAGAGCACTAGCCTCCGACGCTAGGTGTCGTGCGTTCAAATCGCATCGGGCGTACCAGTCGAGTGCCTCGACACGCAATTCCGCGGCGAGGCGCTCTTTTTTTATGCGTTTTCGCCCGCAACACGCGCGCAATCATGTCAACACATCAGCACGAGTGCCTCGCAGCCGGTTCTGCGGCGGGGCGCTCTTTTTTTATGCGATATCATACAAATCGGCACCGCTGTTGCCAGCGGCGCCGTCAGCTTGTCGAAAAAGTATGTTATGCCCGCGAAGCGGGCTTTGAAATCCGTTTTTTGTCACGGCTCCGCCGGGGCAAAAAACACTTCTATCCGCACAAGTGTGCAAGCGACACCTCGCTGCGCTCGGCTTACGCAACGCGACGCTGCGCTTACGCAACGCGACGGCTTACGCCTTACGCAACGCGACGGCTTCGCCTTACGCAACGCGGCGAGCCGCCAATTCGTGCGCGCAGTGCGGATGTTCCTGTC
>CAKSEE010000043.1 GCA_934446455.1 uncultured Oscillospiraceae bacterium | reverse complement strand
GCCCTATAATGACCGAGGAGCTTCGTGAAAAGATGGGCGCCGCCGCAGTAAGCGCTGCGAAGGTAAGCGGCTATCAGAACGCAGGCACGATAGAGTTCCTTGTTGACGCCGACAGAAACTTCTATTTTATGGAGATGAACACGCGCATTCAGGTTGAACACCCCGTGACCGAGTTTGTGACGGGAATAGACCTTGTAAAGGCGCAGATACGCATTGCCGCAGGGGAGAAGCTGTGGTTCTCGCAGGACGACGTTCACCTGAACGGCCACGCCATAGAGTGCCGCATAAACGCAGAGGACCCGCGCAGAAACTTTATGCCCTGCCCGGGTACGATAAACGCGATACACGTACCGGGCGGCTTTAACGTGCGTATTGACAGCGCGGTGTACGCGGGGTATCAGATAACGCCCTACTACGACAGCATGATTGCAAAGCTTCTTGTAAAGGCGCCCACGCGCGAGGAAGCAATAATGAAAATGCGCGTCGCGCTCTCAGAGTTTATTATAGAGGGCGTTGAAACGAACATCGACTTCCAGCTTGCGCTGCTTAAGGACGAGGACTTTGAAAAGGGGAATTTCGACATCGGATTCCTCAACAGAAAGAATATTATGGGGGAGTGAGCTGAATGCCGTTAGAGGACCTTTTTAAGGTGGTTAAGGCGCGTTTTCTCGACGAGCAGCCCGAGCCTGCGCAGGAAAAGGACGTGGTTATCCCGCACGACCTGCTTTTCAAATGCCCGCGCTGCGGCGGCGTTGTTTACAACGAGGAGTTTGAGAACGCGATGAAGGTATGCCCCAAGTGCGGCTACCACGCGCGGCTTACATGGCGCGAGCGGCTCGACCTTACAGCGGACAGGGACAGCTTTATCGAGCTTGACGCGGGGCTTAAGCCACTCAACCCGATAAACTTCCCGAAGTACGAGGAAAAGACCGCGAAGCTTCAAAGCCAGTGCGGCATAAACGACGCCATAGTTACGGGCGAATGCACGATACGCGGCTACCGCTGCGTTATAGGGATAATGGACAGCCATTTTATGATGGCGAGCATGGGCAGCGTTGTCGGCGAGAAGATAACGCGCGCGTTTGAGTACGCGACGGAGCGCGGGCTGCCCGTGGTTATGTTTACGGCGTCGGGCGGCGCGCGTATGCAGGAGGGCATAATTTCCCTCATGCAGATGGCGAAGACGAGCGGCGCGGTAAAGCGCCACAGCGACTCGGGCGGGCTTTACATCGCGGTTATGACCGACCCCACAACGGGCGGCGTTACCGCTTCCTTTGCAAGCCTTGGCGACATAATCATCGCAGAGCCCAAGGTGCTTATAGGCTTTGCGGGGCGGCGCGTTATACAGGACACAATACATCAGCGGCTTCCCGATGACTTCCAGAGCGCGGAGTTCCAGCTTGACTGCGGCTTTGCGGACATGATAGTGGAGCGCGGAATGATGCGCAAGCGTATCTCCAACATACTTAAGCTGCACGGCTTTCCGAAGGAGGTGGCAGGACGATGAACAAGCTTTCCGCAACGGAGCGGCTTGAAATAATCCGCCACAAGGACAGACCTACCGTAAACGACTATATCCCCGCGATGTTCACGCGGTTTATGGAGTTTCACGGCGACAGGCTTTACGGCGACGACCACGCGATAATCGGCGGCATAGGGTATCTGAGCGACACGCCCGTTACCGTTCTGGCGCAGGTAAAGGGGCGCACGCTTGAGGAAAACAAGCGCAGCAACTTCTCCATGCCGCACCCCGAGGGTTATCGTAAGGCACTGCGGCTTGCTCGGCAGGCGGAGAAGTTCCACAGACCCGTCATCTGCCTTGTGGACACCCCCGGCGCATTCTGCGGGATAGACGCGGAGAAGCGCGGGCAGGGTGAGGCGATAGCGCGCAATCTCTATGAGTTTATGACGCTGCGCACGCCGATAATCTCGGTGGTGCTGGGCGAGGGCGGCAGCGGCGGAGCACTTGCGCTTGCCGTATGCGACGAGCTTGCAATGCTTGAAAACGCGCTCTACAGCGTTATTTCACCGCGCGGCGCGGCTTCTATCCTGTGGAAGGATGGCACAAAGGAAAAGGAAGCCTGTGAGCTGCTTAAGATAACCGCCGAAAACCTTGTGGACTTCGGCGTATGCGACAAGATAATACCCGAGCCTGAGGGCGGCGCTCACCTTAGCAAGGAGCAGACTGCCGACAGCATTTACGAGTATCTCGTTGACGCTGTTTACAGGCTCAGAAACACCGATACCGACGCGCTTCTTATGCAAAGATATCAGAAATTTAGAAAAATCGGTATGTTTGCCGAATAAGTTTGTGAAAAATAACTTGTATTTTTTGCGTATTGGGTATTGATTATTTTGTTTGTTTCGATTATAATATATTTTGAAAATGCTACGGGATATAGTGGCAAATAACTTGGAGGGAATTACCATGGAAATCTTAGAAAAAGTAAAGAAGCTTATTGCAGAGCAGTTTGACGCACAGGAGGACACAATCTCCGAGGACACCGCAATCGTTGACGACCTCGGCGCAGACTCTCTCGATGTTGTTGACCTCGTTATGGCTATCTCCGGCGAGTTCGGTATTGAAATCCCCGACGACCAGGTCGAGAATTTCAAGACCGTTGGCGACATCGTTTCCTATATCGAGGATAACCAGTAATAAACAGGCAGTCCAAACCGCCCTTCGCATTGCGAGGGGCGGTTTTGGCTGCCGCATAAAAGTCCCTTTGCGGAATAGTCAAGATTTTAACAAAAAATTTTCTAAAAACCCTTGAAAAATCCGCGAAGATATAGTAAAATATATATTGTAGGCATTGTGTGCCTTGGTATGTTCAATATTTCATTACGAAAGGAAATAAAAACCATGAGCAAACTGAACAAGAAGAATGTAGAAGACCTGAATGTAAAGGGTAAGTTCGTGCTTGTACGCGTTGACTTCAACGTTCCGATGAAGGATGGCAAGATCACCAACGACAACAGAATCACGGCTGCTCTCCCCACAATCAACAAGCTGACCGAAAACGGCGCAAAGGTTGTCCTCTGCTCCCACCTCGGCAAGCCGAAGAACGGTCCTGAGGCAAAGTTCTCCCTTAAGGCTGCCGCTGACAGACTTGCAGAGCTTGTTTCTGCCAAGGTAACTTTCGCTCCCGACGCCAATGTTGTTGGTGAAAACGCAAAGGCTGCAGTTGCCGCTATGAAGGACGGCGAAATCGTTGTTCTTGAGAACACCCGCTTCCGCGGCGCTGACGAAACCAAGAACGGCGAGGGCTTCTCCAAGGAGCTTGCTGACCTCGTACACAATGAGATTTTCGTAATGGACGCATTCGGCTCCTCCCACAGAGCGCACGCTTCCACGGTTGGCGTAACCAAGTTCGTTAAGGAGACCGCTGTAGGCTACCTTATGAACAAGGAAATCGAGTTCCTCGGCAACGCCGTTGAGAACCCTGTTCGCCCGTTTGTTGCTATCCTCGGCGGCGCTAAGGTTGCTGACAAGCTCAACGTTATCTCCAACCTGCTTGAGAAGTGCGACACGCTCATCATTGGCGGCGGTATGGCTTACACATTCCTCAAGGCAAAGGGGTACGAGGTTGGTACTTCTCTCGTAGACGATGAGAAGATCGACTACTGCAAGCAGATGATAGAGAAGGCTGAGAAGCTCGGCAAGAAGCTCCTTCTGCCTGTTGATACCACTATCGCTAAGGCTTTCCCTGACCCCATTGACGCTCCTATCGAGGTTTCCGTTGTTGATTCCGACAAGATACCCGCTGACATGATGGGTCTTGATATCGGCCCCAAGACCATGGAGCTTTTCGCTGATGCTGCTAAGACCGCTAAGACCGTTGTATGGAACGGACCGATGGGCGTATTTGAGAACCCTGTTCTCAAGAAGGGTACCGTCGCTGTATGCGAGGCTCTCGCAGCTGCTGACGCTACGACGATAATCGGCGGCGGCGACTCCGCTACGGCTGCTATCAACCTCGGCTATGCCGACAAGATGAGCCACATCTCCACAGGCGGCGGCGCTTCGCTCGAGTACCTCGAGGGCAAGGGTCTTCCCGGTATCGACGCTATTCAGGATAAGTAATTTCTGACGCTAAGGGCGGGGCTTACACTCCGCCCTGTTTGGTGTCATTCTTTTAGGAGGATTAATCATGAACAAGAATGTAAGAAAAGCAATAATCGCAGGCAACTGGAAGATGAACAAGACCCGTCCCGAGGCAAAGGCTCTGCTTGAGGAGCTTAAGCCCATGGTAGCTGACGTTAAGGGCGTTGAGGTAGTAGCGTGCGTTCCTTTCACGAACCTTGAAACCGCGCTTGCTGCAACCGCAGGCACCAACATCAAGATAGGCGCTGAGAACTGCCACTTTGAGAAGAGCGGCGCGTTCACAGGCGAGATTTCCGCGGATATGCTCGCAGAGATGGGCGTTGAGTATGTCGTTCTCGGTCACTCCGAGCGCCGTCAGTATTTCGCAGAAACAGACGAAACCGTAAACAAGAGAACAAAGGCTGCGCTTGCTGCGGGCCTTAAGCCCATTGTCTGCGTTGGCGAGCTGCTCTGGGAGCGCGAGTGCAACATCACTGAGGAAGTTATCGCTCGTCAGATTAAGCTTGATTTCTTTGGCATCTCCGCTGACGACCTCAAGAAGTGCGTTATCGCTTACGAGCCTGTTTGGGCTATCGGCACAGGCAAGACTGCAACCGCTGATCAGGCTGAGGAAGTTTGCGCATTCATCCGCGCTACTCTCGCTAAGCTTTACGGCGCAGACGTTGCAGAGAGCATTACCGTACAGTACGGCGGCTCTATGAACGCGAAGAATGCAGCTGAGCTTCTTTCCAAGACCAACGTAGACGGCGGTCTTATCGGCGGCGCTTCTCTTAAGGCTGCTGATTTCACCGTTATAATCAAGGCAGCGGAGAATGGCTGATAACAAGCATTGCAAAGGAGAATAAATATGGCAAAACCCGTATTACTGGTAGTTATGGACGGTGTTGGCTTTTCTAAGACAGGTCTTGGCGACGCTGTAACACAGGCGAACACACCCACACTTGATTGGCTTCTTGCAAACTGCCCGCACACACGCCTTAAGGCTCACGGCGACGCGGTAGGTCTGCCCACAGACGACGATATGGGCAACAGCGAGGTTGGTCATAACGCTATAGGCTGCGGTCAGATTTACTCGCAGGGCGCAAAGCTCGTAAACGAGTCTATCGAAAGCGGCAAGATGTACACCTCAGAGGCGTGGAAGGAGCTTATCGGCAACGTTAAGGCAAAAGATTCCACCCTGCACTTCATCGGGCTTCTGTCCGACGGTAACGTTCACGCGAACATCTCCCACCTTATCGCAATGCTTAAGACTGCAAAGTCCGAGGGCGTCAAGAAGGCGAGAGTTCACGCGCTGCTTGACGGCCGCGATGTTCCCCCGACGACTGCTCCTATCTACATCGAGCAGCTTGAAAAGGTTCTTGCAGAGCTTAACGCTGACGGCACGTTCGACGGCAAGATTGCTTCGGGCGGCGGCAGAATGAAGATAACCATGGACCGCTATCAGGCTGACTGGGCAATGGTAGAGCGTGGCTGGAACACCCATGTAAAGGGCGAGGGCAGGCAGTTTGCTTCCGCAATGGAGGCTGTAAACACCCTGCGCGAGGAAACGGGCGCTGTTGACCAGGATCTGCCCGCATTCGTTATTGCTGAAAACGGCGAGCCTGTAGGCAAGATTGTTGACGGCGACAGCGTTATCCTCTACAACTTCCGCGGCGACCGCGCTATCGAGCTTTCCATGGCGTTCGACATGGACGAGTTCAGCTACTTTAACAGAGGTCCCAAGCCCGACGTATGCTACGCAGGCATGCTTCAGTACGACGGCGACCTTAAGATTCCCGCGCGCTTCCTTGTAAACCCGCCCGAAATCACAAACACCATGACAGAGGTGTTCGTTGCGGCAGGGAAGAAGGAGTACGCTATTTCCGAAACGCAGAAATACGGCCATGTGACCTACTTCTGGAACGGCAACAAGAGCGGTAAGTTCAGCGAGGAGCTTGAAACCTACGTTGAGATACCCTCTGACAACGTTTCGTTTGACCAGCGTCCTTGGATGAAGTCCGCTGAAATCACCGATAACCTTATTGAGGCTATCAAGAGCGGCGAGTACGACTTCCTGCGCTGCAACTACCCCAACGGCGACATGGTAGGTCACACCGGCAGCCTGCCCGCAACAATCATTGGCGTTGAGAGCGTTGACCTTGCGCTTGCCCGCCTGATGAAGGTTTGCGACGAGTACGGCGTAACGCTCTGCATAACCGCAGACCACGGCAACGCGGACGAAATGCTTGAAAAGAACAAGAAGGGCGACATTCAGGTAAGAACCGCGCACTCGCTCAACCCTGTTCCTTTCATCATCTACGACAAGGACGTGAAGTACACCATCAAGGACGGCAAGTACGGTCTTGCAAACATCGCGCCCACCATCGTAAAGATGTTCGGTCTGACGGCTCCCGATTGCTGGGAAGAGAGCATGATTTAACGCTTAAAACGGAATCGGGCGGCTGTACACGCGTGCAGCCGCCTTTTTGCGTATAAAAGAGCGCTCCGTTTTACGCGGGGCGCTCTTTATTTTAGTGCTTTCTGAACCGGTCGTAAATCCACTTGCCGCTTTCGGTGAGGTCGTTTTCGCTCCAGCCGCTTGCGCCCGCTGAGGGTCTGAATGCGCTTGCGCTCTCGTCCTTGTTGGCAAGGCTCCAGTTGCAGTAGCTTATGCCGAGGTCGTCAAGCAGCGAGAGCCACTTTTCCGCCTGTGCGAGGTCGTTGGCGCCGCTGCCGCTTGCGTCGCACACGCCAAACTCCGACACGAACACGGGCAGCCCGCTGTTTACGCAGCTTGACAGCCTGTCGCGCAGCCAGTCGGTGTGCGTTGCAGCGTAAAAGTGCAGCGCGTACATTACGTTGTCGCAGTCAAGCGGGTCGGCGAGAGCCGCGTCAATGTCCTGACTCCACGTGGGCGTGCCGACGATTATCACGGCGTCGCTGTCGTTGGCGCGTATGATCGGGATTATCTTCTCGGCATAGGGCTTTACCTTGCCGCTCCAGCTTACGTCGCCGTTAGGCTCGTTGCATATTTCGTATATTACGTTGGGGCAGTCGGCGTATTTCTGCGATACGTCCGTAAAGAACGCCGCCGCCTCGTCGGAGTAGGCTGTCGGGTCGCCGGGGTTCAGCACGTGCCAGTCGATAATGACGTACATATCGAGCTTTATGCACAGCTCGACGCCTTTTTCGAGCAGATCCTTGCTGCCCTGCCTGTTGTTCATGTAGCACTGACCGTTGCCCCACTCGTCAACGTACATTGCAAGTCTAACAACATTCGTGTTCCACTCGTCGCGCAGCGTTCTGAATGCGTCCTCGTTCACGAAATCGGGGAACCAAGTGATTCCGTGTGTGCTCATTCCGCGCAGCTGATAGGGCTTGCCGTCCTTGTCCACAAGCTGCGTGCCGCTTACGGAAAGCTGCCCGTGCGCGCTCACTGGCGTGGTGCCGTCGGAAGTTTCAGGCTCGGGGAGAGCCGCAGGTTCAGCGGTGGTAGTGGTGGTGACAGGCGTGTCGGTAGTTGTCTGCTCATCATTGCCCGAGGCTTCGCTTGGCGATACCATCTTAGCGTCAACACGGTTTACCGCAGGCGTTCTCATAAAGAATGCAATGGGACTTGCATAGTTAAACCCGAAGCTTACCGAGCCGCCTGCGGGAATAGTCGCGTTGTAATCGGCGTTGGTTGCGGTAAAGTTCGTGCCGTCTATCGTGATACTGCCGTTCCACGAGGATGTGATTTCGGTGTTTATGGGGATAATTGCGGTAAGCGTCCAGCCGTCAGCGTCCGCGTCTGCTGTGTTGTAAATCGTTACCTCGCAGCCGCCGTTGGTAAGCCCGTTTTCCTCCCATGTGGAGGTATGCACAAGCTGCACCTCAAAGCTTGCGGGGGAGGGGGATTTTTCGCTGTCCACGGGTACGCTTGGCTGAAGCGAAGCAGGCTCTGTCGTGGCAACAGGCGTGGATTCGCCCGCGCTTTCCTGCGTGGTTATATCGGCTGAATTTTCCGTGCCGCTCATACTTACCTCGTCCTTTCCGCAGCCGCAGAGGGCAAGCGTAAGCGCAAGAATCAAAGCGAGCGCCCTTGATGTCTTTTTCATATATCTGTCCTTTCAGCAAATAACCGCCCGCAGAGGTGTCCTGCGGGCGGTTTGGTGTTTTCCGGTTTACTTTGCAAGACCCTCGACAAGCTCCTTGGTGTCGCGTGCGATAAGAAGCTCCTCGTTGGTGGGAACGACCCATACCTCAACCTTGCTGTCGGGTGCGGATATCTTCGCGAGCTTTCCGCGAAGCCCTGCGTTTGCCTTCTCGTCAAGCTTAATGCCGAGGAAGTCCATGTCTGCGCAGACGTCCGCGCGCAGGTCGTCGGAGTTCTCACCGATACCGCCCGTGAACAGAACTGCGTCAAGCCCGTTCATTATAGCCGCATAAGAGCCTATGTACTTCTTTATCTCATAGCGGAGCATTTCACCCGCGAGCTTTGCCTTCTTGTCGCCATGCTCAGCCGCAGCGGTGATGTCGCGGTTGTCGGAGGAAATTCCCGAAATGCCGAGGAAGCCGGACTTCTTGTTGAGGTAGTCGCTCATCTGCTGGGGAGTAAGGCCAAGCTTGCTTGCCATAAACGTTACCGCAGAAGCGTCTACCGCGCCCGAGCGCGTACCCATGATAACGCCGTCAAGGGGAGTGAAGCCCATGGACGTGTCTATAGACTTACCGCCCTGTATAGCGGTGATGGAAGAGCCGTTGCCGAGGTGGCAGGAAACTATCTTAAGGTCCTTGATGTCCTTGCCCATTGCGTCCGCAAGCGCCTGGGACACGAAGCGGTGGGAAGTGCCATGGAAGCCGTACTTTCTTACATGGTACTTTTCGTAGCACTCATAGGGCATACCGAACATATACGCCTTTTCGGGCATGGTCTGGTGGAAAGCGGTATCGAATACGACAACCTGCGGGGTAGTTTCGGGAATGACCTTCTTGCATGCCCTGAGAGCGAGCGCGTGGGGGTGGTTATGTACGGGGGCAAGCTCTGCAAGACCGTCTATCTGCTGGATTACCTCGTCGGTAACGAGCGTCGTCTTGTTGAATATCTCTGCGCCCTGTACTATTCTGTGACCTACGGCGCCTATCTCGCTCATGCCGGAGAGAACAGCGGCGTCGCCGGTAGTCAGCACCTCTACAAGCTTCTCAAAAGCCTCGGTATGAGTGGGGAAGTCGCAGTCCGTTTCAACGCTCCTGCCGTCGAAGGTCGTGTGCTTTATGTGTCCGCCGATGCCTATGCGGTCGCAGTTGCCCTTTGCAATTACCTTTTCGCCGTCCATATCAATAAGCTGATATTTAAGGGACGAGCTTCCTGCATTGATAACAAGAATCTTCATATAAATTATTCCTTTCTTTTATCCGCCTGCACGGCGGCAGATTACCATTTCAGCCGGGTTTATAGCTTTATGAATGGTGTACGCCACATAATATTTTATAACTTTTTCGGAAAAAAATCAAGATGTTTTTCAAAAAATATTGATTTACGCTGCGATTTGGTGTAAAATAGATAAATATAAGGCAACACCGCACAAAGACCACTTTATAAGTTTTATACGCGTCTTGCTTGCATATTTTTCGTAATCCTGCACAATCTGCGCATAATCCTTATGCGGTGTAGCCATAAAATTGCATCGGAGGAAAGCCATGAAAACAGCCGCAGTCATTTGTGAATATAACCCGTTCCATAACGGGCATAAATACCAGCTTGAACAGACCCGCGCAGCGGGCGCAACGCATATCGTGTGCGTTATGAGCGGAAACTTCACCCAACGCGGCGACTGCGCCGTATACGACAAGTACCTGCGCGCAAGAACTGCGCTTGAAAACGGCGCGGATCTTGTGCTGGAGCTTCCCACAATGTACAGCCTTTCTGCGGCGGAGGGCTTTGCGGCGGGCGCAGTACGGCTCATAAGCGCGCTCGGCTGCGTTGATATGCTCTCGTTTGGCAGCGAAAGCGGCAGTATACCTGCGCTTAAGGAGGCTTCCGCGGCCAGCGACTTTGCAATCAACTGCGACCGTTTTGCTGAACTTATGCGCATGGGTAAAAGCTACCCCGCAGCGCTTGCGCAGGTGGTGCAGGAATATTACACCCCCGATGTTTACGAAACGCTCTCATGCCCCAACAACACGCTTGCCGTGGAGTATCTCAGCGCGCTGGATAATATCGGCAGCCGCATAGAGCCGTTCACCGTGCAGCGGCTTGGCGCGGCGCACGACAGCGAGCAGGCTGCGGAGGGCTTCGCGAGCGCCTCGCAGATACGCAGAATGCTTGCGGCGGGTGAGGACGTGAGCGCCTTCGCGCCTGTAACTGACGCTCCACGCGCGGACATGAAGCGGCTTGAGCGCGCGGTGCTTTCAACGCTGCGGCAGATGAAACGCGACGATTTTGAGCGCATTTACGACTGTGCGAACGGACTTTCCGACAGACTTTACAAGGCAGTGCGCCGCGCGGGCAGCCTTGAGGAGCTGTATTTTCTCACCAAAACCAAGCGTTACACGCTCGCGCGTATCCGCAGGGCGGTTCTTTGCGCGTATCTTGGCATTGACAAGGAGCTTCTGCACGTTCCCGACGCGTACATACGCATTCTCGGTATGAACGGGCGCGGCAGGGAGGTGCTTTCCGCAGCGAAATGCGCGCTGCCTGTAGACACGTCGCTGAAAGCGCTTTCTGAAACGAGCCGCGCCGCGCATAAGCAGGCGTATTTCGAGGCGCGCTGCGGCGATCTCTACTCGCTTGCGTTTGAAAAGCCCGAGCCATGCGGCAGGGAGTTTTCTGCAAAGCCCGTAATAATTGAATAATTTCTTTGGAGGAGCATAAAATGGTAAAGATATCTGAAATAAACTACGGCAATTTCGGCAGGTGCGTAAAACTCAGCAACCCTGCCGCGGAACTTATTGTGACCGTGGACGTAGGACCGCGCATAATCTCCTATCGTCTCAACGGCTGCGAGAATGTCCTGTTTGAGGATACCGCGCGCGAGTTTTACGACGGCGGCGAGGAGCTGCGCGGCTATTTCGGCGAGGATAAGACATGGTACATATACGGCGGCCACCGCCTGTGGAGCAGCCCCGAAAGCTATCCGCACAGCTACGTTCCCGATAACGCGCCGGTAGCCTATACCGCACAGGAGCGCGAGGACGGCTCTGCGGCGCTTTGCCTGACGCCCCCCGAAACGCGCACGGGTCAGCAGCACACTATTACCGTTGAAATGGACGCGAATACGCCGCGCGTAAAGCTTGCGCACACGCTTAAGAACGTTTCGGGCGCTACCGTTACAATGGCGCCGTGGGCGCTTACGGTATGCGCTGCGGGTTCACGCGAGATAGTGCCGCTCTCGCAGAGAAAGAGCGGGCTTCTGTCCAACAGGCGCTGCGTTTTCTGGGAGTATTCCGACCTGCACGACGAGCGGTTCTGCATGGGCAATAAGTATGTTACGCTGCGGCAGGTAAAGGGCGCGCCGAACAAGTTCAAGATAGGCGTGAACAACGAGGACGGCTGGGCTGCGGTAATGAGCGGCGGGCAGATATTCCTTAAGAATTTTGACATGAACATAGACGGCGAATACCCCGACTACGGGTGCAGCTTTGAAACGTTCACCAACGGCATTTTCCTTGAGTGCGAAAGCCTTGGCGAGATACGCGCGATGAAGCACGGCGAGGAAAGCATGCTTGTTGAATACTGGACGCTTGAGCGCGCCGACGACGATTTTGACATGACGGACGAGCAGAGCATAGCGGCTTTCGCTGAAAAGCACCGTCTGTGCCGCCGCTGAAAGGAAGCCTATGAGCCTTTACGAAGAGCTGCGGGCAAAGCACCCGCTTTTTGTCTACGATGACTACACTCTCGGCGAGGACTATCTCGAATTTCATTTTGCAATGGACGAGTATGAGTTCCGCCCGCGCTGGACGTTCAACAGGGCGTTATGGAGCGCGCAATGCGACCGCGAGCTTGTAGAGCGCTGCGCGTTTTCGCTTGGCATGACGGAGCTTGTAAGCTACTGGAAATGCGCGCTCTCCCCGAGGATAGAGGTGCGCTGCGGCGGGCTTACGCCATGGCAGCGCGAGTGGTGGAAAAAGCTATACATGAACGGCCTTGGCGAGTTTTTCTACCGCAACGGGCTGAATCCCGACCCCGCCATGTTTACGATTGAAGCGCCCGGGGAAACGCCCCTTGCGGCAAAGTCCGCGCCGAAAAGTGGCGTTCTCGTCCCCATAGGCGGCGGAAAGGACAGCGTTGTTACCGTCGAACTGCTTAAAAGCGCGGGCGAGGACATATACCCGTACATCATCAACCCGCGCCCCGCAACGCTCGGCTGCGTTGAGGCGGCGGGTATTTCCCGCGAGCGGACGGTGGGCGTCCGCAGGACGATAGACAAAACGCTGCTCGAGCTGAACGCAAAGGGCTATTTCAACGGGCATACGCCGTTTTCGGCGGTAATTGCATTTTCTGCGCAGCTTTTTGCGTGCATGACGGGGCGCAGCTACATTGCGCTCTCCAACGAAAGCAGCGCAAACGAGGCGTATGTCGAGGGTACGGCGATAAATCACCAGTATTCCAAATCCACCGAGTTTGAGCGCGATTTCCGCGAATACTGCGCCCGCTCGCTCGGCGGCGGGGGCGCGGAATATTTCAGCCTGCTGCGCCCGTGGAGCGAGTGGAAGATTGCCCGCGAATTTGTAAGGCACCCGCAGTATTTCGGGGTGTTTCAGAGCTGCAACCTTGGCAGCAAGACAAATGTGTGGTGCGGCAAGTGTGCAAAGTGCCTTTACGTTTATATCCTGCTTGCGGCTTTTCTTGACGACGAAACGCTGCACGGTATCTTCGGGTGTGATATGCTGCAGAAGGAGGAGCTTTCAGAAATGCTCGACGGGCTTATGCTTGACGGCGAGGATAAGCCGTTTGAGTGCGTGGGCACGAAGGCGGAGGTGCGCCTGTCGCTTTACATGGCGGCGCAGCGCCGCGAGGGCAGGCTTCCCGCGCTGCTTAAGCGCTTTCGCGAGAAGCTCGGGGACTACGCCCCCGACGGCGGCATGGAGCGCTTTTTCGACTGCGACAACTTTGTGCCGCAGCAATTCCTGCCGCTTTTGAAAGGGGAGTGCAGCGATGAACATTGACGAGCTTAAGCCGATTTTCACTGGAAAGCGCTGCGCCATACTTGGCATGGGGCGCGAGGGCAGAGTATGGCTGGAGCTTCTGCAAAAGCTTGACGTCTGTGCCGAAATAGCCGCCGCAGACATAAAGCCGCAGGAAATAGCGGGCGTAACGGGGCTTTACGGCGAGGATTATCTCGAGCGCGCCGGGGGGTACGACCTTATCCTGCAAAGTCCCGGCGTTATAATAAAGGACCGCTGCGACGAGCGGACAAAGGCTAAGATACTCACGCAGACTGAGCTTTTGCTGCGGCTGCGCCCGTGCAGGGTGATAGGCGTTACAGGCACAAAGGGGAAAAGCACCACCTCGTCGCTTATCGCGCACTTTCTAAGCGCCTGCGGCATAAGCAATATGCTTATCGGCAACATCGGCGTGCCGCCGCTTGCAAGGCTTTCTGAAATGACGGCGGATACCGTTGCGGTATGCGAAATGAGCTGCCACCAGCTGGAGTTTGCGCGGCATTCGCCCGACACGGCGGTGCTGCTCAACATATTCCCCGAGCACCTTGACCACTATGTGAGCTTTGAAGCGTACGCGGCGGCGAAGCGCAACATCTACCGTCACCAGCGCGCGGGGGACGTGTGCATAATAAACGCGGACTGCGTTGAGGACGCTCCTGCGGGCAGACTTCTCACGGCGGCGCTCGGTAAGCGTGCGGACGTATGCACCGACAACGGCTCGGTGTTCGTGTGCGGCAGGGAGATTCCCGCGAGGGAGATACGCACGCAGCTTCGCGGGCGGCATAATCTCTACAATATCGCCGTGGCGCTTGCTGCGGCGCAGACCGTCGGCGCGGACATTGACCGCTGCCTTGCAAGTCTGCCTGACTTTAAGGGGCTTGAACACCGCCTCGAATTTGTCGCGGAGAAAAACGGCGTTGAGTACATCAACGACAGCATATGCACTATCCCCGAGGCGGCTGTGGCTGCCGTTAAGGCGTTTGACGGCGGCGCGGACTGTCTTATCCTCGGCGGCATGGACAGGGGTATCCCATACGACGTGCTGGGGGAATTCCTCAACACGGGCGCGGTGGCGAACGTTATCCTGCTTCCCGACAGCGGCAGGCGCATAGGCGCGCTTGTCACAAATCCCGCTGTGAACCTTGTTTACGCAGATAACATGGAACAGGCTGTAGCGCAGGCGGCGCGCGTTGCAAGGCGGCGCGTTATTCTCGCGCCCGCCTCGGCAAGTTATGGGTTCTATAAAAATTTCGAGGAACGCGGAAGGCACTTCAAGGCGCTTGTTCAGGCGCTTTAGGAGGATTTCCGGAAAAGAAGGATTCACCGATTTTATGCGTTAAAGCTAAAAATCGCTGAAATAGCCTTGACAATCCGCAAAAAGTGTGTTACAATGTCATTTGTGGACAGCCGCAGTGAAACGGCGGGACAAAAGAAATGACAGACAAAGGAGATATAAGTCAATGGCTATGAATTTCAACAGAAAGCTGCCTATCCCTAAGGAGATAAAGGAGCTTTATCCGCTTTCTGACGAAATAAAGAGGGTCAAGGCGCAGCGCGACGCGCTTATTGCCGATGTGTTCACGGGGAAATCCGATAAGTTTCTGCTTATCATCGGGCCCTGCTCGGCAGACAATGAGGAGTCTGTCATGGATTATATCCACCGCCTTGCATGCGTGCAGGAGCAGGTAAAGGACAAGATACTCATTATCCCGCGCATTTACACGGGTAAGCCGCGCACAACGGGCACGGGCTACAAGGGTATGCTTCACCAGCCCGACCCCACCAAGGAAGAGGACATGCTCGAGGGGCTTATCGCCATAAGGAAGCTGCACGCGCGCGCTATTGCAGAAACAAAGCTCACCTGCGCGGACGAAATGCTCTACCCTGAGAACTACCGCTACCTTTCAGACTTGTTAAGCTACGTTGCCGTAGGCGCGCGTTCTGTTGAGGATCAGCACCACAGGCTTGTTGCAAGCGGTATGGAGTGCGCAGTCGGCATGAAGAACCCGACTAGCGGCGCGCTTTCGGTTATGTTCAACTCCATTCAGGCTGCGCAGACAAAGCAGACGTTCATATACCGCGGCTGGGAGGTTACGACTGACGGCAACCCGCTCTGCCATGCTATCCTGCGCGGCGCTACCAATAAGCACAACCAGAATATCCCGAACTACCATTACGAGGATCTGCGCCTGTGCTATGATATGTACATGGAGCGCGGACTTCAGAACCCTGCGGTAATTGTGGATACGAACCACTCAAATTCCGGCAAGAAGTACCTTGAGCAGATAAGAATTGCAAACGAGATCCTGCACTCCATGCGCCACTCGGCTGACATAAAGAGCATGGTCAAGGGTCTTATGATAGAAAGCTACATTGAGGACGGCGCACAGAAAGTCGAGGAAGGCGTTTACGGCAAGTCGATTACCGATCCGTGCCTTGGCTGGGAGAAGAGCGAAAAGCTCATTCTTTCACTTGCAGACCAGCTTTAATTACGAATATTACAAAGCAATGACGGGAACACAGTAGCCCGTGCCTTACCCTTTCAGAGAGCTGCCGCACGGTGCGAGGCAGCAGGGGCGCGCGGGTGAATTACCTCCCTGAGCGGCGCGGCGAACGGTATTCCAACTAGCCCGCACGGGTAAGCCCGTTACAGCTGTAAGAGATACGGTTTTCCCGTAACTGAGGTGGTACCGCGGTAACACGCCCTCTGTGAGCAAGGCTTGCAGGGGGCTTTTCTTTATCACAATAAAGCAATAAATCACGAAAGGAAGAAAATTATGAAACATCTCAGCATTATTTCAGCAATTGCAGCCTGCGCGGTGACGGCTGCGGCGGTTTCAGCGGGCGCTTTTGCGCAGATAAGCGAGGACTCGGCGCGCGGGAATTACGCGTATGAAGCGATGCGCCTTGCATACAGCGGCGAGCTTTGCACGTATGGTATTGACATTCCCGCCGACGCTGCCATTACCGATGTAACAGCGGACGAGCCAACGGAAAGAGGCGACAATCTCGAGTGGGAGCTTTGGTATGCGGAAACTGAAACGGTTATGCTTTCAAGCGCCTTTCATCAGGGCGAGGGCGGCGTCGGCGGAGAAATTGACTCATGGCGGGAAACCGCGTCCGAGCTTGGTACGGCGCTTATCCCCGCTACAGACGCTGACGGGAACGAGTTTACGATAGCAGAATTTCAGATTGACGACCTGTCCTTCCTCATCGGCGAGTACGCGTGGGGGGACGATACTTGGGTGAATGTTACCGCTTGCACCCGTAATATGAGCGAAATGCGCGACGACCTTATTGCAATGCTGAGCACATTCAGCGGCGAACCCGAGCCGCTGCCTGCCTCTGACGGCATTCATACCGAGGGCGCGCCGCTCGGCAAATACGGCATGAAAGCAAAGCGTATCGGGCTTGAATGCGGCATGGCGGAGCTGAGCCTTGACATTCCCGCGGAGTTTGCCGTAACAAATACATACTGCGGCGAGCCGCTCGAGCTTGATTTGATGGGCAGCGACAAGCGGTATCCGCTTCTTGACGCGGAGAACGGCGACGATTTTATGTTTGCTTTGCTTTCGCCGTGTATGGACTTTGAGCGCCGTAAAGAAGACCTTGCAATGCTTGGCAGCGACTCGCTTGAATTTGCCGACGACGCAGACGGCATTGAGTGCGCCATTATGACGGCGTGCGAGCTTAACGGTACCTCCTTCCACATTATCGCAGAATACCCCTGCGGTGACGGGTTGGCTTACACGGTTTCCTTCGTCTTTGAGGAGAAGCCCGCCGACGAGCAGGTTTCCGATATATACGCCATGCTGAAAACTTTCAGCCGCAGCGCTGCGACTGCGCCCGCGCAGGAACAGACCGGCGCGAGTATTACGCCCGATGAAACGGCGCAGACCGAGAGTACCGACGTTGCTGCGACCAATGAAGCCACAGATATTCCCGCAACGGGAGTTGGCGTTCCTGTAACGATTGTTACCGCCGCTGCGGGGCTTGCAGCTTCCGCGGCTTTTAAGAGAAAAAGATGAACCCGCGCTATGCGGTGAAGGGGTGTGATAAAAATGAGAATCCCCGCGGCTCTCATTGCTTATGGTCGAATGATTACTCACGGAAAACAACAATAATAAAACATGAAATAAGGAGAAAACAATGGAACTTTACGATGAACTTGTGGCGCGCGGACTTATCGCGCAGGTAACTGACGAGGCTGAAATCAGGAAGATGATAAACGCAGGCAAGGCGACTTTCTACATCGGCTTCGACCCGACGGCGGATTCGCTCCATGTCGGTCACTTTATGGCGCTGTGCCTTATGAAGCGCCTGCAGATGGCGGGCAACAAGCCCATAGCGCTTCTCGGCGGCGGCACCGGTATGATAGGCGACCCCTCCGGCAAAAGCGATATGCGCAAAATGCTCACCAAGGAGGACATTGAGCATAACATCGCCTGCTTCAAGAAGCAGATGAGCCGCTTTATCGACTTCTCTGAGGGCAAGGCGATAATGGTAAACAACGCCGACTGGCTGCTGAACCTCAACTACATCGACGTCCTGCGCGAGGTTGGCGCTTGCTTCAGCGTAAACAAAATGCTCACGTTTGAGTGCTACAAGCAGCGCATGGAGCGCGGACTTACGTTCCTCGAGTTCAACTACATGATAATGCAGAGCTATGACTTCTACAGGCTCTTCCAGGATTACGGCTGCAATATGCAGTTCGGCGGCGACGACCAGTGGGCGAATATGCTCGGCGGTACAGAGCTTATCCGCAAGAAGCTCGGCAAGGACGCGCACGCAATGACGATAACCCTGCTGCTCAACTCCGAGGGCAAGAAGATGGGCAAGACCGAAAAGGGCGCGGTTTGGCTCGACCCGAACAAGACCTCGCCGTTCGAGTTCTTCCAGTATTGGAGAAATATCGCGGACGCGGACGTTATGAAGTGCATAAGAATGCTCACGTTTCTGCCGCTTGAGCAGATTGACGAAATGGCGACATGGGAGGGCAGCCAGCTCAACAAGGCTAAGGAGATTCTCGCGTTTGAGCTTACAAAGCTCGTTCACGGCGAGGAAGAAGCGAACAAGGCGCTTGAGGGCGCGCGCAGCCTTTTCGGCGGCAGCGGCTCCACGGAGAATATGCCCACCGTTAAGGTGGAAGCGCCCGACGGCAAGCTCGGTATACTCGACCTGCTGATGGCGGCGAAGCTTGCCCCCTCCAAGCGCGAGGCGCGCAACCTCGTTGCAGGCAAGGGCATTGCGGTAAACGACGTTACCATCGAGGACGCCAACGCACAGATAGACCTCAGCAGCGAGATTATCCTGCGTAAGGGCAAGAAGATATTCGTGAAGATAACCCTGTAATAAAGTTTTCCCCGCGCCGTTCGCTGCGCGGGGAGTTTTATGTTCTGGGAAAGCCGCCGCTGAATCAGTCAGCGGCGGTTCATTTTTATGTAAGTATGAACTCCGTATACTCAATTTCCGTCTGTTTGTCGAAGCCGCCCGCAGCCGCGAAGAAATGCGCCTGCGCGTCCTCGGCGGGGGAGAAGCCGTGAGCGCATTTTACGTCGGCACGCTTTGCAAACGCCGCGCGCAGCTGTTCAACGCGGCGGCTGTATTCGCCCATGTTGCAGCCCTCGTCCGCGCAGCCGAGGAACACCCCGCGCTCCGCACACCTGAACAGTTTTTCCGTAAGCACAGAAAAGGGTCTGTCCATTGAAAGCTCGGCGGTGAAGATAAGCCCGCCCTGCGCCAGAAACTCGCAGAGAATCACGCCGAATTCACGGAAGCCCTTGTCGGCAAGACCCGCGTTTATGCACCCAAAAAGCAGCGCTGCCTGCCGCTTTACTTCGGCGGTTCTGTCCCACCTGTCGGGAACGCATATCGGCCGTACCGCCTTGCCCGTTTTAAGCAGCCGCCCTAAGTTGTTTATCGGGGCGAAGCTGCCCTTGTCGCTTTCAAAGCAAACCGCGCATACAGCGCACGGCTCACTCTTGCTTTCACACCATGAAACAGCGGCTGTAACGGATTCTTCGTCGCTCAGGTCCACGCCGTAAACAGGGGCGCAGGGTGCAGGCACGTTTACGCCAAAGCAGCCCCTTACAACATCTTCGTCCATATTTCACCGCCCCTTTCTGTGTGATTATCCGCACATAAAGCTCCGCAGGCGCGTTTCAAACATCTCGTGCGGCATGGGTCTGTCAAAGAAGAAGCCCTGCGCGCGGAAGCAGTTGAACGTTTTCAGCAGGTCAACCTGCTCTATCGTTTCAACGCCCTCAACAATGCACTCGAGTCCAAGGCTCTGAGCCATTGCAATGACGTATTTCAGCATGATTTTCTTCTGCTCGATGTCAGCAGCGTTAGTGTCGCGCTTGTCGGGCAGGAAGCTCTTGTCTATCTTCAGCACGTTCCACGGAAGCTCGCGTATAAGGTTGAGCGACGAGTAGCCGATACCGAAGTCGTCTACGCTGGTGCTTATACCCTGTGCGCGCAGCCCCGTCACAATGCGCTTAAGCTCGGTGAAGTCCACGTCGGTCGTGGTTTCGGTAAGCTCTATTTCAATGTACTCGTGCGGCACGGAATGCGCGTTGATTATCTCCATGATGTTTTCAAGCAGCTCGTGGTTGCCGAGGTGAACACGCGAGAGGTTCACGGAGATTTTTACAACGTTGAGCCCCATATCAAGCCACCGCCTGATATCGCGGCATACGTGGTCAAGCATATAAAAGTCGAGCGCGCATATGCTGTGGTTGCGCTCCAGCACGGGAATAAACCGCCCGGGCTGAATCGTTTCGCCGCCGTGCTGCCAGCGGCACAGCGCCTCCGCGCCCGTTAAGGCGTAGCTGCTGAGGTGCGCCTTTGGCTGATAGAACACGTGGAACTCCTCGTTCTTTATCGCCGCAGGGAACAGGCTCTCAATAGTTTTGGCGTCGTCTATGTTCTTTTTCAGCTTCTCGTCGTAGAAAACGTAGGGCACTCTTGAACCGCTGCGCGCCGCGCCGAGCGCTTCGCTCGTCCTGTCCATGATATCCGCGCTTTCGGTGCAGTCGTCGGGAATCTCGTACAGACCCGCACGGGCGCTTACGATAACCTCCGCGCCGTTTATTTCGACAGCGCTTCCGCTAAGGTATTCAATGACATCATTTGCACGCCATTTATAAAAAAGAACGATGAAATTATCACCGCCTATGCGGCAGATGTACTCGCCGTCGGAAAGCGCGTCCCTTAAGCCGTTGACGTAGCGCCTTAAAATGACCGTGCCGACGTCTCTGCCGTAGTTGCGGTTGATAACCGAAAGCCGCCTTATATTGAAGTACGCCGCGCAGTACCTGCCTATCTCGCCCTTGGAGATAAGCTCGGAAGCTATCCTGAAGAAGAACTGCATGGAGTACACGTCAAGCGTTCTGTCACGGTACACCATGTGCTCCGCGGTAGCCATAACGCGGTTGCGGGAGATAAACACAAACAGCAGAGAGATAAGCGTTCTTATTCTGTCGTTGTCGGCGTCGTCCCACTCCGCGCCCTTTTCGGGGTAAACGTAGTAAACGGCAGTCCTGCCATGGTCAATGGTATGGCGGAACGCAACGGGAGGCGTTCCCGCTTCTTCCGCTGAAAAAACCACCCTTTTGGGGGAAGGCTCGGCACATTCGCTGCTGCTGAACACTGCCGCTTCTATCCTCGCAACGCGAAGCATCGAGCATATTTCGCGCAGGGCGTTTTCCTCGGTCGCGCTGCTATCGGCGGTCAGCCGCTCCATATGTGCAACGAATCTGTCGAACGCCCTGGAATAAGAAGCCTCATCAAATCCCATTACAAACACTCTCCTAACACTTTTCAAGAGTACAGCGCCGCCGTCTTTGCGCAGCGCTCCTATTAAACCATTCATTGTTTAAATATTATCATATTTTTGCTCATATGTCAACCACATTTTCCACAAAATCAGAATTTAATCCACCGTAAGCGGACTTTTTACACATTCTGCGAGGGCGCCCCGGCGTGGCTTTAGCAGGCGCGCGCGTGATAATTTGCGAGCCGCGCCCGCCTCGTGTCATAATGCCGTAGAAAGGTCTTGCTTTTTGGGGAAAATTGTGATATAATATACTCAATATATGGTTATGGAAAGGAACCGCGCCATGAGAAAGTCTGCTGTTAAATTTACCGTGCTTCTTGCAGCCGTTATACTTCTTGCAGGCTGTAATGCCGCTGAAAATTCGTCCGTCGTAATCTCCGACCCTGTTGTCGCCGGTACGGAGGAAACCATATCTTCGCCCGCAGACGACTCGGCGGAGAGCGTTTCTGCGCCCGCAACAGACGAAGCTTCTTTTGAAACGGAGGAGGAAACAACCGACGACGGTTACGTTGTAAATAACCCCGTTGGCACAGAGCAGGGCGACTACACAGTAGGCGGCTATGCCCCCACAACAGCAGATTCAAGGTATAAAGACAATGGCATAGTAGTAGGTTGGGCAACAAATATAGGCGTTAAGTTTGACAGAACTCAAATACAAGACCTATACAATTTCGTAAAATCAGGGTACACCAGTGCAAGGACAGTAGACGCCAGAATCCAGTCAAGAAAAGGTGGAACAGACAACCCCAGAATAGCATGGTTTGAAAGTTTTGAAATGGGTAAGGATAATGTGTTTGTATCAGGTTATGAAGATGGCTATGTGGGTAATACAATAACAGTAACTTATGAGAATATGACCTGCAGCGATAAGTTATTAGAGTTATTAAAAAAGCCAATGGTAACAGATGCAGACGGTGACGGAGCATTTGAATCATCAACAAAAAACTGGGATGCTTTATTAAAGCTGAATGAAACAGAAGATGTAGAAAAAGAGATATGTGCTAAACCAGAGTACACGTCAATAACTTATAATTTCAGGAATTATTGTGGTGATGTAATAGAATTGGGTATAAGAGGTCCAAATGCAGATAGCTGTTCGTCATATGATAGTATAGAGGGTACAGAATTTAATAAAGATTTAGCAGGAGTAGACTACACATTAACTTGTGATGATGACCCAGAAGCTTTCAAACTAATAACAGGTGATGAGTTAAAGAATTATTATGATTTCTCAACAAAGTTTGGTTCAAGTTTTAATGAGGGAGAAACTCAATGTTTAGTAGATAAAGGGTTATTAGATTACAGACAACCGGTATCCAGATGTGACACCTACAGTATAGCAGGCGTAACCAAACCAAACACATTAGGAGCAGGAGCACAATACTATGCCGGCGTAAAACCAGGCATCTATCACTGCACAATCACCCTAAAAGACGGTAAACAGATACCAATAGTAATCGAGAATCTTCCCATACACTATGAAAATATGTTATGGGGCTGTCGTACTCAGGCAGAAATGGATGTCTGCGTAAAATTCGCCCAAAACGACAGCCAAGGGGTATACGGACAATACATAGGTGGAACAGGTATAAGGCTGAATAACAGTAGGGGTAAAGGTACAGATAAAGAGGAACTTAAAACAACAGAAAAAGATTATACTAAGTTTATAGAAGATTTTAATGGTAAGGATTTTACAACATATGAAGGAGAATCAGTAAAATTAAAGAATACAGAACAAGCCGCAAATTGGTGGAGGCATTACACAGGAATAAATGTAGAGTATTATGTGAGAGGGGTAAGTGGTACTTACAGAGCCTTAGATGGTATGACAAGAAAAGGCGGCGACTGTGAGACAAACTCAGCATTCGTTTCATGTATGTTAAATGTAACAGGTTATACTACTCGCTATATCACAGGCGGCAACCATGCATGGGTAGAAGTAAAGGTACCAGCGGAAATTAATGAATCGGGTAAAGACTTATGGCTTGCAATAGACAATGGTGATTTGATGAATGTAGTGACAGCAAAGGAAAAAGAAGCAATGATAAAGACAACAGTATATAATGAGGTCAAAGGCTGGGACACGTACTGGAATGTAGATATGCCACGGTAAAATATATAGGGGCAACCACCCATGGCGGCTGCCCCTTTGTTTTTGGTAAAAACCAAGCTATTGACCTTTAGGCGCAGATGTGGTACAATAAAAGAGCCTTAAAAAGGCGGAAGGAAGATAACCATGTTTGAGCTTAACAGGGTAGGGGAACACACCTACTATATAGACAGCGCCGCGAACGTCGGCGTGTACGAATACGGCGGAAAGGTATGCCTTATAGACAGCGGCAGCGACAGCGACGCTGCAAAGCGCATACTGGCGCTTATCGAGGGGCAGGAGTGGGCGCTCGACAAGGTATTCTGCACGCACGCGCACGCCGACCACTCGGGCGGAACGGCGTACCTTAAGCGCGTTACGGGGTGCGGTATATTCAGCACGCCGTTTGACGCGGCGGTGATTCGCAACGGCGAGTTCATGCCGACGTACCTTTTCGGCGGCTACCCTCTGCGGGAGCTCAGAAACCGCTTTATAATGCCGCCGTGCTGCGAGTGCGGCGTTCTCACCGAAAAGGAGCTGCCCGAGGGCATGGAAATGACCCGCCTTGACGGCCACGACTTCGAGCAGACCGCATTCAGAACGCCCGACGGCGTGTGGTTTATTGCGGACGCCGTGGTAAGCCCCGAAACTCTTAAGAAGTACAGGATAGACTTTCTCTTTGACATAGAGGAGCACCTGCGCTCGCTAAAAAAGCTTGAAACGCTCGAGGGGCGGCTGTTTATCCCCGCGCACTACACACCGCTTGAGGACGTTGCCGAGCTTGCCCGCGCAAACGCCGCGAACGTCTACGACGTGGCAAGCGTGATAAAGCGCCTTTGCAGGGACGGACTTACGATAGACGAGCTGCTGGAGAGGCTTTTCGCGGAGTTCGGCATAAAGCTCTATCTTATGCAGTACGCGCTTGTGGGCTTTACAACGCGCTCGTATCTGTCGTGGCTGTGCGGCAGGGGAGAGATGTCGCCTCGTATCGAGGGCACGCGGCTTTTATGGCAGACGGTGGAATAACGGAAAAGCCCCCGACGGCAAATGTCGGGGGCGATGTTGTCTGATAATCGTCAGATAAGCTTCCTGTAAAGCTCGGTTATTTCCTCAACGGAGGTGTCGCGCGGGTTTCCGGGTCTGCACGCGTCGTCGTAAGCGGACTGTGCAAGGAACGGGATATCCTCGGGCTTTACGATGTCCTTAAGGTCCGCGGGAATGCCCACGTCGTGAGAAAGCTGCCTTACAGCATCGATAGCAGCCTTTCTGTATTCTTCCTGAGACATCTTTTCCGTGCCCTCAACGCCCATTGCCTTTGCGATATCACGGTACTTTTCGCCCGTGCAGGGGGCGTTGTACTCCATTACCGTAGGCAGGATTATTGCGTTTGCAATGCCGTGGGGAGTGTCGTAAAGCGCGCCCAGCGGGTGAGCCATGGAGTGCACTATGCCAAGCCCGACGTTAGAGAAGCCCATGCCTGCAACGTACTGTCCGAGCGCCATGCCCTCGCGGCCGTCGGGAGTATTAGCTACAGCGCCGCGCAGCGACCTTGCGATAATCTCAACAGCCTTTATGTGGAACATATCCGAAAGCTCCCATGCGCCCTTTGTGATGTAGCCCTCGATAGCGTGGGTGAGAGCGTCCATGCCTGTAGCGGCGGTAAGCCCCTTTGGCATGGAGGACATCATGTCGGGGTCTACAAAAGCCACAACGGGAATGTCGTGCGGGTCTACGCAAACCATCTTGCGGTTCTTTTCAACGTCCGTTATAACGTAGTTTATCGTAACCTCAGCCGCCGTACCTGCAGTTGTGGGGACTGCGAGGATAGGCACGGAGGGCTTTTTGGTGGGAGCAACGCCCTCGAGCGACCTTACGTCCGCAAATTCGGGGTTGTTGATGATTATGCCGATAGCCTTTGCCGTATCCATGGAAGAGCCGCCGCCTATTGCAATGATGTAGTCCGCGCCGCTCTTCTTGAACGCCTCAACGCCCGTCTGAACATTCTCGATAGTGGGGTTGGGCTTGATATTGTCATAAACCTCGTATGCAAGGCTGTCAGCTTCAAGTACGTCAAGCACCTTTTTGGTAACGCCGAACCTGATAAGGTCGGGGTCGGAGCATACGAACGCCTTTTTGAAGGCTCTGCCCTTTGCTTCCGTCGCGATATTCGCGATAGCGCCCGCTCCGTGGTAGGAGGTTTCGTTAAGAACAAATCTGTTAGCCATTGTTTTTAATTCCTTTCCTGTGTGATTTATCCTGAGCGGCACAAGCCGCGTTCAGCCTTTACTGAAGCTTCTTTACGTGCTCGCTCGCCTCGTCAACGAGAGCCTTGAGATGTTCTATAACATCCGCGTTCTTTGCGACCTCGTCGTTGCACGCCTTAAGCTGCGCGTAAATGCCCGTAATGGACTTCTTTATCTCGTTGAGGGTGTTTTCTACCTCGTTCGCCTGCTTTGTGTTCTTGTCGGCTAGGGTGCGCACCTCCTGTGCGATAACGTTGAAGCCCGCGCCCGCAGCGCCCGCGCGCTTTGCCTCTATCGAAGCGTTGAAGCCGATAAGCGTAAGCTGCGTGGAGGCGTTTTCGATAGCCTTTACAATGCTGTCGGTGCTTTCAACAGCCTTTGAGGACGCCGCAGCGGAATCCTTTATTGTCGCAAAACTTGCTTCAAGCGCCTGTATATTCGCGGACACATTGTCCATATTATCGGTAATATCGCTGAACATCTTTCCGACTGTGCCGACAACATCGTCCTTGCTCTTCTGGCTTTCAAGAGCAACAAGACGCTGATAGCCTACCTCGGAAAGCGCGTTCGCCATCTGCCACAGCAGGTCTGCGGCAGCCTCTATCTGCTTCTTTGGAACTACCTTTACCTTGCGGAGAGCAGCTATGTACTGGTCGGGGTCAACACCGATCTCGCCCGCTATCCTGCGGAACTTTTCCTCGTCGGGCTCTTCGGGCAGCACCTGACCGCCTATAAGCGAACCGATATGCCTGCCGTTTACGATAACCGGCGCGGCAAAGTCCATAAGACCACTTGTGCAGTAGTATACGGA
>CAKSEE010000042.1 GCA_934446455.1 uncultured Oscillospiraceae bacterium | reverse complement strand
GTTACTCCCATTATAACACGAGTTGCCTTATGTGTCATTACTTTTTTCGGGTGTTGCGCTTGTATTATAAATCTATCATATAAAAAGGTGCTACATATAGCACCATAGGCGGTACATCTGAAAATTGGCTCGGCTGTAGAATTATATTGAAATTCGGGTTTGTTTGTGATATAATGAGTAAGACGGGCTGACAATCTGCTCGACAAATCGGAATTTGGAGTGAATACTCAAATGAAAGAAATATATTTTCTCAATAAAAAGGAGCTTCCAACAATACCGGTACTCCACGATTGCATCATCAGAGGTATTTCTGTTGAAAGCCACAGTATTATTTTTGTGTTTGAGGAAGATATATCTTATCATGATTCGATAAAGAATTTAAGACCAAATGCTAAAACACTTACGGTAAAATATCATCTTGAAGAAAACGACGATTTCAGCTTGTTCAAACAACAAATGAGATTTCGCGGGAGGAGTGTAAAATATAAAGCAGTTAATAATAAAGATATAGTTAATCTTACAGATAATAGGTTGGAATATCTTTATCATTACGTAGGTTACTGCTCAATAATTATAAAGTTGTTTTCAAGAGGATATATAGTTTTGGAAGCGAATGTTGATTACATTGAATTTGAATGGGTTGATAAAGAATGATATATTCCCATAAGTCGAGCAGTTTCATACTCGAAGAAAGGAAATAAATATGGAACTTGGTACATTAAAAGAGATTACCGATTTGCGCTCTGTTTGGGCGCACGAAGCTCTTAACTTTACTCCCTGGGTGGCAGAAAACATAGATTTGCTTGCTGATACGGTCGGCATTGACATTACGGTGGAAGAAACCGAAGCAGATGTCGGAGATTTCAATGTTGACATATACGCTTCCGAAACAGGAACGGACAGGAAGATAATAATAGAAAATCAGTTAGAGGATACCGACCACGACCACCTCGGAAAACTTATTACATACGCTTCGGGGAAAGGTGCTAATATTATCATTTGGATTGTAAAACACGCTCGTGAGGAACACAAAGCTGCAATCGAGTGGCTTAACAACTATACCGATGATAAGATAGGCTTTTTCCTCTGTGAGATTAAGCTGTTCCAGATAGGCAGCTCGCAGATTGCTCCGTCATTCACGGTTATTGAAAGACCGAATGATTGGGCAAAAGAGATTAAGGCGGTTTCTTCAAATCCTACCCAACAGAAAAGATTGGAATATTGGCAGGCTTTCAATAATTATGCTTTTAATGACGCAACCTTTTCAAAAGCATTTAATAAAAGAAAGCCGTCAACCGACCATTGGATGGATTTCAGTATCGGTTCTTCCGCTTGCCATATAGGAGTATCTCAAATCCAAAAGAGAAACGCTATAACCATTGAACTCTATATTAACGATGATAAAAGCCTGTTCAACTCGCTGTTATCTCACAAAGCTGAAATCGAAACGACAATGGGGATTTCGCTTGATTGGCGAGAGCTGCCCGAACGAAAAGCAAGCCGTATATTGGTTGAAAAGAGTGTCGAGCTTGAAAACAAGGACAAGTGGAACGAGCAGTTTGATTATATTATGGATATATGCTTGAAGATGAGGAAAGCATTTAAGAAATTCCTCTGATACCGCAAACAAAGCTGTTATACCGCCGTTTTCAGATGAATACGGCGGATTTGCTTTTTATATTGAAATTTTTGGTTGGTTGTGATATAATGAGTTAGACGGGTTGATAATCTGCCCGACAAACCTGTTTGATAGGATAAGGTCGATAATACATTCGATTTTGAGTTAAAAATAACGCAGCGTGATATATTGCTTGTCACGCCGCGTTATATGCTAATATAGTCTTTGAAAGGAGGCAGAAATATGTCATTATATACAACTGGAGAACTTGCAAAGAAGTGTGGCGTTTCAGTAAGAACCGTTCAATACTATGACGAAAGAGGAATTCTTGTTCCAACGGATTTGACAGAGGGAGGAAGAAGACTTTTCTCTGAAGATGATGTTGCTACATTGGAAACAATTTGTTTTTTAAGAGATTTGGATATCTCCATTAAAGATATTGCTGAAATATTGGAATCCGATGAGTCAAAAAGAGTAATTGAACTTTTGCTTGATGAACAAGAAAAAAACATTCAGGATGATGTTAAGAGAAGAACGGAACAATTAGAAAAAATTAAAAGTATAAGAAGCACTTTATCTTCTTTCAAGGACGGAACGAAAAAAACAATTCATGACATATCACAGGTTATGGAAGAAAAAGAAAAACGAAAGAAAATGTACAAGAAAATGGCAATAATAGCAATTCCGTTAGAAACTGCAGAAATTGTGACTTTTGTTATTGGCATACTAAAAGGAATTTGGATACCATTTTTTGTATCTTTGGCAGTGCTTATTATTTGTGCTGTTTTTATGGTTGACTATTGGTATAAACAGATTGAGTATATTTGTCCTGAATGTCATACTAGGTTTCAGCCCAGGAAAATGGAAGCAGTATTAGGAAATCATACTCCAAAAATGAGAAAGTTAACTTGTCCAAGTTGCAAGAGAAAAATTTGGAGTCTTGAAGTATACAGAAAAGGGGTTAATTAATAATGGGAAAAACAATAATTAGTAGAAAACAATTTACTATATATATGATAGCGACATTTGGTTTGGCTTGGATTTTGGAAATTATTGCAAGCATTTATAGCAACAAAGGAAATCAATTGGTATTCTCCGTTATTTTGATGATTGCTATGTTTATGCCTTTCGTGGGAGTACTCATAGCAAGAATTCCATTAAAAGGCATGGGGTGGGTTCCGCATTTGAAGGGAAGAATTAGATATCTTTTCTTTGCACTTTGGGTTCCTGCATTACTAAGTATTATTGGTGGTGTTTTGTTTTTCGCATTTTTTCCGGACGCGTTTGATTTTGAATTTCTGACCTTGCGCGGTATTTTAGAAGGAACCGGTACACTTCAACAGTTAGAAGAACAGGGCTTAACTATGCCGATGTATCTCCTAATCACTACCATTCAGGCTGTTACATATGCACCATTTGTTAGTATGTTTGTGACATTAGGTGAAGAGGTCGGTTGGAGAGGTGCTTTGTATCCATATCTTAAAGAGAAACTTGGTGTTACTAAGGGACGAATCGTGGGTGGTACAATCTGGGGTGCTTGGCACTGGCCGGTTATGATTTTTGCTGGCTATGAGTATGGTAAAGGATATATTGGAGCCCCGGTGCTCGGGCCGATTGTATTCTGTATCTGTACTGTTATGATGGGGATTTTGTTTGATTATGTGTATGAAAAGACAGAAACCATTTGGCTTCCATCACTGATGCATGGTGCAACCAATGCATTTACCATATTCGCTTATCTTTCTAAACCCGAGTATGCAGATAAGGCAATCCTTGGTCCAGCATATATTGGTATTATCAGCATGATTCCATTGATTGTTATGGCAGTCATCATTTGTGTAAAACGGAAAAGAAATTGAGTATTAAAGCGATATTCATTTTCAGTTATGTCAAGGTGTTTGATAAGCAAGGAAATTGTTATTTTATCTAAAAGGAAAATGACAACTTCCCATAAGTCGAGCAGTTACTGAAACAACAAACGACTAAAGACGGCTTGTCTTTGGTCGTTTTCTTACATTAAGGAGAACATAATATAATACCCACAACTTGATAATTGCAAGGTGCTACATATAGCACCATAGGCGGTACATCTGAAAATTAACTCGGCTGTAGAATTATATTGAAATTCTGGTTTGTTTGTGATATAATGAGTAAGACGGGTTCATAATCTGCCCGATATATCGGAATTTGAAAGGGACTATGTCAATGGAAATTTTAGAATTTGGTGACAAAAGCAAAAGAAAAATTATTCTTATTCACGGGTTTCAATGCCCTTATCAAGTTTGGGATAAATATATTGAGCACTATAAAAATGATTTTCATATCATAGTTCCGATAATGCCGGGGCATAATCCAAAGCTTAAGGAAGATTTTATTTCTTTTCCCGATACTGCCAAGGAACTTGAAGATTATTTAATCTCACGATATGGAAAAAATGTGTACGCTGTTTATGGTATGTCAATGGGCGGCGTTCTGACAGCAACATTATGGCAGAACAACAGACTGAATATTGAAAAAGTGATATTTGACGGTTCTCCTCTTGTATCTGTCAACAGTCTTGTCAAAAATATTATGCTCCATTTCTATTTGAATGTAACCCATAAATCACAGCAAAGAGATAAAAAGACCTTGGAGCAATCAAAAAATATATGTCCTGAAGAACACCTCGAGTTTTTCTTACAGGTTCTTGATAATATGTCCGATACTTCTATTACGAATAGCATTAGCAGTATTGCTTCTTACAAGTTGCCTACAAATCTTGATACCGCACATACCGGAATATTCTATTTTCACGGAACTGCTCCAAATGAAATGCTTGCCCAAAAAACAGCGAAATACATTTCTAAATACTATTCCAACGCCACTATTATATGCTTCAAAGGAAAAGCTCATTGTGAAAACTCATTGTTTCATCCTGAAGTAATGATAAAGGAATTAGACGGTTTACTCATATAAATCCTTGATTTGCGCATACACTGCTATAAAAGAAACGAACATAAATCCTCAAAGCCGATGAACGGGAAAATCACCGTTTATTGGCTTTTTTTATGAGGAAAAATTAAATTGATTTGCAAAATACTTGACAAAAGCCATAATATATCGTATAATATATCTTATGATATATACCATAAGATATATTATAGAAGGAGATGTATTATGCCACCGAAACAGAAAATAACAAAAGAAATCCTACTTGAGCACGCATTAGTAATAGCAGAAGAAAAAGGTATTGACGCTGTTACTTCAAGAAGCGTGGCTAAATCGGTGGGCTGTTCCATTCAGCCTGTGTTCAGTCATTTTCCTACAATGGAGGAACTCCGTCAGGCAACCTTTGACTACGCCTGCGATAAATTCGTTCAGGAAATCCTTGCATTTGAGAAGATGCCCGATTTCCTCCCGAGAACTACAAAATGGGTTCTTGACCTTGCAAGAAATAAGCCGAAGCTTTATCAAATGCTGTACCTTTCAAACAGCTTCAAGGGGAACACTCTGCTTGATGTAATGATGAATTTTGAAAGCAATAAAAAAATGATATCAAAAATGACAGAGCTTTACGGGCTGGAAGAAGACACCTGCAAGGATATACTTCTTCGGAGCTGTCTTTTTTTGATGGGAATAGGAACGATGATATGCGTAAATCACATGGAGTTCAGCGATGAACAGGTTGCGTTAATGATGAAACAGACTGTTGCCGATATGGTGCAGGGTGCGAAAGGACGTTCATTATGAGAAAAATCGGTTTAATAAAAGCGCTCGCTCTTACAAGAAAGGCTGATAAAATGAGTACTGCGGAACGAACAGCATTACAGCAGAAGCGTTTGAGGGAGCTTGTATCTTATGTAAAGGAAAACAGCCCGTATTTTGCGGAACTTTATAAGAATGTGGATGAAAATACGCCTTTGTCCGAAATACCTGTTACAAATAAGCAGGAAATGATGTCAAATTTCGATAAGTGGCTTACAGACAGCAGTATAACAACAGCAAAGGTTGAGAATTTTATGTCCGATGTTTCAAATGTCGGAACAAAGCTTGACGGAAAATATCTTGTCTATACAACCTCGGGTTCTACGGGAAATCCCTGCATTATGCTCTATGATGAAACAACAATAAATGTTTCTTCGGCTATCGGGGCGCTCCGAAGCTTTGCACGAAAAGATGATTTGACTGCATTTATGAAATCGGGCAAAAAAACTATGGCTCTGTTTGCGGACGGCGGCTTTTATCTTGGCTGTGGCTCTGTAAGATACAATCTTCGTAAAATGCCGTGGAAGAAAAAGGTGATGAAAACCTGCGATGTACGCAAGCCAACCGATGAAATTGTAAGTATTCTTAACGAATTTCAGCCCTCGATGATAGGCTGTTATCCTACGGCTATGGAGGTTCTTGCGGCTGAACAGGAGCGGGGCAGACTTAAAATCAAGCCTGCAATAATAATGACAGGCGGCGAAAAACTTAACGACGGAGTACGCAAGCATTTGTCAGAGGTCTTTGGCTGTTATGTTCAGACGAATTATTCCTGCACCGAGGGCGGAACTATGGCTTGCGAATGTACAGAACGTCATTTCCATATAAACGACGACTGGGTTATTCTTGAAGCTGTTGACGAAAATAATCAGCCTGTTCCCTTCGGTACGCTATCTGCAAAGGTTCTGTTGACAAATCTGGCGAATAAAATCTGTCCGATAATCCGATTTGAAATCACGGACAGAATTGTAATGCACGAAGAACCTTGCAAATGCGGTAATACAAGACCGTGGCTTACTATTGAAGGCAGAACCGATGATATTCTCTGTTTTGAAAATGGAGTAAGTATTGCGCCAATGCTGCTTTACGCAATACTTAAAGAGGTTCACGGAATAAATCGCTTTCAGCTTATTCAGCATAACGACGACCGCCTTGAACTGCGGCTGATTGCCGATAATAAGCAGGAAATGTTTAATTCGGCGAAAAAAGCTGTCGAGGATTATCTTTCTGAAAATGGTGTTTTTACAGAGGTTTATCTTTCTGATGAAGCACCTGCGGCACACCCTGTCAGCGGAAAATATAAGCATATTATTGCTAAAAGTTAAATTTGAAGCAGGATAGCATACCCACAACTTGATAATTGCAGGGTTCTGCATATAGCACCATAGGCGGTACATCTGAAAATTAGCTCGTCTGTAGAAATATATTGAAATTTTTGGTTGCTTATGATATAATGAGTAAGACGGGTTGATAATCTGCCCGACAAATCGGAATTTATGGTGAAATAATGTTTGAAGTGAATTTAGCGGATATTAGAAAAATAGCAAACGAATATAGTATAGATGAATGCCCTACTGCTTTTTATGAACTACAGCGATATAACTATGATGAAGAGAATAAGGATTCAAAGGAAGTACGACTTATCATCAAAGTGGTTTTTGAAAAGCATTCTGCTGTTGTTATCCGGTTCAAAAACGAACGGAATGTAACAAAGGAACACATTGAAGCCCAGTGTCGTTTTGCTGTTCAACTGTCAAAGGGCGGAATAAAAACTCCGTATATATACCATATCGACGGACATTACGCAAATGACTATCACATTAATGGGTATGATGTTATTGTTACAATAGAAGATTTTTGTGACGGAGAAGTAAAAGCAGTTGACGAAAAGATTGCTCGTATGACGGGCGTATTGCTTGCACAAATGCATAATGTTTCAGAGAAAATGAATCTTCATGTGTATGATAAGGTGATGTTTAATCCGCTTTTACGAAATGAATTATTCGATATATCCGTATTTTCCGAGAACAAAGAAATACTGAGAGAAATTGAACCGTCCCTCTACGATGAAATTGAATCAATAACAGAAAGTTACCTAAGAAAAATAGAAGTATTCAAGGAAGAAACTCAGTATGCGGTACAAGGAGATATAAGCCTTTGCAATCTGTATATCACTGACGATAGTGAAATGGGCGTGTTTGATTATAATAACAGCGGCGATAATGTGTTGTTCTACGATGTAATCATGCAGGCTGTTTTTGAATCAAGGCTTATGGACTATAAAGATGATTATTCCGAAAGAGAGCAGAATATTCTATCTGCTTTTCTAAACGGATATGATAGTGTACGTCCCTTTACAAATCTCCAAAAGGATATATATCCTTATTTGTGTGCAGTTATTTCTGCCTATTGGCTGGGCGATATGAGCTTTGATGAGGGGAATCTTAAAAGCCTAATAGAAAAGAAACAAGCAGATGCGATTTGCCGGTTTATGAATAATATGCGTAATCGCCTTATTGATTTACAAGAATTTCCGTTGTTCGGTTGAATCTTGATTTATCTATCCGATATATTCCCATAAGTCGAGCAGTTCCTGAAATGACAAACGACTAAAGACAGCTTGTCTTTGGTCGTTTTCTTACATTAAGGAGAACACAATAGAATACCCACAACTTGATAATTGCAGGGTTCTGCATATAGCACCATAGGCGGTACATCTGAAAATTAGCTCGTCTGTAGAAATATATTGAAATTTTTGGTTGCTTATGATATAATGAGTAAGACGGGCTGATAATCTGCTCGACAAATCGGAATTTAATGGAGGGATGTTTCTATGAAATCTTTTGTTTGCAGTTTGTGTCACAATGGCATACTTGGAGGAGGTCTGTACCTCGATAGTCAGTCGCTTACTTACAAGACAAACAAGCTTACAGTTGACAAAAAATACAGAAATTTAGTTTTGCCGATGCAGGAAATAAAAGAAATCTCTTGGAAGTGGATAGTCTTTCCAATAGCAACAGTTAATATGAAAAATGGAGAACTATATAAATTCATTATTTTCAATAAATCACGCTTTGCAAAATGGTTTCAAGAGTATTCTCGATAAATACAAAGTGTCAAATTCCCATAAGTCGAGCAGTTTCTGAAATGACAAACGACTAAAGACAGCTTGTCTTTGGTCGTTTTCTTACATTAAGGAGAACACAACAGAATACCCACAACTTGATAATTGCAAGGTGCTACATATAGCACCACAAGCTACTCCCGAAGCCGTGAACAGTTTCGGGAGCGTTTTGCTTATACGGTGGTGGTTTTGCCCGATTTAAGGGCATTGGAGAGTTTAAGGTGCTTTAAGAGGATTTCTTTTTCAGCCGTGGTAAAGAGGTTAAGCTGCTCGATGATGTCGGTTGTGAGCGGGTCAAGACCGAGAGTGATAAATCTTCTCTCTGCGGAACGCCCTAACAGGTAATCAGTCGATACCTCGTACAAGTCCGCAAGCAGAATGAGGTTTGAGAGGGTACATTCGCCTTTCTCAATTTTGCTGATGCTGCGCTGCGATAAGTACATCTTCTCCACGAGGTCGCTCTGCGTCCAACCTCTTTCCGTACGGAGCTGCACTAATCTTTTGCTTAAAGTGTCCTTTGTTGAACTTTCCATTGGGTAAAGTCCTCCTTATATTATTTTGGCGACAATTCCCGAAAAAGCCGATAATAATGGGAAAAATGTCACCTAATAATATGCTAATGACACTTACGATAAACCGCAAGTGCATAAAGTGGCGCATTATGGG
Source organism: uncultured Oscillospiraceae bacterium (assembly GCA_934446455.1). Classification (GTDB taxonomy): domain Bacteria; phylum Bacillota; class Clostridia; order Oscillospirales; family Ruminococcaceae; genus CAG-115. The sequence continues at coordinate 17,431 of CAKSEE010000042.1, read as the reverse complement.
GTATTTTGGTATGCGCTGTCTTATTATGTCAGAAATGTCTTAAAAGGGTATTTTGTAGTCGGAAAAGGATATGAAGTAAAAGTGCTAAAATACGAGGTGTTATGAAGAAAAAGTCCTTTGAAATATTCGGATTTCAATGGTATAATGAAATTAGTTAAGGGACAAACCTTAAAAAAGGGTTTCCCGAACACTAACAGTTCTTTGACAATTTAACGAGCAAGCACAAAATACTGTATCTGTGTGGTGCGATGACTTTCTGTTGCGGAATTCCAATAGTTTGCACATACCCGTCGTGAAATAATATAGTCATAAGGACTTTGAGGGCGAGAGTTTGCAAAGGAGAATGAAGCAATCAGCCGAAAAGCTAACGCAAGCCGAGTAGTAAAGAAACGAGCAGTAAGAATTCCATATTGATACGGTAATAATGATACTTCCGGCGACGGCTATGCCACAGGAATGGCTAGAGGTGAAATCCCTATGCGTAGGCTGCGTGATTGCCTACGGCTTGCTTTAACAGCCAACAGAATATAATAACAGGGCGGCTGTTCTGCACAACCGCCCTTTTAATAGTCTAATCTGTTTACACAAACGAATGTTACAACGCAAAAAAGGTGCTACATATAGCACCGCAAATTCCGTATTCGGTTATTCATTCCTTTGTGTAAGCATATTTTTCGGAAAAGAGGTTTTCGGTAACTGCAACAAAGGAGTTGATGTGATTGTGCCTAAAAAACGAGTTCTCACCATAAAAGAAGCCGCAAGCCTGATTGACGGACTAACACCGTTCAGAGTGCGGCAAATGTGTATTTCGGGACAGCTCCCGTGCTTTAAGGCAGGCAGAAAGTACCTTATATATGAGGAAAACTTGTACAAGGTAGTGCTTTGCGAGGGGGCTAAAAGCAACTACAATGAAAAAGTCGAAGAAATCGCAAATTAGGTATTGACAATTTACCACTTTAAAGTGTATAATTATAGGCGGTAAGATGTGTCATAATCTTAAATTGACGAGGAGGAGTTTAAGTATATGGCAACAGTCACAAAAAGAGGCGACAGCTACCGAATAAAGGTATCCTGCGGATATGATGTAAACGGCAAACAGGTTGTTCAGACGAGGACTTGGCGACCTGACCCCGATATGTCAGCTCGGCAAATCAAGAAAGAGCTTGACAGGCAGTGCGTAATGTTTGAGGAAGAATGCAAAAAGGGACAGGTTGTGGCAACTATCAAGTTTGAAACCTTTGCAGAGCAGTGGTTTGAGGAGTACGCAAAAATCAATCTCCGCAACACCTCTTTTGTTAGAATGAAACAGCTTACAGACCGAGTTTATCCCGCAATCGGGCATTTAAGGCTCGACAAGATTACGGGCAGACACATTCAGCAGTTTGTCAATGACCTTATAAACAGCACGAGTGAGCGAACGGGCAAGCCCCTTGCAAGAAAGACCGTAATTCATCACTTGAGCTTCATATCCGATGTATTCAGCTACGCTGTGAAAATGGATATGATTTCCGACAATCCTTGCCGCAAGGTGACAGTACCCAAAGGCGAGGCAAAGGAAAAGGACATCTACACCATACAGGAGATTACCCGTGTATTCGAGCTGCTTGACGGTGATGATGTTCCGACAAAGTTCAGAGTGTTTTTCAAGCTCGCCGTGGTGAGCTGCTCGGTTTGGAGTGGAAGGACGTGGATTTTGAAAACAACACGATTAAAGTCCGCAGAACGTCCAACTACACCGGAACAAATGGCATTTATACCGACACGACAAAGACAAAGAAATCTCAAAGAACACAGAAATATCCGCAGTACGTTATGGATATGCTGTGGGAGCTGAGAAAGGAACAGGACGCAGAGTGCGCTCGTCTGGGTGACAAGTGGCAGGATTTTGACCGCCTGTTCATCAAGTGGGACGGAAGCCCTATGCACAACAACACTCCGTACTTTTGGTTCAAGGAGTTCTGCGAAAAGAAAGGCATAAGATTTTGCGATATTCACTCCCTGAGGCACTTACACGCAAGTCTGCTCATAAACGCAGGAGTTGATGTGGTGGCGGTATCGGGCGATTTAGGACACGCTCAAGTTTCAACGACGAGCAACATCTACTGTCATATGTTCCAAGAAGCACAGGCAAGGACAAGTCAGGCAATCGCAGAAGCGCTGTCCTTTGACAAAAAGAAAGCGCAGGGCGGCGAAAAAACAGTTCTCCCTGCGTAAAGACCAAAATAATCGCAATAAAGACCAAATAAAGACCAAACCCAAAATCGGGCAAAAAATAAAAGCTCACAAACGGCTCTGTTAAGCCATTCGTGAGCAACAGTGTGTGGTGACCCGTACGGGAATCGAACCCATGATTCCGCCGTGAAAGGGCGATGTCTTAACCTCTTGACCAACGGGCCAAAAAAATGGTAGCGGCAGTCGGATTTGAACCAACGACACCCTGGGTATGAACCAAGTGCTCTAGCCAACTGAGCTATGCCGCCACATATTTCTTATACACAAGGCTAACCCTTGCGACTAGATAATTATATCACAGCTTTCGGGTTTTGTCAAGGGGTTTTGCAAATATTTTTTGATTTTTTCTGATTTTATAACATTTTATCCAAAAAGCCGAATGCTGCGCCCGTAACCGTGGCATGGAACATCTTTCCTTTTTGCCCCCGCTATCCATTCCGCACACCGAATCGCAGGGCGGGGGCAGGTATGCGCCGTTTACGGGTATATGCCATGTCCGCTGCGGCGAGGGGCGTCAGTCCGCTTTTTTGCATTTTTCCTATTGACAAACCCGTTGCTTTGTTGTATAATAAAAAACGATAAGGTTTTTACGAAAATCAGCGGCTTTTAAGACGACACAGCGAGGTCGGCAAGGTTGGATTGTTTTCGTTCCCCATACCGCATACCCGCTTGGGGAAAGATATACGATATTTACACCCGCTGCCCCGCGCAGCGGGTTTTTTGCCGCAAAAGAAAGGACGTGGGCGCGGTGTGTGCTGAAAACGGTCTTGTGCTTAAGGCTGAAATACTTGACGAAAGCGCGGTAGCAAGAGCCGTCACCCGCATTTCCTACGAGATGATCGAGCGGAACAAGGGGACAGACGGGCTTTGTCTTATCGGGCTTTTTTCGCGCGGGGCGGTGCTTGCGCAGCGTATCGCGGACAGGATAGCCGAGGTCGAGGGAAGCAGCGTTCCCGTGGGGCTGCTTGACATAACGCCGTTCCGCGACGATGAAAAACGCGGCGGGAGCGGGGATCTGTCGCGCATCGACTTCGACATCACGGGGAAGCGCGTTGTGATAGTGGACGACGTGATATTCACGGGGAGAACGGCGCGCGCCGCCATAGACGGGCTTATGTCCCGCGGCAGGCCCGTGCTGATACAGCTTGCGGTGCTTATCGACAGGGGGCACAGGGAGCTGCCGATACGCGCGGATTATGTGGGGAAGAACCTTCCCACCTCGCGCGAGGAAAAGGTGCGGGTAATGGTAAGGGAAACGGACGGCTGCGATAAGGTCGTTATATATACCAGAACAGACTGAACGGAGGGCAGAATGAAGCTTCTTTTGAAAAACGGCTATGTGGTTGACAGCGCAAACGAATTCGAGGGGAAAGCGGATATCCTTATAAGAAACGACGAGATTATGCGCTGCGAGCCGAATATTGCGCCCGACGACGGGTGCAGGGTTATCGACTGCGAGGGACGCGTGGTGATCCCGGGAATATGCGATATGCACGTTCACCTGCGCGACCCCGGGCAGACCTATAAGGAGGATATAATCACGGGCGGCGAGGCTGCGGCTGCGGGCGGCGTTACGGCTGTCGCGTGTATGCCCAACACAAAGCCTACGGCAGACTGCGCGGAGGTCGTAAAGTATATTCTCGACAGGGCAAAGGATTCAAAGGTAAAGGTGTACCCCGTGGGGTGCATTACAAAGGGACTTGAGGGCGAGGAGCTGTGCGACTTTGAGGAGCTGCGCGAGGCGGGCTGCGTTGCGGTGTCTGACGACGGCAAGCCTGTAAAGAACGCGCGCACCATGGCGCGGGCTATGGTAAAGGCGCATTACGCCGGGCTCAAGGTCATCTCCCACTGCGAGGACCTCGACATAATAAACGGCGGCATAATGAACAGCGGCAAGGTGTCCAGGGAGCTCGGCGTAAAGGGTATGCACAGGCTGTCCGAGGACATTATCACAAACAGGGAGATAACCCTTGCGACCGACCTTGAAATGCCCATTCACATAGCGCACGTTTCCACCGTTACAAGTATGCAGAATATACGCATAGCCGCGCGCTACGGCACAATGGTAACGAGCGAGACCTGCCCGCACTACTTCATGCTGACCGACGAGATGCTGCGCTCGCGCGACGCCGACTACCGCATGAACCCGCCGCTGCGCACCGCAGACGACGTGCAGGCGATAACCGAGGGTATCTGCGACGGCACGATAGACTGCATAGTCACCGACCACGCCCCGCACTCCGCGGAGGAAAAGGCGGACTTTGAAAAAGCGCCCAACGGCGTCGTGGGGCTGGAAACCTCGCTTGCGGCAACGCTCACCGCGCTCTACCACACAGGCAAGGTGCCGCTGATGCGCATAGTAGCCCTTATGTGCGTGAACCCCAGAAAGATTCTCGGCATTCCGGGCGGCAGCTTTTCTGCGGGAGAGCCTGCGGACATCACGATATTCGACCCGGACGAGGAATGGACGGTAGACCCCGCAAAGCTCCACTCAAAGTCGAAGAACACCTGCTTCAAGGGCATGACCCTCAGGGGCAGGGTAAAGCTCACGATAGTGGACGGACAGGTAGTATACGAGGATAAATAAACCAGTCCGTCGAAAAACCCCATATGGGGTTTTCCGACGGGACATCTCAGATGCGCGCACTCATTGTCGGCAAGCCGACAATTCGCACACTTGCTGAGATAGAAGTGTTTTTTGCCTCGGCAAAGCTGAGGCAAAAAAGTGATTTCAAAGCCCGCATACGCGGGCAAGATTGACTTTTTCAACAGGCTGAATAAACACAACGAAAGGAATAAACATCATGTCACTTGACAGACTTATGGAGAAAATCGAGGCAATGCAGAACCCCACTGTAGCAGGGCTTGACCCCAAGCTCGACTACGTTCCCTCCTATATAAAGGAGAAGGCGTTCGACAAGTACGGCGAAACGCTCAAGGGCGCGGCAAAGGCGCTGCTTGAGTTCAACAAGGGGCTCATAGACGCGCTGTGCGACATAGTGCCCGCAGTAAAGCCGCAGGCGGCTTATTACGAGATGTACGGTCCCGCAGGCGTAAAGACCCTCTGCAAAACGCAGGAATACGCGCGCAGCAAGGGTATGTACGTTATCACCGACGGCAAGCGCAACGATATCGGCACGACCATGGAGGCGTACGCTGCGGCTCACCTTGGTAAGGTAAAGGTAGGCAGCACGGAAACAGAGCCGTTCCTCGGCGACGCGCTGACGGTAAACGGCTACCTTGGCAGCGACGGCATAAAGCCGCTGCTTAACGTGTGCCGCGAAAACGACAAGGGCATATTCGTGCTTGTAAAGACCTCCAACCCCTCGAGCGGCGAGCTTCAGGACAGGAAGATAGACGGCGTGCCCGTATACGAGATAATGGGCAGAATGTGCGAGGAATGGGGCAGGGAGCTCCCCGGCGTGTACGGCTACAGCGGCGTTGGCGCGGTAGTGGGCGCTACATATCCCGAGCAGATAAAGTACCTCAGAGAGGTGCTGCCGACAACGTTCTTCCTTATCCCGGGCTACGGCGCGCAGGGCGCTGCTGCTGCGGATATCGCTGCGGCGTTCGATAAGAACGGCCTTGGCGGCATAGTAAACAGCTCGCGCGGCATTATGTGCGCATACCAGAAGCAGAAGTGCGACCCGCACGACTACGCGCAGGCTGCAAGGAACGAGGCGCTGCGCATGAGAGATGAGATAATGGGCTTCGTCGGAAAGATAACGCTCAATAAATAAAGAACCGGGAACGGGCGGGCATAACAGCGGCAACAACTGAAAACGATACTGAAGTATCATCAGGAGGCAGAAGATGATTTTTGAGAACAAAAAGAAAGCGAGCCTTGTCCTTGCGGACGGAACGGTATTCGAGGGCAGAAGCTTCGGCGCGGAGGGCACCGTAATAGGCGAGATAGTATTCACCACCGCGATGGTGGGCTATCAGGAAACGCTCACCGACCCCAGCTACTGCGGGCAGATAGTAACGCAGACCTTTCCGCTCATAGGAAACTACGGCGTGAACAGCATAGACCCCGAATCAAGGGGCAGCGTTGTAAGCGGCTATATCGTCCGCGAGCATTGCGAAAAGCCCTCAAACTTCCGCTGCGAGGGCGACCTTGACAGCTACCTCAAGGGCTTCGGCATAGTGGGACTTTACGACATAGACACCCGCCGCCTTACCCGCATTATCCGCGAGAGCGGCGTAATGAACGGCGCTATCGTCTGCGGCGGGTTCGACAAGGACGCGCTGCTTGAAAAGATACGCGCATACAGCGTGGGCGAGGTTGTGCCGAAGGTAAGCGTAAAGGAAAAGGAGTTTTACCCCGCCGAGGGCGAGGCGCGCTACAATGTGGCGCTCATGGACTACGGCTATAAGTTCAACATTCGCCGCGAGCTGCAAAAGCGCGGCTGCAACGTTACCGTTATGCCCTATAACGCCACCGCCGACGAGGTAAAGGCGCTCTCTCCCGACGGCATTATGCTCTCAAACGGCCCGGGCGACCCTGCGGACAACACGCTGTCGATAAACACCCTGCGCGAGCTTATCCCCGCACAGATACCCACGTTCGGCATATGCCTCGGTCATCAGCTGTTGGCGCTTGCAAACGGCGCTGAGACCGAAAAGCTCAAATACGGTCACCGCGGCGCAAACCAGCCCGTAAAGGACCTCGACATAGACAGAACCTTCATCACCTCGCAGAACCACGGCTACGCAGTCGTTGGCGACACCCTCCCCGCGCAGGCGGGCGTTGTAAGCCACATAAACGGCAACGACGGCACCTGCGAGGGCGTGCGCTATACAAACGCGCCCGCGTTCACAGTGCAGTTCCACCCCGAGGCGTGCGGCGGTCCCAAGGACACCGCGTACCTCTTTGACCGTTTTATTAAGCTGATGGAGGAGAACAGAAAATGCCGTTAAGAAGTGATATAAAAAAGGTACTTGTAATAGGCTCGGGTCCTATCGTTATCGGACAGGCAGCAGAGTTCGACTATGCGGGTACGCAGGCGTGCCGCGCGCTCAGGCAGGAGGGTCTTGAGGTAGTTCTCATCAACTCCAACCCCGCAACGATAATGACGGACAAGCATATGGCGGACAAGATATACATCGAGCCGCTCACGCTCGACGTCGTAAAGCGCGTTATCGAGATAGAAAAGCCCGACAGCGTACTGTCTAACCTCGGCGGGCAGACAGCGCTCACGCTGTGTATGCAGCTTGCGGAGGAGGGCTTCCTTGAAAGCCACAACGTAAAGCTCTTAGGCTCGAACCCCGAAACCATACACAAGGCGGAAGACAGGCAGGCGTTCAAGGACACGATGGAGAAGCTCCGCCAGCCCTGCATTCCCTCAAAGGTTGTTGAAACCGTCGAGGAGGCAATGGCGTTCGCGCAGGAGATACACTACCCCGTTATCGTGCGCCCCGCGTTCACGCTCGGCGGTACGGGCGGCGGTATCGCGCAGACTCCCGAGGAGCTGCACGAGATAGCGACGAACGGCCTGCGCCTGTCGCCGATAACGCAGGTGCTTATCGAAAAGTGCATTTCGGGCTGGAAGGAGATAGAGTTCGAGGTAATGCGCGACAGCAAGGGCAACGTTATCACCGTCTGCTCGATGGAGAACTTCGACCCCGTAGGCGTGCACACGGGCGACAGCATTGTTGTCGCGCCCTGCGTCACCCTTGCGGACAAGGAGTACCAGATGCTGCGTACCGCGGCGCTCGACATCATACAGGAGCTTAAGGTGGAGGGCGGCTGCAACTGCCAGTTCGCGCTCAGGCCCGACAGCTTCGACTACGCAGTTATCGAGGTAAACCCGAGAGTTTCGCGCTCGTCCGCGCTCGCTTCAAAGGCGACGGGCTACCCCATAGCAAAGGTTGCGGCGAGAATAGCTATCGGCTACACGCTCGACGAGATAATAAACCAGGTCACGGGCAAGACCTACGCCTGCTTCGAGCCTGCGCTCGACTACCTCGTTGTAAAGTTCCCGAAGTGGCCGTTCGACAAGTTCGTTTACGCGAAAAAGACGCTCGGCACGCAGATGAAGGCGACGGGCGAGATAATGGCTATCGCGCCGAGCTTCGAGGGCGCTATGATGAAGGCTGTGCGCTCCATAGAGCTTGGTATGGACACCATGACCAAAAAGGCGTTCACGCAGCTTTCGGACGACGAGGTGCTCAAAAAGCTCGAGGACGTTGACGTTGACCGCTCGTTCTGCGTGTTTGAGGCGCTCAAGCGCGGCATTTCCGTCGATACTATCCACGACGTAACAAAGATAGACAAGTGGTTCATAAACAAGCTGGATAACCTTGTAAAGCTTGAAAAGTGGCTTGCCGAGGGCGAGCTTACGCAGGAGAAGTACGATACCGCAAAGAAATACTGCTACCTCGACAGCACTATCGAGCGCATTTCGGGGCAGAAGATACCGCAGCGCCGCCTTGCCGTTTACAAGATGGTAGACACCTGCGCGGCGGAGTTCTCCGCAGACACGCCCTACTTCTACAACACGTTCGACGACGAGAACGAGGCGCAGGAGTTCATCGACCAGCACCCCACGGGCAGGAAGAAGGTCATCGTTTTCGGCTCGGGTCCTATCCGCATAGGGCAGGGTATCGAGTTCGACTACTGCTCCGTTCACTGCGTGTGGACGCTTAAGGAGGAGGGCTGCGAGGCTGTTATCTGCAACAACAACCCCGAAACCGTATCCACCGACTTCGACACGGGCGACCGCCTTTACTTCGACCCGCTCACGCGCGAGGACGTAGAGTCGCTTATCGCTACTGAAAAGCCCTACGGGTGCGTTGTTCAGTTCGGCGGGCAGACTGCCATAAAGCTTACAAAGCACCTCACCGAGCTTGGCGTGCGCATTCTCGGCACGCAGGCGGCGGACATAGACGCGGCGGAGGACAGGGAGCTGTTCGACGAGCTGCTTGAAAAGTGCGGCATTCCGCGTCCGAAGGGAGAAACCGTGTTCACGACCGGGCAGGCGCTGAAGGCTGCCGCGGACCTCGGCTACCCCGTACTTCTGCGTCCGAGCTACGTTCTCGGCGGGCAGAACATGATAATCGCGCACTGCGACAGCGACGTTACGGAGTATATGAACATCATCACCGCGACCGAGCTTGAAAACCCCGTTCTCATAGACAAGTACATGATGGGCACGGAGGTAGAGGTAGACGCTATCTGCGACGGAGAGGACTTTGTAATCCCCGGCATTATGGAGCATATCGAGCGCGCGGGCATTCACTCGGGCGACTCCATCTCCATCTATCCGTGTCAGAACCTCACCGAGCATATAAAGCGCGTTATCATCGACTACACCGAAAAGCTCGCAAAGGCGCTGCACGTTATAGGTCTTGTGAATATTCAGTACGTTGTATATAACCACGAGGTCTATGTGATAGAGGTGAACCCGCGTTCTTCCAGAACCGTGCCGTATATCAGCAAGGTTACGGGCGTGCCTATGGTGGATCTTGCGACAAAGGTTATCCTCGGCAAAAAGCTTAAGGACATGGGCTACAAGAGCGGTCTGCACCCCGTGGGCGACTATGTCGCGGTAAAGGTTCCCGTGTTCTCGTTTGAGAAGCTGCACGACGTCGACAACCAGTTAGGCCCCGAGATGAAGTCCACGGGCGAGTGCCTCGGCATAGCTAAGACGTTCAGCGAGGCGCTGCTTAAGGGTCTTGTGGCGGCGGGCTACCGCTTCCACCACAACCGCGGCGACAACAAGGGCGGCGTGCTTATCTCCGTAAAGGACGGCGACAAGAACGACGTTATCGAGATAGCCTCCCGCTTTGAGGAGCTCGGCTTCACGATTTACGCAACGAGCGGCACAGCGTCCGTGCTCAACCGCAATATGATAGCGGCAAACCACGTATACCGTATTCACGAGGCAAAGGAGCCGAACGTTATCACCCTGCTTGAAAGCGGAGAGATAAACTACGTCATCTCCACCTCCGAAACGGGCAGAAAGCCCTCGCTTGACAGCGTGAGAATGAGAAGAAAGGCGGTAGAGCGCTCCATAGTCTGCCTTACCGCTATTGATACCGCAAACGCCCTGCTCGACTGCCTTGAAATGAACAAGACGGTAGACGACGTGGAGCTTGTGGACATCACAAAGATTTAAGGGGCAACACCGCATAATTATTTTCGCGCGATTGCGCAGTCAGATTTTTCGTCAGATTGTACAATGAGGACGACGCAAGGCTTACGCCTTGCTAGGACGAATTGTGCAATATGGCGGAAAAGATGCAAGCAAGCGCCGCGTAAGCCGTAGGCGTCGCTTAGAAAAGGCGTTAGCCGCTAATTGTGCGGTATTGCCTACCCCAACACAATAAGGCGCGGCGGGCGCATACCCGCCGCACAGGCGTTTTCTGAAAGGTTTTTTATGAAAGCAGGCAAATACCCCGTTAAGCACAGCTACAGGCTCCCCATGCTGATAAGCGACGTTTTCTCGCTCGGACTTGCGGCGCTCATATTCTCTGCGACCGCAAACTTCCTTGCGCAGCGCGCTGATATGCTCTCGCGCATAGGCGCGGACAACGTTGCGCTTATAACCGCGCAGGACCCCTCGTTTGCATGGAAGCACCACCTCGCGTGGATATTCCCCGCGCTTGCCCTCGGCGTTTTCGCAGCGTATATCATCTTCTGCTGCACCTCTCACAAGTTCGCAAAATACCCCCTCTCAAAGCTCACTGCGCAGCCCTGCCGCGATACTGCGGCTACTGTCGCGTCGCTTTGCAAGATACCGCTTCTGATGGGGATATTCGACGCGATGTATATTTTCCACAACCGCATGAACGGCGCTGAGGAAAGCCTGTTCAGCATACAGTTCGTGCTGGACGCGCTTATCATCGCCATTCTCATACGCTTTTGCATTCACAGGCTTAAGACCCTTACGGCGCAGCACGCCGCTCCCGAAGCGGACGGCGCGGCGGTCAGGGTCGCGGTCAAGGCGACACCGCAGGAAAAATCTGCTCAACAGGAGGACGACAAATGAGCTACTACTGTGATAAATACGTTGTGACGGAAAAGCGCACGCTTGCAGGCGGCGTTTTCTCCGTTACGGTAAGGGCGCACGACCCCTCGCACGAGGCACACGTGGGGCAGTTTGCCAACATAAGCGCCGACGGCTTTACGCTGCGCCGCCCCATCTCCATATGCGAGATAAACAAGGAGGCGGGAACGCTGCGCTTTGTTTTCGAGGTGCGCGGCAAGGGCACGGAGGCTATCTCCCGCGTGAACGTGGGCGAAACGCTCGATATACTCGGACCGCTCGGCAACGGCTTTCGCATTCCCGAGGGGAAGCGCGTTATCGCCGTGGGCGGCGGCATAGGCGTACCCCCGCTGCTGGGGATAGCGCGCAGCATAGGCGGGCTCTGCACGGCTATACTGGGCTTCCGCAGCTACGACCGCATAATCCTTGCGGACGAGTTCAGAGCGCACGGCGCCGACACGCTTATATGCACTGACGACGGCAGCGTGGGCTTTCACGGGGTGGTTACAAGCCAGCTTGAGCGCGAGCTTGCCAAGGACGACGTGGGCGCGGTATGCGCGTGCGGTCCCGAGCCTATGATAAGGGCTGTGGCAAAGCTCTGCCTTGAAAAGGACGTGCCCTGCCAGATTTCGCTCGAGCAGCGCATGGGCTGTGGCGTGGGCGCGTGCGTGGTATGCTCCTGCCTTACAGTAAAGAACGGCGCGGAGTGGTATTCGAGGGTCTGCAAGGACGGCCCTGTGTTTGACGCAAAGGAGGTAAAGTTCGATGGCTGACCTTTCCGTAAGAATAGCGGGCGTGGAGTTCCCCAACCCCGTTATCGCGGCTTCGGGAACATATGGCAACGGCGAGTGCTACACCGACCTATACCCGCTTTCAAAGCTCGGCGGTATCTCCTGCAAGGGCATGACCATTGAGCCGAAAATGGGCAATGTCCCGCCGCGTATCGCTGAAACGCCCTCGGGCATACTGAATTCCGTGGGACTTCAGAACATCGGCGTTGCGGGCTTTATCGAAAAGTACCTGCCCGTACTCAAGGAGGAGGGCAACGTTATCATAGCGAACGTTGCGGGCGCGGTTCTCGACGACTACATCGCGGCTGCAGAGGCGCTCGATTCTACCGACGTTGACATGATAGAGCTCAACATCTCCTGCCCGAACGTAAAGGCGGGCGGCGCCACATGGGGCATAACAAAGGAGGGCGCGGCGGCAGTCACCGCAGCCGTGCGCAGGGCTACAAAAAAGCCGCTTATCGTAAAGCTCCCCCCCAACGTCACCGACATAACCGAGATAGCGCGCGCCGTTGAGGCGGAGGGCGCTGACAGCATTTCGCTCATAAACACGCTGCTCGGTATGCGCATAGATATCCGCACGCGCCGCCCGATACTGCACAACAACGTGGGCGGTCTGTCAGGTCCTGCGGTGTTCCCCGTGGCGGTGAGAATGGTGTGGCAGTGCCACAAGGCGGTAAAGATACCGATAATCGGCATGGGCGGCATTGCAACGTGGGAGGACGCCGTTGAGATGATGCTCGCGGGCGCTTCTGCTGTACAGATGGGTACGGCGATATTCACCGACCCGTACTCGCCGCTTAAGGTAATAGACGGCATAGCGGAATATATGGACAAGAACGGCATAAAGAGCCTGTCCGAGATAGTCGGGCAGGTGCAGCCGTGGTAACGCGCGGGCGTTGTAATGCAGCGGGAGGTGCGCAGTGAAAGGGACAAAGGCTCTGTTTTTATCGGTAATGGGCGCGCTCACGCTCGGCAGCGCCATAGCCTCGGGGGCGTTCTACGAGCGTAACGCTTACTGCGAGATATCCGACTATGAGCAATTCGGGCGCGAGGACGAGCTTGTCGCATACAAGCCCGTGATTTACCTCTACCCCGAGGAAACCGGGCAGGTGAGCGTTACGGTAGAGCCGAACGGCGGTCTTACCTGCGTTTACCCCGAGTACAGCGGCGGGTGGAACGTCGCCGCCGCGCCCGACGGCACGCTTACCGTAGCGGACGGGCGCGAGTTCGGCTGCCTTTTCTGGGAGGGGCGCGTAAATATGACCTGCGACTTTTCCGCGGGCTTTTGCGTTAAGGGCGGGGATACCGCCGAGTTCCTTGAACAGGCGCTTACCGCACAGGGGCTTACCCCGCGCGAGCGGAGCGAGTTTATCATCTACTGGCTGCCGCAGATGCAGGAGAACCCCTACAACGTGATAGCGTTTCAGGGCGACGTATACGAGAGCGCCGCGCCGCTTGCGGTATCTCCCGCGCCCGACAGCGTAAAGCGCGTTTTCATGACCTACTACCGCGCGGAAGAACCCGTAGATATCCCAGCGCAGGAGCTCAGCGGCTTTGACAGAACGGGCTTTGCGGTGCTTGAATGGGGCGGAACGTGCGTTGAACAAGGAGAAGAGCATTGAAGATAATGGCAGTAGACTACGGCGACAGCAGAACGGGTCTTGCAATGTGCGACAAGGGCGAGATACTTGCAACGCCGCTCACCGTTATGGCGGAAAAGGACTTTGAGCGCTGCATAGAGCGCACCGCAGAGCAGGCGCGCCTTAACAGGGCGGAGCGCATTGTCGTTGGCAACCCGATAAACATGAACGGCACGCTGGGACCCCGCTCGGAGAAGTGCGCGCTTTTCGCGGAGAAGCTGCGCGCGCTTGTGGACGTGGACGTTGTGATGTGGGACGAGCGCAGCAGCACCGTGTCCGCAATCGGCATAATGAACGAGAATAACGTGCGCGGCAAAAAGCGCAGGGAAACGCTCGACGCTGCCGCTGCCGCAATAATCCTTGAAAGCTACCTTGCGTGGCGCAGAAATCACCCCGAGGGCTGACGAAAGGGAGAACGATGTACAGAGTATCATTCACAGGCTACCGCCCCGCAAAGCTCGGGTTTTTCAGCGAGGACGACCCGATGTGCGTTGACCTCAGGGAGCGCCTCGCAAAAAAGATAACGGAGCTTTGCGAGCATGGCGCGGACGAGTTTTATTCGGGCATGGCGCTCGGCGTGGACACATGGTGCGCGCAGATAGTGCTGGAGCTTAAGAAAACGCGCCCGCAGGTGCGGCTTACCGCCGTTATCCCGTGCAGAACGCAGGCGGAGCGCTGGAGCGCCGCAGAAAAGTCGCTTTACAAGGATATACTCTCGCGCTGCGACAAGGTGATGTGCATAAGCGAGAGCTACAGCAAGGACTGTATGCTTAAGCGCAACCGCGCGCTTGTGGATATGTGCGACGTGCTGCTTGCCGTGTACGACGGCAAGGCGGGCGGCACTGCATACACCGTAAATTACGCGCAGAAAAAGGGAAGAAAGGTACTGCTTGTGCCGCCGATGTGAAGTTTATACGAAAAGCCCCCGCAGTTTTTGTGAACTGCGGGGGTCGTGTTATTTTGCAAGCTTTTTGAGCGCGTCAACCGTTATCCTGTACGCCGTCCGGTCGCTCATAGGCTGCGCGCCGGGCGAAAGGCAGAAGCCGATACCCGGCGCGTTGCCGTCAGGGCACCACCATTCCGGCTGCCCGCAAGTGCGAATATTACCTATGTCTGCGCGTCTTCCCCGGGAATCTGCGCGGGAATCGTAAGCGAGCGATACGCGCCGCCGTCCGTAAAGGTAAGGGTAAGCAGCCCGTCGGAGAGCCACGACAGGTGGTAGCGCGAGTCAAAGTCGCCATCCTGCGTGCGCTCCTTAAGCGAAAGTGCGGTAAGGCGGTAAGCGTTTTCCTGCTCGCCGTCAAGGCGGTAAACCATAAGCATATTGCCCTCGCGGTACTCCTCCTCAACTATTATCACCACGCGCCCGCGCCCGTCTATAAAGCCGCTGTATTCGCTGTCTGCGGGCTGCTCGCCGCGCACGGCGTACACCGCAAAGCCCGCTGCCGCCGCCGACAGGCACAGCATTACCGCGCCCGTTATCACGCGCAGGGCGGTAGAGCCGTCCTCTCTGCCCCATAGCGCAGCTCCCGCGAAGATGTACCCCGCAAGCGCGGCAGCCGCGGCAAGAGCAATTACCGCCGCTATCGTTATCGCCGTATCCGCGCCGCAGCTTTCGGTTATCCCCGCGCCCTCGGCGTAGGTGAAGGCGGTTGCGAAGCTGCCCCGCAGCGCGCGCAGCACCGCCGCCGCAACAAGCAGCAGGATATCCGCAGCCATGATGAACGCCGCAGGGAAAAACGGGTTCTTAAGCCGCTTTGAAACGCTCTTTTTCACGTCTGCCTCCTTACGGCTTCTTACCGAATATCGTCTTTGTGCCGTTCTTTATGAGAATATGCCCGGCATTCCCCGCGGAATAGTCGTTGCCTAAGTCAAAATCCGTCCAGTCCGCGCGCGTTATCCTCGCCTGCAGCGTAAGCGAGCCGCCCGCAGAAAGCGTGCCCGCGCCGAACGTTATCGCGCATTTCGTGTCGGCGTTCTTGCCGCTCGCAGCGGAAAACGCGCCCTTTACGCTGTCCGTGAGCGCCGTGTAGCCGCCGCTTGTAAGCGCGCTGTGGTCGCACCAGAAGCAAAGCTCCGCGTCCTTGTCCTTGGTAAAGAAGTAGTCCAGCTCTAGCTTTGAGAGGTCTATGTCCGCGCCCGTGTTGTTGGTTATATCGAGCGTGAACTGTATCGTGTTGCCCGCGCCGCTCGTCTGCTGCTGCGAAAGCGCCACGGAAAGCCCGTTGTCCTGCGCGGAGGGCTTCTGTTCGGGCTGCGCGGAAGAAGCGGGCGTGGTTGAAGCCGCAGAACCGCTCGTCGTCTGCACGGGCTTCGGCGCGGCGCTGCCGTTCGGCTCACGCCCGAAAACGAGCGTGCCGCCCTCGTAAAGCCCCACGTTTTCCGCGCGGACAAGCTCGCTGCCGTTGGTGCCGACAAGCTCCGCAAAGGACGGGTCGTTGTCGGAGTTCCAGCCGTCCGCCAGCATACGGAACTGCACCTCTTTCCTATAGGCGCTCTGCCCGCCGGGGTAAATCTTAGCGCCGCTGAAATCGATGCTCACGTAGTAAATATGGTTCGCCTTGTCCCACTCGTATATGCCGCCGAACTTTGCACCGTCGGAGTAGTTGAGCGTTACGGTAACGTCGCTTGCCGATTTGCCCGCGCCGTACAGCTCGGACAGGTCGACGAAATAGCGCAGCTCAAGGTCGTCGGTCACGCGCGCGGGCCACGCGGTCTTGTTGTACACCATCGCCTTTATTTCCATAAAGCCGCCGCCCTGCGCGTTTATGCGCTGCTCTGCATAAAGCTCCTCGCCTACGGGTTCAACCGCGCCGAAGTCCTTTATGGTCTGCCCGCCGTATTTTTTGTAGAGCTTCGCAAGCGCCCCCGTAAAGCCCGCGTTGTAGTCGTCGGCGACCTCGTTTTTATTGTAGTCCGATACGCTGTCGGCATAGCTGTCAGAGGCGTCGGGACCGCCCACAAGCGCGCCGTAGAGCGTGTGGCGGTGGTTCGCGGGTTCGTTCATATTGTCGCTCCACGAGCCCTGCGCTGTGCGGTGGTGAGGGTGCTGCGGCGCGTTCTCGCCGTAGCCCACAACGTAGCTGCGCCCCGAGCTTCCGAGCGCGTAATTCACCTGACTTTCGCAGAACGCCGCGTATGTCTTTGCCTTGTCTGCGGGGCATTTTCCGCCCTCGGCGTAAACCGCCGCGATAAACGCCGCCGTTGTGGCGTAGCGCAGCGAGCCCCAGCTGTCGAGCCATGCAAGCCCCTTGGGGCTGTAGGTCACGCGCTCGCCGCCCGTGCCCGTCGTCCACCAGTCAAGGTTCTTCTCTATCTTGTCCCTGTACGCCTTGTCGCCCGTGGCGTTTGCAAGCAGGCAGACAGCGCCGGTGTACTTGTCGTCCCAGCACATCGTCCACTTGTAGTTGCCGCCGCACTGCTTTTCATACTGCTTTGCCTTATCAAGCCAGCCGCTCTCGCCCGTTGCGGTGTAAAGCCACATTGCAGCCCACGTCAGCTCGTCGTAAAAGCCGCTCCACGAGTTGTAGAAGCCGTTCGCCGCCGTGTAGCCGCTGTCGCTCTTCACGGTTTCCGCGTAGGAGTAAAGCTCCTTTGCGTGCTTAAGGCACTTTGCGGAATACTGTGCGTCAACGTCCGCGAAAACTACGGCGCACGCCGCAAGGCTCGCTGCGGCCTCCGCCGCGACTGTCGAGCCGCCGCTGCTCAGATCCACCTTAAAGCTCGGGCGCTCCATCTGCATTACCTCTGCCGCGCCCCACCACGAGTGGTCCTTGTT
>CAKSEE010000041.1 GCA_934446455.1 uncultured Oscillospiraceae bacterium | reverse complement strand
CCGTCCGACAGCGGCCACACTCCTTTCGGCGATATGTACCTGTCCCACTCCAAGGATATGACCTACTGGGGCAAGCACAGACACGTTATGGCTCCCGACAGAGGCTGGGAAAGCAAGAAGATAGGCGCAGGTCCTATTCCGATAGAAACAAGCGAGGGCTGGCTCGTATTCTACCACGGCGTTCTCGAGAGCTGCAACGGCTTCGTATACAGCTTTGGCGCCTGCATTCTCGACAAGGAGCAGCCCTGGAAGGTTAAGTACCGCTGCCGCGAGTACCTCATCAACCCGCGCGAGATTTACGAAACCGTCGGCGACGTTCAGAACGTAACGTTCCCCTGCGCAGCGCTCTGCGACAAGGATACGGGAAGGATCGCAATTTACTACGGCTGCGCGGACACCTGCGTAAGCATGGCGTTCTGCTACGCTGAAGAGGTTGTTGAGTACGTTAAGGCGCACTCCAACAAGTATTTCTGATAAACTGCTTTATCGGGCATAAAAAAGGCTCCCCGTGCCGTAAGGCGCAGGGAGTCTGCCTGTATAAAGGTTTTTTTATGCAGCGAAAGAGAAAAGCAGGGACTGTATCGCATACAGTCCCTGCTCTTATTTATATAGTAATTACTCCTCAGCCTCGGCAAGCTGGCTCGGGTGCTTTGTGAAGAAGTCCACGCGCGGCTCGAGGAACCTGAGCGGGCTGTCCTTTCCGCCCGTAAACGCAGCCATGCCGTCGAAAATCCTGTCCCAGCTCCAGAAGCTGCGGTCAAGCTGCAGGTACTCGAGAATCATCTCAGTACCCTTTGGCGCCATGGGGTGCAGCAGCACCGCCGCCGTCCTTATCATGTGGAACACCTGAATGAGCGCGTGACGGCGCTGCGCGTCGTCGTCCGCCTTGTCTGCGTCGCCGAGCGCCTTTGCCATGTACTTGCTCATCTTTCTGATGTAGCTGTCGAGTACGTAGGTCGCCTGATGGAACTCGAAGCGGTACATAAAGCGCTCGTAGTCGAGAACTGCCTTTTTCGCGTCCTCAAGCACCTGCTCGTCTATATCGCCCACGGGCATCATGCCGCCGAAATACTTCTGGCAGGTGTAAATGCAGGTGCGTATAACGCGGTTGAACACGTTGGACAGCAGGAAGCCGTCCTTTACAACGGGGTCGGGGTCTTCGGGCTTTGCGTCGGGGTTGTAGGGCTTTGGCATGAAGCTTACGCTGCGCTGCCCGAGTCCGAGCCCGAGGAAGTGCATTCTGAGCTGCTCCGCGGTGTAGTAGTTAAGCAGGTCCGCAGCCATAGGGGGCTTGACGGCGCCCGAGCTGCTCGCCTTTTTGTTAAGGAAGAGAATGTGGTTGTTTGCGCACAGAATGGGCAGCTGCATTTCGCCGTCGGGCGGGCAGGCGGTGTTCTCGCCCTTTTGCAGCGCCATAAACATTGCCATTTCGGCAACGCCGTAGAAGTAGATGTTGTCCGCGCCGATGAACTGATATACCTGCGCGTCCTTGCTGCACCAGAAGCTGCGCCATTCCTCGGGATTCCTGCCCTGCTTTTCAAGCGCCGCCTGCGTAAAGGAGATAGGCGCCCAGAGCGACTCGGGCCATACCCATATGGTAAGCGGGTCCTCGCCCTCAAGCACGGGAGCCTTTACGCCCCACTCTATATTGCCTGTAAGCCTGAACGGAACGAGCGTTTTGCCCGTGCGGTAGCGAATGCCGTTTTCTGCGAGAACCACGCACGCCTCGTCCATTTCCTCAAGCGTTTTGAACACTATCGTAAACGACGGCTTTTTCTTTTCCTCAAGGAACTCGTGCGCGGGCAGCCTGTCTTTTATTTTCTCATAGCTTTCGAGAAGCTCGTTCTTGATGTGGATAAGCGGGTCTGCAAGGAACTCCGCGATAGTCTTTGAAACGAGCGGGCGCACGTTCTTCTGCGCGGAAATGTCCTTTACGTACTCCTTAAGAAGCCCGCTGTAGGACGGCAGGTCGAAGTACCAGTTCTCCACGTCGCGCATAACGGGCTTTTCGCCTGTAAGCGTGCTTTTGGGGTCGAT
The DNA here is from genome assembly GCA_934446455.1 of uncultured Oscillospiraceae bacterium. Taxonomy (GTDB): domain Bacteria; phylum Bacillota; class Clostridia; order Oscillospirales; family Ruminococcaceae; genus CAG-115. The sequence continues at coordinate 25,115 of CAKSEE010000041.1, read as the reverse complement.
AAGGCTCTCGGGCATATACTGGTGGCCGAGGTCGCACTCGTCTGCGTACGCCTTTTCGCTCTGGCAGCCGTCAACGGGGCATTTGCCTATAACCTGCCTGCCGTTGAGGAAGCAGCCCGCCTTTTCGTCGTAGAACTGCTTGGTGCTTATCTTTTTAAGGTGGCCGTTTTCGTAAAGGCGGCGTATAAAGCGGTCGGAAACGCGGTCGTGAATCTCCGCCGTCCTGCCAAGACCCGAAGCGCCGAAGATGTTGAGGCTTATCTCGTAGTCGTCGAGCGTCTGCTTCTGCGCCTTGTGGTTGCCCTCCACAAAGTCGTGGATAGTTCCGCTGAACTTACCGTCCGCGCACAGCTTGCGGTAGCCCTCCGCAATGGGCGAGCCGTAGCAGTCCGTACCCGAAACGAATATAACGTTCTCGTCGCCCAGCCTGTCGCGCAGGAAGCGCGCGTAAACGTCCGCGAATACAAACACGCCGCCGATATGCCCGAAGTGGAGCGTTTTGTTGCCGTAGGGCATACCGCCCGTTATAATGGCGCGCTTGGGAAACTCGGGGCGCGGAATCTCGCGCTTTACAAATTCTTTCTTTTCTTCGCTCATTTTCGTATGTTCCTTTCAAAAGCTCCCTTATAATCTTGCAAGCCCGTCGTTAAGACGTCTGAGTGACTCCTCCCTGCCGAGCACCTCCATAAGCTCCGTAGCGCCGCCGGGCGTTACCGCAAGCCCCGAAACCGCAATGCGGACTACCCACATTACCGCGCCCGCCTTTACTCCCTGCTGCTCCGCAAGCTCCTTAAGCAGGGCGAAAAGCGCGTCGCTGTTCCACTCGGGCGCAGCCTGAAGCGCGGGTATGGCCGCCGCGAGAAGCGTTTTTGCAAGCGCCGCGTCGGTCTTGTTCTTTTTGTTGGCGTAGAGCGCCGTATCGTACTCGGGCAGTCCCGGCACAAACGCCGCCTTTTCGTTTATCTGTGGGAATGTATCCACGCGGGTCTGCACCATTGAGAGCAGGCGCGAGTTGTTAGCCCACGGCTTCAGCTCCTCCGACCAGAACGGCTCTGCGAGCTGCGCGAATTTTTCGGGGGACAGCTCCTTTATATAGTGGCTGTTGAACCACAGCAGCTTGTCGTAGTCGAAAACGGCGGGAGACTTGCTTATGCCGTCAATCGAGAACACCTTTTCAAGCTCTGCAAGTGTAAAGAACTCCTCGTTGGTATCCTTGGGGCACCAGCCCGTGAACGCCATGTAGTTTATAATTGCCTCTGGCAGGTAGCCGTTCTTTACAAGCTCCTGAAAGCTTACCGCGCCGTGGCGCTTGGACAGTTTGCTTACAGAGCCGTCCTCGTTCTTGCCCATGAGCAGCGGCAGGTGGCAGTACACGGGGCGCTCCCAGCCGAACGCGTCGTAGAGCAGCACGTACTTGGGCGTGGAGGTGAGGTACTCGCACCCGCGCACAACGTGCGTTACGCCCATAAGGTGGTCGTCCACAACGTGGCAGAAGTTATAGGTGGGGTAGCCGTCTGCCTTCATGAGTATCTGGTCCTGCATCTCGCTGTTGTCTATCTCAATGTGACCAAACACCACGTCGTCGTAGCCCGTTTTGCCCTCGAGCGGCATTTTCTGTCGGATAACGAACGGCGCGCCCGAAGCGAGCAGGCGCTCTACTTCATCCTGCGGCAGGTCGCGGCAGTGGCGGTCGTAGCCCGCGCCGACGTCGCCGTCCTCGTGGAGCTTTTCAAGGCGCTCCTTGGAGCAGAAGCAGTAGTACGCAGCCCCGCGCTCAACAAGCTCCTTTGCGTATTTCATGTAGATATCGCGGCGTTCGCTCTGGATATACGGGCCGTTGGGACCGCCGATATCGGGACCCTCGTCGTACTTAAGCCCCGTCATTGCAAGCGTGCTGTAGATAACGTCCACAGCGCCCTCTACAAGGCGCTTCTGGTCGGTGTCCTCAATGCGCAGAATGAACTTGCCGCCGTTCGCTTTTGCTATAAGGTAGGAATAGAGCGCTGTCCTGAGGTTGCCTATGTGCATAAAGCCCGTGGGACTGGGCGCAAATCTTGTCGTAACCTGTGTATTCATTTATCGTGTCCTCCGTTTTTTGTGTCTATACAGATGACTTTATATTACCACATTTTCGCGAAAAAATCAAGGGCAAAAGGGGAGAATCGGGACGAGCGGGGAAATTTTTGGGCGGGCGGCATGAAATATGACCTTGACAATATATATAATGGTATTATATATTCAGCGGCCTGTGCCGCATGGGAGGGTAAAATAATGGATTATAAAGAGGCATTAAGCAAGGTGCAGAGCTCGAGCACGGCGAATAAGGAAAACACGCTTAAGGAGTGCGAAAGCAAGCTAAAAAAAACAAGGAATATATGGAATATCATTGTTATTTTAGCGTTTGTGCTTGCCGCGGTTGCGCGCATTGTATTAAGTATTTATACGGGTTGGATAGGCTCGCCGCTTAGACCGCACGAGCGCGCGGTTCACAATGCGCTGATGGCGGTGTTTATCGCGTTTGCGGCGACAGGCGTTGTTCTTCTGATAGTGAGGACGTGCATTGTGGGCGCTCTTAAAAAGAAGAAGAGCGCGGCTGAGTATTCGCTAAACTTTGAGGCAGAAATAACAGACAAAATTAACGACGAGTGCAGCAGACTTTATGAGATGTGCGTTTCTAACGGGATAACCGCGATTAACGCAGACAACATGAGCGACCTTATGCTTGTTGCAAAGCAGCTTGGCGTGACAGACCCCGTGCAGGCGAAATGGCGTTTTGAGAGAGGCGAGGCGCTGAGCGTTATAAGCGCCGCGCAAAAGGAAAATGAGGAGAAAGCTCAGCTGATAGCGCAGGCGGACGAGTACCTGAAGCAGAATCAGGAACAAAGCGCGCTTGTCGGCAAGGAGAAGTACAAGGCGTACTCAAAAAAGCAGGCGCTTATTTTCAAGGCTCTTGCAGACGAGCAAAAGTCCATTGAAACCGCCGCAAGTGCGCTTGCCGATGTTGCAAGAAGCAACAAGCCGCGCGACTGGGGCACGGCGGGAGGGCTTGCCTCTGCGGCGCTCGGTCCTGCGGCAGGCGTTGCGGTGGCAGCCTCGATACAGCAGCAGAATCAGCAGGATGCACAACACGCAGCCAACACCCTTGAACGCTCCGGCAACATAATAGCAGATGCGCATAAGAAATATGTCGGTTATATGAACTCTTACGAGGCATGGAACCGCAAAATCACTCAAATAGACGGCCTTATCGCTGACGAGGACGAAAAGTATTTCGGGAGCGTTAAAATAACCGTGAACGACGCAGAGGTAACGCCCGCAGGCACAATGAGCATAAGACTAAGCGCTGAAATTACGGACGACTCTCCCGCCCTGCTGGGAAAACCCGCGCTTATAGACGGGTCTTTCACGCTCTACGTATGCGAGGGCGGCAGACGTATCGGCAGCACTATAGTCTGCGCGCCCGATTTTAACAGCATTGAATGCAAGAAAATGGGCTACGACGGTGCGAAACTGTCTGCGCTCTGCTGCGCGTCGCAGGGCAACAGCTTCTCTGCGGAAAAGCAATACACTTTCGAGTTTGAGAATATTCACACATGGGCGATACAGAAGTGGTAAAAATATGGCAAAGCCCCCCGCCTGTAAAAGCGGGGGTGAGTTATATTCATGCGCCGTATCAGTCGTTGTGCGCGCCCTTTTCAGCGCATACAATGCCCTTTTCGGCGTCCATGGTGACTGCCGTGCCGCTCTTAAGGATAAGAGTAGCGTTTGCGGCGCCCACGATAACGGGGATATCGAGCGCCATGCCTACGGTTGCGGCGTGGCAGTCCGCGCCGTCCGTTTCGGTGATAATGCCTGCGGCGGTCTTAAGCAGCGGCAGCACCGCGTTTGTGGTGGAGGGGATAACAAGCACCTGCCCGCGCTCAAAGCGCTCGAGGGCTTCCTGCTCGTTCTGGCATACGCATACGTTTGCGGTAACGCTGCCCTTGTTCACGCCCCTGCCCGTTACAAGCACGTCGCCGACTATATGCACCTTCATAAGGTTAGTCGTACCCGAAACGCCGAGCGGCACGCCCGCCGTGATAACTACAAGGTCGCCGTCCTTAAGAAGCCCCGCCTCCTGCGCCTTGTGTACGGCGTGGTGGATGAGGTCGTCGGTGTTGGTCATGCGCTCTTCGGTGAGAATGGGGATAACGCCCCACGAAAGCGCCGACTGGCGCAGCGTAACGTCGCTCATCGTGCAGGAGATTATCGGGCACTCGGGGCGGTATCGCGAAATCATGCGCGCGGTCGTGCCCGTTTTGGTGACGGTGAGTATAGCCGTGGCGCCCAGATCCATTGCCGCGCTTACCGTAGCGTGCGAGATAGCGGTGGACACGTTCACGCTGTCGCGTATTTCCTGCTTGTAAAAGCGCTTCTTGTAGTCGATGGCCTTTTCGGTCGTTTCCGCGATAAGCGCCATGGTCTTAACGGCCTCAACGGGGTGTTCGCCCGCGGCGGTCTCGCCCGAGAGCATAATTGCGCTCGTGCCGTCGTAGATGGCGTTTGCAACATCGGTCGTTTCCGCACGGGTGGGGCGGGGGTTGTGTATCATGCTTTCAAGCATCTGGGTCGCGGTTATAACCTGCTTGTTTGCGTTATAGCCCTTTTTAATGAGCATTTTCTGTATCTGCGGAATCTCCTCGAACGGAATTTCAACGCCCATGTCGCCGCGCGCTACCATTATGCCGTCTGCGGCGCGCAGTATCCCGTCGATATTCTTTACGCCCTCGCCGTTCTCGATTTTAGCGATAATGCGTATATCGCCGCGCCCCTCGTCCTCGAGAATGCGCCTTACCTCGAGCACGTCCTCCTCGCAGGTAACGAACGAAGCCGCAACGAAATCAAAGTTCTCCTTTGCGGCAAAGCGAATGTCGCTTTCGTCGACAGCGCTTACATATGGCATGGAGAGCTTTACGCCCGGAACGTTCACGCCCTTGTTGTTGGAGAGGATACCGCCGTTCACAACGCTGCATATGATGTCGGAGGTGCCGTCGGTGTTCCTTATGATATCGGAGCAGCGCAGGATAACGTTGCCGTCGTCTATAAGAATGCGCGTTCCGACGTCTATATCGTCGGCAAGGTTCTTGTATGTTATGGAAACGCAGTTCTCGTCGCCCTCTGTCTCGCACGTGGTGAGCGTAAAGGAAGCGCCTGTCTTTATCTCGGTTTTTTTGTTGTCCTTAAACTTCTTAAGTCTTACCTCGGGTCCCTTCGTGTCAAGCAGGGTGGCTATCGGCATACCAAGCTCGCGCGCTATCCTTACAACGCGGTCGTGGGTCTTTTTGTGCCCCTCGTGGTCGCCGTGGGAAAAGTTCTGCCTTGCAACGTTCATGCCGCTTTCCATAAGGCGGCGCAGCACCTCGTCGCTTTCGGTCGCGGGACCCATGGTGCAGACTATTTTTGTTCTCCTCATATTTTCCTCCTGTATTTCTGTCAGAGTTGCGAAGCAGATATCATACCGTGTCAGCCGCTTCTACACACCCTATTATTATACACTATCCGCGTTCTTATTGCAATAGGAAAGAGAAGATTTGCAGATTTTCTAACGGAATCTTAACACGACCGCGCCTGAATGCCGCGCTTATTCAAGTATGCAATTGACAGGGGCGGTTTTTTGTGGTACAATATAACATGGCGGAGGACTGCCCCGAGGGGGAGCGCTCCTGCCCTGTGCTTATGCGGGAGGTGGCTTTGTACATGGTATGCAGGCGCTGCGGAAAGACCTTTGACGAGGATAAGCAGGACTACTGCGGCTATTGCCGCACCGTCCACACCAAGGATGGAAACCCCGTGCTTGACCTTAAGGGTATGCTGTGTTATATTTCAGAGCGCTGCGGCGCGCAGACGCTGCTTGACAGGCGGCGCACGGATTCGCTTCTCGCCGACCTTTTCCCGAAGCAGACTGCGCAGCGCAGGCTGGCTTACGTGGCGCTTTACGACGGGTGCGCGGCAAAGCTGCTTGCGGTAAGGGATAAGCCGTTTGAGGTGCGCTGCGCCGCCGCCGCGCGGTGCGTAAAGTCACTGCGCGACGAGATAGGGCTTAAGGGCGCGAGCGCCATCGAGGCTGTAGAGGCTGTCGGCAGCGCGGTAGGGTGTGCAGTTTCGTTCAGGAAATCGGAAACGCTGCCCGCTTCCGCGACGGAGAGCCGCAAGAACATAACCGACGCCGCGGAGCAGTATTCACTCGGGCGGCATTTCGACAGGATACACGACTACGACAAGGCGCTCTACTGGTTCGAGTGCGCCGCCATGCAGGACCAGCCCGAGGCGCAGTATTACATGGGCTGCTATCGGCTGGAGGGGCGCGGCGGCATACAGGACGTGGCGCAGGCGCGCGAGTGGTTCTTCCGCAGCGCTGAAAACGGCGTTGCAGCGGCGGACTACATGGCGGGGTATTTTCTTGCGGAGGGCATAGCGTGCGACATAGACGAGGACGCGGCGTTCGCGAGGTTCATGAAAGCCGCGCGCGCGGGCAACGCCGATGCGGTGAACGTGATAGCGCTCTGCTATGAAAACGGCGTACACACGAAAAAAGACCCCGCGCTTGCGAAAAAGTGGCGCAGGGCGCCCGAGCACGGCGTGCCCGACGATCCCGAAACGGAGTCCCCCGAGCCGCTGTCAGACGACGGGGAGGAGCTTTATCAGAGCGCGCGCCGCTGTCTTGCGGAAAAGGACGCCGAGGGCGCGGCGATGTTCTACAGGCGCGCCGCAGAGCTTGGCCACGTTCGTGCGCAGTGCAGCTACGGAAAGTGCCTTTACCTCGGCAGCGGCGTTGCCAAGGACGAGGCGGAGGCGTTCAGGCAGTTTATGAAGTCGGCGCAGGCGGGGCTTGACATTGCGCAGTACAATCTCGGGGTGATGTACCTTAAGGGAGTGTACGTTACAAAAGACCCCGCCGAGGCAAAGAGGTACTTTAAGCTCGCCGCCGACAGCGGTCATGCGGAGGCTGCAAAGATACTGAAGAAGCTGAAATAAACGGCGCAGGGATACTGCGGAAAGGAGAGATTCCTATGAAAAGAGCTATGGCAATTTGCGCGGCGCTGTGCGTGCTGCTTACGGGGTGTGCGAAAAGCGGCGTTTCCACGCTGCCGCCGGATGAGAGCGGCGCGCTTTCTGCGGGGGAGTCGGCGCAGACCGCCGGTTCGGACGCGGAAAGCGGTACGGAGAGCGAACGGAGCAAGGATCTGCACGCGGTATATCAGGCGATAATCGACGCACAGGACGATCCCGACGGCATAGTCATGTTCGAGGAATCCGACCCCGAGCTTATTAACGGCTATTACGCGGGGCTTTCAGACGTTGAGGTTGACGATATGCTGCTTTGTATGCCGCCCGTCACGGGTTTTGCGTGCGAGATAATGCTTATAAGGGCGGCGGACGAGGCAAACGCCGAGAAAGCGGAAAAGATATTTGAAAGCAGGATAGAAAAAGGCGTGAACGACGGGTGCGAGGCGGGCGACGTATGGCAGACCAACGCGCAGGTGCAGCGCAGCGGGCTTTATGTGTGCATGGTGGCGCTGCCAACGGAGTACACGATACCCGACGACGTTTTCGGGCTTGTATGATACTAAGGAGGGCGCAGTAAATGACGGCGACAGTTATTCTTACAAAGTGCAGACATGACGGGGAGCTTTTCGGCATACGCGCGGAAAAGCGCGAGGACGATGCGTGGTACGCAACGTGGGCGTTTAAGGTGAGCGAGCGCACGGCTTCCCGCGAGAAGTTCGGCGACACGGAGATATGCGGCAGCGTGTATGTAACGACGGAGTACCCCGCCTGCCCGTACTGCGGGGCGAAGGGCTTTTTCCAGTGCAGCGAGTGCGGCAGGACCACCTGCTGGGACGGCGAGAACGAAACCGTGTGCAAGTGGTGCGGCAACGCCGCTGAAACGAGCGCGGAGGACAGCTTCGAGTCCCTTACGGGAGGCGGCTTCTGATGCTTAAGGTGGGCGACAGGGTGCCGCTGGAGCTCGGCGGCGCTGCGACCGTAACGGCGGTTATAGGCGCGGGCGGGCAGGGCACCGTATACCGCGCGGAATTTGCCGGTAAAGAGTACGCGCTTAAGATGTACTTTCCGAACAAGCTGCGCCGTCCCGACATATTCCGCGAGAACCTTGCGCGGCTGTGCGAGGAGAAGTCGTGCGACAGGGCGTTTCTTATGCCAAGGCTGCTTACGGCGCAGACCGAGGGCGGCTTCGGGTTTCTTATGGAGCTTATCCCCGGGGAATACAAGCCCTTTTCGGACATACTCAACGCCCGTGTAAGGCTTTCGGGGCTTTATTCGGTGGTGAACAGCGCGATACGCATAACCTCCGCTTTCAGAACGCTGCACAACAGCGGCAGAAGCTATCAGGACATGAACGACGGCGGCTTTTTCATACGCCCTGCGGACGGCGACGTGCTTATATGCGACTGCGACAACATAGCGCCCTACGGCGAAAGTCTGGGCATTGCGGGAAAGCCCGGCTACATGGCGCCCGAGATAGTGCGCGGCGAAAAGGCGCCCGACAAGTACACCGACCGCTATTCGCTGGCGGTGGTGCTGTTCAGGCTCCTGCTGCGCGGAGACCCGCTGGAGGGCGGGCGCGTGCTTAAGAGCGTGTGCCTTACCGAGGAAGCGGAGCGCCGTCACTACGGGTTCGACCCGATGTTTGTTTACGACCCCGAGTGCGACGAAAACCGCCCCGTGCGCGGCGTTCACAACAACGTTATAAAGTTCTGGCGGATAATGCCGGACTACATACGCGAGGCGTTCACCTATTCGTTCACGACGGGTCTTTCAGAGCCCTCAAAGCGCCTTATCGAGAAGCAGTGGCTCGACCTGCTGAAGCGCCTGCGCGGCGACATGACCGCGTGTCCGTGCGGCATACAGGGCTTCTACCCCACAGCGCAGCTTGACGAGGAGGGGCGCGTTGTCTGCCCGTGCGGGCAGCACTATCCAAAGCCGCTTTCCCTTACGGGCGGAAAGAGCCGCGTGCTGCTGTTCGATGGCGCAAAGGTGTTCGACGAGGATCTTAACGTTACCGCGCAGGTAGTGCGCAACAAGGTAAACCCCGCGCTCTGGGGGCTTAAGAATCTCTCGGGGCTTACGTGGGGCTGCACTCTCCCCAACGGCACGGAAAAGGACGTGCCGAACGGCGGCGCCGCGCCTATTTTCGTGGGGACGTCCGTTAAGGCTGGCGGCGCGGTATTTACGGTTGAGGAATAACGCTTTTCGGAATACTGCCGTGCGGTATTCCGATTTTGCTTAATAAGGAGGTTCTATGAGGATACTTGTAGCGGAGGACGACAGGGACATAAACCGCCTTGTCTGCGAGTTTCTGGGCGAAAACGGCTGGGAGGCCGTTCCTGCGGAGAACGGGCAGGAGGCGCTGCGGCTGCTGCGCGCGGGCGGCTTTTCGCTTGTGCTGCTTGACCTTATGCTGCCGCTTATGAGCGGCGACATGGTGCTGCAAAGGCTGCGGGAGTTCTCCGACGTTCCCGTTATCGTGGTTTCTGCCAAAAGCATGACGCAGGCGCGCATAGACGCGCTCAACGCCGGCGCGGACGACTACGTTACAAAGCCCTTCGACCTTGACGAGCTGCTCGCGCGAATCGAAGCGGTGCTGCGCCGCACGGGCGCGGGAGTCCGCACGGAGCGGAAGCTGCGGTACAAGGGGCTTGTCCTCGACAGGGAGAGCGGCACGGCGAGCGTATGCGGGCAGCCGCTTTCGCTTACCGCAAAGGAGTACGCGATACTGGAGCTTATGCTCTCAAACCCCGCAAAGCTCTTTTCCCGCGCGAACCTTTTTGAGAGCGTGTGGAACGAGCCGTACTTTGGCGAGGACAGCACCGTAAAGGTGCATATGAGCAATATCCGCGGCAAACTAAGGCAGCTTGACCCCGAGGAAACATACATAGAAAACGTGTGGGGCATGGGCTACAAGCTGGGGTGACTTTACCGAATCTTTACCCTTTTGCCGCCGCGCCTTTACTCTTTTCTGACAAAGGTGCCGTATAATATAACCATCATACAGGAAAGGGTGTGCGGACATGACCGACGCTATAGTAAGCCTTTCGGGGCTTACAAAGACATTCGGACGGCGCGCCGCCGTAAGCAATGTGAGCCTTGAGGTGCAAAGGGCGCATATCTGCGGGCTTATCGGCCCCAACGGCGCGGGCAAGACCACTATAATGAAAATGCTGGCGGGACTCTGCGAGCCTGCGAGCGGCAGCATGAGCCTTTTCGGCAGCGGCGACCTTGCCGCGCAGAGAAGCCGCGTGAGCTTTATGCTTGAAGCTCCGATAATCGACCCGGGGCTGAGCGCGCGCGACAATATGCGCTACGTGCAGATAATACGCGGCGTGGCGGACGACGACAGGATAACGAGCCTGCTGGAGCTTGTGAGGCTCGACCCTGCGGAGAAAAAGAGCGTGCGCAAATACTCCCTTGGCATGAAGCAGCGGCTTGGCATAGCTATGGCGCTGCTGCCCGACCCCGAGCTTTTAGTGCTTGACGAGCCCGTAAACGGACTTGACCCCGAGGGCATAGTGGAGATACGCCGCCTGCTCAGACGGCTTTGCGAGGAGCAGGGCAAGACTATCCTCATATCGAGCCACCTGCTTGCGGAGATGGCGGAGCTTTGCACGGACTACGCCATAATAAACCACGGCGCGCTTGTTGAGCAGCTGAGCCACGAGGAGCTGCTTGCGCACTGCCGCGACCACATCTCCATACGCACAAACGACATAAACCGCACTGCGGCGGTTATCGAGGAGAAGCTCGGCACGCGCAATTACAGGGTAGTGCACGGCGAGGAGATACAGCTTATGGAGTGGCTGGACGATATCGCGGGCGTATCGCGCGCAATAACGGAGAGCGGGCTTACGATAACGCGCCTTATAAGCGAGGGCGAGAGTCTTGAGCAGTATTATCTGTCGAAAGTGGGGGATAGCAATGACTGAAACAAAGCGCTTTGTGCTTCCGCGCCTTATCAAGGCGGAGTTCTTCCGTTCAACGCGCTCGGGCATTTATTTTGTGCTGCTGGTGCTTGCGGGGCTTGCCTCGGCTATTTCGATACTTATCAACGGCAACACCGGCAGGGTTGATTTCGGGCAGACCCTTGGCGAGGCTGTCGCGTCGTTCGACGGTTCGACGTCAATGGAGGTAATAATCCTTATAAGCCTAATGATTTCGATAATCGTCGGCAACATCTATAAGCACAGAATGTACTACTACGAGATAATGGACGGCGCGGGCGTACACTCGATAATCTTAAGCAAGCTTATCTCGGCGTACGCGCTCACGGGGATATGCGTTGTGCTGCCGATGGGCGCGGTATTCGCGGCGATGTACATAAAAAACGGCGCGGGCGACGTGAAGAACTTCGGGCTGTTCTGCGTGCTTGCGCTGGTTGTGGTGCTTAACTCCGTAACCTTTATGACGCTTTTCACAATGCTGCTAAAGAACATGATTTTAGGCGTTGTCTGCTCGTATTTCCTTATCATGTTTCAGGGGGTTATAGGGATGATGGTAATGAACATGAAAAATCGGGAGCTTTCGGAAGCGATAGTCTATCTCTTTCCCATGTTTCAGCTGTCGGGGCTTGCGAGCATGGAGTACACGGGCAAGTTTACGGCGGAGGTGCTTATAAGCTTTGCTGCGGTATTTATCGTGATGTACGCGCTTGTGTGGTTTACCTACAAAAAGAAGCTTTTCAGGTGAGTGTGCTTGACAAACGCGGCGTAAGCTGATAGAATAAAAGCAGCGGCTCGAATGCGCAGAGCCGCTGTTTTTCTACACAAAGGACGTGATGATAATGCCCGACATACGCCTGCTTTTGTTGCTTGCGGCGTGCCTGCTGCTTGCCGCGGCGTTTTTTGCGGCGCGGTACTTCATGCTTCGGCGGGAGATGCGCAATTACGCGCGGCACATACGCCGCCGTGCGGGTGACGGCTACGCAGAGCCTATAAAGCTCGAGAGCTTCGACAAGGGCGCGCAGGAGCTGGCGCAGGCGCTGAACGCGCAGCTTGACCGCACGCGCCGTCTGCGCGAGGAGAATATCCGCTGCAAAAAGGAGCTTTCAGACGCGGTGTCGGGCATATCGCACGATTTCAGAACGCCGCTTACCGCAGCGCTCGGCTATATGCAGATGATAGAGCGCAGCGGGGAGCTTTCTCCCGCAAACGCCCGCTACCTTGAAACGGCTATACAGAAAAACAAGTACCTTAAGGAGCTTGCTGACGAGTTCTTCGAGCTTAACTGCATAGAGGGCGGCGAGGCTCCCGTGCAGCAGACCGTGGCGTTGGGCGCGCTCTTTGCGGAGTGTCTTATGGAGCAGTACGAGCGCATAAACGCGCTTGGCATAACGCCCGAGCTTGACATAGACGAGAGCGTATGCGTACAGGGCAGCGAAACCTGTCTGCGGCGCATTTTGCAGAATCTTCTGACAAACACGCACAAGCACGCGCAAAGGCGCTTCGGCGCGTCGCTTGTTAAGAGCGGCGGCGAGGCAAGGCTAAGGGTGTTCAACGACTGCGCGGACGAGGAGCCCGACATAACGCGGGTGTTTGAGCCGTTCTACAAGACCGCCGCGCGCGGCGGCAGCGGCGCGGGGCTGGGGCTGTATGTTGTAAAGCGGCTCTGCGAGCGGCAGGGGTACTGCGTTAGTGCCTCTTTGGAGGCGGGGATTTTTACTGTTGAGATAGCTATGCCCCTGTGCTGGGGGTAGGCGCTTGATTTGTTTTCGCGCTGCGCTATCGCCGCTTCATCAATTGGACATTCCATGTCCCTGCAATGCGAGGCGACACCCTCTTGGGAGAGGGGGAAGAACAAAATCCGACAAAAACGGGGACTTCCCCCTCTCCCAGTCGGGTTTCTCCTCGCGCTCCTCTTCCCCTCAACTCTCTCCCCCTTTCCCCGTTTTTCTTGTGGTCGCATAGGAATTGCCCTATTGTTGGTTACACGTTGACAAATGGGAAAGGCACTCTTTGGGGGCTTGCGCCGCTACAGGGCAGAGGGCTGAATCCTTTGCTCAGGCGTTATATTCATAGGGGATAAGATACTTTAATTTTTGTTTGTGGCTTTTGTGTGGCATAAAATTAAGGCGCGGTTTTTTTACTGCGCTTTTCATTTTTTTGTGGCGGGGTTTGTACGTTTGGGGCGGGGCGGTTTTTCGCAGGCGGGCGGGATTTTTTTGTCTGCGTGATATGCGCGGCAGGCGGCGCAATCGCCGTGGCGGGGGCATTTCCTGCGGCAGGGGCAGTGGGTGTTCATTGCATTCTCCTAAAAAAATTTGGGGCATTGATTTTTGTCAATGCCCCTTCAGTTTGTCGAAAAAGTATCTTCTCTAGGGTGCCATTATCGACAGCCGATATCTCTTATTCAGTCGTCGTACTTTACAGTAATACGCGGGTTTTCTGCGGCGCAGTCCGCGAGCACGCGGCGCAGCGCCTGCGCGTTATTCTCGCCGAGCGAATCACCGAGCGACGAGCTGTTGAGTATCTGAATCTCCGCGTCGTATGCGGAGAGCTCCGTCAGGTAATCGTGCAGGGCGTCAAGGTTCTCGCCGTAGCACTCCGGAAAGTCGAACGCTGCATAGAACCTGCCGTGAAGCTGCTCCATTCCGCCGATATTCGCGCCGTCGATAATAAGTGTCCTTTTCATTTTGTTACTCCTCTCCGTATAAAAGCGTAAAGCTCTTGTAATGGTCGTCCGTATAGTATATAAGCCCGTCGTTTGAGAAAACAATGCGCTTTGCTCCGCGGCTGTCCGCGCCGAGCGTGTCGATGTCGCACTCGGTATACACGCGCCCGTCCTTTTCTGGCAGAAGCCCTTCGTAATTGCCGAAGCGGCTGCCGCCTATACAGCGCCCCTCGGCGTATGGCTCAAGCGAGCCGCCGTTCCACCCGAGCTCCTGCGCCTGCTTTTTGGTTATGAAGTTCTCGGGCAGCCTGCCGTAAATGTGGATATAGAGCGCCACGTCGTCGCGCGTGGTGTAGGAGCCGTGTTCATCGAGCGCAGGCGCTGCGGGCGCGGTCTGCGCGGATTCGGCGGTATTTTCGTCCGCAGGCGCTGTTTCTCCCGCAGGCGCTGTTTCTCCCGCAGGCGTAAGTTCTCCCGCAGGCGTTACATCGTCCGTGGACGCAGGCGATTCGGCGGGGTCAGCCGCGTCGTCCACAACCGCCTGTGAGGTTGCGTAGTCGGGCAGGGTTACGGCGCCGTGGTCTGCGCAGGCGGTCGCCGCGAGCGCGGCAAACCCCGCAAGAAGCAGGGCTAAAAGTTTTTTCATGGTGTTCCTTTCCCGCGTATTATTAAGCGTGCCTTATAACGCTTTGCGCTGCGGCAGCATTACAATGAAGCGTGCGCCGCCGAGGTCCGAGCCGTCCGCCTTTATCATGCCGCCGCAGAGCTCGGCGATTTTTTTGGCGAGCGGCAGCCCCAGCCCGCTGCCCTTTGTGGCGTGCGAGCTGTCCGCCTGATAGAACTTGTCGAATATATGCGGCAGTGCGCTTTCGGGGATACCCGCGCCGCTGTCTTCAACGCAAACGGTAACGCTGCCGTTTTCCGCGCGGCAGGAAACGCGTATCGTGCCGCCCTCGGGCGTGAACTTAACGGCGTTGTCGAAAAGGTTCGTCCAGATATGCGCGAGGAGCTGCTCGTTCCAGAAGAAGCGTATTTCCTCGAGCCCCTCCATATCTATCTCGATGTTCTTTTCGGACCACTGCGGCTCGAGGTGCAGCATACACTCGCGCAGCTGCTCGTCGAGCGAGAACTCCGCCTTTTCGGACACGATATCCCTGTTTTCAAGGCTTGTCAGCAGCAGCGTGTCTGCGGAAAGCTGCGAGAGGTACTCGGTTTCGTCGAGGATTATGCGCGAGAACTCGCGCTGCTGCTCAGGGGTAAGGTCGCCCTCGTAAAGCTGCCGCGCAAACCCGCGGATAGAAGCCAGCGGCGTTTTGAACTCGTGCGAGAAGCTCGAGATGAAGTCCTTCCTGAAAAGCTCGGTGCTGCGAAGCTCGCCCGTCATATTGTTGAACGCGCTTATAAGCTGCGACAGCTCCCGCACGGTGTGGCGTTCGCTCCAGCCCATTTCAAGCTTTACGCTGAAGTCCCCGCCCGAAACGCGCTTTGTCGCCTCAATAAGCTCCCACAGCGGCTTAAGCACGATATTGCCCGCGATGAAGCTCAGCAGCGTGCCGAGGATAATGCTTGACACCACCGAAGCCAGCACCTGCGTGGTGCTGCTCGATTCCCCCGTTACAACGCCGATAACGATACCCGACGTAAACGAAAGCGCCTCTGCCGCGACTATTATTATAAGCACCAGCAGGCTCAGCTTAAGCACAAGGCGATACTGCCCCATTTTCGGCTTTTTCATGCGTCAGTCCTTTCTCACTGCCTTATAGCCAAGGCCGCGCACGGTCACTATTTCAAAATCGGGGCAGCTGCGGAAGCGCTCGCGCAGGCGGTTGATATGCACGTCCACCGTGCGCGCCTCGCTGTCGCTGTCCATGCTCCAGAATTCCTCCATAAGCGCTGCGCGCGTAAAGGTCTTGTTGGGGTAGGACAGCAGCTTAAAGAGTATCTGAAACTCCTTTTTGGGCAGGGTGAGCGTCTGCCCGCCGCTCGTCACGGAAAAGCTGTCGTAGTCAAGCTCCGTGCCGCCTACTGACAGGCGCTGTTCGCGGCTTATCTTGGCGCGGCGCAGAAGCGCCTTTATGCGCAGCAGCATTTCCACCTCGTCAACGGGCTTTACCATAAAGTCGTCAGTGCCTATGGTAAAGGCTTTTCTCACGTCCTCTGCGGACGAGCGCGCGGTTATCACAAGCACGGGTAACTCGCTGCCGCTCCCGCGCAGTTCCTTAAGAAAGCCGTAGCCGTCTAGCACGGGCATCATCACGTCCAGTATAACAAGGTCGATATGCTCGCGCTCCAGCACCTCGAGCGCCTGCGCGCCGTTCTGTGCGGAAAAGGGCTGATAGCCGTTCTTTTCAAGGGTGTATTCGTAAAGCCGCCTTATATGGGCGTGGTCGTCTACCACAAGTATATTGAACACAGCGGTACCCCCTTATACAGCGGAAATAAGGCGGGAAGCATTTTCCCGCCTGAGTCTGTCGAAAAAAGTCTTGCGACTTTTCCGACAGGAACATCCGCACTGCGCGCACGGTCGCGTAAGGCGTAAGCCATCGCTTACACACTTGTGCGGATAGAAGTGTTTTTGCCCCGGCGGAGCCGTGACAAAAAACGGATTTCAAAACCCGCTTCGCGGGCACAACATACTTTTTCGACAAGCTGAGGCGGGAAGCATTTTCCCGCCTTTTATTTTAACATTTTTTATCCGTAAAGTCAATAGTTTCGGCGCGCTGTATCGGCGCGAAGCTGTTGTCGAAATTTATGCGGCAGACGTAATCAGGGTGCCTTGCGCGCATGAATCTTTCTATCTCCTCGCGCAGATGCTGCTCCGTAAGCCCCGTGCCGTGCGGCACAACGCAGTCGAACACGCAGCGGGTATGCTCTGCGCAGGGAACGAGCCTTACATCGTGCACGGACAGCCGCTCGTCTATTCCGCGCACTATCTCCGAAAGCTCGCGGCGCGCTTCTCCCGCGGCGCTGTCGTCGGTCATCACGGGATCTATGTGCACGGTCATCCCAAGGCCCTGCGCGGCGAAATCGCGCTCTATGCTGTCGGCGGTTTCGTGGCTTTCGATAAGCGGCGTGTCCGCTGCCACCTCAACGTGAACGCTTGCGAACCTGCGCCCTGGACCGTAGTCGTGCAGCATAAGGTCGTGCGTGCCCAGAACGCCGTCGTGCGCCAGTATCCGCTGACGAATGCTCTCGCACAGCGCCGGGTCGGGGGCTTTGCCGAGAAGCGGGCTTATCGCGTCGCGCAGCAGCCCTATTCCGCTGAAAATAATGAACAGCGCGACCGCCGCGCCCATAATGCCGTCCGCCTTTATGTCGGTGAAGCACGAGAGGACGGCTGCGGCAAGCACCGCAGAAGTGGAGATAACATCGTTGCGGCTGTCTGCGGCGGAGGCTGCCAGCGTTTTGGAATCAATGCGCCGTCCCACCTTTTTGTAGAACGCCATCATCCACAGCTTAACGAGAATGGAAACGCCGAGCACCGCAAGCGTAAGCGCGGTGAACTCAACAGGCTCGGGTTCGATTATGCGCGCAATGCTGCTTTGCAGCAGCTCCGCGCCGATGACCAGCACAAGCACCGACACCATGAACCCCGCGAGGTACTCGTAGCGCGCGTGACCGTAGGGGTGCTCCTCGTCGGCGTTCTTTTCCGCCAGCTTGAAGCCGAGCAGGCTTATCACGCCCGAGGACGCGTCGGAGAGGTTGTTGAGCGCGTCCGCGGTGACGGAAACGCTCCCAGAAAGCATACCCGCAGCAAACTTGAACGCGCATAGCAGCACGTTGCATATTATCCCGACCTTGCCTGCAAGTTTTCCGCAGGAAGTGCGCTCGTCGGCGCCGCGCTTTGCAAAGAGCCTTATCAGCAGCTCAGTCATGCTCCCGTCCCCTTTCAATGGTACTTATTCGATTATATCACCGCCCATGCGGGTTAGTCAAGAGAAACGGAGGGGATAATTGTAAGCAAAACGGCATTATTTGGCATAGTCACGAAGAATGTGTTGACCGATGCCAGATTATGTGATATACTACTAAATGTAAATACCCTTTATGGTGACAAATATTATAGGAGGGATACATATGAAGATGTTCAGACGGCTGCTGTCTGCGTTCCTTGCGGCTGCGGTTGCGGCAACCACGGCGGGAATAACGGTATTCGCCGACGGTGCGGGCGGCGATTCGGGCGACAACTATTATTTTGTCGGCGGCTATGAAGAACCGAGATTTATTGACCAGTACGGCAATGAGATAATTCCGAACTATAAATCGGACAGTATCGTTGTGCCTATGGCAAGCGCCACAAGCTCATACTTCAACCTTGTTGACGAGGGAAGAGTGGCTTCCTATGTAAAGGACCAGAACCCGACAAACACCTGCTGGGCGCACGCCGCGCTTGCTTCAAGCGAATCCAGCATGATAACAAAGGGCTATGCGGATACCTCGATAAACTATTCGGTAGGTCACCTTGCATGGTTTGTAAACGGACCTGGCATTACCGATACTACAGACCCTCTTTACGGTGACGTCAAGAACCAGTCAACGGCAAAGGGCGCTTACGAGGCGCTCGGCAGCCCCTACGACGCTATCGGCGCGCTTGCAAGCTGGACGGGCGCGGAGCTTGAATCGCGCTTTCCTTTCAGCAAGGCGCTTCAGTATTATTACCCTGCGGAGTCCATGCGCTACGACAGCTATGCGCATTTACAGAATGCGTTCACTTTCGACACAAGCGACAAGACCTCTATAAAGAATGCTCTTGTTAACAATGGCGCGCTTACGATATCCTTCCACACTCCCGTAAACAGCACGGAGTACAGCGCCTATTATAACAGCAGCACTGCGGCGTATATGTCGGATAAATCAAGCGCCAACCATGCGGTAACGCTTGTTGGCTGGGACGATAACTACAGCAGGACAAATTTCAACAGCGCCAACCGCCCCACGTCAAACGGTGCGTGGATATGCAAGAACAGCTACGGCTCAGACTACGGCAAAAACGGCATATTCTACATATCGTATGAAGAACCGTCCATAAGAAGCATTTACTGCTACGATATGGAGAAAACCACAAACTACAACCACAACTACCAGTACGACGGCGCGGTTGGCGTGACGACAAACTCAAACGGCTCGTTTTACAATTTCTACAACGGTAAATTCGACTGGACGGCGGCAAATGTCTTCACATCAGAGGACGCAAGCACTCTTTCCGCCGTTGGGTTCTACACAATAAACGCGGATACCTATTATAAGATTACCGTTATCCGCGGCATTTCCACCGACCCCTCAACAGGCACCGTTGTTTCCTCGCAGAGCGGTAAAATGACCTATGCAGGCTTTCATACCGTAAAGCTGAACACGACAGCACAGCTGAAAAAGGGCGAGAAGTTTGCGGTCGCCGTGTCTGTTTTGGGCAACGGCAGCGACTACAGATATATGGCGTTTGACGGCTATTCACCGAGCGAGGGGCTGTCGTATGTCACGACTACCACAACGCTCAACAGCTCGACCAGCTGGAGCGACAGCTACACCCAGTTTAGCGCCAGCGCCTGCATAAAGGCATACACCACCCAGAGCGCAAAAGCGCCCGAGAACCTTAAGGCGGCGGCAGGCAACGGCAAGGTAACGCTCACATGGGACAAGGTTGACGGTGCGACGAACTACGCCGTCCTTATGAAGAGCGGCTCGGCATGGACGACGCTCGGCACCTCAGGGAAGAACACCGCATACACCGCGACGGGGCTCACGAACGGGCAGAAGTATTATTTCGCGGTAAAGGCGTACTCGGGCGGCTCGTGGAGCGCAGCTTCGGGCGCTGTTGCTGCGACCCCCGTATACAACATCGTTCCGCAGAACGTAAAGGCGAGCGCGGGCGACGGCAAGGTAACGCTTACTTGGGACAAGGTGGACGGCGCGACAAACTACGCGGTATTCCTGCGAAAGGGGACCGCGTGGCTTAAGATAGGCACAACGGGCACGGGCACGGCGTTCACGTCAAGAGGGCTGCCGAACGGCGGCAAGTATTTCTACATGATAAAGTCCTATGTGGACGGCGCATGGAGCGGGGAATCCGCCACAGTTTCGGCGATACCGCGCTGCATAACGCCGCAGAACGTAAAGGCGTTCGCGGGCGACGGCAAGGTAACGCTCACATGGGAAAAGGTGGACGGCGCATCCAACTACGCAATATTCCTGAGAAAGGGCAGCACGTGGCTTAAGATAGGCTCGTCGGGCGCAAGCACAACGTTTACGTCAAGAGGACTGCCGAACGGCGGCAAATACTACTACATCGTCAAGGCTTATGTGGACGGCGCATGGAGCGACGAATCCGCGGTAGTTTCGGCTTCCCCCGTATGCACTACCCCGCAGAACGTGACCGCGGTCGGCGGCAGGAACTGCGTGGAGCTTTCATGGGACGCGGTGAGCGGCGCGGCAAAGTACGCGGTGCTTATGAAGAACGGCACGTCGTGGACGACCGCAGGCACCGTCGCGGAAAATTCCTGCACGGTAACGGGACTTGCAAACGATGTAACGTACACCTTTGCGATAAAGGCGTACGCAAACGGCTACTGGAGCGACGCTTCCGCTGAAGCGACAGCCACTACGCTGGCTTCCGAGCACGGCACCCCCGTGCTTACAGCAAAGGCGGGCGACGGCAAGGCAACGCTCAGCTGGACGGCGGTTGACGGCGCGCTTTACTATGTCGTAGGGCAGTATCTTCCCTCGACGGAAACTGTAAAGCTTATCAAGCAGTACGACTCCTCGACCCTCAGCGCCGTTATCACGACGGATTATTCGGGAACTGCGCTTTCAAACGGCACGACTTATTATCTCACGGTAATTGCGTTCTTCAACGAGGACGGCAACGACTACAACATGAGCGAGATAGTCGATGTAACGCCGCGCGCCGACGCCGCTCCCGAGCGGGAAAAGCCCGTGCTTACCGCACAGGCGGGCGACAGGGAAGTTACGCTCAGCTGGACGCTTGTTCCCGACGCGCTTTATTACAAGGTATTCAGGGTGGTAGACACCGATACCGCGCAGGGATATATCACCGAGCTTTCAAAGGCAGACTCTGCAACGGGCCAATTTACGGTAAACGCGGAAGTCCTCGGCTACGAGCTGATTAACGACACGCAGTATTCCTTTATGGTAATGGCGATATTCAGCGAGGACGAAACCGACTACAAATGCAGCAACACCGTATACGTCACCCCCGTCGCCGCCCCCGAATTCGCAAACTTTACGGCAGTCGCGGGCGACGGGCAGGTAACGCTCACATGGGACACGCCCTCAACGTCGTCGTCAACGCATTTCGTTTATATCTACACGGGCAGCCTTTCGGGCAGCACGTCCGTTAAAACCGTGAGAGGCACGAGCTACACCGCTACGGGGCTTACCAACGGCGTAAAGTACGGCTTTAAGGTGGAAACTTACGTTTCAAGCGCGGGCAAGACGATTTCCTCGGACGTTATCTGGGCTACGCCGAGCGCTTCCTCCTCTGTAGTGAGGGAAGCGCCCGAGCTTACCACGGAGTGGGGCATAGGCGGCAGCTTAGGCTCGCTTAAATGGAGCGCACCTAGCGGCGCGCAGAGCTATAAGGTGTACAGCGTGCTTGACAGCGGCTCAGAGGATCTTATCGGCACGACTACCTCCACCTCCCTTACCTATCCCACGCTCACAGACGGCAAATCGTACCGCTTTGTGGTATACGCATATTTTGACTCAGCCGAGACGGTTTACACCGTAAGCAACGCCGTTAACGTTATCCCGTCCGCCTATTCCGGAAACGAATATCAGAATATCGTGGCGATAGAGGGCGACGGCAAGGTGACGCTCACGTGGTACGCGCCCTATGTTATGTACTCCACCCCGACCCACTCGATATATTACTATGCGGCGGCGAGCGGAAGCTCTTCTGCGAAGCTCGACTCGACGATAAAGGGTTCGGGCACGTCAATGACCGCGACCATAACCGGACTTACCAACGGCACAAAATACGCGTTCTATGTTTCCTATTACCACCCGACAGACAGGACTACCATTACCACGGCTACGATATACGCAACGCCGCAGGCGGTATAAACAGGCAAAAAGATTCCCCGCAGTTCACACGAGCTGCGGGGTTCGTTTTTTATTCGGGAGCTTCTCCGTTCCGGTCGGGCGGAGGACCATCGTGGTCTCCGTGACCATTGTAACCGCCCTGACCGTCAAATCCGCCCTGCGCATTCTGCAGTTCGTCCTCGCCGGAGAACACGCCGCTGCCCTGTGCCACAACCACGTCGCCCTCGGAGATACCGTTGATTATCTCGGTATAGCCTCCTATGGACTCGCCCACGGTGACGTTGAGCTTGAAGCGCTCCTCGCCGTCAACAAGCGTTACGTAAGTTGTGCTGCCCGAGCGCTTTATCGCAGAATCGGGCAC
Source organism: uncultured Oscillospiraceae bacterium (assembly GCA_934446455.1). Taxonomy (GTDB): domain Bacteria; phylum Bacillota; class Clostridia; order Oscillospirales; family Ruminococcaceae; genus CAG-115. The sequence continues at coordinate 3,034 of CAKSEE010000041.1, read as the reverse complement.
GGCAAGCACGTTTTTCTTCTCGGTGGTGAGGTACACCGTAGCCCACCCCGCGGAAATGGCAATGGGGTTTTCCTCGGCTATTTTCGCCATAACGCCGTCCTCAAGCGCGAATATCGTGCGCGTTACCGTCTGGTCAGAGGGCGCGGCATCGGGCGCCTGCACCACGGTAGCGTCATAGCTCGTGCCGTCAAGCTTTATCTGCACCTTCTGCCCGAAGCGGAAGCGCGACGCGTCCGACCCGTCTATGTAGACCATTGCCCTGTTCTTTTCCGAAACCGCGAAGCAGACGTCGCCCGCCTTTGCGTCAGCGCCCTCAGCAATGCGCCTTGCGTAGGTCACAATGCCGTCGAACGGCGCGCGCAGCGTATACGCGTCCTTTTCGGCAAGCAGCATATCAAGCCTGCTCTGCTCAAGCGCGCGGTCAAGCTGAGAGCCGCCTGCGGCATTTACCAGTGTCTGCCGGTTGTTGATGTCGTAGTCAAGTCCCGACGAGTCAAGCTCCGCGAGCACGTCCCCCTGCGACACTTCCGTGCCGACAGAGGCGCTGTAGCTTATCACCTGCGCGTCAGCGGGGTAGGTGACGTATACCGCGTAAGGGTAGCCCACAGTAGCGCCTATGCCCTGCGTTTCGGACAGGTCCATATACTGCGCTGCGGCGACCTCGAACTTTATCTCGTCCGCGCCGTAAACGGGCGGGCGTATCTCCTGCGACGCGTCTGCGCCGTGCCTGCACGCTGTAAGCAGCGCAAGCGCCGCGCACAGCGCAATGGAAATGGTCTTTTTCATGCTCACCAGCCTTACTTGTCGAGCCTCTTTATTACTTCAAGGCACATTCTGCCGTTGTGATAGGGGCACTTCCACGGGTCTACAGTCGGCTTGAACGCGGCGTACTGCCCGTTTTCGTCTACCTGCGAGAACCACTCGCCGCCCCTGCGCTTGTCGATGATGTGCTCCTTTATATAGCCCCATACCGCCTGCGCCGCTTCAAGGTACTCCTGTCCGCCGTAGCCGCGCCCGTAGGCGTTGAGGAAGCCCACAACGGACTCCGCCTGCACCCACCATATGCGCCATGTGTTTATCTTACCGCTATCGTTTTCGTTGAGCAGCGAGCCCGTCGCCTTGTCATAGGCTATGTTGTAGATGTTGCGGACTATCCTGCGGTTCATCTCCGCGAACCGCTCTGAGAGCGCCTTGTCGCCGATAGCGTCAGTAGCGCGGTCGATAAGCCATGTCGCCTCGATATCGTGGCCGTAGGAGTGAATGTCGCCGATAACGTCGAAGTTGCGGTCGAAGAACACCAGCAGCTTGTCGCCCTGCTTGTCAAAAATCCTGTCGTAGGTAAGCTCGAGCTGGAATTTCAGCCTGTCGAGTATCGTGGGGTTCTTGTCCGCGATATACAGCTCGGCGTACGCTTCCATGAGGTGGAGGGTGGTGTTCATGGTCTTGTCAGCCATAAGCCCGTTTTCGGAAAGCTCGTCGTTCTGAAGCTCGTGCGTCCAGTCGCGGGACATGGTTTCAAGGTATGCTACATCGTCCGTGGCGTACTTTTCAACAAGCGCGGACACCTCGTATGCGAGGTCGAGCGCGTCCTTGTCGCCGCTTGCGCGGTAGTAGCTTGAAAGCGCGTAGATAAAGAACGCCTGGCAGTAGGTGTGCTTGAAGTCGTCATTTACCGTGCCGTCGTAGTTCATGGACCAGTAAACGCCGCCGTATTCCTTGTCAACGCACTTGTCGCGCAGGAATTCGTACGCGTGCCTTGCGTTGTCGAGAAGCGCGGGGTCTTTGAGCGCCATGTAGGCGTTGGAGTAGAACCACAGTATGCGGGAGTGCAGGATAACGCCCTTTTCGCCCTTTTTGTCGATATTGAGGTCGCTGTCCATATATCCTGTAAAGCCGCCGAAAACATCGTCGCGCAGGCCGTTCCAGAACGGGATTATATGCTCTGTAAGCTCTGCGTATATTTCATCTCTCATCATAATCAGTATGTCCTTTTCTTTTGTCAGCACCGCCGCCGTAGTCAGGCGGCGGCGGTGTGGTTATGTGATTACTGGTTTTTGCCGCAGCAGTTCTTGTACTTCTTGCCGCTGCCGCAGGGGCAGGGGTCGTTTCTGCCGACTTTCTTGTCCGCGTTGCGCACGGTGGCGCCTGCGTTGGGCGCGTCGGGCTTAAACACCTGCTCGCGCTGAATGGGGCGCTCTATCCTTACGGGTATGGTGAGGATAAGGCGCACGGTTTCCTCGCGGATCGCAGCTATCATCTCGTCGAACATCGCGAAGCCCTCAAAGCGGTACTCCTCTACGGGGTTGCGCTGAGCGTAGCCGCGCAGGTACATACCGCGCTTAAGCTCCTCCATGGCGTCTATGTGGTCCATCCAGTGCCTGTCTACGACCTTAAGCAGGCAAACGCGCTCTACCTCGCGCATTGCGGGCGAGCCCATCTCCGCCTCGCGGGTCTTGTAAATCATCATTGCCCTGCTCTTGAGAAAGTCCACGATATCCTTCTTGGTGAGGTCGTTAAGCTCCTCGGTGGTGTAGTGCAGGTCGGTGTCCATAACAAACAGGTTGAGGTAATGCGCGCGCAGCCCGTCGAGATTCCAGTTCTCCGCAACGGGGTCGGAGCAGTACATATCAACGGTCTCCTCGATGGTCTGGTTCATCATGCTCTGGATATTGCCGCTGATGTCCTCGCCGTTAAGCACCTTGGAGCGCTGCGAGTATATGGTGGTTCTCTGCTGCGACATAACGTCGTCGAAATCGAGGACGTTCTTTCTTATCGAGAAGTTCCTGCCCTCTATCTTCTTCTGCGCGGACTCTATCGTGCTTGAAAGGAACGGCGCTTCGATGGGCTGGTTCTCGTCGAAATTCATCGTTTCCATTATCTTCTGCACCCTGTCGCCGCCGAAGAGTCGCATAAGGTCGTCCTCAAGCGAGATGTAGAAGCGGCTGGAGCCCGGGTCTCCCTGACGGCCGGAACGGCCGCGCAGCTGGTTGTCTATACGGCGGCTCTCGTGGCGCTCCGTACCGATGATGAACAG
>CAKSEE010000040.1 GCA_934446455.1 uncultured Oscillospiraceae bacterium | reverse complement strand
ATGGTCGTCGTCCCTGCCGTACCACTTCTCCATCTGCTCAATGTCGCCCACAAGAGCCTGCGCGGCGCTGCCGTCCTCATGCTCCTCCCTGGTGACTTCCGCGCGCTCGGTGAAGAAGCCGTTCTCCTTGAGCTTGTTGAACAGCACCGTATCCTCGCTGTTGGGGAAGTGTACGTGGATATTGTCGCAGAACTTCTCCTTAAGCCCGCTTACAATGGTGCTGGTGCTAACATAGTTGAAGAAGAACTCGAACACGTACTGCCTCGGGCGCAGCATATAGCGCTCGGGGTTGTCGGGGCGCTGAGCAAGCTCCAGCACGAACAGCCTGCTGTACTCCTCCACAACGGAGAGAATGCCCTCCTCAATCGAGCGGGACACCTCCTCAAGCGCGTCGTGGCGAATGCCCGCGCGGTTGTTTGTGATAAAGCAGTTCGGCACGCTCACAAAGAACGCCGAAAGCTGCTCGTCAATGAACTTCTGGCTGTTTGCGCGCACAAGTCCTGTAAGCTCAAATGTGGAGAAGTAGTTGTACTTGGAGGTGAGAACGCGCCCTACCTCGCGCTTTGCGCCCGAAAACGCGAACGGGATAAGGTACACGAACCCCTCGCGCTCCGCGTGGATAAAGTCCGCGACGCTCTTGCCGTTTTCAAGGAAGCGCACCTTGGGGATATCGTTCTCGTCCCTGCGGTACTGCTGTATTCTGTAAACCACCTCGGGCTTGCCGTAGTTTATCACGGCAATGTTGAACGTCCTGCCGTAAGCCTCCTGCTCGTCCGTGGACTTGAGGTGCTTCTTTCTGATAAACGCGAAGCACAAGTCGACCATATTTATGTAGCTGCCCTTTTCGCTCGTGAGAGTTGCAAGGTTTCTGTGCAGCGCTTCCTGCTCGTCCTGCGGCAGCGAGAACACTATCTCGGTGTGCTTGTGATGCGGTGCGGTGAGATCAAGCTCCTGCACGACGAGCGTGCCGTCCCTGTTCACAACGCGCAGCTTGTAGCTGTTGGAGCGCATCTCGAACCATGTTACGTTCGCAAAGACGCTCTTTGCGCCAAGACCGAAGCGGCCCTCGCGCTCCTTGTTGCCGTCGTTTCTGCCAACGGACAGGTAGTAGAACACCTGGTCGAGCTTGAAGCCCGTTTCATTGTAGGTGAGCTTCACCTTGCCCTCGTCGAGGAACTCCACCATTATCTTGATGTCGTTCTCGTCGTAGTCGCACCCGAATATGTTCTGAAACAGCTCGCGTATGATAGACTCGCGGGGATAATCGCTCATCATTCCCGTTACGTTTATCGCGCCTCTGCCGGCATACATATTGTTGAAATAATCCTTGAAGGGTTCGCTGCCTATCTGCCCGGATTTCAGCTTAAGCTGTATATCCTGAAGAACAGCAGCCATACCGTCCTTATCCTTGGCTGTGTGGCGCTCAAAAAAGTCGCCAAGCAGCTTTTCAACGGTTTCATAGCCCTCGCTCATAAATTACGCCCCGTTTCTCCGCGCTCGTTGTATTTATGCCGAAAGCCGCACGCCCCGCGCGGTGGGGGGCAGCCTGTAAATCCCCTCAGCGGGGCGTTAAATGCCGTCGTTATATATCTTGATGAAATCCCTGAACGAGCGCTGCGAATCCTGCTCACGCACCCTGAAGCGCCATATGCCGTACAGCACAGGGTACTGTATGCAGTCTGCAAGCGCGGAAAGCTCCTGCTTTATGTGCAGGTGGTAGCCCTCGCCGCTGTGAAGCTCGTCTATCCTCTGCTTTGCCGCGGCAAGCCCCTTTACTGCCTCCGCCGCAAACGGCTGCGACAGCCACCCGTCGCCCTCAAAGCTCTTTGCAAGGCGCGCAAGCTCGTTTTCGGTAAGGGCGGTTATCTTACCGCCGTCAAGATAGCACAGCCCGTGCGCCGCCTGCGCTGCCGCAGCTATCTCCTGTGGAGTCTGCCCGCGGCTTATGCCGAACGCCGAGCAAAGTCCGTTCAGCAGCTTCTCCGCAAACTCTGCAAGCTGCCTGCCCGTGTTGATGTTCTCCGCGCCGAGCAGCACATAGTCCGCCTTGAACTTCTTTATGTAATCGAAGCAGTTGTCGACCTCGTTCGCGTAGCCTATCGCGTATTCAAGGTCTGCAACGGCATTACTCAGACACTCGCCCTTGAGCGGGATATCTAGCAGCATATTTCTCGTGGGCAGCTCGCCGCAGAACGCCTCTGCAAGCGTGTTGAAAAGCACCTTGTCAAGCATGCGCGAGTCGAACAGCTTATTCTTGTCGCGGAAGATTATGAAGCGCTTGTCGCCGCCGCCGTGGCGCGTCATGCGCCTTTCAAGCATGGCTGCGCACGCGGGCAGCTCGTAGCTGATTATCGTGTTTATCCTGTCGAAGCCCTCGCCGACCGCGCCGAGCGCGTCTATGCCGATGATGAACTTCGGGTATTCCGCGCTGTCGTCAACGCGCAGCTTGCGCAGAATATCCTCCGCGCGGAATATCTCGCCGCGCGCGGTATGTACCGCATTCTCGCCGTAAAGGCAGGTAAGCGTCTTTCTCAGGTAGTCCGCAGTGGACTTTTCGCACACGTAGATCATCGCGCGGCTGTCCTTGTCCTGCGCAACGCCCTCCGCAAGCTTTATGAACGCGTCCAGCTTCCTGTCGAACCCGCGCAGGTCCTCGACCTCGGAACGGGTGTAGCTGTTCTTCTCGTATATCTTTCTGAACTCGTCCGCGTCGTATTCCTCAAAAATATTACCGCCGTAACGGTATGCGGGGATACCCGTGCGCAGATCAACGCGCCTGCGCATTCCCTTAAGCACGGCTTCGTCGAACGCGTACTCGCAGAATTCCGCGCCGCGCGCCGCGCCCGAAAGCGCACTTTCGCCGTAATAGCGCATTACAGGCGAATCCCCGTCGAAAAGCGAGGTGTTCACGCTGAAGAGCATTTCATCGGCCTGCGCCGCAAGCGAGGCGTCGTCCATAACGGACTTTATGAGCGAGGACAGCGCTGCGGCGTCCGCGTCCTTCCTCTGCGGGAACTGCGTTATCACAAGAAGCTTCTCGCTCTTCCACGGTATGTTCTTCTGATATGCGGCATAGTCGGGAACGTCGGTGTTCTGTTCCTCGTCGATGATGATGAGATCCCACACGTGCTGCGCGCCGACCTTGCCCTTAAGGGCGTTCTGCCCCATAAGCGCGTCGCGCGACATAAGGAAAAGATTCGGGCAGCTCTCGCTGAAGAACGCCAGCGCATTCGGCGCGTCGGTTATGACCTTGAAGTCAGCGCCGAGCCCCGTAAGCAGTATCCTGTACCAGCCGTAAAGCAGCCTGTCGGACGTTATAAGCAGAATGCTCGGGTTGTCCTTTTCCTGAAGGACGTCATAAATGCAAAGTCCCGTTTTGGTGAGCTTCTCCGAGCCGAACTCTCCGCAGTTCACCGCAAAGCCGAACTTGCGCAGTTTTTCAGCCGCCGCAACGTTCGCCGCAGACAGCTCCATTCCGCCAAGGGGTATCCATTTGATATCGCTCAATTTGTCGCACCTCCACTATATAAAGGGCAGTAAGCCCGACCCTGCGCCGCAGGGGAAAATACGATGAACAGTCCTGAAAAAGCCGTGATTTACAGCACATATGCGGCTTTTTTAACAGACATGATTATAGTCCACGTTATCATTATACAACAAAAGCGGAATTATTACAAGTGTATCGGCTGTTTCAACATCATAGAAATCAAAGGGGGAATTTTTGGTGATTTTGCACAAATAAAAACTGAAAATAAGCCCTTTACTTTTTTAGCTCAAAATGCTAAAATGGATAATGTAATATAATGTGCAGATATGCACACGCAATTTACGGAAGGAACAATGATCATGACAGAATACGAACTCTCACAGGCACAGGCGATATGCGACGTCGGCCACAAGCTCTGGCAGCTCGGCTTTGTCGCGGCGAACGACGGCAACATCTCCGTGCGCCTGCCTGACGGCAACTTTTTAACCACCCCCACAGGCACAAGCAAGGCTATCCTTGAGCCCGGAATGATAATCAAGATGAACGCCGCTAACGAAGTGGTAGAGCCTGCGGCGCTGCCCGGCTACAAGCCCACGAGCGAGTTCAAGGTTCACCTGCGCTGCTATGCGGAGCGCCCCGAGGTGAACGCCGTTGTTCACGCGCACCCGCCTACCGCAACGGGCTTCGCCATCGCGCATATTCCGCTTGACGACTACACCATGCCCGAGGCTATAATCTTCCTCGGCAGCGTGCCGATAGCGCCCTACGACACTCCCGGCTCCGTTGGCGTTGCGGACAGCATTATACCGTTCCTCGCGCACCACGACACGATACTTATGGAAAACCACGGCGCGCTTACCGTCGGCGTTGACATCACGCAGGCGTACTACCGTATGGAAACGCTCGAGCATTTTGCTAAGGTGAGCCTTGTGGCAAGGCAGCTCGGCGGCGCGCACGACCTGCCCATGGATAAGATTCAGGAGTGCTGCGACATCGCAAAGAGCTTCCCGATAAGACACCCCGGCTACAGAAAATACAGCAAATAAGGCGGATACCATAACCGTAAGAGCGGCGCTCGGCCGGCGCGAGGCTGGGATAGTCCCGTGCAGCTTTGACGGGCTGCCCGGCGTGCAGCTCGTCTGCCCCGAAAAGCCGCTGTAATTACACAGCGCGCAGAAAACGCGCAGCAATGCGCTCTATAAAAGCGCCCACGGCGCATTGACACAGGAGGTGCCCCATGGCAAAAACGGTACTTGTTTTCGATTTCGGCGCTTCGAGCGCCCGCGCCATGCTTTGCAGGTATGAGGACGGGCAGATTTCGCTCGAGGAGATACACCGCTTTCCCAACAAGCCCATCACCGAAAATGGCAGAATGCGCTGGGACATAGACGAGCTTTTCGAGCAGATGAAGGTCGGCATAAGCTTCGGCGTGTTCAGCGGCGGGTTTGACGCGATAAGCATAGACACATGGGGCGTGGACTTCGGTCTTATCGGGCGCGACGGCGCGCTGCTGAGCGCTCCCGTGCATTACCGCGACACGCGCACGCAGGGTATGCGCGAGGAGGTATGCGCCCGCATAAGCGCGCAGGAGCTTTACGATCGCACGGGCGTTCTGCCGCAGGACATAAACACGATTTTTCAGCTGCATTACCTCGCTTCAAGGGAGAGCAACGAGCTCTTCCGCGTTGAAAAGCTGCTGATGATGCCCGACCTGTTCGCTTACCTGCTGACGGGCAAGTGCCGCAGCGAATACACCGAGGCGACGACAACGCAGCTTATCGACTGCAGGTCCAAGGGCTGGGATATCCACCTTATCGAGCTGCTGGGGCTGCCAAAGCGTATATTCTGCCCGCTTATCCACGCGGGCGAGGTATACGGTATGCTTAAGGAGGAGCTTGCGGAGGAGTTCCTGTGCGAGCCTGTGCCCGTCATCGCCTGTCCGTCGCACGACACCGCTTCCGCGGCGCTTGCCGTGCCGAGCGCGCAGGAGCACTTCGCGTTCATTTCCTGCGGCACGTGGACGCTTGTCGGCACGGAGCTTTCCCGCCCGCTTAACACGCGCGAGGCGCTTGACGCGGGGCTTACCAACGAGGGCGGCTGCGGCGGAAAGAATATGCTGCTGCGCAACATCATGGGGCTGTGGCTTATTCAGGAGTTCCGCCGCTGTCGGGCGGAGGGCGGCACGGAATATTCCTTTGCGGACATGGAGAGCCTTGCGCGCGGGGCGGAGCCGTTCGTAAGCTTCATCGACCCGAACTGCGCGGACTTCACCGCGCCCGAGAATATGCCCGCGGCTGTCGCTGAATACTGCCGCAGGACGGGGCAGCCCGTCCCCGAAACGGACGGCGCGCTGCTGCGCTGCATCTACCAGAGCCTTGCGTGCGAGTTCGCGCTTGCGATAGAGCAGATAGAGCGGCTGACGCACGAGAGCTTCGCGCAGATACACATGATAGGCGGCGGTACGCAGGACCGCCTGCTGTGCGAGCTTACCGCCTGCGCCTGCGGCAGACCCGCCGTTGCGGGTCCCGTTGAGGCTACCGCGCTCGGAAACGCGCTTTCAACGCTTATCGCCCTCGGCGAAATCGGCGGCATCGCCGAAGCGCGCAGGCTCGTGGCTTCCTGCGGCATGACAAAGCGCTGCGAACCCGCAGACGCTGCGGCATGGAGCGGCGCGCTGCAAAAATACCGCGCAGCCACGGGGCGCTGATACAAAACAGGGTCTGACTTTCACGGTCAGACCCGTTTTTTATAGCTCCGTCGCCTCGTGCCATACTCCCTTTTCGCTTAAGAATGCATATACCGCCTGCTTGTCCACCGCATATTACAAGGACGGCAGCTTTTATGTGATAACGCACGGCTTTCGGGGAAAATGCGGCAGCTGCGCGAACACCACTCTGCGGCAATCGCGGGATGTTGAACATACCGAACGGAACAAGGGATGACCGATAATTCGACAACTGGATTATAAATTGAAAAAACCTCTCGGAAACTCCACTGAAATGTGGATTATCCGGGAGGTTTTTCTTTTTGATAAACTGTAAGACCACTTAAAGATGGTGTTATATCAGCGGTGGTCAATACGATTGAGCTTCAAAGTGTGTTATTAATTTAGTAAAGACAATTGGTCAAACTTTAGAATGCAAAAATAATATCATTCAGTTTCCATTCTCCATTTTCAAACACAGCTTCACACTCATGCGGCATCATATCATCACCCCAATATTTTTCCAGTTCGTTACGTCTTTCATCGGAAATCGTTTCAAATAACGGTGTATACAGAAATTTGCATAGGCTATCGGACTGCTCGATTATTTCGATTTTATATCCAAGTTCACTAAAATACGGTCCTGTAGTAAGCCCCGTATAATTAGGATTGTACATAACCGAACCATTTCTTTCTACGAATGTTGGCTCACCAAGGTTAATATACCCTTCAATAAGCTTATTGCTGATTGGCTCTGTATATGTGCTTTCTACTAGCTTATAAAACTCGGATAAATTATTAAAAAAACGAAATTCTACTAGAAGATATCCATCTTCAGAACTTTCGTCAGGTTCTTGAATTTGAAATAATGCCGTCGTAAAATAAGTGTAGATACATATCATATTCTTGTCCATCAACTGGGAAATAGCCAATTCAATGTTATTATCCACATTTTTATCCGAGAAGATATTTTCATATGCTTTATATACGCCTGGATAATAACGGCAAAACAATTCGTCATCGGAGGTATACTCAATATAGGGTGTGTTCAAGTCCTCCGGTTTAATGCCATTTATATCTTCTGAAGATGTCTTTGAGGTTTCATGTTGTTCTGATTCAAACGAATTACCAGTTGTTTCCAAAGCGCTATTTGTTGATATATTACTGCACTCTTCGCTTGACACCACATTTGTTACTGTGCCAATAACATCATCATTTAGGATGCTTATTTCATTGTTACATGAACAAGCACTCATCAGCAAAATGCAAATATGTAGAAATACCAAATGCAATTTATAAACCGAGTTTTTCATTTGTTCTCTCCTTTGTATTAAAAGTACGTATTTCATATGTAGGACCAATTTGCTTGCAAGGATAAGGATAATTGGTCTCAGCATAGAAATCATTCATAGTACGCGGAAAATCAAAAGTATAATATGGGTCAATAACAATATAATTTAAAAAAACATCTGGAGGTAGTATAGTTTCAGACAAATAATATCCCCCATCATTATCGACAAAGCCATACAAGGACCATATTGATATTGTATAAATCTAGGGATAGGTCTTGTTATTCTGACCATTCCTAGTATTGGATAAAACCATTGCTCATATTTGACTTCTTTACCGTTTTTGCATTTTATCACATCGGTTTTTTCTGAATGATTATCCAAATATGCGTTTGAAACAACAGACGTTATTTCAATATCACTATTATCAGACAAAATATACCCCCACACGTCATACTCATTCTGCGAAAAAACCTTAATCCAATACTCGCCATTGGCATAAACCAATGCGCACTGAAAATACTTGCCATCTGATTTAGCAATGAACGCTTCTCCACAGCTTGTGTTCGGATAACCATAAGCTACGGTTCCGACGGGAATATCAACATTATCATCATTCAATGACGATATATAGTATGACATTCCGTAAACATCTGTAGCGTTTACTCTATCATAATCGCTTTTTCCGGTGTTTACATAATCGCCCGTCAAAGGGTTCGTTTGCAATTCAAACACGTAAGAGTGTCTGTTGAAGTCGAATTTCTTTAACAGCACTTCAAGGCCGTCAACTAACCCGTCACCGTCAGTATCGTTTTTATATGGATCAGTAAAAATAACATCGCCATTAGAAAGAGTCATTCCCTTTTTTTCAAATACATCATATAACCTGTATTATTTTGCTCTTGCGATTATTTTACACCACAAAGCAGCGCTTGCGGACATTCAGCAAGAGCCGCGCTGCCATGTCCCGCATACATTTTGCACAGCAAAAAGCCCCCGCGCGCATTACGCAGGGGCTTCTCTTATTCCGTTTTCGGCAGCGTGAGCTTTACGGTCGTCCCCGAGCCCTCTGCGCTGGAGATAGTAACCGTGCCGCCGTGAAGCGCCGCGCCGTGCTTTACTATAGACAGCCCGAGCCCCGTGCCGCCTATCCTGCGGGAGTGGCTCTTGTCCACGCGGTAGAAGCGCTCAAACACGCGCCCTATGCTGTCCGCAGGTATGCCTATACCCGTGTCCGCCACCGTTACCGTAACGCTCCCGGGCTCGTCCTCAACGGAGATATCCGCCCTGCCGCCCTCGCGGTTGTACTTTACGGCGTTGTCAAGCAGGTTATAAATCATCTCCTCAAGCACAGAGGACATTCCCGTGTATTCCGCGCGCGCGCCGCTCACGTTTATCGTAACGTGCTTGCCGTCCGCCGCGGTTTTAAGCCTTGATGCCGCAAGCTCCGCAAGGGAGAGGATATCCACGCGCTCCTTTGTGTCTGTAAACGTGTTCTCGTCAAGCTGCGAGAGCTTTATTATGTCCTCGATAAGCGCTATCAGCCGCTTCGCCTCGTCGCGTATGTCCCCTGCAAACCTGCCTATGTCCTCGGGCTTTACTATGCCGCCGACTATCATGTCCGCTATGCCGTATATCGTTGTAAGCGGCGTTTTAAGCTCGTGCGACACGTTGGAGGTGAACTCCCGCCGCAGCTCCTCGCGGCTCTCCTTTTCGGTTATGTCAAGGATTATCAGCACCGCGCCGCTTACCCCGCCGTCTGCGCGCACGGGGGTCGAAATAAGCTGGTACACGCGCTCGCCGAGCGTCAGCTCCTGCTCGCAGCGGCTGCCCGAAAGCGCCGTTTCCACCGCGCGGCGGAAGTTCTCGCTGCGGTTGAGCGCAAGCACGCTGCGCGTCTGACCGTCCCCGCCGTCCGCGCCGAGTATCTCAAGCGCCGCCCTGTTGTAGGACAGCACCTCGGTGCGGCTGTCGGTTATGATAAAGCCCTCGCTCATGTTCTCTGTTATAAGCGTGAACTCCTCGCGGCTGCGGGAAAGCTCCGCCATCCGCGCGGAGATTTCGGCGTTCTGCTCCTTTATTCTGTGGAGGAGCGGCGCTATCTCGCCGTAGCTTTCAGCAATATCGGGAGCCCTGAGGTCTATGGCGTTTATCGGCCTTACCACGGCGCGCGCCACAAGCGCCGCTATTCCGCCCGAAAGCGCAGCCGCGGCAAGAAGCGCCAGCAGCACCTCCCACCACATACCAAGCACCACGCCAAGCACCGTATCCATCGTGCCCGACACCCTTACAACGCACCCGTCAGCAATCTGCCGCGCGCAGTAAATGGTGCGCTTGCTTATCGTGGAGCTTTCGCGCACCGCAAAGCCGTTGCCGCTCTTACGCGCCGCCCTTACCTCCTCGCGGTCGTTGTGGTTCTCCATCTGCACGGGGTCCGCCTTGTTGTCGAAAAGCACCGTGCCGTCCGCGGCTATGTAGGTTATCCTGTTTTCAAACGCGCCGAGCGTTTCAAGGCTCGCCACGTCAAAGTCGCTTGCGGTGTACTGCATGGTGACTGCAAGCAGCCGCGTCTGTTCCTCTATCTGCTGCGAATACAGCGCGCGCTCATTGGCGTAGGTAACGCCGAGCACAAGCGCTATCGCCGCAATTACCGCTATTAGCGAAGCCGCAAACGCTCCGCCGAAAATCCTCTTTGTCATATATCGCTCCGTTTCAGAGTCTTACCGCCTTGTAGCCTATGCCGCGCACCGTTTCTATCATGCGCCCCGCGCCGCCCAGCTTCTGCCGCAGCGTTCTTATGTGAACGTCCACCGTGCGGCTCTCGCCGTCGAAGTCGTACCCCCACACGCGCGACAGTATCTTCTCGCGCGTAAGCACCGTGTCGATGTTTTCAAGCAGGTAGCACAGCAGTTCAAACTCCTTGTAGGTGAGCTGCACGTCCGCGCCGTTTACCGTTACGGTGTGCTTCGAGGTGTTGACGCACAGCCCGCCGAAGCTGTACTCCGTGCGGGCGTCCCTGCGCGTGCGCCGCATCAGCGCCTTTATGCGCGAGATAAGCTCCATTGTGCCGAAAGGCTTTGCTATGTAATCGTCCGCGCCGCTGTCAAGCCCTATCACCTTGTCGTATTCCGAACCCTTTGCGGTGAGCATTATCACGGGCATATCCGCATATTCGCGGTCTGCTCGCAGTCTGGCAAGAACGCTTAAGCCGTCCTCCTCGGGGAGCATTATGTCAAGCAGCACCACTGCGGGCTTCTCCTCCGCAAGCGCCGCCCGGAACTCCGACGGGCGCTCGAACCCGCGCGCCTCCAGCCCCGAATTGTTAAGCGCATACAGCACAAAGTTGCGTATGCTGCCGTCGTCTTCAAGCAAAAAAACCATTGCTTACCTCGTTTCCGCGCCTCAGCGCTCGCCTGTTATGGAATATTTCACCCACTCCGCAATGTTGGTTGCGTGGTCGGCTATACGTTCAAGATACTTCGCCGCCATAAGCAGGTCCATAAGGTACTCCGCGTCCTCCGCGTCGCTGCGTACAAGCCCGATAAGCTCGCCCTTTACCTGCAAAAACAGCGCGTCCACCCTGTCGTCAGAATCAATAGCGCGCTGCGCAAGCTCTATATCGCGCTTTACGAACGAATCCACGCTTGTCGTTACCATGCTTATCGCCTCGTTCGCCATTTCGTTTATATGCACCCTGCCCGCAAGGCTCGCAGAGTGGATAAAGCCCGCTATCTCCGCGATGTCCTGCGACTGGTCGCCTATACGCTCCATGTCCGTTATCATCTTAAGCGCGCTCGATACGCTGCGCAGGTCGCGCGCCACGGGCTGCTGGTGCAGCAGCAGCTTCATGCACAGCGCCTCTATGTCGTGCTCCATGTGGTCTATTTCGTTCTCATTTTCGTTTACCTTGTCTATCATAAACTCGGTCTTTTCACCGAAAAGAGCCTTTACCGCGCACGCTATGCTCTCCTCGCAAAGCGCGCCCATCTTTATAAGCTCAACGTTCAGCTGCTCGAGCTGCTCGTCAAAACGGTTTCTCATGTCGTCCCTCCTGTTATCAGCCGAAGCGCCCCGTTATGTAGTCCTCGGTGCGCTTATCCTGCGGGTTGGAGAAAATGCTGTCGGTGTCCGCGTACTCGACTACCTCTCCCAGAAGGAAGAACGCGGTCATGTCGGAAATACGCGCCGCCTGCTGCATATTGTGAGTTACCATAACTATAGTATACTCCTTTTTCAGCTCAATTGCAAGGTCTTCTATCTTGGAAGTTGAAATAGGGTCGAGCGCGGAAGTCGGCTCGTCCATAAGCAGCACCTCGGGCTGCACCGCAAGGGCGCGCGCAATGCAAAGGCGCTGCTGCTGCCCGCCCGAAAGCCCCAGCGCGCTCTTTTTCAGCCTGTCCTTCAGTTCGTCCCATATCGCCGCGTCCCGCAGGGATTTCTCCACGATATCGTCGAGCTTTACCTTTGAGTGTATGCCGTGCGTGCGCGGGCCGAACGCTATGTTGTCGTACACGCTCATAGGGAAGGGGTTGGGCTTCTGGAACACCATGCCCACGCGCTTGCGCAGTTCGTTTACGTCCATTCTGCCGTAAATATCCTCGCCGTCAAGCAGGAACTGCCCCGTAATGCGGCAGCCCTCCACAAGGTCGTTCATGCGGTTGAGGGACTTTAAGAGCGTTGATTTACCGCAGCCCGACGGGCCTATGAACGCGGTTATCTTATTCTCGGGTATTGCAAGGTTTATACCCTTAAGCGCCTTGAAATCGCCGTAGTAAAGCTCGGCGTTGGTTATGTCAAATTTGCTCATATCAGCCCTTCTTTCTCGCTATCCTGCGCTCGATAAGGTCGGAGGCAAGGTTTATAAGGAACGTGAGCGCAAGCAGTATAACCGCGCTCGCGAACGCCAGGTCGGTGTGCAGTCCCTCGTTGGACTGAATATACATATGCACGGTAAGGGTAGCTGTCGAGTCCATAAGCGACTCGGGCACGGCGCGGTAGGTTCCCGCCGTGAAGATAAGCGCCGCGGATTCGCCGACGATACGCCCTATCGCAAGGATAACGCCCGACATTATGCCGGGCACGGCGGTCGGCAGGATAACGCGGGACACCGTGCGCATCTTGCCCGCGCCCAGCCCGAAGCTGCCCTCGCGGTAGCTGTCGGGCACGGCGAGCAGCGCCTCCTCCGTTGTGCGGATTATAAGCGGCAGCACCATCATCGCAAGCGTGATAATGCCCGCGAGCATTGCGTTGCCCCACTTAAGGTGGATAACGAACATCAGGAATCCGAACAGGCCGAACACTATCGACGGAATGCCCGAAAGCGTTTCGGTGGTTATGCGTATAAGCTTTACGAGCTTGTTTCCGCGCTTTGCGTACTCAACAAGGTATACCGCCGCAAAGATGCCCACGGGCACTGCAAGCAGCAGCGTAAGCGCCGTCATAAGCACGGTGTTTATGATAGCGGGCATCATGCTCTGGTTTTCGGGGGTGTAGGTCCACTCGAACTGCTCCGCAGTGATGTGCGGTATGCCGTTTACGAGGATATATCCCACGATAAAGAGCAGTATTCCCGCGGCGAACAGGGCGGAGAGCATTACGAGTATCATAAGCACAAGCGAAAGCGGACTTTTTGCGTACTGCCGCAGCTTTGCGCCGAGGGTCTGTTTGTTGATGTATCCCTCGGGCGCGGCGTTGTGCGCCTCGGTACGGGTTACGGCTGCCTTTATCATTTGTCCTTCCTCCTTTTAAGCACGGAGAAGCAGAGGTTGATTATAAGTATGAACACGAACAGCACAACGGCGGTAGCTATAAGCGCGCTGCGGTGCAGCCCCGTGGCGTAGCCCATTTCTATTACAATGTTGGTGGTGAGCGTTCTGACGCCCGAGGTAATGCTGCGCGGTATCATGGTCTGGTTGCCCGCTATCATCACTACCGCCATGGTTTCGCCTATCGCCCTGCCAACGCCCAGGATTATAGCCGCCAGTATGCCCGATTTCGCCGCAGGGAGCGAAGCGAAGAACACGCTGCGCTCATGCGTTGCGCCAAGCGCCCGCGCGCCCTCGTAGCAGCTTTTGGGAACGGCGTTAAGGCTCGACTCCGAGGTCTTTATGACGGTCGGCAGTATCATTATGCCAAGGAGAATGCCCGCCGTCAGCAGGGACTTTCCCGCGCCGCCGAACAGCGTGCGAATAAGCGGCACGATAAACACAAGCCCGAAGAAGCCGTACACTATCGACGGAATGCCCGCCAGCAGATTCACCGCCGGCTTCATGAACGCGTATACCTTTTTTGGGCAGTAGTGCGACATGAACACCGCGCACAGTATCCCTATCGGAACGCCGATAAGCACCGCGATTCCCGTTACAAGTATGCTGCCGATTATCATCGGGAATATGCCGAAGCACCCGCCGGAGGGCTTCCAGTCCATGCCGAACAGAAAGTCCGTCACGCCTATCTCGCCCATAGCGGGAATGCCCGTTGCGAAAAGATACACGCATATAAGCACTACCGCAAGTATTGAAGCGCACGCGCACAGCAGGAAAAGCCCGTGCATTATTATTTCCTTTGCTTTTGCAAGCATAGTCTTTGCATTTCGCATATCTGACCTCGTTCCTATAATATGGCTGTACCGCACGAAGCGGAGGCTTCATGCGGCGGAAGGGAGAAGAACACCAAGAAGGTGAATGGTTGTCTTTATCAGCCAAGCTCGGACCAGTCGCTTATCGAGCCTGTGTAGATCTTCATAACCTGCTCGGAAGTGATGTCGTCAAGCGGGTTCTCAAGGTTTACGATAACCGCTATGCCGTCGTCCGCTATCTTAAGGGGAGTAAGACCCGCGTCAAGCTCCTCCTGCTTGAGGTCGCGCGAAGCCATGCCTATCCGGCACGCGCCCTCGGCAGCTGCGGTAATGCCCGCGCCCGAACCGGTCTGCTGAACCTCTATCTTGACGTCGGGGTTAAGCTCCTGATACTTTGCGGCAAGAACCTCCATTACAGGACCTACAGAGGTAGAGCCGTTGCAGGTGATAGTGCCGCTCAGACCTGAGGGGGTGTATGCGTCGCCGGCTTCAATTGCAATGTAGCCCTTGTCCGCAACGATAGCCTGCCCGTCGGTGCTTACGATAAAGGAGATGAAGTCCTTGTCGAGCTCGGTGAGCGAGGTCTCAAGGTAGCAGATGTTGAACGGTCTTGCAACGGGGTAAGAACCCGCCTTTATGTTGTCTACGCTTACGGCAGTGCCGTCAACCTTAAGCGCCTTTACCGTGTCGTTAAGAGAGCCGAGCGAGATGTATCCGATAGCGGAAGGGTTGCCCGCAACGCTCATCAGCACGCCGTTTGTGGAGTTGTTTATCTCGGCGTCCGCGCGAGTCATGTCCTCCTTGTCGCCTGCGGCGTTCTTCTGCTCAATGCCCATAAGCTCAACGAACGCGCCGCGCGTACCCGAGCCGTCCTCGCGGGATACCACGGTGATAGCGCCGAGGTCGCTCTTTTTGCTGCCCGAGGAGCTGTTTCCGCCTGCGCAGCCTGTAAGCGCGCCGAGAATGAGTGCCGCCGTAATGCCAAGGTATGCAAAGTTTCTGGTTTTCATAGTCGTTCTCCTTAATAATGTAAAGCAGGTTCTATGTTTTTTTCAGCGCCTTTCCGCCCCTTATGCGGTTCTGCGCGCCGTATCGGTCCGCGGTTCGTCCGCGCCCTGTCCCTGCCTTGTGACTTAATTATATCAAGGGAATGTTAAATCCAAAAGCAGCGCAATGTTAAATCTTTGTAAAGTCGCCAATGCGGCTGAACAAGCGCCCCGAGCCGCTCCCCCTGCCGCCTGCGCGGGCAGCGAAAACTTTTTTGTAAAAAGCCCTTGACAAAAGCGGAAGGGTGTGGTATAATAATGAACGTGATTGATATTCACCTTTGGAGAACTACCCAAGTGGTGAAGGGGCTCCCCTGCTAAGGGAGTAGGTCGGCTCAAACCGGCGCGAGGGTTCAAATCCCTCGTTCTCCGCCAGCGAGTGCCTCGCACGCAATTCCGCGGCGAGGCGCTTTTCTTTTTACGCGTTTTCACCCGCATAAAGTGCAGAACCACGCCATGCGCGCCAGCGAGTGCCTCGCACGCAATTCCGCGGCGAGGCGCTTTTCTTTTTACGCGTTTTCGCCCGCATGAAGCGAGGGCACACAATATAATGATTCCGCCTCCTATAGAAATTGCCCGACAGATTAGATTTGCCCAAGGAACGGTTTATTATGTCGGCAGATTCAACAAGGCTCAATTCAATCTATTTCCGGAATACAAGAAAAAGTCGAGAAAGCGTACAGAAACCGATTAAAATAAAATCAACGGCACAGCCATGCTAACCTGCATTGCTGTGCCGTTTTTTCTGTTGTGTTTTCTGCGAAGCTCAATTACACCACTCTCACGCAGCGGCTGAAAAGTCACCCGAGCGCGGGGGTATCGGACAGATATATTTCGCCACTGCTTCTGCCCTCTGTTTCAAACAGTATAATGGTGTTTGCGCCCTTTTTCATAAGCGGCGCGGGAATATAAAGCCTTTTCTGCGGCCCGATATCCCAGAATCTGCCCAGATTGAAGCCGTTGATAAAGGCGACGCCCTTTCCGAAGCCTTTCGTGTCAAGAAATGTGTCGGCGGGCTCTGTCACGTTGAAATCAAAGCGGTAAAATACAGGCGCGCCATCGGCGCAGCCGCTGCTGAAGTCTATCCTTTCAAGCTGCTTCTCATCGAGCGGCAGGCAGTACATATCAAAGCCGTAATACCTGTGGTCGTTGACCTTAACGCCGCCAAGAATGCCCTTTCGCTGCCGCTCAAGCCCCGTTCCGAAATTTTCTCTGCCCACATTTTCTACAAGCAGCTCCAGCGTGCCGCCGCAGGTCTTTTCGGGAAGCCCGAACGCTTCCCCTGCATCTGCGCCGTTCGCCGTAAAGGCATATTTCCCGTTCCTGAATACCTGAACCCTGTCTGCGGCGTTTTCACACCTTACATCGTCCGCCTGCTCGCACTCCTTTATTTTCAGCCTGTAAAGCACATAGCCGTAATAGCAGTCAAGCTCCTCGAAGCTGAGCGGGCATACGGACGTCACAGGCTCTGACAGCGTGCAGAGCGTGCTGAAAAGGTCTGTTTTTGCCGCGCACGCTATACTGCCGAACTCCGCGCGCTTTATTGCAGTTGTAAGCGGTATCTGCCGTATATCGGCGTAGCGCGAGATCACTTCCCTGCAAAGCTCGTACTTCCTTGTAAGCTGCCCGTCCTCGGTGAGCGGCGAGTCGTAGTCGTATGAGGTGACGTCAGCAGTTTCGTTGCCTTCGCCCCTGCCTGCCATAAATCCAAAGTTTGTGCCGCCCTCGAACATATAGAAACTCATGCTGCCGCGCTTAAGAAGCTCGTTCAGCTCATGTGCGGCCTTTTCAGGCTCTGTGACATGGTGTTCCTCGCCCCATGCGTCAAACCAGCCGTTCCAGAACTCCATACACATAAGCGGCCTGCCCTCGCCTATAAACCGCCGCATTTCGCCGAACTGCCATTCCGCAGAAGAACCGAAGTTACCCGTCGGCAGCGCCCCTTCAACCATTCCTGCCCTGAAAACAGCTTCCTTCCACGGACCGTCGGACGTTACAAACGGCACGGTTATGCCAAGCCCGCGCATCGTATCGCGCAGGAACTCAAGGTAAGCCGTATCGTTGCCATAATAGCCGTACTCGTTTTCGATCTGCACCAGAATTATATTTCCGCCCCTGTCCTGCTGATACGGGGCAATTTTCGGAATAAGTACGTTGTAATAGCGCTTTACGGCGTCAAGGTACGGCGCGTACGAGCAGCGCAGGCGCATTTTCGGGTCCTTAAGCAGCCATGCGGGCAGCCCACCGAACTCCCATTCCGAGCATATGTAGGGCGAGGGTCTTAACATCATATAAAGTCCAAGCTCCTGCGCAAGCTCTATAAAGCGGCATACATCCCGCATACCCTCCCACAGGAACTCGCCCTGCCTCGGCTCGTGAAAATTCCATGGAATATATGTTTCAACGGTATTGCACCCGATATTCACCAGCTTTTCAAGCCTGTCGCGCCAGTAATCCGGTACTGTGCGGAAGTAATGCACCGCTCCCGAAATTATCTTAAAGGGCTTTCCGTCAAGCAGAAATTCGTCTTTTATTTCAAACATAAGGCTCTCCTTTACACTATTTTTACGCAGCCGCCCGCTTCAATTCCCACGGTGAGCGTTCTCTCGCCGTCAGCCGTCGGGAATATCACGGTGCATTCGCCGCCGCGCTGCGAGCATATCTCGCACTCGGTGATAACGCCGTTCTCCCAGCGGGCGTTCAGCACGAAGCCGCCGCGCGCGCACAGCCCCTCGAAGCTGCCGCTGCTCCACGCCGCAGGCAGCGCGGGCAGAAGCCTTATCGCGCCCTCGTGGCTCTGCACGAGCATTTCAGCTATGCCCGCAGACGCGCCGAAGTTCCCGTCTATCTGGAACGGCGGGTGGAAGTCCCACAGGTTGTCGAACGTGCAGCTTTCAAGCAGACCGCGCAGCAGCTTGTAGGTGCGCTCGCCGTCGCCCGTGCGCGCCCAGAGGTTTATTTTGTACGCGCGCGCCCAGCCCGTGGATTCGTCGCCGCGGTCGTTCATCGTGGCCTTTGCGGCAGCCATAAGCTCGGGCGTGGAGCGGTTTATCTGCTTTCCGGGGTACAGCCCCATAAGGTGGGAGATGTGACGGTGATTCTTCTGCACCGCAGAGCGGTCGAAATCGGGCTCGTCCTCCTCGAACCACTCCTTGAGCAGCCCCGTTTTCCCTATGTGGTAGGGCTTGAGCTGCGGAAGTATCCCGCGCACACGCTCCTGAAGCTCGCCCTCCTCGCCGAGCACCTGCGAAGCGCTCAGAAAATCTATGAAAAGCTGCTCGATAAGGCTCTGCTCATAGGTGTTGCCTATGGTCGCGGGTCCGTGCTCGGGCGAGTACGTCGGAGAGGACACCATGCGCCCCTGCTTTTCGTCCCATATGAGCCACTGCGTGTAAAAGCGCACGCTCTCGCGCATTATCGGGTATATCTTAGCGCGCAGATACTCCTCGTCGCGCGTAAACTCGTAGTGCTCCCATATGTTCTGCATAAGCCACGCCACAGCAGCGGTAGACCAGCCCCAGTAAAACTCCCAGCCGGGCGCGGTCCACCCAAAGGGCGAGCACTGCGTGTGCGCCGTCCAGCCGTTTTCGGGGTGAGCGCCGTCGGACGCTATATTATAGTATTCGCGCGCGGTAACGCGTCCCGGCTCGCGCAGGCTGTCAAGGAAATCCACGAGCGGAAGCGCGGTTTCAGCCATGTTGGTGTTGTGCGCGCCCCAGTAGTTCATCTGCAGGTTTACGTTGATGTGATAGTCGCAGCACCACGGCGGGGTGTTGCTTTCGTTCCACACTCCCTGCAAGTTTGCAGGGAGCGTCCCCTCGCGCGAGGACGATATGAGAAGATATCTGCCGTAGCGGAAATAGAGCGTTTCAAGCGCATTCATGGCGCGGCGGTCGCCCTCGCGGTAACATTTGAGCAGCTTATCCGCGGGCATATCCGCCTCCTCGCCGAGCGTAAGCGAAACGCGGTCGTATATCGCGCTGTAGTCCGCATAATGCTCCTCGTAAAGCGCGCTGTAGCCCTTTTTAACGGCGCTTTCAAGCAGCGGGAGCGTTACCTTTTCCGGGGAAACGCCCGTGCGGTAGGTCGGGTACTGCATGGCGTAATCGGTAGCGGCGGTGAAGTATATCACCGCCTCGGAAGCGCCCGTGACCGTAATTCCCGCCTCGGTTATTGAAAGCTCGCCGTCCGTACGCACCGCGAAGCGCGCGTCAAAGCGCATACCGTTGTCGTCCACGGCGCCGCTGTAAACAAGCGCGCCGTCCTCGGCGTAAACCCTGCCGCCCTGCGACTTGCCCACAGCCGCCCTGAACGAGAGCGCGCCCGCCCTGTCCGCGCCGAACCTGAACGCGATAACGCGCGCGGGGTAGCTCGCGAACGCCTCGCGCTCATACCTTACGCCGCACAGCGTAAACGCGCAGCCGTAAAGCGAGCGCGCGAGGTCGAGCTGCCTGCGGTAGCCCTCGGGCGCGCCGTCGGGCAGGTCGAAGTCAAGCTCCAGATTGCACAGCAAAAGGTAGCTGCCGAAGTCCCCGTCGCCCGTAAGCTCGGGGAGAAGCTCCTTAACGCGCGCGTAATTGCCCGCGGAAAGCTCCCGCTGAACCTCGCGCACGTATTTGTACCTGTCGCGCTTGTTGCCGCCGTAATAGTCGGGGCGGCGCTCGCACGGACCGCCCGCCCATAGCGTTTTTTCGTTGAGTACAATGCGCTCATGCCGCGCCCCGCCGAACATTGAAGCGCCGAGATACGCGTTGCCGACGGGCAGGCAGTGCTGCTCCCAGAATGAATAGCTGTCGCCCGGAGAGGGGATCTTCCCCTCCTGCTCAAGATATATAACGTCCATAATTATCCTCCGAATGTGTTGTCAGGCTTTATCCTGCCTATAAGCTCAAGCGAAAGCTCGGAAATAAGCGCGTAGTCCTCCGCGCTCGGCGCGCCGTCGGTCTGCGCAAGCGTGTGGAATATCCCCTGTATGCAGAAGCTCAGCGCAAGGCTGTTTTCATGGGTTGCATACTCGGGCGCGCTCTCGAACAGCGCCGCCTTGATGCGCCGCTCTATCTTCTGCGAAAACAGCCCGTACCGACTGCCCGAGAATATCGCGGACAGCTCGCCGCGCCGCTCCACAAACGCGCGCAGCACCTCCCGCGCGCATATCTGCGGGTCTTTGGCAAAGCCGCCGAAGCCGCCTATATCCGCGAGTATCTCATCGATAAGCCTGTCCTCTATCTCGTCTGAGAGCGCGTAAATGTCCGCGTAATGCAGGTAGAACGTCGCCTTGTTTATCCCTGCGAGCGCCGCAAGCTCCGTTACGGTTATCCTTTCGATCGGCTTTTTGCGCCGCAGCGAAAGAAACGCCTCTCTCACGGCATTTTTTGTGCGCTTTATTCTGAGGTCCATTTCCGCTCCTTCCGCGACTATTGCCGCATATTCGTCGCATAAGCGACCATAGGCGCAATTTGTCGGTTGAACACACCGTTCAACTCTTGTATAATTATAGTATAAAAAACGACGGCTGTCAATAACTTTTTAGCCGCCGCAGGAGGAACATAACAGATGAATCTCGGAGAATACTGCGCGGGCGGCAGCTTTGACGCGTACAATTACCTTGGCGCGCACCCTGTCTTTGAGGACGGGAAATGCGCGGGCACGGTGTTTCGGGTATACGCGCCCGCTGCGGAGCGCGTTTCGGTAATAGGCGAGTTCAACGGCTGGACGGATACCTTTATGGAGGACGTCGGCGGCGTGCGCGAGGTGTTTATAAAGAAAGCGCAGCCCGACATGATGTACAAGCTGCGCATTTACGCAAACGGCGGCATGACCGAGCGCTGCGACCCCTACGGCAGGGGAATGGAGCTGCGCCCGGGGTTCGCCTCGTACATACGCGCGCAGCGGTTCAGGTTCACCGACGAGGAGTGGATGCGTACCCGCCCCACATGGCACGGCGACGCGCTTAACATTTACGAAGCTGACATCGGCTCGTGGAAAACCTCCCCCAGGAGCAGGAACGGATGGTACACCTACAGACAGATAGCGCCGAAGCTCGTTTCATATGTGAAGAAGTGCGGCTACAACTGCATTGAGGTAATGCCGCTTGCGGAATATCCCTGCGATGAGAGCTGGGGCTATCAGGCGACGGGGTTCTTTGCGCCCACGTCGCGCTACGGCACAGCGGACGAGCTGCGGTATTTCGTAAACTACTGCCACACGCACGGCGTCGCGGTTTTCATGGACTTTGTGCCCGTGCATTTCGCGGTGGACGGCTACGCGCTGGCAAAGTTTGACGGCACGCCGATGTTTGAGAGCGAGTTTGACGACATAGCCTACAGCGAGTGGGGCAGCTGCAGCTTCGACTACACCCACCCCGTGGTGTGCAGCTTCCTCAAGTCCGCTGCGGACTACTGGCTGAGCGAATTTCACTTTGACGGGCTGCGCATGGATGCAATAAGCCGCCTTATCTACTGGGGCGGCGACCCCGCGCGCGGCGAGAACGTCTGCGGCACCAACTTCCTGCGCTCAATGAACGCGGGGCTTAAGGCGCGCCACCCATCCGCGGTACTCTGCGCGGAGGACTCCACGGACTACGAGCGCGTTACAAAGGCGGTAAGCGAGGGGGGCTTAGGCTTCGACTACAAGTGGGACATGGGCTGGATGAACGACACGCTCGACTACTTCAAGAAAACGCCCGAGCAGCGCGTGGACCATTACCACAAGCTCACTTTCTCCATGCTCTACAACTACAGTGAGAAGTATATCCTGCCGCTCTCCCACGACGAGAGCGTTCACGGCAAGGCGACGATAGTGCAGAAAATGTACGGCGACTACGAGGACAAGTTCCCACAGGCGCGGGCGCTTTATATGTATATGTACGCACACCCCGGAAAAAAGCTCAGCTTCATGGGCAACGAATTCGGGCAGCTGCGCGAATGGGACGAAAAGCGCGAGCAGGACTGGGCGGTCCTCACCTACCCCATACACGACAGCTTCTCAAAGTTCATGGCGAAGCTCTGCCGCCTCTATCTCGGACGCCCCGCGCTTTCCCGCTGGGACGACAGCGCGGACGGCTTCCGCTGGCTGGACTGCGACAGCCCCCTGCGCCGCTGCTACGCGATCCTCCGCAGCTGCCCCGACGAGAACGCCATAGCGGCGGTTTTCAACTTCTCCGACAGCGTGCAGAAGTGGTACACCCTTAACATCGGCTGCGGCAACACGCTCTCCCTCCTGCTTGACAGCACCGAGGAAAGGTGGAGCGGCTGCGCCCCGCACTACCCGCAGACTCTCACCGCCGACGAAAACGGCAACGTCACCTTCGACGTCCCGCGATACTCAGCCGCCTACTACGAACTCCGCCGGTAGGTCGGCAGCCCGACGGGCGGTTCCGGCTGTTTGTGATTCTTCGGCGGCTCATGTCACACGCGTGCGGCTGGGCAGCCCCCGCAGACAGTTACAGCTGTATGCGCATACTAAGGCAGGCAGCTTCTGCCGCATATGCGGTCAACCGCGAAAGCGCTTTTGGACGAAAAGAGAAAAAATATAAAAAAATCGAAAAAAGTGCTTGACAAAACCGAGGGCTTGTGATATAATATACAAGTCGATGCAAGAGCGTCGGCAGAATAAAGTTTGTGTGGACAGATGGCTGAGCTGGTCTAAGGCGCACGATTGGAAATCGTGTAACGGCTAATACCCGTTCAAGGGTTCGAATCCCTTTCTGTCCGCCAGCAGAACCCCCGAATTTCGGGGGTTTTTGCTTATTATGCGCATAGTCTTACCGCAGCAAACTGCCGCGCCCCGGAACGGAGCGCGGCTCTTTTTATATGCAGTTTACGCCGCGTTACAGCAGCTTGAACACAATGTCGCCGTCCTCGATGGTCGCGCGGCAGTGCGAGTTCACCTCGTTCACCTGCTTTATGCAGTTGTTTATGCGCAGCGTAACCCCGGGGTAAAACGCCTTTCTGACGGAAACCGTGAGCTGCTGTGCCACCATAAGCGACTCGTTTATCTGCTCGATACGCGTTTTCGAGCTTCTCACCTGCGCCTGCAGCTTCAGGCGGCTGCGCAGAGCCTCCGCTTTCATCTGCTCGCGCTCGGGCGGGAGCTTCGCCTTCTTGGACTGCTCGTTGAGCATTGCGAGTATCTTGCCGAGCTGATCCGCCTTGTCCTCCATTTCGGCAATGCTGCGCTCAAGCGCGTCGCGCTCCTCGGACAGGACAGCGTTGTTGCCGAGCGAAATAAGCGTGCGCGTATAGTTTTCCGAGCCTATCGTCCCCGCCTCGATGTTCTCAAGCGCGGTATACTTGCCGCCTACCATAATTCCCTTGCCCGTGGCGGTTATGTTGCCGTTTGCGAACACCTCTCCGCCGACAAAGCTGCCGCCCTCGACGTTATGCCCGCAGGTTATGCGGCTGCTCTCAAAAAAGCCCGCACGCACGCTGCCCTTGCAGGTTATGGTGGAATTTATGCAGCCCGTGCGCATGACGATATCGCCGTCCGCGCAGAGCTCTGCGCCGATGGCGGAGCCGTTGACGGTTATGTTCTTCTTTGAGGATACGCGGTAGCCCTCAAGCACGTTGCCCCTTACCGTAACGTTGCCGATAAAATCAATATTGCCCGTGGATACGCCCACGTCCTCGGCTATCACAAGCTCCTCCTCAACGTTGAACGCGCCGTTGATAAAGCGCAGGTTGCCGTTGCGCGCGGCGATAAGCTCCGTGCCGTCGTTTACAAGCTGCGTGCCGTTTGCGGCGCTCACCCTTACGGGCGCGCCCCTGCGCTGCGGGACTGCCGCGCCGAGAATGTTGCGCCCCGGCTCACCCTCGGTGGGCAGGGTTATCGTCGCTATGGTAGTGCCCTTGGTGATATTATTCACAATGCCGAGGTTCTTATAGTCAACAACGCCCTTTTCGTCCTCCGTGGGCGCGATCACGCTCTTTGTCCTGAACAGGTATGTAACCGCGCCGTCCTGCCCGTTGACAGGGGGCTGCCAGCGCGCCGCGCATATGTTCTCGTTGTAGCGCTTCTTGTCCACCGCGTCGTGCAGGTCATTTTCCATTATACCAAAGCTGATATGCTTTGCCTCAAGCGCCGCCATGATTTTTTCATAGGTAATGTCCGCGCCGCCGTTCTCCGGCTTTGTAAAGGAAAGGAACGCTGTGGTGTTGTTCGGGTCTACGGAAAGCTCGACAACAGAGTTCACGATTTTCTTTTCATCTGACATAATATCACCTCTTAGCCTTATGGAATCATTCTTCCTGATTTAAGTATACCATACTCACCCGAAAAATGCAACACAAAAAAGAAAGATATCAAAAATATCTTAACGCGCAGAAAGCCCGCCGAAACCGTGCGGACTTCGGCGGGCATGAGCGTTATCAGTGTATCAGCGCGAATTGCCGCAGTAAGGGCAGAACTTCGAGTTTACCTTTATCTGCTTGCCGCATACCGTGCAGAACGTCGTTTCCTCCGCGGCAGCCGCGGGCTGTGCGACAGCTGCGGGCTGTGCGACAGCTGCGGGAGCAGGTGCAGCAGCGGGAACCGTCTGCTGTACCGGCTGAGGCACGGGCGCGGGCTGTGCGACGGGCGCGGGCTGTGCGACAGCTACGGGCTGTGCAACAGGCGCGGGCTGTGCGACAGGCGCGGGCTGTGCGACGGGCGCGGGCTGTGCGACGGGCGCGGGCTGTGCGACGGGCGCGGGCTGTGCGACGGGCACGGGCTGAGGAACAGGCGCGGGCTGAGGAACAGGCGCGGGCTGAGGAACAGGCGCAGCCGTATTCTGCTGAACGGCAGCCTTCACGCCCTTGGGGAATATTTCCTCGGAGAACTCGCTCTTTTCGCCGTCGGCGCCGAGCTTGTCGCCTATGCTGTCGAGCTTCTTAAGCACTCTTACGAGAAGCAGCGCAAGCTCGTAGCCGATGCGCAGCAGCGCGTTGTCAAGCACAACCTTTACCGCAAGCTTGCCGAGGCCGCGCCACACGTTGTAGTCAGAGAAGCTGAGGAGCGCGGAAAGCGTTATGTAGAGCGCCGCGATGATGTACGCCGCCTTGAGCAGCGGCTCAAGCGAGAACTTCTTTACGTTCACAAAATCGTAGAGCCTGCCCATAAAGCCCGTGTACTTGCCGTCGTTCTTCTTGCAGAACACCGTTGTGTAAAGCTCAATGCCGACGATTACCGCCGCCAGCGCGAACAGGGAGTAAAATACGCCCGAAATGATAGTGCCAATGCTGAGTCCTAACAAATCTGCCATTGTCTTTTCTCCTTTTATCTTATTCAGAATAATATCCCGCAGACCGCGCTAAACATTTTCGGAAATGTCAAAGGGCGTGGTCTGGTAAACGAAGTAATTGAGCCAGTTGGTGTATAAAAGCGTTGAATGCGCGCGCCATTTCATCACGGGGGCGTTTTTGGGGTCGTCGTCGGGGTAGTAGTGGCGGGGTATCTCGGGGGACATTCCGCGCGTGAGATCGCGGCGGTACTCGGTATCGAGCGTTTCGGCATCGTACTCGCTGTGGCCCATGATAAAGAACTGCTTGCCGTCCTCGCTGCATACGGCGTAAACGCCCGCCTCGTCGGACACCGCCATAAGCTTGAGCGTCGGGACCCTGAGAATATCCTCCGCGCGCACCTCGGTATGGCGGGAATGCGGCACGCAGAACTCGCTGTCAAAGCCCCTGAAGAGCCTTGATTTCGGGTTGAGCATTCTGTGCGTGAACACGCCCGAAACCTTCTTTTCAAGCGGGTGCTTTGGTATGCCGTAATGGTAGAACAGCGCCGCCTGCGCCGCCCAGCATATGTGGAACGTGGAATGAACGTGCGTTTTCGTCCACTCCATTATCCTGCAAAGCTCGTCCCAGTATTCAACCTCGGGGTAGTCGAGGTGTTCAACGGGCGCGCCCGTGATGATAAAGCCGTCGAAGTTTTCGTTTTTTATATCGTCAAAGGTCTTGTAGAATTCCATCAGATGCTCCGAGGGGGTGTTCTTACCCGTGTAGGTGGAGGTCTGGAGAAGCGTTATCTCTATCTGCAGCGGCGAATTTGACAGCGAGCGCAGTATCTGCGTTTCGGTGGTTATTTTCGTCGGCATGAGGTTAAGTATCGCTATCTTAAGCGGGCGTATGTCCTGGTGAAGCGCCCTGTGCTGCGTCATGACAAAGATATGCTCGTTTTCGAGCACCTGCTGCGCGGGCAGCCCGTCCGCTATCTTTACAGGCATTCTCATCTTCCTTTCGTTATTTACAATATCTCTATTATATAATGGATTCTCCTTTTTGTCAAGCCCGCGGCGGGTTTGCGGGCGTGCGCGCGTTATAGTCAAAATTAACGTATTCGGGACGGAAAATTTTACACATACTGCTATTGAAAATCCGGCAGACATATGTTATAATTTACTTGTACTGCCGAATGGCCCGCGCCATTTGCGGCAACAATTCAAAGGAGGTATATATTCTATGGTACAAAGCAAGACAAACAGAGTGCTGTCGTTCCTGATGGCGCTTGCCGTACTCGCTTCGCTCTCATGCTTCTTCTGCACGCAGAGGGCTTCCGCCGAAACCGACGGCGAGTGGCAATACTCTATAATGGCTGACGGCACAGCGGAGATAACGGGCTATATTGGCACGTCCTCTGCGATAACCGTACCTGCAAAGGTAAACAACAAGGTGGTAAGCACCGTTACCGCGCTGTGCACCAACAACTTCAAGTCGAGGATCACCGCAGTAACCCTTTCCGCAGGCATAAGAAGCCTCTCGACGAGCGCGCTTTCCGATTACGTAAATCTTGAGCGCGTAAGCCTGCCCGATACGCTCACCTCCATCGGCACGACCGCGTTCTACGGCTGCACGTCGCTTGCGGCTGTAACGGTTCCCGCAGGCGTATCGTACATAGGCGACGCCGCTTTCGCAAACTGCACGTCGCTGCTGAGCGCTAACCTCACCTGCATTGCAACGAATATCCCCTCGCGCCTTTTCGACGGCTGCGTATCGCTTTCAACCGTAACGCTCCCCGCGTACATCGACAGCATAGGCTCCGATGCGTTCAGCGGGTGCAGAAGCCTTAAGAGCATTTCTATCCCCGACGGCGTAAAGACCATAGGCTCCAGCGCGTTCATCGGGTGCACCTCGCTCGCTTCCGCAAAGCTCCCCTACGAGCTCAAAACCATCGAAGAATATGCTTTCTCC
>CAKSEE010000039.1 GCA_934446455.1 uncultured Oscillospiraceae bacterium | reverse complement strand
CTTACGCCTTACGCGACCGTGCGCGCAGTGCGGATGTTCCTGTCGGAAAAGTCGCAAGACTTTTTCGACAGACTCACCCCCGCATTTCAACAATGCGGGGGTTTGCTGTTGAATTATTTGAATCAGACCTCTGCGATAAGCTCAACCTCAACGAGCGCGCCCTTGGGCAGGCTCAGTCCGCCGACGCACGAACGCGCGGGCTTGGAGGTGAAATACTCCGCATAAATCATGTTGAACGCGCCGAAATCCGCGATATCGTGCAGGAAGCAGGTGGTCTTTACCACCTTGTCGAGCGTGGTGCCTGCGGCTTCAACAACCGCCTTGAGGTTCTCGCATACCTGCCTTGCCTGCTCCTCAATGCCGCCTGCGGCAAGCTCTCCCGTCGCGGGTACGATAGCTATCTGCCCCGAGGTGTAGAGCATTCCGCCCGTGATTTTGGCCTGCGTGTACGGACCTATTGCCTGCGGTGCATTTGTGGTGTAAACGTCTTTCATGTGAGGTTCTCCTTTCAGCTTTCAACTATCTTGTAGCCCGCTTCTGTAAGCGCGCTGCGTATTGCTTCAAGATGCTCGAAATTCCTTGTTTCAAGCTGTATGCGCAGGAAGCAGCCGTTTATGTTCTCGTTTGCGTCCGCGCGCTCATGGTGAACAGCCGTAACGTTGCCGCCGAGCTTTGCGATTATCCCCGCGACGCCCGTAAGCTGACCGGGCTTGTCCACAAGCTCTATTGTAAGCAGCGAAGCCCTGCCGCTCTTTACAAGGCCGCGCCTTATAACCTTGTTGAGTATCGTAACGTCGATATTGCCGCCCGATACAAGGCACACTACCTTCTTGCCCTTTACGGGTATCTTGTTGAACATAACAGCCGCCACGGACACGGCACCCGCGCCCTCTGCAATGAGCTTCTGCTGCTCTATGAGCGAGAGTATCGCGCAGGAAATCTCGTCCTCCGTCACCGTTACAACGCCGTCAACGTACTTTGAGCAAAGCTCGAACGTGTTCGCGCCGGGTTCTTTAACGGCAATGCCGTCCGCAAGCGTTGCAACGCTGTCAAGGCGCTCTATCTTGCCGTCCGCAAGGGACTTTACCATGCTGGGAGCGCCCGCCGCCTGCACGCCGTACACCTTTATCTTAGGGTTAAGCGACTTTATCGCGAACGCCACGCCCGAGATAAGTCCGCCGCCGCCTATAGGCACAACCACGGCGTCCATGTCGGGCAGCTGGTCGAGCAGCTCCAGACCGATGGTACCCTGACCCGCGATAACGTTCTCGTCGTCGAACGGGTGAATGAACGTGTAGCCCTTTTCGTCGCGCAGCGCAAGCGCCTTCTGGTAAGCGTCGTCGTAAACGCCCGGAACAAGGCACACCTCCGCGCCGTAGCCCTTTGTCGCCTCAACCTTGGAGATGGGCGCGCCGTCGGGCAGGCATATAAGCGACTTTATCCCCGCCTTGGAAGCCGCAAGCGCTACGCCCTGCGCGTGGTTTCCCGCGGAGCAGGCGATAACGCCCTTTTTGCGCTCCTCCTCGGTGAGCTGCGAAATCTTGAAATACGCGCCGCGCACCTTAAACGAGCCTGTCACCTGCAGATTCTCGGTCTTGAGAAAAACCTCCGCGTCGGGATTTATCTTCGGCGCGCGGATAAGGTCGGTCTTTCTGATAACCTCTTTAAGTACGTGTGACGCTTTGTAAACCTTGTCAAGTGTGAGCATTTTTTCTTCTCCTCTCGTTTTTGTGTGCAGAGGAGTTATGAACAAAAAAGCCCTCTTACCTGTACGGTCAGAGGGCATATTTCACAAACTCAGCCTCTGTACATCAAGCAATGCACTTCCCTTTAACGGTGGAAATCCGTACAGACTTACTTCAGCGGAAACCCGCCGCGTTCAGCCTGTCTGCTTCGGGCTGATTGCACACGCCGCCCCTGCTGCCTTTCACCATACGGCAGCTCTCTGCAAGGGGTTTAAGCGAATACAGCGGATAACCGCACCCATCAACGCATTTGTAATATAGCTTACAACATGATTATACACCCGCGCGGGGCGTTTGTCAAGTACCCGCGCGAAAAAAATGCGCGTCAGCCGCCCGTTATCCGTAAAATCCCTTGTCAAAAAGCCGCGCAAGCTCCTTTGCCGTGCCGTCCTGAAGCTCCTTGTCCCAGTCGCCGTACGAGCGCAGCATTATCATCTCGCCGTTGCTGTCCACAACGTAAAGCGTTTTCTGCCCGTAGTCGTATCTTTGGTGCTTTTCCGTGACCTTTGCCGTGCGGTCTATTTCAAACGCCGTTTCGGTGCGCACGCGCTCCATTTCCTCAGCGCTGAACGCCGCGTATCTGAACGGGTCTGTGCCGTCGTATTCTCTCTGTATCATGCCAAGCAGGCCGCCGTCAATTATCTCGTCTTTATGCAGGCTAAGGTCGAGCGAGTATGCGTTGCCGAGGTCGTCCACAACGCTTGCGGTGCATTGAAATCCGTACGCATAGTTCGAGTAGACCTGCGCAAACACGATATTTCCCGAGCGCGCCGCCTTGTTCGGGTAACTGTCATATACCGTGGGGACGGTCGTTTCGTGCAGCGCCTCGGATATAAGGCGGTTGAACTCCGTTGCGGTCGCGGCGTCTATAATGTACTTGCCCTGCCGCGTGCCGCGTATCAGCATACAGTTTCCCGTATGCTCCTCCTTTGGCGCGCCGTATTTGTCCTGCGAGTATTCCGTTTTGTCCCATGAGCAGCTTACGGTGTAGTTATCGCCGTTTTTGCCCGTAATTACAAGGCAGGGGAAGCCGCCAATCCAGTTGCCCTCGCTGACTCCTTCGGTCGCTTCCGCCGCCGTGATGAGTTCCCACAGCCCGTCGAGCGCCTCGCCCGTTATCTCGCCCTCGTAGCGAAGCCATGCGTCGTCCTCGCCGCTTTCAAGGGCTATGCCGTAGACGGACAGGGCGTTTTTGTTCCTGTCTGAAAGCTTACGCGAGGGTACGCAGCCCGTAAACAGCAGGACTGCGGCAAGCATTGCGGAAATAAAGAGTTTCATTTTCATTGTACGCTCCTTTCAAGAGTGTCGTTTAATTGCAATACCGTTTACAGCATAAAAAGGTTGCAAAAAAATAAATGTATCGAAAAATCCCTTTACAAATCATTTGGTATGTGCTACAATAAATGTATTACAATGCGCGGAATGTTACGCGCGGGGGAGGACGTAATGCGGCTGTTTCATTTAAGCGACCTGCACCTTGGCATAAAGCCCGGCGGGCGCGACATATCCGAGGATATGCGGACGATACTTCTTGACGGCGTACTGGGCGCGGCGTACGAAAAATACCGCCCCGACGGCGTTATCATTGCGGGGGACATCTACGACAGGCGCACGCCCCCTGCGGAAAGCGTGGCGCTTTTTGACGAGTTTATTGAAAAGGCGGCGGGACTTTCGCTTTCGCTTTACATGATAAGCGGCAACCACGACAGCGCCGAGCGCGTGGCATACGGGCGCGCGCTGTTCGGCAGGTGCGGCGTGCATATCTCGCGCCCGCTTGACGGCGCCCCGCCGTTTGTGAGCGTTGCCGAGGCGGGCGGCGTCGACATAGCGCTGCTGCCAAACGTCACCACCGAGGCGGTGAACGCGTGGTTCCCCGAGGAGGAAGCGCAGGATATTTCCGAAGCGCTGCGCGTGGTGTTCGCCAAGGCGGGGATACCGCGCGCGGGCAGACCGTGCATTTTAGCGGCTCATCAGGCGCTCGGCAATTCCGCCGACGCGCAGGCGGTGGGAAAGCTGCGCATGGCTTCTCCCGCGGTGTTTGAGCCGTTCGCGTACACCGCGCTCGGGCATTACCACACGCCGCTTTCTTTCGGGGAGAGGGTGCGTTACTGCGGCTCGCCGATGTGCTTTTCGCGCAAGGAGGCGCGTTCTCCGCAGAAATACATAGACGTTATAGACATAGACGAAAGCGGCGCGGTGAGCGTGCAGCACGAGCCGATAACGCCCCCGCACCCCGCGCGGGTGGTTTCGGGGACGATAGCGGAGCTTCTGGGCGGAGAGCGCACGGAGGACTACGTTTACATAACGATTACGGGCGGGGACGACGTCGGCGGCTATGCGGACAGGCTGTCGGCAGTCTACCCGAATTACATTGATATAGCCTACGAGCTGGGCGGCGGGCAGGAAACCGCGCAGACCGTGCAGGGCAGCGAGCGCGAAATGGACTTCGACGAGCTTTTTGACGGCTTTTACCGTATGCGCTACGGCGAGGACCCCGACGGGGAGCTTGCAGGGCTTGCGCAGGAGCTGTTTGAGCGGAGCATGAGGGAGGAGCTGTAAATGATACTTGAAAAGCTTACGGTATGCGGGTTCAGCTCGTACCTTGAAAAGCAGGAGATAGACCTTGAGCGCTATTACGGCGGGATATTCATGATAACGGGCGACACGGGCGCGGGCAAGACCACGATATTCGACGCGGTGATTTACGCGCTTTTCGGCAGACCCTCCGGCAGCGCGCGCAGCGAGTTCACGCTGCACAACATAAGCGCCGGCGCGCAGGAGTGCTTTGCGGAGCTTACGTTCAGCGTGAACGGCAGGCGCTGGACGGTTCACCGCAGCGTGCGCGCGGACAGCTCCGACAGGAAGAACAACCGCTGCTACCTTGATTCGCAGGGCGAGCATATAGACGGCAAAAGCGGCGTTGACGAGAAGATACGCGCGCTGCTGTCGCTCGACTACGGCGCGTTCTGCCGCATTTCAATGCTGGCGCAGGGTGAGTTTGCGCAGTTCCTTACAATGAAGAGCGACGAGCGCGGAAAGGCGCTGCGCGCGGTATTCGACACGGAGCGCTACGAGCGTTTCGAGCGGTATGTGGATTCGCTTGCAAAGGAAGCCGCTGCGGAGCTCAAGGACCTTCGCGGGCAGTACGCGCTGCTGCTTGACACGCAGCTTGCTAATGTTATGGAGCTTTCTGCGGAGCTGCGCGTCCCCGAGCGGTGCGCAGAGCTTTGCGGCGAGATTGAGCGCGCCGAGGGCGAGCGCACCGAGCAGCTGGATGAGCTGCGCGCGCAGGGCGAGGAGCTGCGCGCGCAGTTCGCGGAGCTTCAAAAGCAGACCGAGCAGCTGCGCGCGGTGAACGAGCGCTTCGACAGGCTTCTTGCGGCGCGCGAGGCGCTTGCGGCGGTGGAAGCCGAGCGCCCCGCAGCGGAGCAGGCGCGGCAGACTCTCGCCCGTGCGGAGCGCGCCGAGCGCGTAAAGCCCGCCGCGCAGGCCGCGCAGGAGCAGCACTCGCGCCTTGAGGAGTGCGAGCGCTCTCTTTCGCAGGCACAGGAAGCGGCTCAGAGCGCGGCTGAGGAGCTTTCCGAAGCGCAGCGCGCCATGGAGGAAAAGCCCGCCCTTACCGCCGAGCAGCAGGCGCTGTCAGAGGCCGTGCCGACGCTTCGCAGCACTGCGCAGGCGTGGGAAGAAAACGCGCAGCTTGTCGCCGACGAGCAAAAGGCGCGCGGCGAAGCGGACAGGCTGCGCGCGGAGCATACCGAGATTACAAACGAGCGCGAGGGGCTTATAAAGCAGCTTGACGGGCTGCGCGGCGAGATATCGGCGGCAGAAAAGACGGCGGCGCAGCTGCCCGCGTTGGAAGCCGCCGTGCAGAAGTCTCAGGACGAGTGCGAAAGCTGCGCAAGACTGCTTGAAAGCGCAGAAAAAATCACGGCAAAGCGCCGCGAGGAGAAGCGGCAGGCGAAAAAGGCGCTTGAAGCGGCTCAGGGCGCAGAGCAGGCGGCGCAGGCAGCCGGCGCTGCAAAGGAAAGCTATTTCGCGAATCTCGCGGGCGTTCTCGCAAAGGAAGTAAAGAGCGGCTGCGCGTGCCCCGTGTGCGGCTCTGCCGAGCACCCGAGCCTTGCGCATCTTCCCGAAAGCGCCGCTGACAAGGAAGAGTGCGAGGAGCTTGAAGCGGCGGCGGAAAGCGCGCGTAAGGCTCTTGCCGAAGCCGAGAAGAAGCTTGCCGCGATACAGAGCGACCTCAACGGGCGGCTTGAAAGCGCGGCTGCGGAGTACGAGCGCTTAACCGGCGAAGCGCCTGAAAACGGCGACATAACGCTTTGCACCGAGCGGCTCGGCAAGCGGCGCGAGGAGTGCGAGGGCGCGCTTTGCGGGCTGCGGGAGAGCCTTGAAGCGGCGCGGGAGGGCGGCAGGCTCGCCACGGAGCTTAAGCGCGACGAACAATCGCTTGCGGGTACGCTTGCCGACGCGGATAAGCGGCTTGCAAAGGCTGCGGAGGAGCTTCGCGGGAGCGAGGGCGCGCTTGCGGCGGCAGGGGCGCTTCTCAGTGAAAACACGGCGCGGCTTGAGAAGCTGCGTGCGCAGTGCGAGGGCGCGCCCGAAAGCGCGGAGCAGGCGCAGACGGCGCTGAAACAGGCGCAGGAGCGGCAGGAGGAGCTTGCGGAGCTTATCCCGCGGCTTGACGAGCGGTTCAACGCGGCTGACAAGGCGAACGCCGCGGCGCACAGCGCGCTTGAAAAGGAGCGCGCGGCGGCAGAAGCACAGCGCGCGGCGGCTTCCGAAAAGCAGGCGGCGCTTGAAGCCGCGGCTGCCGAAAACGGCTTTGCTTCGCCGCAGGAGGCGGCGGGGGCGCTTCTCCCCGAAAAGGAGGCGCAGCGGCTGCGTGAGCGGTGCGAGGACTGTGAGCGGCGGCTTGCACAGGCAAAGGCGAACGCAGCGGCGCTTGAAGCGGAGCTTGACGGCAGGGAGCGCACCGACCTTGCGCAGTACGAGGAGCGGCTTGCGGAGCTTTCAGCGCGGCGCGACGCGGCTTCGGAGCAGGCGGGAGCGCTCGGCAAAACGCTTGAGGGTCTGCGGGAGAGCAGAAAGGTCATTTCTGCGCGGGCGGAGGAGTTCATGGGCAAGACCTCGCGCGCGGCAATGCTCGAGAAGCTCGGCAATATCGTCGGCGGAAAGTCGGACGTTAAGGCGGCGGGCAAGATAAGCCTTGAACGCTATGTTCAGGGCAGAATGCTCGATAAGGTGCTGCTGCGCGCGAACACGCGCCTGAGCGAGCTGAGCGGCGGGCGCTACCGCCTTATGCGCGTGGACACGGGTGAGCGCAGAAGCTCTGCGGCGGGGCTTGATATCATGGTGGAGGACCTTAACAAGGGGCAGAACGCGCTGCGCCCCGTGGCGTCGCTTTCGGGCGGCGAGGAGTTCCTTGCCTCGTTCGCGCTTGCGGTGGGGCTGTCCGATTACACAATGGAGCTTAACGGCGGCGTAAGCACGGGGCTGCTGTTCGTGGACGAGGGCTTCAGCTCGCTCGACGAGAACACGTTCTCCACCGCCATGAACGTGCTCAACGAGATTTCGGGCGACAACCGCACGATAGGCGTTGTGTCCCACGTGCGCGAGGTGCGCGAGCGCTTCCCCGAAAGCGCGCAGATAATCGTTAAAAAGGGCAGAAAGGGCAGCGTTGCAACTAACGGCGGGGAGTGAGAGCTTTTTGAAAGGCGACTTTTATGGAGGAAAAAACATCGGGTAAGGTAAGAGTCGATGTTGTGGGCGAGGAACGCCCGATACTTTATGCAGAGCTTAAAAAGGAACTTCAGGAGGTCGATGAAAAGCTTGATATGCTTTCGCCAAAGGCCGACAAGGTCGACTATATCGTGGCAGCCGCTTCGGGACTTCTGTGCGGAATGCTCGACGTGTTCGGTGTTGGCGAGTTTGATTTGGCGCGCGGCAGGGATATTGCGGCGGAGGACGTGAGCACGTTTGTAAAAAAGACTGCTCAGAAGCTCGGATACAATGGCAGCGACATTGACGGCGCGGTGAAGTTCCTTGAGGGTAAGTTCCCGATACCCGCGGACGGCAACACGAGCGATTTCGGCGGCGGGCTTCAGCACCACATGAGGGACTTTGCGCACCACCCTACATTGCTTGGGCTGTTCTTCTCGATTCTCACGCAGTTTACGGGGTTTTCATTCGGCACGGACAAAACGGGGGCGTTCAGGTGTGTCCCTGTAAAAGGCAACGATTACATCGGAAAGAATATTCCCGATAAGCTGATAAAGGGTACGGTGTGGTGGTTCTTTCACCTTGTAAGCGACATGGCGGGGTCGTCAGCAACGGCTGCGCTGTCGGGCGGCACGGGCATTCCCGGCCCGCTGCTTGCGCTTGCAAAGGAGATTTCCGCCCTGCCGATTTTTAAGAATACCGACAGCGCGGCGTTCCTTATGCGCGTCTTTAACGGCACGATTTTCGCGCAGCGTGATGAAAACGGACGGCTGATAAGGGAAACCGCTATACGCTTCGACCTGCGCGGCGAGCTTGGCGCGCTTTACGAGATGGGACGGCAGGCTCTGCCCGTGCTTGCAAACGAGTGTATCGTGCGCGCGTTTTACTTTATCCGCAGGCTTGTCGGCGAAATACGCCGTATCAACCCACGTTCGCCTGACGACCTTGGCGGCATAGAGTGGCGGAGCGTCGTTCCCGCAAAGAACCCCACCATTACACGAATGCTTGTTGTAGCCACGGGCGTTTTTACCGCGGTGGACGTTACAGGCGCCGTTGTTACGGAGAAGTACCTGCTCTCAGTAAATTATGTGGGCGTTGTACGCTTTGCCATTGCGCTGGGCTCTGAAATGGTGTACGTTATGAAGCGGCGCGACCTTAAAAAGCTGCGCGATATGTATCTGACGATAGAGCGCAGCACGTTCGACGAGGACGACAGAAAAAAATACGAAAGGATAGCTGAGAGCATGGGCATCGATAAATTTGGCATAACGCTTGAACAGACGGAGATCCTTTACAACCTTGAGTACCTTAAAACGCGCAACGACATTGCTGCAACGTCTTCCCCCATAAACAGGGAGGCGATAAAGAGCCTTAAGCGCGACTGGCTCAGGGAATGGAAAATGTTCATGGAAGCGGGTTTTGAGGACTTTACAGGAATCGAGGGCGCAAAGCTTCATTGGTATGACAGGGAGGAGCTTTTGCGCAGGATAAGCGGGCTCGACCCCGAAAAGCCGTGGCTCAGGCTGGTTCTGCTTGAGGCGATGATTTTTGAGCCGTATTTCCCGCTGAGCGTTGTGAAGAATAAAAAAGGCGAGGAAAAACCGAGCCCGAAGTACAAAACCCTTGAAAATCGGATAAACGGTTACAGTGGTAGCATGGGCGATTTGTTCCTTGACAGCCTTTTTGGCGGGAAGTACGGCACGCAGGGATTTATCCCGAGAATACGCAAGACCTATAACAAGGTAATAAACGAGCTTAACGAGGTGCTTAAGCATATGCTTGTCACGCTTGTAATAACTGCGGCGGTAGCGCTGGTGGCGGTGTTTACGGCCGGCGTATTTGCACCGGGCATTGCGGTGGGGCTTGTCGGCGCGCAATTTGCGGGGCTGCACGGCGCTGCTCTTGTAAGCGCGTGCCTTGCGTACATTGGCGGCGGCGCGATAGCCGCGGGCGGCTTTGGCATGGCAGGCGGAATTACCGCGATAGTAGGCGGCGGCGCGCTTATCGGCATGGGCGTAGGCGCGGGAGCGGGCGCTGCGGTCGGTAATGCGGCGATAGTCCGGAAAAAGAACGCTATACTCCAGTCGGCAAAGCTGGTTGTGTCCATACGGGAGGTGTTCCTGAACGACGAGCATGACATACAGTATTCCGGGTACGTCTATGAGGAATACGTCCGCATGGTAGCCGACAGCGAAAAGGAACTTGTGGACATTAAACTCAGGGCAGAGAACGCCGACAAGTCCCAGAGAAAGGAGCTTGAAAAGCTGATAAAGGAAGCGGAAGCTTCCATTGCGGCAATGAAGATTGCGATAAGGAATCTGAAGCGGTTTTACTCCTCGTTTGCAGAGGGAATGAAGGCATAACGCAAAACAACGCAAAAAAATCGGCGCGCCGTAAAAAGTGCGCCGATAAAGGCTGTCGATAAAGGCACATCTGCGTTGTCAACGCCATTTCGGCAGGCAAAAAGCCTGGCCGAAACGGCGCTTTCTAGCAGCTGCACCTTTCTCAACAGCCTTGGAGGATACTTTATTTAACAAACAAAATCGGCGCGCCGTAAAAAGCGCGCCGAAATTATTATGCGTTACGATTTATCCTTAAGGTCGCAGTAAACAACGCCAAGACCCACCGTACTCATGTAGCAGCGGCCGTAGACGTTCATGTCCGCGCCGATGAACGCGCCGTTGCCCGTGCCGCCGAACCGGTGGAGAGCATCGGTGACGGGCTGCCATGTTGCGCCGTCGTCGGAGGACATATATATCTGCTTGCCGTCGCCGCCCGCAACATAGCCGTAAACGTACATGGCGAGCGGGCCGCCGTCTGCTTTCGCCTTGCCGAGCGCCATAACCTCGCACCCGCGCACGCTGTCAACGGTGGTTACGGCAGCGCCGTAGTCCGTTACCTTGTAAAGCGAGAGCATATCGGGAACGTAGAATGTGCCGGGATTGTGCGGGTCTACGCAGAGCCTTTTCCCCGAGGGGCTCTGTATGCCGTTTACCTTTTCAAAGGTCTTTCCGCCGTCGGCGCTTGCGTAAACGCTGCCGCTGAGCGCATAGACGTGCTCAGGGTCGCTCGGGTCGCCGAGAATGTACGCGGTGCCGAGGACGCCCTCGCAGACGTTCCATGTTTCGCCGAGGTCCTCTGTATAGTAGACGTTGGTGCCGTTTTCGGGGCTCCACAGCAGGCGCGAGCCGTCCGCGTTGAACGCAACGTGGCCGCCGCCGAGCTTCTTTCCCTTTTCGGGGGACTTGGTGAGCGTTTTCCACGTGCCGCCGCCGTCGGTGGATACGCTGAGCGCCATAGCGTCGGTGGAGTAGCCCACCTTTGCAATGTAGTCGGTGTTCTGCGCGGCAACCGTAACGCTGCTTGTAGAGCCTATCCTGTCGGAGAAGCGCTCCGCGGGCTTCGTTACGTCCTCGCTGATATATCCGTCGTAGTCGAGCGCCGCAACGTAAAGCGCGTCGCCCTCAATGCTTACGATGTCGAGCGGCACGAGCTCCTCGATGCCGTAGGCGTCAAAGTAGAACTCGGGGTTCTCGTCCCAGATATTATTGCAGGAGAAAACGCCGTTGCCCGAGTTTACCATAACCCTGTTCGGGTCGAACGGGTCTATCGCAAGCGAGC
Organism: uncultured Oscillospiraceae bacterium; assembly: GCA_934446455.1. Classification (GTDB taxonomy): domain Bacteria; phylum Bacillota; class Clostridia; order Oscillospirales; family Ruminococcaceae; genus CAG-115. The sequence goes on along the minus strand of CAKSEE010000039.1, from coordinate 16,262 downwards.
TGCACCAGTGCATAGCGCAGCCGTCAATCCAGTCCATGCCGCCCGTGGTCATGGTCATTTTGGGCAGAATGTTCGTCCACGTTTTGCCGCCGTCAGTCGTGGTGTAGAAGATGTCGCCGTATGCGCCGCAGGGCTGCTGCGCCCATGTCTGCGTTGTCACAAGCACCATTCTGTCGGGGTTCTGCGGGTCGAATACAATGTCGCCGAAAGGCGTGTCGTCGGGCGCGATGTTCTCGGCTGCGCCGTCCTTATAGCGGTAAACCGCTCCTGTCTGCTGGTTGTGGGGGCCTTCCTCGCTGCCGTAGGTCACATAGAGCGTTCCGTCCGCCGCAAGCTTCATTCGCTGCGGCATAAGGGAGGTGTCCGCGCCCGCCAGAGGCGCCCATGTCGCGCCGCCGTCCTCGGTGACGTAAATGTTGTCCGCGTTCTTCTGCGAAACGGAAACGTAAATGCGCTGCGTTTTGCCGTCCTTTGCGCTCGCGGGGTCAAACAGCACGCAGTTTATGCCGTTAGCATTAGCCGTGGACTGCACGGGGAACGAGCTTACGCTCTCCCATGTCGCGCCGCCGTCCGTACTCTTTATAAGACCGCCCGTGCGCCCGCCGATGAAAAGGGTCCGGGAGTCTGCGGGGTCGACCGCGATACGCTCGCCGTTGCCGCGGCCCATGCCGTTGCCGTGCGCGGTAATCATGGAGGTAAGCTCAATCACCTCGAAATGCGCGCCGTAGTCCGAGCTTTTCAGCAGGCAGGTCTTGCCGTTGCTGAAGTAGTTCGTGCCCGCGAGTATGTAGACCTTTGAAGCGTCGTTCGGGTCTGCTGCAAGGCCGTCAATGCCCATAAGCCCCTTGTCGTCCTCGGATACCCAGTAGTTGAGGTTCTTCCACTTCTTCTCGCTCTCGGACCAGCGGTAAGCGCCGCCGACGTCCGTGCGGGCATAGTAAACGCCCTTTTCGCAGGTGGAGAAAACGCCCGTTACAAAGCCGCCGCCGCCGAACGCCACCTGTCCGTAGTCCCACAGGGACTCTTCCTCCTGCGCGACCCCGCCGTCGGTGCTCTCAGCGGGCGCGCTGCTCTCGGGGGAGCTGCTGCCGCCGCTGTCCTTGCAGGCGCTCAGCAGAAGCGCGCACGCAAGTATTCCTGATATCATCTTTACTGCCTTCATGTTGTCCTCCTGATTGTTTTGGGATATGCCGTTTGTGTATACGTTTTCATTTTAGCATATTAGGGCGGGTTCGTCAATAGCTTTTGGGGAAATATTCCGCAATTAAGTGTCCGCAGCGTATGCCTGACGCATTCTTAAGCGCTCCGTTCGGCGTTAAGATTCCGTTAAGGGTGGTTTTTGGCGGTTGACTTTTATCTCAATTTGTTGTATAATACAAATGTCAACCGAAAAGAGTAAAACGCGACCCTTTCCGCGCTGGCGCGAATAATTTATAACATGAAGCGGAAAGGAAGAAATGATTTTGGCAGAAACTGACAACCTTACATGGTCTACGGCAACAAGCGATTCTATGAGCATACGCCCCGAAAAGTGCAGCATGGTTATAATGACGAACTTTTACACGGGCGAGTACAGGATAATACGCAATATCTATGCGCAGGAAACCGAAAAAGCAACGCGTGAAAAGCGCTTCAGCGGCTTTGTAAGGCGGCTTGCGGAGATAGGATTCCTGCATCCCGAGGACGCGGAGACCTATACGCGCCTTGTAATGCGCGATTTTAAGGAGGGGCGGCTCGAGAGCAAGCGACTGGTCATGCTTACTGCGCTCAGGTGCCGACCGGCGGAGAGCTATGTCTGGCAGAACGTGAGGGTTACTATGCCCAACGGCATAACCGAGCAGACTCCATGGGGCTTTTTCTGCCTTAAGGACGCCACGCAGCCGTTCAGGGGCGGCAGAGCCGGCGACGACATGAGCCGGTACTGCAAAATACTTAAGGTGAATATGCAGGACGATTCTGTACAGATAGTCAAGGTGAGCAGCAGCGAGGTCGAGGGGCTGGACTGGCAGGGAGCAACGCTCACGGAGTGGTTCAGGATATTTGAGGAAAACGGCGGAGTACACGAGGCGGACAGGAAAGCATTCAGGGCTTTTACTGACGCAGAGGAGCTTTGCCGCACTCTTTTTGAGCGGGGAGAAACGCCGAGCCTCAGATACCGCAGGGCGTGCGCGCACGGCTATGAGCGCGCCGAAATGGTGCTTGTCCCGTCGCCCCTGCGCGAGTCGCAGACCGCCATGCTTTATGTGCGCACGCTTGGCGCCGAACCTGCCGCAGCAGGCGTGCGTGAGGGCATTTCCCGCAGGAACTTTACGCACGACGACGATTCGGGGCTCTGGAACGGCGAACATCTGCGCGAGCTTATCGGGCAGTACGACGGCGGCAGGCGCGGGTCGCTGGGCATTGTGCTGATATGCTCCCGCCCTGTGGAGGATTCGGTGCGTATGTTCTCGCCGGTGTGGATAATCAAGGACCATTTCGGCGCGGATAACTGCTATGTACTGGGCGAGGGCGTTTACGCGGCGGTGTTCACAGGCTGTCCGCGCGCGCAGGTGGAAAGCTGCGCGCGCGCCCTGCGCAGCCGCGTAAGCGTTGTCGAAAACCCCGTGATCACCGTTTCCTACGCGTGGGAGGAGCACCCTGTTTCCGCTGCGGACGTGCTTGTAGAGGCGGGCAGAAATTTCGGCTTTGAATAAGGATTCTGCGAAAGTGTGCCTGTAACGCTACATAAAAACATTGACTTTCCACGCTGCGTGTGGTATCATAGTTATGTCGGGAAACCGCACAACTCATGATGTCCGCACGCTGCATTATGCGGCGAAAATCTCCTTTACACGGGAGCGCTCCCTGCTGTATGGCAGGGAGCGCTTTCGGCGTTTTAATGCGGATTTTTGCCGCACGGCGCGGGCGGTTACGCTTTGGTTACGCCGCGTATGCGATAATACGTTCACTACAACAAAGCGAGGTCTGCGCAATGTATTGCATACTTGACGAAAACATAGCCCTGCGTTCGTGGGAACGCACCCCCTACGCGTACTACGTAAGGCACGAGCGCGACGCAAAGCGCCTTACAAAGGCGGAATACGAGCTGCTCTCCCGCTGCGACGGCAGCCGGGATATCCCCGAAAGCGAGCTTCTGCGGGAGCTTACGGAGCGCGGAATGGTGCGCCCGTGCGAAAAGGGAGCGAAGCTTTCCCCGTGGCAGAACATGAAGTGCGAAAACCGCTACTTCCCCGCAATGAACCTGATGATAACCGGGCGGTGCAACTACAACTGCCGTCACTGCTTCAACGCTGCCGACAACGCGCCGCTCCAGAGCGAGTGGGCGCTGCCCGAGGCGCTGCGGCTGCTCGACCAGGCGCAGGCGTGCGGCATAAACGGCTTTACGATAACGGGCGGCGAGCCTATGCTGCACAGGAATTTCTTCGAGATACTCGAGGGAATATACGAGCGCGGAATGTATGTGTACGAGCTCAACACCAACGGCTCGTTCCTTACGCAGCAGGCGCTTGAGCGCATGAAAGCGCTTGGCTGCGTGCCGCTTATGAAGATTTCGTTTGACGGCGTGGGACACCATGACTGGCTGCGCTGCCGCAAGAACGCCGAGCAGGACGCGCTGCGCGCGATAGCGCTCTGCGTCGAAAACGGCTTTCCCGTTAAGGTGCAGACCAACGTTCACAGGCGGAATGTCGGCTCCATGCTCGATACGGCGCGGCTTCTCGACAAAATGGGCGTCGGCGAGATGCGCATTATCCGCACCACAGAGTCGCCGAGGTGGGTTGAGAACGCGAACGGCGCCACGCTTGAGCTTTCCGAGTATTACGGGGAAATGGCGGAGCTTCTGCGGGAATACGCTGCGGAGGATCACGGCATGGCAATGACGATATGGCAGCTCGGGTCGTTCTTCCCGACGGGCAGGAGATACGCTATGGCGGCTGTTGAATGCTGCTGCGGCGAATACCGCGCGAGCCTGCCCGTGTGCACCTCAAACCGCGGCATGATAGCGGTGGGCGCAAACGGCAGGGTGTACCCGTGTCACCAGATGTCGGGCTATTACGAGCAGCACGGCGACGTTCTCGGCGACCTTAAGACGACCCCGCTGCGCGAGATACTGCGCGCGGGCAGGTATATGGACGAGGTCTGCACTACCGTCGGCACACTGCGCGAAAATAACGGCAAGTGCGGCTCGTGCCGCCATTTTGAATACTGCTGCGGCGGCTGCCGCGCGGTGGCGCTTGCAATGACGGGCGACAAGCTCGGCGCGGACCCCTCGAAGTGCCTTTTCTGGGAGGAGGGCTGGAACGAAAAGCTCGCGCAGGCGCTTGACGGGTGGGAAAATCTCACGCCGATAAAATAATCGGTTACGGTTTGGTTACACAGAATATGGTAATATATCCTCATCAAATAAATTTGGAGGTAATTCTATGAAAACACTTGATGAGCTTTACCGCGAGGTAATGGCGGACGATTCGCTTAAAAGCGAGTACATAGAAGCCGCAGTCAGCGGCAGGGCGGAGGACTTCCTCAGGGCGCACGGCTGCGACGCTGCCGCAGAGGAGCTTGCTCAGTTCATAGAAACCGCGGGCGGCGATGATTTCGGCGAGCGCGCAAGCGGCGAGCTGTCCGACGACGAGCTTGACGACGTAGCCGCAGGCAAGAAGTGCGGCACGATATATCACAACGGCAGACCCGTTGTTACCGCGCTCAATTCCTGCGACCGCTGGAGGTGCTACCTGTGCGGATGCAGCCGCCGCGAAAAGCACAAAAACACGCATACCCCGGGTTATGTCAGCGGACATTGCTGCAATACCTGCAAATACTACAAGCTTTCGGGCGCGCTTTATTTATGCGAACATCCTGCGCGCCGCAACAACTGACGGGAGGACGCTATGAAAACATTGGAGGAGCTTTATATTGAGGTAAAGGCGGACGGCGCGCTTATGCAGGAGTACAAAGCGGCGTGCGATAACGGAAAGGTAGCGGAGTTTCTGCGCGCGCACGAGTGCGCGGCAACCGGGGACGAGGTAAACGCGTTTCTTTCAGCGCACGGAACAAGCGGCGAGCTGTCCGACGACGAGCTTGACGACGTTGCGGCGGGCAAAAAGTGCGGGACGCTGTACAAGAACGGCAGACCGAGAGTGCTGCCCTCAAACAAGTGCGAAAAATGGACGTGCTATCTCTGCGGCAGCGGGGCAGGCAAAAGGCACGACAGGGCGAAGCACACCATAAGCCCCGAGGACGGCGTGAACATTATCGTGAGCGTTGAGGAAAGGTGCAGCGAATGCCGGCACTATTTCGGCGGACTGTGCATGAATCCCGCCCGCTACAATAACTGACGACGCGGCAGGGCGGTTTACAGGCTGCGCTGCGGCAATCTGAGCGTAATAATAAGGAGGACGCAATGAAAACATTAGAAGAGCTTTACAGCGAGGTCAAGGCGGACGGCGCGCTTATGCAGGAATACAAAGCGGCGCGCGATAATGGCACGGCAGCGGAATTTCTGCGCGCGCACGAGTGCGCGGCTTCCGTTGAGGAGGCGGAAGCGTTCCTTGCGGGGCGCGAAGCAAGCGGCGAGCTGTCCGACGACGAGCTTGACGACGTTGCGGCGGGCGGAATCTGCGGCGGTCCGGAGTATTACAACGGCTATCAGGTAGTAACGCCCGACGCAAAGTGCAAGAGGTTCGTTTGCAGATCCTGCGGCGGAGGGCTTCGCAATCAGGGCATGGGCAGCAGCGGCTACCTGTGTTCGGGCTGCCGCAATAAGGTGAACTGCGGCAACTGCAACAACATGATGAGCTACGGGCAGAAGTGCGTCTGCAAGCTTTACAAGCAGTAATAATTCCGCGGACTTACGCACATAGCTGCACTGCAGGAGGGAGGACAGACCATGGACGAAAACAAAAGCTCACGCGAGCTTGACGACAGCGCCCTTGGGGGCGTATCGGGCGGCATTGGCGCGCACGAGGAATATCTGTGTCCGTGCAGCGGCTGCGAGCTTGACACGCAATGGCGGCTCTCACCTGACGGTGCAAGCGTTATTTGCACGAATTGCGGCGCGGTGAAAATGCGCCGCTGGTACGACGAAAACAAGGTAAGAAGAAAATAGGCGCCGTTTAGGGCAAGACACGTGCAAAATCCAATAAATGGTCTTTGTGCGGTGTTGCCTTAGATTATTTCAGAAAAATGTAGATTATTCGGCAGAAATGTGATATAATTGTAAAATAAACTTTGAAAGGAAGCGTGGCTATGGGTTCACCGCTATACCGCGACAACGGCAGCCGCAGGACAGTATCGCCCGAGCAGCTTAACGATTACATAAAGGTCAGCAGCCCCGCAGCGTGGGCTGTGCTTCTTGGCGTAATTGTGCTGCTTGCGGGCGTATGCGTTTGGGGCATATTCGGCAGGCTTGAAACCACCGTGCAGGCGGTCGCCGTGTCTGACGGCGCAACAGTCACCTGCTATGTGAGCGAGGCTGACGCGCAGTACGCCGAGGGCGGCACGGTGCGCATAAACGGCGGCGAGTACGCTGTGACGGCGCTTGCCGCGCAGGCTGTGCAGGCGGACGGAGAGCCTTTTACGGACTATGTGCTGCACATCGGAGGAATGCAGCGCGGCGAGTGGGTATTCGGCGCGCAGACAGACGCGGTGCTCCCTGCGGGAGTGTATTCGGCGGAGCTTGTGACGGAGAGCATAGCCCCGATGGAATTTATGTTCAACTGAGGTGCGCATGAGCAAGACGGAAAAGATAAAGCGCCCCCTCGCGCGGGGCGTTGCGAAGGTGCCTGTCGTTATGCAGATGGAGGCGCTGGAGTGCGGCGCGGCGTGCCTTACGATGATACTTGCGTACTACGGCAGATGGGTGCCGCTCGAGCGGCTTCGCGCCGACTGCGGCGTATCGCGCGACGGCTCAAAGGCGAAAAACGTGCTTATCGCGGCGCGCTCCTACGGGCTTACCGCAAAGGGCTACCGCTATGAGCCCGAGGAGCTGCGCAAACAGGGAAAATTCCCCTGCATAATACATTGGAACTATAATCACTTTGTGGTCCTCAACGGCTTCAGGGGCAGCAAGGCAGTGCTTAACGACCCCGCGCGCGGAACGTATTCCGTGTCTGCGGAGGAGTTCGACCATGCGTTTACGGGCATTTGCCTGATGTTCGAGCCGAACGAGGGCTTTGCTGCGGGAGGCAAGCCTAAGAGCATAATGAAATTTGCGCTCGGCAGGCTTAAGGGCGCGGGCGCGCAGGTCGCGTTTGCGGTTATAACCGGCGTGATAACGGCGCTTATGGGTGTGATATCGCCCGTATTCAGCCGCATTTTCTTTGACAGGCTGCTCACGGGGCGCAACCCCGGGTGGCTGTATCCGTTCCTCGGGGCGCTCGCCGCGTTTTCAGCGGTGAATATCGTCGTCGCGTGGATAAAGGCGGTCTATTCGCTCAAGCTTGACGGCAAGCTTGCGGCGGTTGGCAGCACAAGCTATTTCTGGCACGTGCTGCGGCTGCCCATGTCATTTTTCTCGCAGAGAATGGCGGGCGATATCCTCGGGCGGCAGTCGTCGAACGCCTCAGTTGCGGGCGCGCTTGTGAACACTTTGGCGCCCCTTGTGCTTGACACGGGCATGATGGTGTTCTACTTCGCGGTAATGCTGCGCTACAGCCCGTTCCTCACGCTTATCGGCGTCGTTTCCATAATCGCAGACCTGCTTGTTTCACGCTGCATCTCAGAAAAGCGCATGAACATCACGCGCGTCGCCATGCGCGACAGCGGGCTGCTCGCGGGCGCTACGATAGCGGGCATAGAGATGATTGAGAGCATAAAGGCAAGCGGCGCGGAGAACGGCTTCTTTGAAAAGTGGGCGGGCTATCAGGCGGGCGTAAACACGCAGACCGTCCGCACGGAAAAGCTTGAGCGCCGCCTCGGGCTTATCCCATCGTTCATCTCAACGCTCTGCGACACGGCGGTGCTTATGTTCGGCGTGTATTTCGCGATGAACGGCAGCTTTACAGTCGGCATGATAATGGCGTTTCAGGGCTTTTTAAGCTCCTTTACGGGACCCGCGCTCAACCTTGTGGGCGCAGGGCAGACCATACAGGAAATGCGCACGGAAATGGAGCGCATAGAGGACGTTATGCAGTACCCCGAGGACGCGGCGTTCGACGGCGAGAACGCCGAGTGCACGGCGGGCAAGCTTTCGGGGCGCATTGAGCTGCGCAACATAACGTTCGGCTATTCGCGGCTGGAGCCGCCGCTTATCGAGAATTTCAGCATGGTTGTGGAGCCCGGGCAGCGCGTGGCGTTCGCGGGGGCTTCGGGCTGCGGCAAGTCAACGCTTGCAAAGCTGATTTCGGGGCTCTATCAGCCGTGGAGCGGCGAGGTGCTGTTCGACGGCAAGCCGATAAGCGCGATAAACCGCGCGGTGTTCACAGGCTCGCTTGCGGTTGTGGACCAGGACGTGATACTCTTTGAGGACACCATAGCGCAGAACATAAAGATGTGGGACAGCTCCATCGAGGACTTTGAGATGATACTCGCCGCGCGCGACGCGCAGCTCCACACCGACATAATGAAGCGCGAGGGCGGCTACGGCGCAATGCTCACCGAGGGCGGCAAGAACCTTTCGGGCGGGCAGCGGCAGCGCCTTGAGATAGCGCGCGTTCTCGCGCAGGACCCCACCATTGTAATAATGGACGAGGCGACCTCCGCGCTTGACGCCAAAACCGAGTACGAAACGGTAAACGCCATAAGGGAGCGCGGCGTTACCTGCGTTATCATAGCGCACAGGCTCTCTACGATACGCGACTGCGACGAGATAATCGTAATGGACCACGGAAAGGTAGCCGAGCGCGGCACGCACGAGCAGCTCTACCGTGCGGACGGACTGTATAAAAGGCTCGTTTCGAGCGACTGAGGGGAGGGATAGCCGTGAGCTGGTTCAACGACCAGATAGAGGAGCGCAGCAGGCGCGACAGCGAAGCGTTTGAAGAGGCTTTCGGGCAGATAGCGGGAGCCGTAACGGGAAAGCGGCTGACCTCGGCGCTTAACAGCGAAAGCGCGGCTTCGCTCAACGCCATAGAGCAGGTGCTGCGCTATTACGGCGCAAAGCCCGCGGAAGTCCCCGAGGGAATGACCGACGTGAACGACCGCCTTGAATATCTCATGCGGCCGCACGGCATAATGCGCCGCACGGTGAAGCTTACAAAGGGCTGGCACAAGGACGCTGTGGGTGCAATGCTCGCGGTGCGCGCGGAGGACGGCGCGGTTACCGCGCTTCTTCCCGCGAAGCTCTGCGGGTACTTCTTTTACGACATAAACGGCAGAAAAATGCGCGTTACAAACGCGAACGAGAGCCTTTTCGAGGAAGAGGCGATATCGTTCTACAAGCCGTTTCCGATGAAAAAGCTCACGGCGGCTTCGCTTCTGCGGTACATAGCGGGGCTGCTCACGTTTTCGGACGCGGCGCTCGCGGCTGCGGCTTCGGCTGCGGCGGCGCTTGTGGGAATGTTTTCCCCGAAGATAAGCCAGACGCTTTTCTCGACCGTTCTCGAGTCGCAGAGCGTGCGGCTGCTTGCGGCTATAACGGTATTCAGCGTGTGCGTTTCGGTAAGCGCGCTTATTTTCGGCGCGATAAAGACGCTTGTGCTGTCGCGGGTAAGCGCAAAGCTCACCATATCCGTGCAGGCGGCGACAATGATGCGCCTGCTGTCGCTGCCCGCGTCGTTTTTCGGCAAATACAGCTCGGGCGAGCTTTCCGCGCGCGCGCAGAACATAGGCACGCTGTGCCGGATGATGGCGGGCGCGGTGTTTACAACGGGGCTTACGTCGCTGTTTTCGCTAGTATATGTTGTGCAGATTTTCCAATACGCGCCCGTGCTTGTGGTGCCGTCGGTCGTCGTTACGCTTTCAACGCTTGCGCTGTCGCTTGCGTGCACGTTCGCGCAGATGCGCGTGTCAAGGCGGCAGATGGAGCTTTCCGCAAAGGAGAGCGGCACGAGCTACGCCATGATTTCGGGCGTGCAGAAGATACGCCTTTCGGGCGCGGAAAAGCGCGCCTTTGCAAAATGGGGCGGACTGTACGCGAAAAGCGCGCAGCTCGAGTATTCGCCGAGCGCGCTGATAAAGCTTAACAGCGTGTTCTCGCTTATAATTTCGTCGGTTGGTATGCTTGTGATGTACTGCCTCGCGGCGGTAAACGGCGTTACCACGGCTGACTACTACGCGTTTCAGGCGGCATACGGCATGGTGTCGGGAGCGTTCACCGCGCTTGTGGGAGCTGCAGCGCAGGCGGCGCAGCTCCGCCCCGTGCTCGACATGGCGCGCCCGATAATGGAAGCCGTCCCCGAGGTGTCGGGCGAAAAGCAGGTGCTTACGCGCATTTCGGGCGGCGTGGAGCTTAACAACGTGTCATTCAGATACAACGAAAACGGCCCGTATGTGCTTAGCGACCTGTCGCTGAAAATACGCGCGGGGCAGTATGTCGCGGTGGTAGGGCGCACGGGGTGCGGCAAATCAACGCTCATACGGCTGCTTCTGGGCTTTGAAACGCCGCAGGAGGGCGCCGTCTACTACGACGGGCGCGACCTTGCGGGCATTGACCTGCGCTCGCTGCGCAGAAAAATGGGCGTTGTAATGCAAAACGGCAAGCTCTTTCAAGGCGACATCTTCTCAAACATAGTGATATGCGCGCCGTGGCTCACCGAGGACGAGGCGTGGGAGGCGGCGGAGCTTGCGGGCATAGCCGACGATATCCGCGCCATGCCCATGGGCATGAACACGATGATAGGCGAGGGCTCGGGCGGCTTTTCGGGCGGGCAGAAGCAGCGGCTGATGATAGCGCGCGCAGTAGCCCCGAAGCCAAAGCTGCTGATATTCGACGAGGCGACAAGCGCGCTCGACAACATCACGCAGAAGCAGGTGTCCGACGCGCTTGCAAAGCTTAAATGCACCCGCATAGTCGTGGCGCACAGGCTGTCCACCATAAGGCAGTGCGACAGGATAATAGTGATTGACGGCGGCAGGATAGCCGAGGACGGCGTTTACGAGGAGCTTATCTCGCGCGGCGGGATATTCGCAGAGCTTGTTGAAAGGCAGAGAGCAGAGGTCTGACAGATGACGGAAAAGCACGGTATAGCTGAATATATAGCGCAGTGCGCGGTTCTTGCGCTTGCGGTGCTGCTGCTTGTCGCAAGTACGCTGCGGGACGCGGGGGTAAAGCCTGCCGACCCGCGCCGCGCCGTGTTCAGCGGCGAGTACAGCCTTGACGGGGGGGACTTCCGCCCGCTTAAAAGCGGCAGTATGCTTGCGGGGCGCACGCTTGTGCTGCGCGGCAGCTTTACGCAGGCGGAGCTTGGAGAGGGCTCGGAGCTGCGTTTTTTCCTGAACCATGTCGGCGGCACGCTCAGCGTGAACGGCGCCGTTTTATGGGAGGACCGCTCCGACGAGGGCGGCGTGTGCGGCAGAAAATGGAGCAGCTGGACGGCTCCCGCCCTGTCCGGAAGCGACGCGGTGGAAATCACCCTTACCAATTTCCACGCGTTTGGCAACGGCTACGCGTTCCGCAGTTTTCTGGATAACGTCTACGTCTGCGCTGATGCGGCGTTTGAAACCTATATGCTGCGAAAGAGTTTGCCCGAGCGCCTTGCGGGCTTTACGGTGATAGCGATTGCGTGCGTGCTTATTGGGCTCGGGTTCGGGTCGCTGCGGCGCGGGGACATTGCAAAGCGGCTCTTTCACTGGGGATTTTTCGCGATGTTTGCGGGAGCGTATGTGATATTCGACACGATAAACTTCTCGATAAATTTCAGCAGCATGGGGTTTGGTACGGCGGGGCGGTTCATGTCTGTGGTTACGGCGGGAGCGATGTTCTCGCTGTGCGCGGTGGACCCGCTTCGCGGCAGGGCGGGAGCTGCTGCGCGGTATATTGCCATGGCGCAGAGCGCGGTGGCGGCGGCGCTGTTTGTCATAACGGCGGCGGGCGCTGTGGGAGCGTTCGGCGCGCAGTATGTGTGGATACCCGTGCAGGCGTGCGCGTCGCTCGGGCTTATCGGGTGCGTTTTTGCGCATTGCCGCGCGCACCGCGGCGACAGGACCCCGCTTCTCTACCTGCCCATGCTTGCGGCATGGCTGATGGCGCTTGTTAATGCGGTGTTTGGGCTGTGCGTTCACGGCGTGCTTGTAAAGGCAGTATTCCTGCTTACGTTTGCGGCGTTCCTTGCAGGAGAGCTGCGCAGCGTAATTGCGGCGCAGCGCAGGGCGGAGCGCGCCCGCGAGCTTGAACAGGAGCTTAAGATGAGCCGCATAGTTCTGGCGACAAGTCAGATACGCAGCCACTTTATCTTCAACGTACTGAACGCGATAAGCGGAATGTGCAAGTACGACCCGCGCCTTGCCGATGAAACGGTTGTGCGCTTTGCGCGTTACCTGCGCAGCAACGTGGACGTGCTCGGCAACGACGCGCTCACGCCCGTGTCCACAGAGCTAAGGCACGTTGACGACTACATCTGCCTTGAGCAGATGCGCTTCGGCTCAAGGATAGAGTTCATAGCGGAAATGGAAACGGACGACTTCCCCGTGCCGCCGCTCATACTCCAGCCGCTTGTCGAGAACGCCGTGAAGCACGGGATACTCCCCAAAAAGCGCGACGGCATGATACGCCTGCGCGTTTTTTCCGAAGGGGAGAGCAACGTGATAACCGTAAGCGACGACGGCGTGGGCTTTGATGCGGAAAAGCCGCTGCGCGAGGGCGCGGTGGGGCTTGAAAACGTGCGCTTCCGCCTTGAAACAATGGTACATGGCGCGCTTGAAATACGCTCTGAGCAGGGCGTTGGCACGACAATTACGATAACGATACCGAGGGGGTGAGAGAATGCGCATAATCTGCGTTGACGACGAGCAGCCTGCGCTGCGTAACTTTTCTTTTACGGTGAGGGACTTCGCCGACGTTGAGGACGTGCAGCTCTTTTCGGACGCCTCCGCGGCGCTCGAATGGGTTCGCGGCAACCGCGTGGACGCGGCGTTCCTCGATATGGAAATGCCCGAAATGCACGGGCTGGAGCTTGCGCGGCAGATAACGCTCGCAGACCCCGACGTGCGCATTGTGTTCGTGACCGCGTACGACGCTTTCGCGCTCGAGGCTTTCGGCGTGAACGCGGTGGGGTACGTGCTTAAGCCCTACACCGCCGCGGATATCCGCAGCGAGCTTGACAAGGCGGCGCGCATAATGCCCGCTGCAAAGCGGCGCGTGCAGATAGACACGATCCCCGACTTTGTCGTGCGCATTGACGGCAGGATAGTTTCTTTCAGCCGCCCCAAGGTGGAGGAGCTTTTCGCGCTGCTTGTGGACCGCGCTGACTCGGGGCTTACCGTCGGGGAAGCGATAGCCGACCTATGGCCCGAGCGCCCCTCGGACGACAACACCCGCGCGCTTTACCGCAACACCTCAAAGCGGCTGCTTGATATGCTAAAGGAGCTGGGAATAGGCGACATAATCTGCTCCGACGGGCGCAAGCGTTACGTTGACCGCGAGCTTGTCGCGTGCGACCTCTACGACATAATGTCGGGCGATACCGCTGCGCTGCGCAGGTACAATCAGGAGTATATGCGCCGCTTTTCGTGGGCGGAGGACCGCAACGCATGGCTATATAACCTTTATTGTAAGGAGATAGGAGAATTTGCATGAGCCTTGAAATTGAAAAGAAGAACGACAACGGAACGGTGTTCGCGCTCAGCGGGCGCCTTGACACGGTTACTGCGCCGAGCCTTGAACAGGCGCTCGACGGCGAGCTTACGCAGGGCGAGACGCTCACGCTCGACATGGCTGCGCTCATGTACATATCCTCTGCGGGGCTGCGCGTTATCCTTAAGGCGTACAAGGCGCTGGGCGACGGGCTGCGGCTTGCAAACGTGGGCGAGAGCGTTATGGAGGTGCTCGAAATAACGGGCTTTACGGATTTCCTTACGATAAATGAGTGAAATGATGATATACCTGCTGAGGCTCGCCGCGGCGACTCTCACGCCGATAGCGCTTACGGGCGCGTTCACGCTGCTTGAGCGCAAAACCCGCTTTGCAAATTGGAACGCATGGCTTAAGCAGGTGATAATCGGCGCGGCGTTCGGCGTGTTCGCGGTGCTTTCAACGGAGTACGGCGTGCCTGCGCAGGGCGGCGCCGCAGTTGTGAACGTAAGGGATTCCGCGCCGCTGTGCGCGGGGCTTATATTCGGCGCGCCCGCAGGCTTCATAGCAGGCGCTGTTGGAGGGCTTCACAGGTGGCTTTGCGTGCTGTGGGGCGGCGGCATGGCGACGCGCACCGCCTGCTCGCTTGCGACGTTCCTTGCGGGCGTGCTGAGCGGATTCCTGCGCAAAAAGCTCTTCGAGGGCGGGCGGCCGGGATTCCTTTCGGCGTTCGGCGTGGGCACGACCATGGAAGTGCTGCATATGCTGCTCATTCTCGCAACCAACCTTGACGACGTGTCCTACGCGTTCACCTTTGTGCAGGTGTGCGCGTTCCCGATGATACTGTGCAACGGTATTGCGGTGAGCGCCTCGGTGCTGGTGAGCGGTATGCCATACGAGAAAAAGGAGCTTTACGAAACGCGCGAGAAGCGCATAAGCCGCGACTTTGCGTTCAGGCTGCTTGTGTGCGTGGTTATTGCGTTCCTTGTAACGAGCGGCTTTACGCAGCAGATAATCCGCCGCGTGACCGATGAGGACGCGGAGCTTTACCGCAGCGTAACGCTTTACCTGTTCGCGTTTATGGAGATACTGATTTACACCGCGCTCTTTATCCTCATTTACCGGATGCTCAAAAAGAAGGTAATACTCAACCTGCAAAAGGTGAACGAGGGGCTTAACGCGATAACGCGCGGCGACCTTGACACGGTGATAAACGTGCGCGCCTACAAGGAGTTCTCCGACCTCTCAGACGACGTGAACGCGACTGTTTCAACGCTGCGCCGCTATATAACCGAGGCGGAGGAGCGCATAGACAAGGAGCTTGAATTTGCGCGGCAGATACAGCATTCCGCGCTGCCGTCGGTGTTCCCGCCGTTCAAGGGCAGGGAGGATTTCGACCTGTTCGCTTCAATGGACGCCGCGCGCGAGGTGGGCGGCGATTTCTACGACTTCTGTCTGACCGACCGATACACGCTGTTCTTCACGATAGCGGACGTTTCGGGCAAGGGGATACCCGCGGCGATGTTCATGATGACGGCGAAAACGCTTATAAGGGGGCTTGCTGAGAGCGGGCTGCCCGTGGACGAGGTGCTGACGCAGGCGAACAAAAAGCTCTGCGAGGGCAACGAGGCGGGTATGTTCATCACCGCCTGGGCGGGAAGCCTTGACCTGCGCACGGGGCGGCTGACCTATGCGAACGCGGGGCATAATCCCCCGATAATACGCCGCAGCGGCGGCGCGTGCGAATACCTGCGCACAAAGCCCAACTTCGTGCTTGCAGGGCTTGAAACCACGCGCTACCGCCTTAACGAGTGCGAACTGCGCGCGGGCGACGAGCTTTACCTCTACACCGACGGCGTGACGGAAGCTGCGGACGCGGCGGGAGGGCTTTTCGGCGAGGAGCGGCTGCTCAGGGCGTTCAGCGGGGTGACGGAGCGCACCGCAGGCGGCGTGTGCGGGGCTGTAAAGCGCGGCATAGAGGCGTTTGTGAACGGCGAGCCGCAGTCCGACGATATAACCATGCTCTGCCTAAGGCTGAGGGCGCTTACGGACGCGCGCGCGATACGCGTGTACCCTTGCATGGAGGCGCTGCCGCTTATAACGCAGTACCTTGACGGGCGGCTTTCTGCGGCGGGAGCTTCGGGGCGGCTTGCAAAGCGCGCGCACATTGCCGCCGACGAGATATGCTCGAACATCGTGCACTACAGCGGCGCAGACATGGCGCAGGTGAGCGTCGAGCCGCGCGAGGGCGGTATGGCGCTTGTCATTCGCGACAACGGCGCGCCGTTCGACCCGACCGCCGCGCCCGACGCGGACACCGCGCTTTCTGCGGACGAGCGCGCGATAGGCGGTCTTGGCATACACATGGTGAGAAAAATGGCGGCAGAGATGTCGTATAGGCGCGCCGTAAGCGAAAACGTGCTTACAGTGGTTTTCACGGAGAGCGCAAAGACCGACAGATAACGCGGCAACGCGTATCGGGGGGCTCTGGTGGAGCGTTCCGCGCAAAGCGCCCGAATATATACTTTGGAGACCAGCTATGAAAAGTCAATAGACAAAAGCGCCAAAAATTAAGCGACAAGTTTGGCAGGATTGAAAG
>CAKSEE010000038.1 GCA_934446455.1 uncultured Oscillospiraceae bacterium | reverse complement strand
TCTAGCAGATTTTGGTCTATCTCTCAACCTTTTTTCTTTCTTTGTCCAATATCTATTGTAGCACTACAGTGATTTTTTGGACAACAGCTAATATACTACTTGACAATCGCGGGAAATAGCTTTATAATAAATGTGTATGCGTTATTACATCAATAACATGGAAATAACTGTAAATCTATAAATCTAAGGACGGAAAAGGCTATGAAATGGACAGGCTTAAATGATTTGCGTGAGAGCTACCTTAAATTCTTTGAGAGCAAGGGACATCTGCGCCTTGCGAGCTTCCCGCTCGTACCGCAGGGGGACAACTCTATCCTGCTTATCAACGCAGGCATGACGCCCCTTAAGAAGTATTTTCAGGGCATAGAGGAGCCGCCGCGCCACCGCGTTACCACCTGCCAGAAGTGCATTCGCACGCCTGACATTGAGAACGTTGGCAAGACCGCGCGCCACGGCACTTACTTTGAAATGCTCGGCAACTTCTCCTTTGGCGACTACTTCAAGCACGAGGCTATAGCGTGGGCGTGGGAGTACCTTACAAAGGTGCTTGAGATTCCGCCCGAGAGGCTGTGGGTTACGATTTACGAGCAGGACGACGAGGCGGGCGACATCTGGGCGAACGAGGTTGGCGTTCCGCGCGAGCGTATAATCAGGCTCGGCAAGGCTGACAACTTCTGGGAGCACGGCAGCGGTCCGTGCGGTCCGTGCAGCGAAATTCACTACGACCGCGGCGAGAAGTATGGCAAGTTCGACCACATCGGGCAGGACAACTTTGAGGAAGTTGGCGACTGCGACCGCATAATCGAGATATGGAACAACGTATTCACGCAGTTTGACAACGACGGTCACGGCAACTACACCCAGCTCAAGACAAAGAATATCGACACGGGCATGGGCCTGGAGCGCCTTGCGTGCGTTATGCAGGACGTTGACAACCTCTTTGAGGTGGACACCGTTCAGAACATAATGAAGAAGATTTGCAGCATTGTAGGCGTTGAGTACAAGGCAGACCCGCAGAAGGACATCTCTATCCGCGTTATCACCGACCACATCAGAAGCACCACCTTTATGGTAGGCGACGGCGTGCTGCCCTCCAACGAGGGGCGCGGATACGTTCTGCGCAGACTGCTCCGCAGAGCGGCGCGCCACGGCAGAATGCTTGGCTACACAGGGCCGTTCCTTTACGAGGTGTGCGACACTGTTATAGAAGAGAACCTCTCCGCTTACCCCGAGCTTGACGAGAAGCGCGCTTACATCAAGAAGGTTATAAGAACCGAGGAGGAGAGCTTTGCAAAGACCGTTGACAAGGGCACGGAGATTCTCGGCGAGATGATAGACGAGCTGCTTGCAAAGGGCGAAAAGACCCTCTGCGGCGAGGATGTATTCAAGCTGCACGACACCTACGGCTTCCCGCTTGACCTTACAAAGGAGATACTCTCCGAAAAAGGTCTTTCCGCGGACGAGGAGGGCTTCCACGAGTGCATGAAGGTGCAGAAGGAAACCGCCCGCAAGAACAAGAAGCTCGGCGGCGGCTGGGACAACGCAAAGAACAGCGCGCTTGACGCGTTCAAGACTAACTTTGTGGGCTACACCGAGCCTGAAACCGAAACAAAGCTGCTTGCCATAGTTAAGGACGGCGTGCTTGCGGAGCTTTGCGAGGAGGGAGACGAGGTTTCCGTAGTGCTTGAAAACACACCTTTCTATGCGGAAATGGGCGGTCAGGTAGGCGATTGCGGCAAGGTTATGAGCGGCGATAACGTTATCGAGATAACCGACACGCAGAAGCTGACAAACGGCGCTTTCGTATCGAGCGGGCGCGTTGTAAGCGGCGGCTTCGCTGCGGGCAGCACCGTCACCGCGCGCGTTGACGCCGAAAAGAGAGCGGCGACCGAGCGCAACCACACCTGCGCGCATATCCTGCAGGCGGCGCTGCGCAGCGTGCTTGGCGACCACGTTCACCAGAGCGGCTCATACGTTGACCCGTACCAGTGCCGCTTCGACTTCAGCCACTTCAGCGCAATGACCGCAGACGAGATACAGCAGGTTGAGAACTACGTAAACCGCGTTATCATGGCGGCAGTCCCCGTGACCACCGAGGAGCTGCCCATTGAGGAAGCCAAGAAGAGGGGCGCAATGGCGCTCTTCGGCGAGAAGTACGGCGACGTTGTACGCGTTGTGTCCGTTGGTGATTACTCCACGGAGTTCTGCGGCGGCACGCACCTTACGAACTCCTCGCAGGCAGGGCTGTTCAAGATAGTGTCCGAGGCGTCCGTATCGAGCGGCGTAAGGCGTATCCAGGCGGTAACGGGTATGGCGGTAATGTCCATGCTTTACGATTACAAGAACACCCTTGAAAAGGCGTGCGCAGCGCTCAAGGCGCCCACGTTCGACGAGCTGCCCCACCGTGCGGAGAGCGTTATGGCGGAGCTTCGCGAGAAGGACAGGAAGCTTGAGGCGATAGCGCAGGCTGCGGCTAACGCTCAGCTAGGCGGCCTTGAGGAAAAGGATGTAAACGGCGTTACGCTCATAGCGGGTGCGCTTGAGAACACCGGCGCAGACGGTCTGCGTAAGGCGGGCGACAGCCTTGCCGACAAGCACGCCGACCTTGTTGCGGTGCTTGCAGGCACGGCGGACGGCAAGACGAGCATTCTGTGCAAGTGCACCAAGTCCGCAGTGGCGAAGGGCGCAAACGCGGGCGCAATCGTAAGGGAGATTGCTGCTGTTGCAGGCGGCAAGGGCGGCGGAAAGTCCGACCAGGCTATGGCGGGCGTACCCAACGCGGCAAAGATTCCCGAGGCGCTTGCAAAGGCTGCGGAGATAGTTGCAAAGTATATAAAGTAAGAGCGCAGGCGCGGTCTTTGATTACAAGGACCGCGCCCGTTGAAATTATCGCGGGATTCGACGAAAAACGACGCCCGACGTGCTGCGGCGTAAATTTACTGAACGGAGGAAAATATGGACTGCATATTCTGCAAGATAATAGCGGGGGAGATTCCCTCTGCAAAGGTATACGAGGACGACAAAATCCTTGCTTTCCGCGACATAGCGCCAATGGCGCCCACGCATATCCTTGTGATTCCCAAGGAGCATATTGCGGGCGTTGACGCCGTAACGCAGGAAAACTGCGATATCGTCGGCTACATCTTCGCAAAGGTTGCCGACATAGCGCGCGAACAGGGGCTTGAAAACGGCTACCGCGTTGTAAGCAACGTAGGCGAGGACGGCGGGCAGACCGTGCGCCACCTGCATTTCCACATTCTCGGCGGAAAGAAGCTTTCCGTTGAAATGGCATAATGGCAAGGATAGAAGAGCCGCGCCTTAAAGCCGACCTCAAAGCGGGGCAGCCGGGGCGCGCCTATTTCCTTTACGGCGAGGAGGACTACCTCACGCGCCTGTATACGGACAAGCTGATTGACGCGGCGCTCGGCGAGGGCGACCGCGACATGAACCTCACAAAGCTCTCGGGCTGCCCCGATGTAAACGAGCTGTCCGATATAGTGGACACGCTTCCGTTCTTTTCGGAGCGCAAATGCGTTGTTATAGCCGATTTTGACCCCGATGAAACGGACACGGCTTCCGCTAACGCCATGGCAAAGCTCATAGAGAATCTGCCCGACACCACCGTGCTTATAATCTGCGAGTATTCCGTGGAAATAGACCCCAAGAAGCCCAAGGCAAAGATAAAGAAGATAATGGACGCGGTAGACAAGGCGGGCTTTGTGTGCGAGATGAAGTACATGACCCCTGCGCGCGTTGGCGCCATGGCGCAGAAAAAGGCAGCCCGTGCAGGCTGCGCGCTTTCTGCGGAGAACGGCGTTTATCTGGCGGAGATATGCGGGTGCAGCTTAACGCGCGTTTCCAACGAAACGGAAAAGCTGTGCGGCTATAAAGGCGCGGGGGAGATAACGCGCGCAGACATAGATTCGCTTACCGCGCGCATTACCGACGCGGGCGTCTATACGCTTGCAGCGGAGCTTTTCGCAGGGCATAACGACGAGGCTTTCCGCATACTCGACGACCTTTTTGCGCAGCAGGAGGATCTCGTCATAATCATGGCGGCGCTTTCGGGGCATTTTGTGGACCTCTACCGCGCAAAGCTCGGGCAGAACGCGCGGCTTAATTCCGACAAGACCGCTGCCGCGTTCGGCTACCCGCCAAAGCGGGCGTTTGTCATGCGCAAGGCGTTCGGCGCGGTGCGCGGACTTACTGAGCGCTATCTTGCAGAGTGCATAGACGTGCTGTACCGCGCGAATATCATGCTCAATTCCTCACACATTTCAAAAAGAACGATACTGGAGGAGGCGCTCGCGCAGATTTCCGTGCTCAGGGAGCAGGAGAATGCGGCGAAAAATGCGCCCGATACCGCTGACTGATACATGATAAAGCTAAAACAAGCAATAATAGTAGAGGGAAAATACGACAAGATAAAGCTCTCGTCCGTGGTGGACGCGCTTATAATCCCAACGAACGGGTTCGGGGTGTTCAAGGACGGCGAAACGGCTGAGCTTATACGAAGCCTTGCGCAGACGGTGGGCATAATCATACTTACCGACAGCGACAGCGCGGGCTTTAAGATACGCACGCGCGTGCGCAGCATTGCCGCAAAGGGAGAAGTCACCAACGTGTTTATCCCCGATGTTTTCGGCAAGGAGCGGCGCAAGCAGTCGCCCTCTAAAGAGGGCAAGCTTGGCGTCGAGGGCATGAGCGCGCAGACGCTTATGCAGGCGTTTGAGCGCGCGGGCGTATTCGCGCAGGAAACGCACGCGGACAGGGAGCGCCTGACAAAAGCCGACCTCGCGGACGCGGGACTTGTCGGCGGGGAAAACTCGGCGCTTAAGCGGCAGGCGCTGCAGCGGCGGCTGGGGCTGCCCGAGCGGCTCTCCGCAAATATGCTGCTGGAGGTCCTTTCTGCAATGTACACGCGCGGGGAAGCGCTCAACATCATAAGGGCGCCTCTGCAAACCTCATTTGAGTGAAAACGGCTTTCAGAGTTTCTGTAAATAATAACGGCAACACAGTCCAAGGGGGATAACACATGGTTTTTTCCAGCCTTACGTTTCTGTTTGCATTTCTGCCGCTTACGCTGATAATTTATTATCTCGTGCCGCAGAAAGCAAAGAATATCGTGATACTTGTAAGCGGTCTGCTTTTTTACGCATGGGGCGAGCCGATATACGTGCTGGCTATGATAGCCTCGACGTTTATCGACTATACCGCGGGGCGCATTATCGCAAAATATGACGACGACGAGAAAAAGCGCAGAATATGCCTTATCGTGTCGCTTGTAATGAATCTCGGGCTGCTGGGGACGTTCAAATACCTCGGCTTCCTTATAAACAGTGCCAACGCGTGGTTCGGCTGGAGCATACCAAACCCCGACCTGCCGCTTCCCATCGGTATAAGCTTCTTTACGTTCCAGTCGATGTCCTATACTATAGACCTTTATCGCCGTAATATCAGGGTGCAGAAAAGCGCGGTGAACTTCCTTGCGTTCGTAACGCTTTTCCCGCAGATAGTGGCAGGTCCTATCGTAAGGTACGAGGATATACAGAACGAGATAGACCACCGCACGATAACCGAGAAAATGCTCGGCGACGGCATAAGCCGCTTTATCGTGGGTCTTGGCAAAAAGGTGCTTATCGCGAACAATATCGGCGCGCTCTGGTCGCAGATAAAGCTCATGGAATACGGCGAGCTTTCAGCGGTCACGGCGTGGCTCGGCATACTCGCGTTCACGTTCCAGATATACTTTGACTTCAGCGGCTACTCCGACATGGCTATAGGACTTGGCAAGATGATGGGCTTCAACTTCCCCGAGAACTTTGACTACCCATATATGTCGCACAGTATCTCAGAATTCTGGCGGCGCTGGCACATGACGCTCGGCGCGTGGTTTAGAAGCTACATCTATATCCCACTCGGCGGCAACCGCAAGGGCAAGGCGCGTACGATAATAAACCTTCTTATCGTGTGGACGGTGACGGGCATATGGCACGGCGCAAGCTGGAACTTTATGCTCTGGGGCGCGTATTTCGGCGTGCTTATCGTGCTGGAGCGGCTTTTCCTCGGCAAATGGCTCGAGAAGATACCCGCGTTTTTCAGCTGGCTGTACACGTTCGTGCTTGTAATTTTCGGTTGGGTGATGTTTGACGCGGTTGACACAACGACCGTTCACATCGGGGATATGTTCTCGCAGGTGTTCACGTTTATCGGAGCTATGTTCGGCGCGAACGGAGTGTTCATCGACAACACCGCGATGAACGCCATAGTAAACTACGGCATTATATTCGCGGTCTGCATTTTCGGCAGCTCCGACGTGCTTAAAACCATATGCGACAAGATACGCAAAAACGGCCCTGTATGGGTGCAGTACGGCGAGCCCGTAGTGCTTACCGCTGTAATGCTTGCAAGCACGGCGTATATTACTACTTCGAGCTACAATCCGTTTTTGTATTTCAACTTTTAAGGAGGAGAACGCATGAATTTCAAAATGACTCCTCAGAAGCTGATGATAGCGATGTTTGCTATAGTCCTGCTTGCGGTGCCCATAGCCACGCTTGCGCTGCCAAAGCAGACCCGCAGCGAGAATGAAAACCGCACCCTCGCCACGTTCCCCACGCTTGTTAATGAAAGCAAGATGGAAAAGGCGGAGAACTTTGCAGACCGGCTTGGCGCTATAAGGTGGAGCTATATCACCGAGCGCAGGCGCGCAAGCTATATGGACGACCTTGAAACCTACTTCTCCGACCACATAGCGGGCAGGGAGAGCTGGGTAACAGTCTCAAACACGCTTGAAAAGCTTTCGGGCAAGCAGGAGATAAACGGCGTTTATACCGTTGATGACAAGATGATACTCACGTTCAAAAGCTACGACAAGGAGAACGTGCAGAAGTCCCTTGACGCGCTGAACGGCTTTGCAGAGCGTATGGGCGACACGCCCGTGTACTTTATGCTGGCGCCTACTGCGCAGGAGATGAACACCTCGTCCATGCCGTCCTACGGCGGGTATCTTAGCGAAAAGGCGTTTATCGACGAGTGCTACAAAAACGTTTCGGGCGTGAATACTATCGACTGCCTGAGCTTTCTTTCGGGGCATAAGGACGAGTATATCTTCTACCGCACGGACCACCACTGGACGTCGCTGGGCGCGTATTACGGGTATTGCTCCGCGGCGAAGTCGCTTGGGTATTCAGCTTACGGGCTGAGCGCGTTCAACATTGAAACGGCAAGCAGCAGCTTCCGCGGAACGCTCTACTCAAAAACGCTCGATAACGGCGTAACGCCCGATTCCATCGACTACTACCACCTTGCAGCGGGCGACCCATCGCTTAAAATGTCGGTAAACGACGGCACGACCGTCACGGAGTACGACGACCTGTATATCCGCAGCTACCTTGAAACAAAGGACAAGTACGCTTCCTTTACGGGAACGAACACCCCGATAATCGACATTGAAACCGACGTTGACAACGGAAAGAGCCTGCTGCTGATAAAGGACAGCTACGCGCACAGCCTTGTGCCGTTCCTTTCAAAGCACTACAGCAGGATAACAATGGTAGACCTGCGGTATATAAACGCGGGGCTTGATTCGGTGGTTGACCTCGACAGCTACTCGCAGGTGCTCGTGATGTACAACGCCGTGACTTTCGCGGACGACCTTGGTCTTAAGAAGCTCGCGTTTATAAAGGACTGAGCCGTGCGCGAGCTTTTATACAGCGTAAGCGCGGGTGAGGACGGCGTTACAGCGCTCGGCTTTCTTAAAAGGCGGGGCTATTCGCGCCGCGTGATAACAGCGCTGAAGCAGGCGGGCGCGCTTACGAGAAACGGCGCGCTGCTGCGCACGGTGGACGTTCTGCGCGAGGGCGACAGCGTGCGCGTTGTGCTTACCGACAGCGGCGGCGCGCAGCCGAACCCCGATATCCCCGCGCGCACGGCCTATGCGGACGAGGACGCGGTTGTATACGACAAGTCCCCGTTCGTACCCGTTCACCCCTCGCAGCGCCACAGGCTTGACACGCTTGCCAATCTCTTTTCCGCGCAGTACCCCGCGCAGCCGTTCCGCCCGATAAACAGGCTTGACAGGAACACCTCGGGGCTTTGCCTTTGCGCGCGCAACCGGCTTTTTGCAAGCCTTGCCGCGCAGAGCCTTGAAAAGGTCTACTATGCGGCGGTGGACGGCGACATTGCGTGCGGCGGCAGGATATCCGCGCCCATAGCGCGCGAGGAGGGCAGCGTTATAAAGCGCTGCGTTTCCCCGGAGGGCAAGAGCGCTGTAACGCTCTACGAGCCGATACTGCGGCGAAACGGGCGCACTTTGCTGCGCGTTACGCTTGAAACGGGGCGCACGCATCAGATACGCGTGCATTTTGCGCATATCGGCTTTCCGCTGTGCGGGGACGATATGTACGGCGGGGATTGCAGCGGGATAGAGCGCCACGCGCTCCACTGCGGGCGGCTTAGCTTCACGGGGCTTGCGGGAGAGCGCGTCGAGGTGAGCTCGCCGCTGCCCGAGGACATAGCGCGGCTTTTCGGCGAGCCGCTTATCAAAGGAGAATGTACATGAAAAAGCACATAGCGCCTGTGCTTGCCGCGGCGGTAATGCTCTGCGGCTGCTCCGCGGGCGGGTATAAGGCGGACGTTGATGGCAGAACCGTTGTCGCCCGGCCTGCGGGCATACGCGTTGAAATGCCCGAGGGGTGGAACGTCTACGGCTCGGGGAGCGTTTACCGCGAGATGTACAAGCGCAGCGGCGACGCCTATCAGAGCGCGGGCGAGCTGAAAAAGGACTACGAGAGCGAGGGGCAGCGCTGCCTTGCCCTCGGCGAAAGCGCGGACGCTTCGGTTATCTGCATGGTGACTGTCCACGACCTTACAAACGACGGCGGCGAGCAGGCGCAGCCCGCAGACTACGCGCGCACGGTGCATGATTCCACGATATTCGAGTACCTTGCGGCGGGCTATAAAACGGGCAGCGACAGCAGCTTTTCCGAGGGCAGCGAGGGCGGACTTGACTGCTGGACGTCGCATTTCGAGCTTTTCCTGCCCGACGGGGACGACGGCGGGGCGCAGTTTGTGCTCGGGCAGACCGAGTACCTGTTTTCGCACGGGGACAATATGTACTCTGTTCAGCTGGTGTACTCCAACCCCGACGGCAGGGAGCAGGCGCAGAGCGTTGCCGTAAGCGTGGACGAGTGAGAAAACGGGACACTTTCCCCGCACAGCGCTTGTTGTGTGCTGTAAATGGCGGGGATTTGTTATGTTACCCAAAAAAATCAAAAAAAACTGTTAAATTTTTAGAATTTTTGTGTTTGCCCTTGATTTATTAAATAATATAATGTATAATAAGAATATGAGTATTCTGCCATGATGCCCCTTTTTGCGGCAGGGTGCGATGTGTCAGAGCCGCCGCTTTGCGGATTCTGCCGCTTTTTATTTGAAAAAAAGGGTTTGATGCTTTTGCTATTCAGTAATAAAATCGTAAAAATAGAGGTACTGGACGCAAACGGCGCCGTCGCCCTTACCGCAGAAAAGAACTTCGTTTTTCCAAAGAATCTTGACTCCGATGACGACAGCATTCTCATAATCAAGGGCAAGAATCTTAAGGAGTTCGGCTGGAACGAGCAGGTTTACGCCGTTACCACGCTGAAATCCGGCGAGAGGGTGAAGTATGCGGGGACGGTTTCCGTTTCGCTTGATACTCAGCTCAACATAAAGCTTGCCAAAGCCGAAAGGGTCCAGTTGCTTGAGGAGCGCAGGCGCTACTTCAAGATAAAGGTGCAGGAAAAGGGCAGGGCGCTCTTCTTCATTCGCGGGGATGACACCTACCGCCTTGAAGAGCCCGTATCCATTGAGATAGCGGACATAAACATCGGCGGAATTTTTATGATATCGCCCGATTATACGTTTTCGCAGGACGACATCATATGCGTCGAGGTGGATCTCTTTGTAGACTACAAGCTCAATGCCATGGCGCGCGTGCTGCGCGTGCAGACTGCGCCCGACGGCATGATAAAGGGCTACGGCTGCGAGTTCCAGGGGCTCACCGCCTCGCAGGAGGATTACATAGGACGCTTTATTTACAAGGTCCAGTCGGAAATGCGGCAGAAGGAGCTTGCCCGCGAGGACGACTCGTGAGCGAGGATAACTCGTGCGCGAGGATAACTCGTGCGCGAGAATAGCCCGTGCGCGGAATTTCTCTGCGGGGCTTCTGTGTGAGCATTCGGTATTTTATGCGCATATGTTTCATAAAGAAAAATATAATCCAAGAAGGAGTATAGGGGGATAAACCAATGAGCAATGCAAAATTGAAGGTCGTGCTGACGGCAGTGCTGCTGTTATTCGCGATAGTTCCTGCGCTTATTGTCGGGGCTGCCGGCACATTCTCCATAATGGGCTACGAAAAGGACGCCAAGAAGAACACGGTAAAGACTATTTCGCTGTCGAAGTCTGCGGCTGTGGACCAGCTTTTCGAGGGGTACATATCCGATATCAACACCCTGTCCAAGCTTGACGCGGTGGTTGAAGCGGCTTCCTCAAAGGACGGCAGCGCGGACGATATCATCAAGGCGTATTCTTCGAGCACAGATATCATCGATACGCTCATTATCGACGCGAACGGCACGATAATCGCTTCTGCAAGCGGCAAGACGGGCAGCACGTTCCAGAACTTCAACGCTGAGAATATGCCGGCGGTATCCGCGCTCCTTTCATGGGAGAACTACGATCAGTCTGATGCGTTCTTCGTTTCCAAGGAGATTTATGCGCAGCCCGACACCAGAACGGGCGGCAAGCTGGGCTATGTGTGCTCGGTTATTTCCGTAGCGCCCGAGAGTGGCATTGTAAAGGCGCTTGCGGGTACATTCCTTGAAAACAGCGCGTACTTCATGCTTGCGGACAATCTCGGCAACGCGCTCAACATAAACGGCAGCGGCGCCGTTGCAAGAAGCGGGTCGTTCGACTCTGCGCTTGCCACTGAGGTAAACAGGGTGTTCTCCGAAACGAACACCGTTTCGGCTTCCAACACGGCTGAAACCGCTTATTCAAACAAGTCGGGCAAGTACGTCTACACGGGCGGCATTATCCCCAATGTCACCACATGGAGGTGGGTAGGCGTTGCAGACGCTGCGGAGTTCGCCACATTCTCCACCACCACGAATATAATCGGCTGGGGCGTTGTTGTCGTATCCTGCGGTCTTGCGTGCCTGCTGGCGCTGGTTATCACCACAAAGTTCCTTGGCAGCATGACGAGTATGCTCAAGACTCTTGACGCCATCGGCGCCGAGGAAGGCTCCACGATACGCTTTGACGTTAAGAGCAGAAACACCGAGCTCGGCGAGATACAGGCGTCCTTCAACGAGCTTCTCGACGAGGTTTACTTAAGCGAGGAGCGCCACCGCACAATTGCAGAACTGTCTGACAATATGCTGTTCGAGTGGGACTTCCACAAGGAAAGCATGTATGTTTCGTCGAATACGCTTGCAAAGTTCGATATAGACCCCTCGCAGGCAACGCTCTCCAACGGGCGCTTCCTTGATTCGCTCATGGACCAGGACAACTCCGACCGTTACAAGCGCGACATAAGCATACTGCTCAAGAACAAAAACGGCTACAGCGCCGAGTATCAGCTCAGAGCAAAGAGCGGCGCGGTAATCTGGGTTTCGCTGCGTGCAAACTGCATCACCGACCGTCTTGGCGAGCCGCTGAGAGTAATCGGCGTTATGACGGATATCGACAACGAGAAGAAGCTTGAGCTTCAGCTTTCCGAGCGTGCAAGCTACGACTTCCTCTCCAAGCTCTACAACAGAAGCTCGTTTATCAGGGAGTTCACCTCTGAAATTGAGAGAAGGGGTCAGAACAAGGTTGCCGCGATGTTCCTTGACGTCGACGATTTCAAGTTCATCAACGACCGCTTCGGTCACACCGTCGGCGACGAGGTTATCCGCTTCGTTGCGGACAACATCAGGAAGAAGGTTGACGACCGCGGCGGTTTCGCGGGACGTTTCGGCGGCGACGAGTTTGTAATGTGCTTCACCAACCAGGAGGACATCGAGAATATCGAGGACATCGCGATGAATATCATCGACGAGCTGAACATGGGATACACCACCGGCGACGGAATGCTCATCAACGTAAAGATATCCATTGGTATCACCTACTGCCCCGAGCATTCAGAGGACCCCAACGAGCTGCTCTCTTTCGCGGATACTGCGATGTACTTCGTAAAGAAGAACGGCAAGATGAACTATCACGTTTATATGCCCGAGGACAGCGAGAGCGGCGAGTACAACGACCCCGAGAGCGTGTTCTGATATGGGCGGGAATGCCCGAGTGGCTTCCGGATAATAAAATGTCGGGGCGTGCAGGAAAAATGTGCGCCCCGGTTTTATGGAGGAAATAGGCTTGGCTAAGATAATTGCAGTAACAAACCAAAAGGGCGGCGTCGGCAAGACCACAACGTGCAGCGCACTTTGCGGCGGGCTTGTAAATCTGAAGCAGCGCGTGCTTGCGATAGACCTTGACCCGCAGGGGAATCTGACATTCAGCCTTGGCGCGGACGCAGACGACAGTTTTACCGTTTACGACGTGCTTAAGGGCAACTGCGAGCTTAAGGACGCCATTCAGAAGGACGGCGTGTGCGACGTGGTGCCGTCTAACATACTCCTGTCGGGACTGGAGCTTGAAATGACGGGCGTAGGGCGCGAGTATGTGCTGCGCGAGCAGCTGAGCGCGGTCGCTGACGAGTACGACTACATAATCCTCGACACGCCGCCGGCGCTCTCGGTGCTTACGATAAACGCCTACACCGCGTCGGACGAGCTTGTGATACCCATGCTCTGTGAAATACTTTCGCTTCAGGGCATAGCGCAGCTTAAACAGACGATATTTGCGGTGCAGCGCTACTACAACAAGGAGCTTAAGGTACGCGGCATTCTGCTTAACAAGTACAACGCGCGCTACACACTCACCAAAGAGGTCGAGGAGCTTGCGGGTATGATAGCGCAGCAGCTAGAAACCAAGATATTCAAAAGCCGCATAAGCTCGGCGGTGTGCATTGCAGAGGCGCCCGCCCACGGCGAGAGTATCATGACATACTCGCCCAAATCCCGCTCGGTAAAGGAGTACATGGACTTTATAGAGGAGCTCACAGGGCTTAAGCAAAAGGGCGGCAGAAAATGAGCAGACGAAAAACGCCCGCGCAGGCTCTGCCCGAAAATGCCGCGCCCAAAAGCGTAGACGCCAAAGCCGCAGCTCGCGACAAGAAGCCTGCAAAGCGCGCAAAATTCGCGCCAAAAAGCGAAAAGCGACCCTCCCAGAGCGAGAAGAGCGCGAGCAGCAAAACGCCGCAGGTAATGCGGCTTGTTGAAATGCAAAGCGAGGTAAACCCCGTGATAATCGCGGGGAAAAGCGCGATACCGCGCCAGCTGAGGGGCGTCGAGCCGCTCTCGCGCATAATGCGAAGAGAAGCTGACGCAGTATTCGGCGGCGAAGTGGTGGACCTCACAAAGCGGCTTTGCGACGAGAACGCCGCGCTTATCCTGCGCCGATTTAACGCCTGCTGCTGCGAAAAGTGCGTTGAGCGGCTCTCGCAGATAACGCAGGAGCGCCTGACCGCGCGCTTTGTAAGGACAGGCTCTCGCGAGTACGAGGAGCTGCAGGAGCCGCTGCGCAAGGCGGTTCTCACGCAGATGATAAGGGAACTTTTGGGCAGCCGCCGCCGCAGCTTTCACAACGAATAATTACACCCGCCATATTTACAGGCGGGTGTTTTGTTATAATGCGGTTACTTGCGCGCGGCTTTCGCAAGCTTTGTGTGCTTTATAACCTTCTGGCGGGAGAACTCCTCGCGCTCCTTTTCTTCAAGGGCGTTGGAGATAAAGCGCACCTGCTCGGTAAAGCGCGGTATCATGATGTTTTTAAGGGCGTTTGCGCGTTTGCGGGTCTTTTTTATCGCCTCGGACAGGCGGAAAATACTGTTTTCAAGCTCGGCAAGCTCCACGGTTATTTCCTTTGCGCGGTTAAATCCGATGTACGCCTCGTCGAAGCTGGAGTCGGTTTTGTGCAGGCTGTAGGAGGGAAACCTGCCGCCCGCTGCCTTCCGCGCGCTTACCATGGGCAGAGAAACACCCATAACGCTGCGGGAGGAAAGCTCCACAGTATCGTCAAGCGGCAGCGTTTTTACGATGTCGGTTACAATGCCGAGCGAGGTATTCGCGCGCTGTAAAGCGCCGTACGCCTCCGCATAAACGCTGCCGAGCCGCTCGCCCAGCGCATGCGCGCGGTCGGTGAGCGCCACAAGCTCCCGCATGAGAATGTTGCGCTTTCTGTCCATAAGCTCGTAGCCCATCTGCGCCTGATGGAGCGAGCGCCGCACCTTTATGAGGTTTCCCTTTGTGGGGAATAATTGTTCTGCCATTGCCGTTCCCCCGTGTTAATTATCTGCCGCAGGCGCTTCCTGCGCGGTGAATCTCGCGGCGCGCGCGGGGTCGTACTTTTCGTCGAGAAGCTTGTCGTCAAGGCGGTCAAGCTCATTGCGCGGCAGCGTGCAGAGCAGGTTCCACCCAAGCTCGAGCGTTTCGTCCATGCTGCGGTTTTCGTCAAAGCCCTGATTCAGGAAGTGGTCCTCAAACAGCCGCCCGAAGCTCATATATGCGCGGTCGGTTGCGGACAGCTCCTCCTCGCCTATAACCGAGGCGAGCGCGCGTGCGTCCTGCACCTTTGCGTAGGCGGCGAAAAGTTGGTTTGCAACGGCGGAGTGGTCGGCGCGGGTGTAGCCCTCGCCTATGCCGTCCTTCATAAGCCTTGAGAGCGACAGCAACACCGAAAGCCCCGGATAAATCCCGCGCTTGTCAAGCTCGCGGTCGAACACTATCTGCCCCTCGGTGATGTACGCGGTAAGGTCGGGAATGGGGTGCGTTATATCGTCGTTAGGCATGGTGAGTATCGGTATCTGCGTAACTGAGCCCGTGCCGCCCTCGATAACACCCGCGCGCTCATAGAGCGAAGCAAGGTTAGAGTAGAGGTAGCCGGGATAACCCTTTCGCCCGGGGATCTCGCCCTTTGAGGAGGAGAACTCGCGCAGCGCCTCGGCGTAGGAGGTCATATCCGTCATGATAACGAGAATGTGCATTCCCTTTTCGTAGGCGAGGTACTCCGCGGCGGTAAGCGTGCACAGCGGCGTGAGCAGTCGCTCGATTATAGGGTCGCTTGAAAGGTTAAGGAACATCGCAACGCGCTCCGTGGCGCCCGTTTCCTCAAACGAGCGGCGGAAGTAGTCCGCAACGTCCTTTTGCACGCCCATTGCGGCGAAAACTATAGCGAAGCGCGCGTCCTCGTCGCCCGTGATTTTCGCCTGCTTTACTATCTGCACCGCAAGCTTGTTGTGCGAAAGCCCCGAGCCTGAGAAAATCGGCAGCTTCTGTCCGCGGATAAGCGTCATAAGCGCGTCTATCGAGGAAATGCCCGTGTGGATATAATTACGCGGGTAGTGACGCGCAACGGGGTTGAGCGGCTGGCCGTTAACGTCGCCCATTTTTTCGGGGAACACGGGACCCAGCCCGTCCACGGGCTTTCCCGCGCCGCTGAAAACGCGCCCGAGCATTTCCGCCGCAAGCGGTATTTCAAGCGGCTTGCCCGAAAAGACGGTTTTGGTGTTCTTAAGGGAAATGCCGTTTGTGCCCTCAAACACCTGCAAAATCACCTTGTCGCCTTCCATCTGCACAACGCGCCCCATGCGGTGCGTGCCGTCATCAAGGCAGATGTCAGCTATCTCGTCGAACGCCACGCCCTTTACGCCCTCAAGCGCGATAAGCGGGCCGTTTATGTCGTTAAGACCCATATACTGCAAACTCATGACATATTCTCCCCACCTGTAAGCTGTGTGAATGCGCGGTCAATCTCCGCAAGGTACTCGTCAAATTTCTCGGGCTTATCGTTCGGGATATCGTACTTCATGCGCACCGCCTTGTCGAAAAGCCCCGTTGCAAGCACCGCGGAAAGCGCAGCCCCTGCCTTGAGCGCCTCGAGCGAGCGGCGGTAGAGCGTTACAATAACCTTCATCATAAGCCGCTGCTTTTCAAGCGGCACAAACGTGTCGTCCTTGTGGTAGGCGTTCTGCTGTAAGAACCCCACGCGCACAACGCGCGCGGCTTCAATGGCAAGCTTCTGGTCGTCGGGCAGAACGTCCGCGCCGATAAGCTTTACTATCTCCATGAGCTTGTTTTCCTCCTGGAGAATGTCCGAAAGCTCCTGCCTGAGCGACATAAAATCGCTCCCGACGTGTTCGGTGTAGTATTCCGCAAGGTCGTCGGTGTATTCGGAGTAGCTTGTGTTCCAGTCTATAGCGGGGTAATGGCGCGCGTACGCAAGCGACTTGTCAAGCGCCCAGAAGCAGCGCACAAAGCGCTTGGTGTTCTGCGTTACGGGCTCGGAGAAGTCGCTGCCCTGCGGGGATACAGCGCCTATTATGGTTACTGAACCCTCGCTGCCGCCGAGCGTTTTAACATAGCCCGCGCGCTCGTAGAACTCCGAAAGGCGCGATGGCAGATACGCGGGGAAGCCCTCCTCTGCGGGCATCTCCTCAAGTCTGCCCGAAATTTCGCGCAGCGCCTCAGCCCAGCGCGAGGTGGAATCCGCCATTATTGCTATATGGTAGCCCATGTCGCGGTAGTATTCCGCAAGCGTAATGCCGGTGTAAATGGAGGCCTCGCGCGCTGCCACGGGCATATTGGAGGTGTTTGCGATAAGCACCGTTCTGTCCGTAAGCGGTCTGCCGCTCTTGGGGTCGATAAGCTCGCTGAATTCTTCAAGCACCTGCGTCATTTCGTTGCCGCGCTCGCCGCAGCCGATGTATACGATGATGTCCGCGTCGCACCATTTTGCAAGCTGGTGCTGCGTCATGGTCTTGCCCGTGCCGAAGCCGCCGGGTATCGCCGCAGTGCCGCCCTTTGCTATGGGTATCACGGTGTCGATAACGCGCTGTCCTGTGATAAGCGGCCTGTCTATAGGCAGCCTGCCGCCTATGGGACGCGCGCGCTTGATAGGCCAGCGCTGCACCATTGTAAGCTCGGCTTCGGTGCCGTCGGGGCGCTTAAGGCGGATTATCGGCGTGTCCACGGTATAGCTGCCGTTTTCCGCGGCAAAGGTAACAACGCCCTGCATATCGGGCGGGGTCATGCACCTGTGCGTGATAAGCGGCGTTTCGGGACAGGTGCAGTACACCTCTCCGCCGGAAAGCGTATCGCCGACCTTTACGGTAACGGTAACGTCCCAGCGCTTTTTTGTATCGAGAGAGGGCAGCGCGCTTCCCTCCGTAACGAACGCGCCGCTTATTGCGGTCATGTCGCGTAAGGGGCGCTCTATCCCGTCGAATATGTTTGAGATTATACCCGGACCGAGCGCTGCGCACACGGGCGCGCCCGAGCCCTCGACAGGCTCGCCTGTCATAAGCCCCGAGGTGTTCTCGTACACCTGAATGGTGGTGAAGTCGTCGCTTACGCCTATCACCTCGCCGATAAGCCGTCTTTTCCCGACGTAAACCATTTCCAGCATGGAGAAGTCGCGCGTGCGCGCCACCTTAACGACAGGGCCGTTTATCGCATAAACCGTGTTCAATCTTCCTCTTCCTTTCGGGGTAAAATCAGTCAAGGCGAAGCTGCGACTGCTGCGAGAACGCCTGCTTCTCCTCCTCAAGCGCGCTGTCAAGCGTGTAGTCGCCCGAGAGCGTGCCTGCGGCATTCTGCGCGCGAATACCGCCTATCATAACGCCGCCGTCCGCGAGAACGTTCGCCGCAAGCGTCTTAACGCGCTCTGTGTCGCGCGGGGCGGCATAAATTACGGCGTCCTCTCCAAGCTCCGCAAACGCGCGCTTTACCGCGCGGGCGAGCCATGCGTCATATTCCGCAGACTGCGCAAAAGCGCAGAGGTCCTGCTTTGTCTGCTCGAAAAACTGCTCGATAAGCTCTTTCCTGTGCGCAAGCACGGCGCGTTTCGTTTCGGAATCCACGCGGGAGAGCTCCTTGCTTATGCGGGCGGACAGCCTGCTTTTCTGCGCTGCTATCTCGCCCAGAGCCTCGCGCTCGGCAAGCTCTGCGCGTACTTTTTCGGCGGCGCCCGCCTTTTTTTCTGCCTTCATTTCAAGCTCGTCTGTCTGCGCTTTCGCCTGCGCGTCTATTTCCGTGCGGAACATTTCAAGCTTCTCGGCAAAATTAGTTTCAGTTTCCATAAAACCAGCCTTTCAGGTCATACGGCTCAGAGCTTTATGCCCATAGCCTGCTCAATGCTGCGGTCGATGATGTCCGCCGCGCTTGTGTTGCCGTGGCGGTCGGGAATCTCCGCGATAAGCGGCCGCTCGCGCGTGAGCCTTATCGTGCGCACGCGCTCGGTGCAGAGCGCGGCTGTCTTTTCCGTCATAAGCACTATCGCGGTGCTTTCATCTGCAAGAGCCTTGTCAAGCGCCGCGCCCGCTTCTTCGGGAGTATGCGCGACAACGCCGTCTATTCCTGCCATTCTCATGCCGAGAAGAGTATCCACATTGTCGCTTATCAGAAAGAATTTCACGTCCGCACCCCCGTATTTCGCAGTATCAGCCGAAAAGAATGAGTATGGATATCAGCAGACCGTAAATAGCAACGCCCTCGCCGAGCGCTACGAATATAAGCGCCTTAGTGAACGCCTTGTCGTTTTCGCTTACAGCGCCGATAGCCGCAGGAGCCGCGCCGCCTACGGCGATACCCGTGCCGATGGTGCCAAGACCCGTTGAAAGCGCAGCGCCGATGTACTTCATGCCCTGCGTGAAGCCCTCGCCCGAAGCGGCAGCGGCGTTTGCAACGTCGGCAGCCTCCGCAAAGGCCCCCGTGAGCGGCAGCGCCGTCATAAGCGCCATAACGCCGATAAAGGAGAATATGTTGGTGAGCACCGCGCGCTTTTTGTTGGCGGGCTTTCCGCTGCGGCGGTTCTTAAGGCAGAGTATAAGCGGGAGCATTATAGCAGCCGTTGCAAGAAGCGGAAGTGTGAAAAGAATAACGTATTTCATTTGTGTTTCCTCCAAAAATCAGTTTTCTGTTTCAAGGCTGATGCTTATGGGGCTGAAGCCCTGACCGCTGCCATCGTAGAAGCGGTTGAATATCTCGTAGAACTCAAGTCGCAGCACCTGAATGCCGACAAGCAGTCCCTCAATGCCCATTACGACTATGTTGCCTATAACGTAGGCTATAACCGTACCTACAGTTATCTTTGCGTCGGGAACGTTAGTCCCCGCAAGCTGCGACACAACGAGCATGAAGCCCGCGTGCGAGAGAATGAAGCCGCCTATACGCAGATAGGACATCGTGTTTGAAAGGAAGCTTATCGCCGCTTCAAACAGCTCGATAAAGTTTTCTATGATGAAGTTGCCGACCGAGGTTTTTTCTGCGGGGCGCTCGCCCGTAACCAGCATACCGAGCGGCTTCTTGAAGAATATCGCCACCGGCGGCAGCACGATAAGCAGCAGGATATACGCGGGAGTGAAAAGCTTCAGCCCGAACAGCAGCGTCCCCACAGCGCCCGCCACAAGCGAGCCGTAGAACACTATACCCGCGACGCCGTTCACGCCGAAAAGCGCCTCGCCAAGCTGCCTGCTTCTGAATTTCAGCACCATGTTGAATATCATCGAGATGAGTATGAGCACAATGCCTATCGCGAGGGAGAACAGCAGCAGCACAGTCGCCGCCTGGAATATGTTCTCGGGGCGTTCGGGCAGTCCGAGCGGGCTGAACAGCCTGCAAAGCCCGTTCCAGATTTCCGCGCGGTGGAAGAACGGCGTGATGAGCGTTTCTATGCCGAACACCGAGCCGTACACAACGCCGAACGCGGCGGAAAACAGCCCTATGCGCTCCATAATGGGCGCAAGACCGTTTTTAGTGAACTTTGTAAGCACAAACCCCAGAAGCGTTATCACGAGCCCCTGTCCAACATCGCCGAACATTATGCCGAAAAGCAGCATATACGTGAACGCAACGTACGGTGTGGGGTCGAACCCGCCGTAGGACGGCAGCCCGTACATCTTTACAAACATCTCAAACGGCCGCGTTATAATGTTGTTCTTAAGCACCACGGGCGTATCCGCGGGGGCGTGCTTCCGCTCTATCGGTATCTCTATCGTTACAACGCCCTCAGCGGCGGTGAGCTTTTCTTCAAGCTGACTTGTCCTGCGCGAGGGGCAGTAGCCGCTGAAAGAGAACCGCCCGTCCGCTATTACCGCCTTTCTGCGCAGCTCAAAGCAGTCGGACTTGTATTTGAGCTTGCTCATAACCGCGCTGAATCCGTCCGCTATCTCTGCAGTGAGCGCGTGCAGGCTTTCTTCTATGCCGCGCAGGCGCTCCTCCTCTTCGGAGATGGCGCTGCTGAGCTTTCTGTCTGCGTCGTCGGGGTTGTCCTCGAGATAATCGGGGAGCGATGCGCGCTCAAAGAACAGGTTGTCCATAAGCGAGTCGGAG
The DNA here is from genome assembly GCA_934446455.1 of uncultured Oscillospiraceae bacterium. Classification (GTDB taxonomy): domain Bacteria; phylum Bacillota; class Clostridia; order Oscillospirales; family Ruminococcaceae; genus CAG-115. The sequence continues at coordinate 7,263 of CAKSEE010000038.1, read as the reverse complement.
AATTCTATAATGCTTTTGGGCGCGAGATATATTCCCCATACGTAGCCCTCGGTCTTTTCAAACGGCAGGAATATGAAGCAGCGCGGCTTGTAGTAGGCGAGCTTCTTCTCGCTGTCCTCGGGCAGTCTGCCCACGCGGAAGCACACATATTCCATTTTGGACAGCTCCTTAAAGCTCACGTCCAGCCCGCGCAGGTGCCGCACGCACGCGTCCGTCTGCCTGTGCTCGTCGAGGGCGGCAGCCGTCTGCTCGCGCTGCTGCCGCAGCGCCGAATACTTTTCGCTTATCTGTGCAAGGTAGTTTTCAAAGTCGCCGCCCGTTTCGCATTTCACGCCCTCAAATCCGCAGAAATGCACGGGGATCTCAAGCTCTGCGGCAAGTGTTCGCAGCCTTGAATACACGCCCGAATACGGGTTCTGTTCGCTTTCGCCGTGCAGGGCGCTTATGCCCTGCGGCTCGGTCATCTGGAAGCAGCCGCTCTCTCCGCACGTCATCAGCGCGCCGTCGAGTCTTTCTGCGGGGCCCTCCACAGACAGCAGCGACATCTTTTCAATACCCATGTGATGCACCGCCTTTCGTTTTGTGCATATTATATATGTGCCTTACAGCACAAGCAGGGACATTATATCCCCGCTCGGCATACCGTAGCGTATGCCCTCTATAACGGTTTTGATATTCTTGTTTTCAATGGAAAGAAGCTCCGCAAGCGCGAAATACACAAGCGCAGAGCTTTGCGAGAGTCTTAGCGTATGCCGCAGGAATCTTAGCGATATCTCCTCGGTGAGAAGCTCCACAGTGGGAGCGCTCGTCTGCGCGCGGTAGCCCATGCTTTCAAGCTCCGTGCGTATCCTTTCGGGGTCGGGGTCCTGCGCCAGTCGCTCTACCGCATCGGGCGTGAGCCTGTACCGCATGGGGATAAGCTGCGCGTTTATGTCCGCGGGGTCCGCGCTGAAGCGGCTCATGCGCGCTACGGTAACAACGTTCTCCATATCCATGCACTTAAGCACCGCGCGTTTAAGGTCAGTGCGCTCGCCGCCGCGGAAGTTCTTCTGTATATGCTTCATGCACGCATGGGCGTAAAACGCGTAGAGCCTGCGCTCGCATTCGTTTATTTCAATGCGCCCGTCCGCCTGCGCCCTTGCGAGCACGTCCGCAAGCACCGCGCCGTAGGGCGTGGGCGCAAGGATACGCGCTATATCACCGAAGCCCTGCGCGCTGCCGAGCGCATAAAGGTCGGTTTTCGTGTGCTCGTCCAGAAAAGCGGGCAGCGAGGAGATATAGGTTTCAGCAGAGCCGTACGCGGCGCATTCTATCGCCGTGAGTATCTGCTCCGCCTCGGAGCGCATTATTATGAGCGGAAAGAACGACCTGCCGCCCGAATGGTCGAAGCGGTGGAAGCTCTCGTAGATATTGAACATATTGCGCCGAAGCAGCGCCTCAAGCTGCCCCCTGTGTATCGTCTGGGGATTGGCGGCGGACAGGCATTCGCCGCAGCGCTCTGTCTGCTTAAGATAGGCGCACACGTCCGCCACGGAGCTTTTTGCCGCAAGCGCGGCAAAGTCCCTTTCTGTAAGCGACCTGCCGTAGACCGCGCGCGCTTTCGCCGTAACGGCGTTAGAGGAAAAAGACATATTACCCACCTCGCAAGCGCTAGCCCGTTATCCTGCGGATAATATCCGCACGCCAGCGCGCGGCGTTTTCCGCAAAAATCCCGTCGAGCCTTGCGCACTGTTCCGCGCGCACGCTTTCCGCGCCGGAGAGCCTTTGCGCAAGCTCCGCCTCGCGCGCTGCCTTATATTCGCCCAGCTTCTTCTGCTCGCTTTCGATAAGCGCGCTGCGTCTGCGGGCGGTTTCGGCGCCTGCCTGTTCTCTGCGGCGCTCCTGCTCGGCGCGCACGTTTGCGGTGCGCTCGCGGGCAGCCTTATCCATTTCGATTATTTGTCGCAGAACGTCCAAGAAACGTCCCCTCCTTTTAATGGAGTATATGCGGTGGTCAAAAAACCGCATATACTTATAATATAACAAATTCCGAAAATAATCAATAGCTTTTGTGTGAAAAATCCGTTAAAAAATATGCTTTTGCCGCATAGCAGGGTGTTCAAGCACAGATAGCGCAAAAGTGAGAATCAGCGCGCTGCCATTATCTGACAAAAGTTACCTGCAAAAGTAAATACAAAAAATTTTGCAAAACCCCTTGACAACAACAAGATACTTGTGGTATACTGTTCACGAGAAAAGATGTGCATGAACCGTGCAAAACGTGAAAGGAAGTGGAAGCGGGTATGTCAGAGGTACTGAACAAGCTGGAACGCGCGCGGGCGTTCGAGCTTGAAGCGAGCGTGCAGCTGGAGCATATAGAGCGGCTGCACCGCATTGCCGCGCGGGTAAGGAGCGACGGGCGCGGCGGCACGGAATACGCCGTGAAGATAGTGGAGAAGCTGTGCGCGCTTGAGCGGGAGCTTAACCGCAGCATAGACCTGCTGGCGGACGCAAGGCGCGACGCGCTTAGCGTGATAAGCGTGCTGGAGGGCGAGGAGCGCGCGGTGCTGTACAGCTACTATATCCTCGCAAAGGACTGGAGCAGAACCGCCGCGGCGCTCTACATGAGCGAGCGCAGGGTGTATATGCTGCGAAAATCGGCGCTTGCAAGGCTTGAGAGAAGCGTTTACGGCGCGCAGAAGAAAGGAGCGGGCAATGGGAATAGGGCAAAAAATAAAGCAGCTTCGTGAGCGCGCCGCGCTTACGCAGGAGGAGCTTGCGGAGCTTATAGGCGTTACGGCGTCTGCTGTGGGAAACTATGAGCGCGAGGTGAGCCACCCGCGCGAGGACGTGCTTTACAGGCTGTTTGACGCGCTGCGCGCCGAGCCGAACGAGCTTTTTTCCGACTGCTACAGCGCGCAGAGCCCCGCGAGGGAGCATATGGAGATGTACCTTGCGCTTGACGAGCACGGCCGCAGCCTTGTGGACGTATGCACGCAAATGGAGTACAGGCGCTGCACGGAGAGCGAGGAGGTAGTGTACGCGGCGGCGAGAGGCGGCAGCGGCGGCAGGATAAAGCTCAAAAAGCGCGCGGGCGCGGGCAGCATACTGGACAGACCCACGTACAAGGGAGGTTCGCTGTGAGCATGGAGAGATTGCAGATAACGCCCGAGCAGGTGCTGGTGCTTTCGGGGGTGGATTCGCTGCCTGTTGATTTGGGCAGGATAGCCGACTTCTTCGGGATAAGCCGCGTGAGCTATGCGGACTGCGCGGCGGTGTTTGAGATAACGCAGGAGGAGCTGTACCGCGCGGGGCGGCTCGGTATCAGTTTCAAGTGCGAGGGGCGGTATGTATGCGCGGTGAACGAGAACGCCTGCGGCGACAAGCGCAGGCGCTGGACGCTCGCGCATGAGCTTGCGCACTGCCTTTTGGGGCACGTCGGCGGCGAGTGGCTGCCGCAGCACTCTTACGAGGAGGAGCGCAGCGCGGAGCAGTTCGCGGCGGGGCTGTTAGCGCCGCTTACGGTGCTGCATTTCGCGGGGGTGGATTGCGCGCAGCGGCTCGAAAGGCTCTGTGGGATATCCGCAAGGGCTGCCGAAATACGCTACGGGCAGCTGTGCGCGGCGCGCCGCAGGGCGCTTGAACGCGGCGGGGCAGGCGGCGCGGACCTGTTTTTGTCCACCGAAAGCGACAGGCGGCTGCTGGCGCATTTCATGCCCTTTATAACAAACGAGCTTTGCAGGCGCGCGCTTTACGGCGAGCCCGCTGAAAGGAGGACGCATGGCGACATGGCTTACGCACCTGCGCGCTGCGGAAAAGGCGCTTGATATGCTGGACGGGCTTTCGCGCGCGGAGTTTTACGCGGGCAACGTTGCGCCCGACTGCGGCGAGATGACGCCCGAGGGCTTCGACCCGCCGTCCGAGGTAACGCACCTGTCCTCGCCGCGCAAGGACGACTGCGACTGGCGGGGCTTTGCGGCGGAGTATCTCCCGAAAGCGCGCGGGCAGCGGCAGCGCTCGTTTATTCTGGGGTACGTATGCCACCTTATAACGGACATCGCGTGGAGCGGCGAATTCTGCCCTGCGGCGAAGCGCCGCTTCCCCGAGCTTTACGCGAGCGACAAAGAGGGCTTCTGGCGCATGGTCAAGCGGCAGTGGCACGGCGTTGACTGCGTTTTTCTGGAGCAGCACCCCGATTTTGCGCCGCTCGCGCAAATGGTCGCCGTGCAGCGCAGCGACTGCGACATACTTGCGTTCTACACGAAAAACAACGTGCTGCGCGGCGTGCGCAGGATAGGCAGGTATTACGAGCGGCTTGAGAAAAGGTGCGGGGAATTCACCGTTATAACGCCCGAGGAGGTTGAGCGGTTCTCTGTGCGCATAGCGGGGGAGGCAGCGCGGGAGCTGAAAATGCTATTGTGAGAATGCACAAAAATTCTGATAAAATTTTGTGAAAAAAACCGCCCTTGTATTGTAAACGTTTTACTGCTATAATAGGGATAGAGCCGGAAAGCTCTGTATGGAAACTGACGCCCTGCGGGGCGCGAAATACAAATAACGGAGGAACAACCAATGAACTACGGTCATTTCGACGAACTCAGAAAAGAGTATGTCATCACCCGTCCCGACACGCCGTCGGCATGGGCGAACTACCTCGGCGACCCCGAGTACGGCGCAATCATCTCCAACAACGCGGGCGGCTACAGCTTTGTAAAGAGCGGCGCCAACGGACGCGTTATCCGCTACCGCTTCAACGGCGTTGCTAACGATACTCCCGGCAGATACATCTACCTGCGCGACATTGAAACGGGCGACTACTGGTCCGCTTCGTGGGCGCCCGTGTGCAAGCCGCTGGACGAGTACAAGAGCGAGTGCCGCCACGGTACGGCGTACACCGTTATCACGTCCGAATACAAGGGCGTAAAGTCCGAGGTGACTTATTATGTGCCGCAGGGCGCAACTTATGAGGTATGGGCGGCTAAGGTCACCAACACCTCCGACAAGCCCAGAAAGCTTGCCGTTACGGGCTGCTGCGAGTTTGTAAACGACCCGAACTACGAGCAGGACCAGGTAAATCTCCAGTACACGCTCTTTATCACCCGCACCTATTTCAAGGGCAACTATATCCACCAGATGCAAAACGAGATATACAACCCCAACAGCGGGCGCTTCCTCGGCCTTGCAGCGGCAAAGGTTGACGCGTACTGCGGCGACCGCGACGCGTTCGTAGGCTCTTACAGAAGCTACGCTAACCCCAAGGGTATCGAAGAGGGGCTCAAGGGCGACCTCAACTACAACACCAACTCCTGCGGCGCGCTTGAAAGCGACATCACGCTTCAGCCGGGCGAAACAAAGGAGCTTACATACGTTCTCGGCGGGCAGAAGACCGAGGCTGAGATAACCGGGATAATCGCGCGCTACGAAAAGAGCGGCACGGTAGACGCAGAGCTTTCCGCGCTCAAGAACTACTGGCACAGCAAGCTCGACAATCTGCAGGTACACACTCCCGACGCGAACTTCAACAACATGGTGAACACATGGAACGCATATAACTGCTTCATCACGTTCATCTGGTCGAGAGCGGCTTCGTTCCAGTACTGCGGCCTGAGAAACGGCTTCGGTTACCGCGACACCGTACAGGACATTCAGGGCGTTATCCACCTTGCGCCCGAGATGGCAAAGAAGCAGATAGAGTTCATGCTTTCCGCGCAGGTAACCAACGGCGCAGGCCTGCCGCTCGTTAAGTACGACCACAAGGCAGGGCAGGAGAACCACCCCGACGAGAACGACGAGAACTCCGTATATGCAAAGCAGACGGGTCACCCCAGCTACCGTGCGGACGACGCTCTGTGGCTCTTCCCGACCGTATACAAATACATCTCCGAGAGCGGCGACAGCGCATTCCTCAACGAGGAGATATCCTACGCTAACGACGGCGAAAAGGGCACGGTATACGACCACCTCAAGAGAGCTATCGACTTCTCCATGAACCACCTCGGCAACCACGGTATGCCCGCGGGTCTGCACGCAGACTGGAACGACTGCCTGCGCCTCGGCAAGAAGGGCGAGTCCACGTTCGTAGCGTTCCAGCTGGTATACGCTATAAAGATACTGCGCACCTATGCTGTTGAGAAGAACGACGCGGATTACATCAAGTACCTTGACGAGATAAAGGCGAAGCTCGACGCTATCCTCTCCGCTTGCTGGAACGAGGACAGATGGATTCGCGGCTACAAGGAGGACGGCACGGTTATCGGTCAGCGCACCGACCCCGAGGCTTCCATGTGGCTCAACCCGCAGAGCTGGTCGGTAATTTCGGGCTTTGCAACAAAGGAGCAGGGCGAAAAGGCAATGGACAGCGTAGAGCGCGAGCTTAACACGCCGTACGGCGCTATGGTAATGTACCCGCCGTATGTAAAGCACGGTTTTGACGGCGCGCTCATGCAGTGCTTCAACAAATGCACCAAGGAGAACGCGGGCATATTCTCGCAGCCGCAGGGCTGGCTGATACTCGCGGAGTCCAAGCTGGGTCACGGCAACCGCGCGTACAAGTACTGGACGGAAGCGGCTCCCGCAACCTACAACGACAACGCGGAGCACCGCGTACTCGAGCCGTACGTTTACGGTCAGTTCGTTGAGGGCAAGGACAGCCCGTTCGCAGGCCGCGCGCACGTTCACTGGCTGACAGGCACGGCTTCCACCGTAATGGTAGGCACGACGGAGGGTATCCTCGGTCTTAACCCCGAAACAAAGGGTATCGTAATCGACCCGTCCATTCCGTCGGAGTGGAAGGAATACACCATGGACAAGACCTTCCGCGGCAAGAAGCTCCACGTTACCGTAAAGAACCCCAACGGCTCTGAACACGGCGTAAAGAGCGTTACCGTAAACGGCGAGAAGATAGAGGGCAAGCTGATTCTCGACTCTGTCCTCAGACCCGAGAACGATATCGTTATCGAGCTGTAAGTTTTTAATAAGTTGAACCGCTTCTGACTTTTGTCAGGGGCGGTTTTTCTTTTTATGAGCACTTATAACAAAAGCACTTAACTGTATTTGGTTAAAATGCTGAAATCAATGATATTTTTAATATCATAAGCAAAACTGATAATTATTCATTTTCTATAAGCTTTGACCCCGAAGGAACTTATAAAATGCTTGAAGATAATTTTGATTTTCTTATAGAGTCTCTTGACAAGGACGAAAAAGACGAGTCTGTCGAAAAAGTCTTGCGACTTTTCCGACAGGAACATCCGCACTGCGCGCACGGTCGCGTAAGGCGTAAGC
>CAKSEE010000037.1 GCA_934446455.1 uncultured Oscillospiraceae bacterium | reverse complement strand
TACCATTTTTTATTTTACTATGCAACCGGTTTGTTTACTAATCGTGCTTAGTTCCTGATTTGTGGGCTTTGTGCGGTATTGCCCTAAACAAAATAAGCCGCCGACCTCGCAAGTCAGCGGCTTATTATATTCTCCTCAAAAAACTTCACAAGCGTATCCGTAACCCCTCCTGCGGCTTGAATACTCCCTATCATCAGCAGGTTAGAATTGAGCGTAGAGTAATCAATGTCATATTCTGCGTTTCTGATAAGCAGAACGAAGAAAACTCTCTCCGTTCTGCCGTTTCCCTCTCTGAAAGGGTGGAGCATATTCAGCGAGTGGTACAAATCGGAGATTTCGGCTACAAACTCATTACGGGGCAGTTTGGTGATATAATCCAGCTTTTTCAGCCTTGCGAAAATCAATCCGCCAAGTTCCTCAATCCTTTCGGGAGCAGTGAAAACGGCTGCGGTTTTGGACAAAGCAATCGTTCTCAGCTGTCCTGCCCAATCGTATAAGTCCTCGAACAGAACCCTATGCAGTCCCTTGTAATTCTCAAAGCCAAAATCGGCAGCCAGCGGCTCATTTATCAGGCTTGCGCTTTGTATGCAGTAATAAGCGCTTCGCTGCTGTTCAGTTCGTTTTCGTCGGTAATACCAAGTTTGTTGATTAGAGTAGTAGTTCCCTCATAGCGATCAGCGTTTGTGACATCAAGTTTATATGCCATATTCAGCCCTTTTTGTTAAACTCTTTCAGCGCTTCTTCTAAGGTAATTTCCTTTTTCATAAGCTTCATAATAAGCTCCTTGTGCTTTTCGGTTATTGCGAAGCCCTCCATTTTGGTGGACGCAATAGCGTTATCAACAGCACGTTCTATCGTCATAGCGGTCATAGTAATCACCCTTTTGCGGTTTGTTGTTTCTTTTATGGGAACCTCTAAAAACCGGTTTGAAAAGGGAAAATGGGTAGAGTGCGCCGAATGCGATGAAAGCCGACGAAGTAAGGCTGTATGCCTTACGAGGAGGTTTAAAGAAGCAGGCGGTGTGCTATACACATTTTCACTCAAACAAGGTTTTTAGAGGTGACCTTATTATACACCGATTGACTGAAAAAATCAATAGGTTTTTGCTTGATATTATTAAATCAACAGCGGAGACACGCCGTAAACTTGTTCTTTGTTTGTTCTTTATTGTTACGAAAAATCTCTAAAAGTTACTGAAATCACGCTTTTCGAGATATGCTGTAAACGGCTTTGTAATGCGGTTTCTCCGATTTTCCGAAAAGATGCAAATAGCTATGGGGGATTTTCAATTCCCGTACGGGTCACCGGACTTAATTAAAGCCGAACACTTATTTTGAGCGCTCGGCTTTTTCCGTTATCGCCGGGTTCATTATGACTAACGAACTTTTCACCGCCCTTGTAATTGAACAGCGCTATGATTTTATCATTAGCGCCTGCTCAGTTGTTGTGCCGATGCGCTGCATATTCAAGCAGTCCTCAGCGGTTGTCTGCTGAGGACTGTTTTCATTGATGACCAAACGCCTACTATCGGAAAACTAACAAGCCGATTTGAAAAAAGGTGTCAAAATAACTCAACGCTCCTGTTCCATTCGCCATCTGCCTTTTCAAATGTGCATATTACATCAACTGGTTTTAGATTGATATCGCCAACATTTCCGACTGATGTTCTGATTACGATTTTATCCTCTGCTTCGGAAACAAGGTACATAGGGTAAAGATGATACCAATCATCGTGATAAAGTATCGTCCCATCGCTCTCATACTCCATGTTGACAAGCAGCTCAGTATCAATCCCGTATTCTCGCGCCATTTCGCGAAGTCTGAATATACTCAAAAAATTTCCCTCTGGCTCGTTGAGAGGTTCATTGGTTTTTCTCAGGGTATACACAACAGGCACAGCCGAATATTCTCCGCTTTCATTTCGCGACCACAGCGGCGAGGTCATACCGCCCCATACCATGTAAAGCGTATCGGGCTCGTCCGGGCTTATCCAGATTATCGCGCTGCCGCTGTCGCTTCCGACCATAAAAGCTAACGTCCGGACTTCCGTTTCGTAAAATCCGTCAAACACCCGAATACCCGTTTCGGTCATGACAAACGATTTCTCGGTGTCGTCAATAATCAGACGCTTCTGTTCGGCATATTCGGGAAAGCGGAAGCTGCCCTCCCATGTGCCGAAAAAGTATTTCCGAAACAGCTCATAATCGTCCGATAGCTTCCATGCGTTCCGGTCTATGCAATAGGCTCCGTCATCGCTTTCACGATAATTCAGAAGCGACAGCGCAGGCTCCTCAGCACCAGACGGGGCGGCTTGGGCTGTTTCTCCTGCCACAGTGTTAATGTTACTTTCTGCCGTGTTAGGGTCTGTCTGCACATAACTTTCATCGGAACCGTTTGCACAAGCAGCAACTAAAAACAAAAGAATAACAGTTAGAGCGGTTGCAATAATTTTTTTCATAAAACACCTCATAGTATAAAATTTGCTAAACATTTCACACCCTTGGGTCGGCATGAAAATTTTTTGAGGTTTCCCTCTATAATGCAAATCGAATTTTACAGCGTTTTGTGAACAAAAAATTTTATTATTCTAAAACTTTGGTACTTTTCGCCAATTCAATCATTTCGTTTTTAGAGATATCGCCCGAGATTGCTATGATATAGTCACCGTTATCCCAAATACAACTGGTGGAATAATACTCATCGGAGCTAAAATCCAGAAAAAGGCAATGATGCCCGTTTATTTCGATTTCTTCAAAATCGATATTCTCGGTGTTGTAATGATAAGAATCTAATTCACTCTTAGCCCTTTGCCAGAACGATATCGTTTGTCGTGTCGCTTTGTTTTGATAACTAATATATTCACAAAACGGAGTTGAATCTGTACTTAACGGCTCAAAGTTCTCGGGTAGATTTGGCAGGTAATATCTTTTCTCAATAGTCGCGGGACAGTTTTCTGCGTTGATTACAAACAGCTCCGTGTTGTCGCTGTACACCTTGCCGTGAAAATCCTGCGATACGAAATATGTGACAGCGCACCCCGCAAGAACCGCCAGAAAAATAACAGTCAATATTACCAACGCCGTTTTTTTCGTTAATCTAACGCGATAACGCGGCTCGGAAGCCTCACGCAAGCCGAGCCTGCGCGTGTTTTTCTCAAACAGTTTGAAGATACGCTTCATTGCACGATTGTGTTTGCGGGAAAAAACGTGTTCGGGGGCATTATCATACTGCGAAAACTCGGCGTCGTGCGCTGCGGCTAAAATTTCGTCCAATGTTACGTTCATTATTTATTCCTTTCCGCAAAAGCCCTGATTGCTTTTCTTGCGTTTGAAACTCTTTTTCGCGCCAGATCCTCTGAAATACCAAGGATTTTGGATATTTCGGAGTAGCTCAGCCTTTCGTGAATATACATAAAAAGCGCTTGCCGCTGGCTTTCGGGCAGAGTAAGCACAAACCGTACAAGTTCGTCTGCGGAAGCGTCTGTAACGTATTTTTCTTCTGGAGAAATCGTATCGCTCATTATATTATCGCCAATATCATCAATCGAAACGGCATTGATTTTATGGTTTCTATTAAATTTATCAACTGAAACGTGTCTTACAATGCCGTCAACAAAACGCACACGTTCCTTGTCTGACATTTCAATAAATTTGTCCGGATTACGCACTACCCGCAGGAAAGCTTCCTGTAAGGCGTCCTCGGCTTCTTCGGAACTATGCAGCTTTGAGTATGCTATGCTGAAAAAGCGGTTCTTATATTGTTCGTAGAATGTGGCAAGCTCGTTCCTTTGTTTGTCATTCTCAAGCGCAGCAAGCGCCGCCTCGATCATTGCGATCCCTCCGTTTCAATTGTATAAATTATAACTCTTTTTCTATTGAAATACAAGGTGTTTTCTTTGTTCAGAGCGGCTTTCAGTTCATCATACAAGCCGCCCTCACTACCTCGCCTGATGTAAAATATCCTCATACACAAAAAACGTGAGCATTTCTGTCCACGATTTTGCTTTATGTAGCTGTTATTTACTGTGCTGCGAGTTCAAACGGATTTAAGAGGGTTTCGGGGTCTGAAAGCTCAACGATATACCATGCTCCGTCAGTTTCAACCGTGACCATTCCCGTTTTATTAACTTCACCGACCTTTGCAGGGTCGGTAACAAGGCTTCCGTCCCTGTTCATGAGAATTATGTATATATCGCCATCGGGATTTCTTGCGGAGAATGCGATAATAAACGAATCCCGCCGCCGTTTCTGCGGGTTCACGCGCCCGCAGGCAGCGCCTTTTATAATCGTCCGGGAATTTTCCACCCTTTTCCCCGTTTGTCTACCGACAAAGCAGGCGCTGTGCCGTATAATAAATTCAAGAAAACAAACGGAGGTAAACCCCATGCCAAACAGTATAAATATTGCAAACGCACATCTTCTCCCCGGACTTTTCAAGGAGCGCGCAGACGTTGACCGCGCATATCTCATGGAGCTTACAACGGAGAACCTTCTCCAGAATTTCTGCCTTGAAGCGGGCGTTCGCACCGACAGGGACGTGACCGAAATGCACCTCGGGTGGGAGTCGCCGACCTGCCAGCTGCGCGGGCATTTTCTCGGGCACTGGCTTTCCGCTGCGGCGGCGCTTGTCGCGCAGAACAACGACCGCGAGCTCAGGGCGAAGCTCGAGTGCGTTATCGACGGGCTGGAGCGCTGCCGGAAGCTCAACGGCGGCAGGTGGATAGGCTCGATACCCGAAAAATACTTTGAGAAGCTTGAAAAGAATGAGTACGTATGGTCGCCGCAGTATACCCTGCACAAAACCCTGCTGGGACTCTGGCACAGCGCGCTTTACGCCAAGAGCGAAAAGGCGCTTGAAATCCTCTCAAACGCCGCGGACTGGTACACGGACTGGACCGCCGACATGGCGCAGAAAAACCCCCACGCCGTTTACAGCGGCGAGGAAGGCGGAATGCTCGAGGTCTGGGCGGGGCTTTACAAGCTTACGCACGACGAGCGCTACCTTACCCTTGCGGAAAGATACTCGCACCCGTCCATCTTCACAAAGCTTGAAAACGGCGGCGACCCGCTCTCCAACTGCCACGCGAATGCGAGCATTCCGTGGGCGCACGACGCTGCCGGGATGTACGAGATAACGGGCGAGAAGCGCTGGCTCGAGCTTGTAAAGCTATTCTGGAAGTGCGCAGTTACCGACAGGGAGGCGTTCTGCACGGGCGGGCAGAACTCGGGCGAGTTCTGGATACCCCCGCGCAAGCTTGGCGCGTTTATAGGCGAGCGCACGCAGGAATTCTGCACTGTGTACAACATGGTGCGCCTTGCGGACTACCTTTTCCGCTTTACGGGAGAAAGCGCATACCTCGACTACATTGAAAAGAACCTCTACAACGGCTTCCTCGCACAGCAGAACAAGTACACGGGAATGCCCGCGTACTTTCTGCCGATGAAGGCGGGCGGCGTAAAGACGTGGGGCAGCAGGACGCACGACTTCTGGTGCTGCCACGGCACGTGCGTGCAGGCGCACACGATATACCCCGCACTTTGCTGGTACGAGGACGACGGGCGCCTTTACGTTTCTCAGTACATAAACTGCGAATACAGGCGCAGCGACAACGTGACCGTAACGCAGAACGTTGACATGAAATACTACAACGACGGCGCAATGTTCGACGAGCACGATGACAGCAGAATGAACCGCTGGTACATAAAGCTCAGCGTGCGCGCAAAAAGCCCCGAGAGCTTTACGCTCATGCTGCGAGTGCCCTCATGGGCGAGCGGCGCGCCCGTTATATCCGTAAACGGCGAGGAGTATTCCGCGCCTGCGGAAAACGGCTTTATAGCCATTACCCGCACATGGGGCGGCGACGCGATAAACGTGTACTTCCCCGCAGCGCTTACCGCGTCCACGCTGCCCGATATGCCGCATCTCACCGCGTTTGCGGAGGGTCCAGTGGTGCTTGCGGGGCTTTGCGAAAGCGACAGGGGCATTTACGCCGAGGGCGCGCCCGAAAGCTCTCTCGTGAACGTCACCGAGCATACCTACAGCACGTTCCCGTGGCAGCAGAGCGTTTACCGCACGGTGAACCAGCCCGAGAACTTCGACCTCGTGCCGCTCTACGACATAACAGACGAGCGCTACACGGTGTACTTCACAAGAAAACTCAGTTGATGTTCTTCCTGCCGAAGGAGTCCTTGTACGCGTGGGCGTGAGCCCCTCGAACTGCCTGAACACTTTCATGAAATACTTTTCATCGGAGAAGCCGCAGGAATATGCGGCTTCTTTTGCCGTTACGCCGTAATTTGTGAGCAGGGTCTTTGCCGTATTTATGCGCAGCCTGTTCGCGCAGCGCGTTATTGATTCGCCCGTGCTTTGCTTAAATAGCGTGGAGAGGTAGTCCGCGCTGTAGCCGAGCGCCTCTGCCAGCTCCGCTGCTGTAAACGGGCGGAAGCAGTGGTTCTTTATCCACTCCCTCGCGGAAGCCACGGCGGGGGGCAGCCGCTGCGCGCCGCCCGCGCTTATGAAGTATTCCTGCGAAAGCTCCATCATAAGCAGGCTCACCGCGTAGTCCGCCATGTCCTGCGAGTACAGGCGCTCCTCAAGCGAAAGGTCCATAAGCTGGTGGAACAGCTGCGCAGACCGCCCGTAGTCGGACAGGCGCGCGGTTTCGGGCAGAAGATAGGCGAAGCCCGCGTTATCAGAGTCCGCGCTCGCAGCATTCGCAATGCCCGCAGCGTTCGCGGCGCCCGCGCACTCGCGGAATTCTCCGCGAAAATGCGCCCAGAGATACGACAGCCGCCCCTGCGAGGGCGCAGCGCCGTAGTGCTCCTCCCCCGCAGGCAGCAGGATATACTGCCCCGCAGAAACGACGCGCGGCGCGCCGTTCGCCGTGATGAAAAGCGTGCCCTCCGTCATCATTATAAGCACGTTTTCTTCAAAGCGGCGGCGGTGGTGCAAAAAGCCCGTGGGGCTTATCAGCTGTCCGCACGCGGAAGAGCGCAGCGTTTTTTCCCGACAGCACATAAGGCGGGGTGATGGTTCATGTGACATAGCTTTCTCCATATGATCTGATGTTGACTTAATTATAGATGAAACGCAGCGTTTTGTCAAGAATACGCAAAGCCGCGCCCCCCGAATAAGGGAGCGCGGTATTTTTTGTTATAGCGCAGGATTATGCCATTTCTACTGCAAGACCCTGAGAGCTTCTTACCTTGAAGTTCTTAGCCGTACCCTCGGTCTTTACCCTGATAACGTCGCCGCATCTCTGCGCGGTAACGGAAAGCACCTCGCGGCTGTCCGCGTCGTAGAGCTTTGCGGAAGCGCTCTCGCCGTCCTCAAGCGCGTAAACCACGATGTCAGCGTTCTCCGCGTAGTCGTAGGTGAAGCTGCGCTTGAAGTCGCCGTATGCGATAATGCTTGCGGGCTTTGCAAGCAGCGGCATCGAGAAGTAGTCGTGCTTTGTGGTGTACCACTTGCCGCCCTCGTAAACCTCGCCCGTCTGAATATCCGTCCACTTGCCTGCGGGAACGTAATACTGCGCTACGCCCTCCTCGTTGAATACGGGAGCTACAAGCAGGCTGTCGCCAAGCATATACTGCCTGTCAAGCGCAAGACACGCGGGGTCGTCGCAGTAGTCCATAACCATAGCCCTCATCATGGGAACGCCCGTTGCGTGTGTGCGCTGCGCCTGCGCCCAGAGGTACGGCATGAGCTTGCCCTTGAGCTTTGTCCAGTGGCGCAGAACGTCGCAGCTCTCCTCGTCGAAGTTCCACGGAACGCGGTAGGAGCTGTTGCCGTGAAGTCTTGAGTGAGAGGACATAAGTCCGAACGCGCACCATCTCTTGTAAAGGTCGGGAGTACCCTGCGCCTCGAAGCCCGAGATGTCGTGGCTGAAGTAGCCGAAGCCGCTCATGCACAGCGAAAGACCGCCGCGCAGCGTTTCCCACATACTCTCGTAGTTGGAGAAGCAGTCGCCGCCCCAGTGTACGGGGAACTTCTGCCCGCCTACGGTTGCAGAGCGCGCGAACAGGCACGCCTTGTCCTTGCCGTAGTATTCCTCAAGCACCTCGAATACGGTCCTGTTGTAGAGGTAGGTGTAGTAGTTGTGCATCTTGTAGGGGTCGCTGCCGTCGTAGTAAACAACGTCCTTTGTGGGGATACGCTCGCCGAAGTCGGTCTTGAACGCGTCAACGCCCATTTCGCACAGCGCGCGCAGCTTGCCCTTGTACCACTCGCGCGCGGCGGGATTGGTGAAGTCCACGATAGCCATGCCGGGCTGCCACATATCGCCCTGCCATACGCTGCCGTCGGTGGTCTTTACAAAGTAGCCGCCCTTAACGCCCTCGTCGAACATGGACGAGCGCTGCGCAATGTAGGAGTTTATCCACACGCATATCTCCAGCCCCTTTGCCTTAAGGCGCGTAAGCATCGCCTTGGGGTCGGGGAACATTCTCTTGTCCCATGTAAGGTCGCACCAGTTGAACTCCTTCATCCAGAAGCAGTCGAAGTGGAACACCTCAAGCGGGATATCGCGCTCAGCCATGCCGTCGATGAAGCTCGAAACGGTCTTTTCGTCGTAGTTTGTGGTAAAGGACGTTGTGAGCCACAGGCCGAACGTGTAAGCGGGCGTGAGCGCGGGCTTGCCCGTAAGCGTTGTGTACACGGAAACCACGTCGGAAATCTTCTCGCCGCCGATTACAAAATATTCAAGGTGCTCGCCCTGAACGGAGAATGCCACCTTGGATACGGTTTCGCTTGCAACCTCGAACGTTACCTTTTCGGGGTGGTTTACGAACAGGCCGTAGCTTCTGGAGGATACGTAGAACGGAATGGACTTGTAGCTCTGCTCCGAGCTCGTGCCGCCGTCGTTGTTCCATATTTCAACGGTCTGCCCGTTCTTTACGAAGGTGGAGAACTTCTCGCCGAAGCCGTAGATGCTCTCTCCAACGCTTATGTTCATCATCTCGCGCATTACAGCGCCGTCCGCAGTTTCGTCGTGCGCAAAGAACGGCTTCATCGTGTCGTTCGCCATGCGCTCGTTGGTCTTCCACTGCTCCTCGGTGATATAGGAGGTGGTGCGCCAGCCCTGCTTTGTCAGCAGCTTGTCGCCGTAGTAATACTTGATGTCCCACGCGCCCGTTTTAGCAACGACAACGCGGGTCTTGCCCGAAATCAGCTCGTAAGCGCTCTCGGTTTCGTTTATAACGGGCTTAAAGGAAGCGTCCTCGTACAGCTCAAAGGACGGGGACTTCCTGACGCGCCCCTTGTAGTGGTCTACCGTAACCTTGATGGTGTCCTCAAGCGTGGAGGTAAAGCTGATTTCAAGAACAGGACCGCCGAGGGTCATGCCGCGGTTCGCAATCCACTGGTTGGTTGCAAGAACGTTTATCGAGGTTTCGTCTGCGGTTACCTCGTACATCTGTGTTGCGTAGTTCACGCCGTAGCCGGGCTTGTTAAGCCAGAGTCCGTCTGCATACTTCATAGGTGAGTCCTCCGTGTTGTTTATTTTCTTGTCGGCGCGCCGCGCGGGTGCGCCATTTGTTTTCATACAGAATGCCGGGCAGCTGAGTAATCGTTTACATTCAAGCGCACAAATATCCCGCGCCGTCAACATCTTGGATTTATTCTAGCATACTCCGCAAAATTTTTCAAGGGGGTAAACGCTAATTTTTCAAAAATATTTTTTGCAGGGAGATTACTCGCCCGGATTCGGACAGACGTTGGCTTTTTCAGGCGTACTCGCGCCGCCGCGCGCTGTTTTTTGCGGGAGCGAGTCTTGGACGGCAGGCTGCGCGCCGTTATGCGGGAGCGATGGCAGAGGCATGGGAAGCTCTCCCCACCGGGTGATACAACCTGCAGCGAGATATTCGACATAAGCTGAGCACAAAGGGAAAGCCTACAGCTGCATTATGCGCAAAAGGTGGCAGCCGAAGCCGTCCCCAAAGCTATTATGAGCCGTTTGCCGCGCGCCTTATTCCCTGCCTGTGCCGTTGCAGCGCGGGCAGAGCCTGCCACCGTGACACGCCGCGCACTCTACCCAGCCGTCGTCGTCCTGCCCGTAGGTGTTGTAGGACATTCCGCCCCTGCCGTAGCATACCGGGCAGATGCCCGTGCCGTGGCACTTAAGGCAGGAGGTGTATTCGGGGACGCAGACGCTGCCGCCGCCATAGCCGCCGTCGGTATAGCTGCTCTCATCGTAGCCGCCGTTATCTTCATAACCGCCGTAGCTACTTTCGTTATAGCCGCCGTTGTCGCTGCTCTCGTCGCGGTCGCGGTGCGGGTAGTAGTCGTCATCGCTGCTGTAGCGGTCGGAGATTATGTAGTCGCGGCTGCTGCCGAGGTCTGCGCTGCTTACGGCTATCAGCACGATAAGCGGAACCATCATCACAACGCTTGCGCACGCTGCAATTACGGGCGCTTTGGAGCGCTTTGCGGGCGCAGGCGCCGCCGCTTCCGCCGCCTTACCGCAGTTCGGGCAGAACACCATGCCCGCCTCGCAGCGCGTGCCGCATTCAGTGCAGAACGCCTGTCTGCTTACGGGAAGCGGCACGCCGCATTCCGCGCAGAACTTTGTACCCGCGCGCTGCTTCGCTCTGCATTTCGGGCAGATGACGTCCGCGCCCGCGGAACCACGCGCTCCCTTTATAATAAAGAACACGGACACCGCCGCCGCGCCAATGCAGAGAACCAGAAGCACTATGGAAATAACAAGGAGCAAAACAGAGCCCGACATAAATATCCCTCCTTAGCTGAGAAGCCTGATGTCCCGATGTATTTTGTATTATTCTACCACATTCTGCCGCACGAATGGAAGCGCGTTATATGTCAAAGCCCGCGCAGGGCTGCTGCGCGGGCTTTGTAATTCTTGCTTTGCGCGTTTTTCGCGCTTGTTACATTCCGAGAACGCTCTTTATCATCTCTGCGGTTTCTGCGGCTGCAACGTCGTGGCTTGCCGCGGTGGGGTGCCAGTCCGCGGCATAGCCGTTCTTGTTGCCGTCCTGCGCGGTAAGGTGCAGGGTGGACACCTTTTCGTCGCCCGTTTCCGCCGTGTAATTTTCAACAGCGGCGCACATAGCCTTGTAGAGGGTATCGCCCATAACGCCGAGAGCGCATATTATCTGCGCGTCGGGGTTGTCCCTGCGTACCTTTTTAAGGAACTCCGCATAGGCGTCGGTGTATTCCTGCTGCAGATCCTTGTCGTTACCCGTGTAGGACGCGTCGTTGGTGCCGAGGTTGATAACAACAACGTCGGGGACGAACCGCGTGAAATCCCACGGTGTGGAGCTTACGCTGTATCCGTTGTAGCTGCCCGCGCTTCGCGCGAACTCCTCGTAAAACATCGGCACGCGCTGCGCCTTTACCTGATTCCCCTGCGTGGTGTAGCCCGACACAATGCCGTTGCCGCTGTAGGACACAAGACTGTAGTCCGCGTCGAGAAGCTGCGCGGTCTTGTAGGCGTACGCCTTTGTTGCGTCCTCGGTGGACGTAGCGAAGTGGTGGTCGCGGTCCTCGTCGTCAACGCCGTAGCCGCAGGTTATGCTGTCGCCTATAAACTCTATCCTGAGCGCCTTTTCAGCCGTGGGGGCGATATCGCCGACGCTCGTTACGTCGATGCCCACAATGCCGCAGGTGGACTCCGCTGCCTCCGAGAGCTTGATGAGCGTTACGGTCACCTCCTGCTCCGCGTCGTAGGTGAATATCTCAAGCGACTGCATACTCTGCGAGAGCATTTCATCGACAACGCGCTCGCCGTTTACATATGCCGCGAAGCGCGGGCGCTTTGCCTCCTGCCCGCACATATTGTCCGCTGCAAGCGTCACCGAGGCGGACGTGCCCGTCATGGTGAACTCAACGCCGCTTGCGGAGTGCGCCAGCCACAGTATACCGTCCTCGGTATGGGTGCGCCCGAGCATTTTAACGTGCTGCCCGTCTGCTGCAAAGGTCTTTTGCGAAAGGGTCATTGTGGTATCCTCCGATGTCTGTGATGTTTCGCCGCTTTCGGGCGAGGTGGCGCAGCCCGTGGCGAAAACAGTGAGCGCCGCGAATATCGAGAGCGCCTTTTGTATAAGGTTAGTCATTGCTTGTCCTTTCTTCCGCAGGCACCCGCTTTGGCGCAAAAATGAACCGGAGCGCCGCCCCCGCGAACAAAACTATGCTTATAAGCTGCGAGGTGGACAGTCCGAAGAGAAAGCCGCGGTATTCGTCCCCGCGCCAGAACTCCAGAATGAACCGCCCCACGGGGTATGTAAGCAGGTAGAGCGCCAGCAGCCGTCCCTTAAGCGCGCCCTTATGTTCCAGAACAAACAGCAGCGCAAACAGCGCAAGGTTGAACGCCGCCTCGTAAAGCTGCACGGGGACGCGCGTCACGCCGTTTGCGGACTCCACAAGGGAGTTTGTGAACATAACGCCGTATTCGCTCTCCTTACCGTAGCAGCACCCGCCGAGAAAGCAGCCTATCCTGCCGAACATATGGAACAGCGGTATTGCAAACACCGCGCAGTCGCAGTAGAGCGCCGCGTCCAGCTTCTGCACCTTTATTGAAATTCCGCCCGCGACAAGCCCGCCGATAAGTCCGCCGTAGAACACGCCGCCGCCGAATATGACGCCCGCGCGTTTACAGAAGTCGATAAAGTCATTAGCCCTGAACAGCTCGCCCCAGTAGGCGATGTTTGTAATGCCGTACAGCAGGTGCATTCCCACAAACACGCCTACAGCGCCGAACAGAAACACAAAAATCATGCTGATGTCGTCGCCGCCGCGCTTTTTGCAGCGCCATACAGCAAGCGGGCAGGCGGTGAATATACCCGCAAGCGTGCAAAGGACGTAGCTGCTGATAAATTTTCCGAACAGAGTAAAACCGGGAAACATAGCATTCCTTTCCAAAAAACAAGCCCCGCCCCTATGGGGCAGGGCTTGTGGATATTGCCAAATTACTGCAGGCTGCCTGCAAGCTCGCCGAGAGCGCCGCCGAGAGCGCACAGAGCGCACAGAGCGCAAGCAAGCATAAGTACGGACAGAGCGGTGGAAACGATACCGCAAACCAGACCGCCTACTGCAAGGCCCTTACCGTCAGTGTTGCCGGACGCCTTGATGCTCTTAAGCGCAAGCGCACCGAAAACGATACCTGCGATAGCGCACAGCGGTGCAATGTAAACTACACCGGGGATAAAAGAGCCAACGATACCAACAATGCCGCACACGAGAGCGATTATGCCCATATTCTTTGCTGTCATAGACGAAACCTCCATTTTTATTGTTTTTTCGGGCAGATTTTCACCTGCCAATCACATTATATCATATTAAATTGCGCTTGTCAATATTTGCAGAAAAAAAGCAAGGCAAAATATTCACTTCCTTTTTTGTGCAATTCTCACATCAAAAACGCGCTGCAAGCCGCTTTCAATGAATATTCCGCACTTTGCGTGCAATAATATTCCGGCAAGGGCAAAAAAATTTTGTAAACCCCCTTGACAAATTACGGCGATAGTGATATAATATCATTCGTTAGGTTACTGCGGTGTCGCCAAGCGGTAAGGCAACGGACTCTGACTCCGTCATTTCAAAGGTTCAAATCCTTTCACCGCAACCAATTTTTTTCCGCCCTGCGCGTTTTGTGCGGGGCGGTTTTTGTTTTGCCTATTCGCCGCCTATCAATAGCGACGGGCAAAATCTGCCCAAAAAAGTTGCCAAACCGCGCCGTACATATTTGTGCACATATACAATAATATTCTTTTTCGGGAAAAGCGCTCACATTTTAACCTATAAGCTGGTTATATGTTATAAGGGAGGCAATTTATTCAATTTTTTTATTACAAAGGAGGAATATGCACATTTTTATTTTCGTCGCAAAACTTTCTGTATTCAGAAGAGAAAAACAATGAAAAACCGGTTAAAGGCGCAGTTTTAGCTGCAATGACATTACGTTGTTATAGACTATGTTGATTTATCATCAGAGAAGATGGAAACGGCTGATTGCTGCCGGAATGACAATTATAGAGGGCGTTTTATGGTTGATTCAAACGAAGCATACGAAGCAGCAAAGAGTCAGGATGGCAACAATCCTTATATAATTTGTCTATCACAGTCAGGCTGAAAATAACGCTGCTTTTTCCTGATTCAAGAAAGGGTACATTCAATGAAAAAGTTCATCGCTCTTTTTATCCTGTCAGCGCTTCTTCTCGCCGCCTGCTCCGCACCCGCAGGCACGGGCAGCTCCTCCGAGCCGATAAGCGCGGCAGACTCGGAAACCACCGCAACCACCGAAGCTGATACGCAAACAAATACTGAAACAAATTCCGAAGCTAATGCCGGCACAAATACGCAAACACCTTTGCAAGCCCCCGCCGACGTTACGCTCAGCAAATACGCCGTCCCCACGGTGTATAATGAGGCGTTTGCGGAACAATATGCCGGAACGCTGTTTGAGGAAGATGAAAAAGCTCCGCTTGGAATGTATTATTTTGCGGATACGTCAGACGCTGTGTATTACATCTACGACTGTCAGCACTCCTTTACTATGACAACCGGGTTTGATATATACAGATTTGACAAGGCGAGCGGCGAAAACAAGCTCGTAAAGCAGCTGAGGTTTGAGATACCATCTGTAATGTTCTCATGCGTAAACACGGATAATGCGCTCTACTTTTCGCTTTACAACGAAAACGAATTATGGCAGATCTGTAAGTTCTCCTTTGACGACAACACGGTGACCGTACTCAGGGAAGGGAGCGGCGATGAAGAACCGCGCATTCCCTGCTTATCCTGCACAAACGGCAAGCTTACATGGTATACGCAGCACGGCGACGATATAAATCTTGTAACTTTCGACCCCGAAACCCGTACAGAAACCATCGTGCAAAACGTCATTTCCCTGAACCCATACGAGCGCGCCGCGGGGTTTGCGTATGCCGCCGGCGAAAACGGGAAAGCCGTAATTTACAGCGATGGCAAGCGCATTGAAACAGATATGTCATCTAAGTCTTTTTCGCTTGTTGCGGCACAGAACGGACTTATCATGTGGAAAACCAACTACTACGGCAGCCCGAACGATGTGTATTTTCTCAATACCGAAAGCGGCATGAAATTCACCTGCTCAATAGATGGATTTATGGGCGGCGGCATTATCGGCAGGTATTTCTGCGTCCACACAAGCAGGGACGAAAATGTACTGTTCTACGACAGCACGGACGGAAATCAATACGAGATAACGGACGTAGGCACTTCATGGGCATATCCGATTAGCAGCGACAGACTCGGTACTTACAGCGACGGGGTACTGTACATTATGAGGGCGGAGTAATCCGCACTCGGCGCACATTAGCTAAAGGAAAGGAACAACTCCATGAAAAGATTTGCAGCACTCGCCCTTACCGCGCTTGCGCTCTGCGCGCCTGTCGGCTGCCGCGCAGGTACGCCCGAAAGCGCTCCCGCTCCCGCTGAAAGTACAAATGCTGAAAGCGCGCCTGCCAACGCAGGCTTCGACCTTGACCGCCGGGACAGACAGAGCGCGCCCGCAGACACTGCGGTAAAGCGCTATTCCTGCCCCGCCGTATATGCTAATGGCGGGGAAACGCCGCTTACGCTTAACGGCTTTGCGGATACGGGGGATTCGCTGCTGCTGTTTTACGTGGATAACACAAACCTCGGTTTTGAGCTGTATGGGCTTGACAAAGCGAGCGGCGAAAGCGCCCTTATAAAGCAGCTTGCGTTTGACGAGGAAACGGCGCTTTATTCTGCGGTATATGCGGACGGGCTTCTGTGGTTCTCGACCTGCGGAACGGGAGGCTGGCATATATACAGCCTCTCGCCCGAAAGCGGCGAGCTTTGCGAGGCGGCAAGCGGCAGCGCCGCAGACTTTACCGCGCCGAACCTTGCAGCGGGCGGCGGCAAAGTCGGCTGGCATTGCATGGACGGCGACAGCGCGAGCTATGTTATATACGACGCCGCAAGCGGCACGGAAACAGTCGTCGAGAACGTTCTGCCCACATACGAAACGCCCTGCGCGCTCGGCACGGCGTACGCCATTGACGAGGGCGGGTGCGCCGTTGTGTGCTATGACGGCAAGCGCGTTGATACGGGCGCCGACCCCGAAGGGTTTATGCTGATAGCGGCGAACGGCGGGCGCGTTGCGTGGCGGTATCAGGCGCAGAGCGGCTTTTCCGCAATTTATCTTCTTGACGAGAAAAGCGGCGGAGTGTACAGCGTTCACACCTACAGGTACATGGGCGGCGGGTTTTTGGGGAAGTATTTCTACGTTCACACGTCCGACGGCGAGCTCCGGCTCTACGACGCGGAAGCCGCGCTTGCATACACGCTTAAGGACTGCGGCGCTATGTGGGCGTATCCCGCCCGCGAGAATACGGTGGGAACGTTCAGCCGGGAAGAAAACTGCGTTTATTCAGCCGAACTATACTAAAATACAAGGAGAAAACATATGAAGCCACTCCCCTTGCTGTTAGCCGCAGCGCTTATTCTGTGCGCGCCGCTTGTCGGCTGCCGCGCAAACACGCCCGAAAGCGCGAGTGTGCCTGCTGAAAGCGCTCCCGCTGAAAGCTCAGAAGCTGCTTCTCCCGCCGACTCCCCTTTATGCTTTACAGCCCCCGACGGCGAAACGGTAGACCTTTCGCTTGAATACTTCACCGTGACACTCGAGCGCGCCTACGGCTACGAAAATACCCTCTGGCAAAGCGAGGAGCAGCCCACTTCGCAGGCGGAGAAGTTTACCTGCCTCCGCGCCGACGACGTAATCGGCGGGGCGCGCGTTACAGACGCCGCCTGCACATTTATAATGGGGCGCGGCGGCACTCCCGAAATCTTACAGCAGCGGCTGCGTATCCACGGCGCGGAGATAACGCTTTCGGGAATAGCCTGCGAAAACGGCAGGGGCGAGATAAGGTTCTACCCCTACCCCGAAAGCCTTAAGGAAGCGGGGCTGCCCTGCTTTTTCGCTTACGGCAGCAGGGGCTTCGGCGGCGACTATCTCCCCGTGCGGCAGGCGGACGGCTCGTATCTCTGCATGAACACTATGCAGTTCGTCCTGCCCGAGGAGCTCGCGCAGGAGCTGGGCGAATACACAGCGCGCGGCTTCGTTTATGCGGAGCTTGAGCTTACGTTCTCCGAAGCGGCCTTTGACACGGCGGCGACCATAGACGGCTATACGCAGGCGGACGTGAATATCACAAACTACAGCGTTAAGGCGCCCTCCAACTAAGCGAAAGCGCTTCAGCTCGTCGAAAAAGTATCTTTCAAGGCTGTTGAGAAAGGTGCAGCTGCTAGGAAACGTCATTTCGGCTAGGCTTTTTGCCTGCCGAAAAGACGTTGACGACACAGCAGGACGCTGTTAAGCGTAAGCCAAAAGCGCGGCATGGACGCCGCGCAGCTAAGCTTACGCGTGCAGATGTGCCTTTATCGGCAGCCTAAGGCGCTCCCACTAAATAAGGGAGCGCTTTTTCATGTTGATTTTTTCACGCGGATATGCTATACTTAATATAAGCCGCGCCTGCCCATCCGGCGGGAATTTTTGCGGCGGGAGGACAGCATGAGAGTTCTGCATACAAAGCCGTCGGAGGACGGATTCTATATGCCCGCGGAGTTTTCGGAGCATTACGGGTGCATTCTGATATTCCCCGAGCGCAGCGATTCGTGGCAGTACGGCGCTTACGCCGCGAGAAAGGCATTCGTAAAGGTATGCGAGGCGATAGCGCGCAGCGAGCGCGTTACGGTATGTGCAAGCGAAAAGCAGTACGAAAACGCCCGCAGGCTTCTGCCCGAGCATATCCGCGTTGTGGAGATGTCCTCGGACGACTCGTGGGCGCGCGACGTTGCGCCTACGTTCGTTACCAACGGGCGCGAGATACGCGGGATAAACTGGAGCTTCAACGCGTGGGGCGGGCTTGTGGACGGGCTTTATTTCCCGTGGGACAAGGACGACCGCATGGCGAGAAAAATCTGCGACCTGTACGAAAAGGATATGTACGACATGAGCGGCTTTGTGCTCGAGGGCGGCTCTATACACTGCGACGGCGAGGGAACGTGCATAACGACCGAAGCCTGCCTGCTGAGCGCGGGGCGCAACCCCGAGCTTGCCCGCGGGGAGATAGAGCAGAAGCTCATGGACTCGCTCGGCGTTAAAAAGGTGGTATGGCTGCCGCGCGGCATATATAACGACGAAACAAACGAACACGTAGATAATATCTGCGCGTTCGTAAAGCCCGCAGAGGTGGTGCTTGCGTGGACGGACGACGAAAGCGACCCGCAGTACGCCCTTTCAAAGGCGTGCCTTGACGTTCTCGAGCGCGAAACGGACGCGCACGGGCGGCGGTTCACCGTGCACAGGCTTAATTGCCCCAAGCCCGTTACGATAACCGCCGAAGAGTGCGAGGGGCTCGATACGATGGACTTTCAGCCCACGCGAACGGCGGGCGAGCGCCTTGCGGCAAGCTACGTAAACTTTTACATTGCAAACGGTGCGGTGGTAATGCCGTTCTTCGGCGACCCTGCGGACGAGGCGGCGCGGCAGAAGCTCGCGGAGCTTTTCCCCACGCGGGAAATCGTCCCGATATACGCAAGGGACATTCTTATCGGCGGCGGGAATATCCACTGCATAACGCAGCAGATACCGCGCTTTGAAAACAGGTAAGGCATGAGCTTTATTCTGCGGGCTTTGCGCCTGAGAGAACGCGCGTACAGGCTCCCGCCGCTCATGTACCGCTTTTAAGGGAGGAATGCCGATGAACGCGCTTATATTCGACCTTGACGGCACGCTCTGGGACTCGTCGCAGCAGTGCGCGGACGCGTGGACGAACGCCCTTGCGCAGACGGAAGCGGCGCGCGTTGTCACAATAGAGGATATGCACCGCTTTATGGGGCGCACCATGAGCGAAATTGCGGATATGCTCTTCCCCGACGTTGAAAGGGAGCGCCGCGCGGCGCTTATGGAGCGCTGCACGCTGGGCGAGCATTCGTGGCTTGAAACGCACTGCGGCACGCTTTACGCGGGCGTGCGCGAAACGCTTGAAAAGCTGCGCGGGCGCTATCGCCTGTTTATCGTAAGCAACTCGCAGGACGGGTATGTCCAGCTTTTTCTGCGGATAACGGGGCTTGCGGAGTATTTCGAGGACTACGAAATGTGGGGCAGAACGCTGCTGCCCAAAGGCGACAATATACGGCTTGTAATGGAGCGAAACGGCGTTTCACGCGCCGCATATATCGGCGACACGCAGGGCGACTGCGAGGCTTCCGCACGGGCGGGGGTGCCGTTCATTCACGCGGCGTACGGCTTCGGGCGGGTCGAGAGCGCCGCAGCGGAAATCGAGAGCATAACGCAGCTGCCCGAAGCGGCGGAGCGCGTTTTCGGAGAGGAGCGCTGAAATGTCCGAGCATAACACGA
Organism: uncultured Oscillospiraceae bacterium; assembly: GCA_934446455.1. GTDB lineage: Bacteria > Bacillota > Clostridia > Oscillospirales > Ruminococcaceae > CAG-115. The sequence goes on along the minus strand of CAKSEE010000037.1, from coordinate 8,994 downwards.
TATGGGAAAAATCCGTTGCGGGCGTTGTGCTGCACGAGGGCAGGGTGCTTCTCGCGCGGCACACATACGGCGCGGGCAAAGGTATGCTGATAGTGCCCGGAGGGTACGTTCAGCGCGGCGAATCGCCCGAGCAGGCGGTGACGCGCGAGCTGGCGGAGGAAACAGGCGTTGCTGTAAAGCCCGTTGCGGTGCTTGGCATACGCTTTAATATGCACGACTGGTACGTTGCCTTTCGTGCGGAATACGTAAGCGGCACGGCTCGCAGCGACGGCGAGGAAAACAGCGAGGTGCTGTGGCTGGACGCGCAGGACGCCCTCGCGCGCGAGGACGTCCCCGAGCTGTCAAAGCGGCTTATAGAAGCGGCGCTCGGCGGCGTGGAAATGCCGCTCGTGCCGTTCAGAACAAGCGAGAAATACGCACCGACAAGCCTGTATTTAAGTAAGGAGAAATGAATATGAGAAAAATAACCGCTGCCGCTGTGCAGATGTCCGTTCCCGACACGCGGGAGCGTTCCATAGAAAAAGCCGAGGCGCTTGTGCGGGAGGCTGCGGCAAAGGGCGCGAACGTTATACTTCTGCCCGAGCTTTTTGAAACATGGTACTTCTGTCAGGAGCGCCGCTACGAAAGCTACGGGCTTGCCCTGCCGCTCGGGGAAAACCCCGCGGTAAGGCGCTTTTGCGAGGTCGCGCGGGAGCTTTCCGTCGTGCTGCCGATAAGCTTTTACGAGCGCGCGGGCACGGTGCTCTACAACAGCGTTGCGATGATTGACGCGGACGGCTCGATACTCGGAACGTACCGCAAAACGCATATCCCCGACGACCACTTCTATCAGGAGAAGTTTTACTTTACCCCCGGCAACACGGGCTTTAGGGTATGGGATACGAAATACGGCAGGATAGGCGTGGGGATCTGCTGGGATCAGTGGTTCCCCGAGGCGGCGCGCTGCATGGCGCTTATGGGCGCGGAGCTGCTGCTTTACCCCACCGCGATAGGCAGCGAGCCGATAATCGAGTGCGACAGTATGCCGCACTGGCGCAGGTGTATGCAGGGTCACGCGGCGGCGAACCTTATGCCCGTAATAGCGGCGAACCGCATTGGCACCGAGCGCGTAACGCCCGACGCGGACAACTCGCAGCAGGAAAGCGCGCTCACGTTCTACGGCTCAAGCTTCATAACCGACGGCGTGGGCGAGATAGCCGAGTCTGCCGACAGAACAAGCGACTGCGTGCTTGTAAAGTCGTTCGACCTTGACGAGCTGTGCGAAATGCGCATGAGCTGGGGCGTTTTCCGCGACAGGCGGCCCGAGATGTACGGGGATATTACCGTATAAAGGAAGCAGCAGGGCATTGAAAAGCTGTCTGCGCAGACGCGCGGATATGATAAAATAACAGTAACTTTGGGCAACGGCTGGGAAAGGACTTAGCATGAAGAAAAGACTCCTATCGGCAATATGCGCGGCGGTTGTCGCGTGCGGGATTTTTACGGCGCCCGTGCAGAGCGCGCTCGGTTCTGAAAGCGCGTACGCGCAGGCGGCTTCCGCCGTTTCCGCGCCTGCCGCGAACAGAAAATCGGGCAGCATTATAGCCTCGGGCAGCGTAAAAGTGAAGCTCGCCTGCGCGACAAAGGGCGCGACTATCTACTACAGCGCAAACGGCGGGAGCTACAAGCGCTATACAAAGGCGCTCACGCTCACAAAAACCACAAAGCTTAAGGTGTACGCCGTTAAAAACGGCGAGAAAAGCGCCGTGCGCACCTATAACTACAAACTCTCCCCCAAGGTGAACATTACCCCCGCGGAGGGTACTTACGGCGCCGCGCAGAAGATAACGCTCTCCTCGCCCGTGTCGGGAGTAAAGTTCTACTACACGCTCGACGGCACAAAGCCCACCAAAAACTCCGCGCTTTACACTGCACAGGGCATAACGCTCTCTGAAAGCGCAACGCTTCGCGTTATGACTGTAAAGAGCGGCTGGACCGCGCGCTACATAACAAAGGATTACAAGATAACCAAGAAAGTAACCGCCGTGCCGAGCAACAGCATTGTTGACGACTACACGGTAAAGTACGCCTACAACACGCTTTCCTCTGCGGAAAAGCGCGCTTACGAGCGCCTTTATGAAGCCGTGGCGGCGCACGCCAAAAGCGCGGACCTGAGCGGGCTCGGGATATCCGTAAGCACCCTCGACCGCGTTTACTGGGCGTTTGATTACGACAACGCGCAGTTCTTCTGGCTCGGCAACGGCTATTCGTACTCCTACTACAACACAAGCAGCATTATCTCCGTAAACCCGCAGTATTCCCGCACGGCGGCTCAGGCGGCGGAGATACAGCCCCTGTTCGACGCGGCTGCCGACGAGATAATTGCAAAGGCGCTTGAAAAGGACGACGTGTTCGACAGGCTCGCGGTGATACACGACGAGATAATACTGCGCACGGATTACAAGAGCACGGGCAACTCGTACATCTCCGAGGCGGACGGTCCGCTGGTTTACGGAAAGGCGCTCTGCGAGGGTTACTCCAAGGCGTTTATGTACCTTGCGCAGTCAATCGGCGTGAACTGCATGTGCGTTGCGGGCTACGCGGGCGAGTCCCACCTGTGGAACATGGTGGAGGTTGACGGCGTGTGGTATCAGACAGACGTGACGTGGGACGACCCCGTCGGCGGCAACGGTCAGCCCTACTATGACTACTTCTGCATAAGCGACAGCAAAATGTTTGAGGACCACAAGGTGAAAAACCCGTTCACCGTGCCTGAGGCGGCGGCTTCGGGCTACGACTTCTACGAGCACAGCGGTATTACCGTATACACAAGCGTTTCTGAGGCGTATGACGCGCTTGTAAAGCTCTGCGCGGACAACTACGCGCTCGGCGTGTACGACACCACGATAACGCTTGAAAGCAACGCGCTTGCCAACAAGCTTATCACAAAAATGCAGAACAACTACGCGTTCTTCGATTCGCTCGAGGCGCTCGGGTGCAGCGCTTCTCGGTGGGCTTCAAGCCTTACGGGCGGCGAGCTTACGATAACGCTCACTTAAACAGCATAAACTAGCGGGGGCTGATTTTGTTCAACCCCCGCTATTATTTTGTTTTCTTTAGTATGGCTGATAGAATCTGTCCAGTCTCCAGCCGTTCTCCGTCTTTACAGCGCCTATGGTGTAGGTTTCAACTATCGTGCTGTCAGCCTCGGGGTCAGGTCCTCCGTGAACGATATACGTAACTACGCCGCTCATTCCGTCCTCTGAAAGCTCCGCGGAATACTCCTGCCGCCCCTTGCTGAGGTCGCTGCCGCGCGCGCCGCTCGGGGTGTAGTACTGCCCGTTATAAAGCACCACGCTGTGACCCGTTATCTCCGCGAGCGCCTCCTCTGCGGCTGCGGGGGTAAGGTATTCCTCAAACGCCGCCAGCAGCCCCTCGCGCGTGCGCCACTCGGGGTTCGCTATCTCATAGCAGGGGTAATCGAAATCGGGTACGTCAACGCTGTTACCCGTTGAAGATGGGCTGTCTATCACAAACTGACTCCAGCCGCTTCGCAGCTTCGCGGTAAGATATTGCACCATTCCCGCAAGGTTTTCGCCCGCAGCGTCGTAAACAATGGTTTTGCCGTCCTTTGTCGTGGTGAAGCCGTCCTTTGTGAGCGTAAGCTCACCGTCCGCATAGGTTTCATAGCCCGTGCTGAGCGCTCCCGCCGTGAACACCGCCCATTCGTAGTTAGTCTGTCGGTTGCGGCGCGCAAGGATATATTTGCCGCTCATGTAAAGTTCCGTGCCGAAGCTGTAATCCCTGTAAAGACTGCATTGGTCAACAAGTATTCCCTCGTCATACTGTGTGAGATAATCGCCCTCTATTTCATAGTCGCGGTTCATGGGCGTATACCAGATAAATGCGGAGCTCCCCGATACCACCACGCTCGGCGAATACGCCGCGCTTATCAGATTAAATTTATCCGTCAGCGGGTCGCGGTGGTATATTTCGCAGATGTTCTGCCCGCCCGCCTTTGCGTAGCCAAGGTCGCGCACGGCGTACACGTCTGTAAGCCCGTTCTGCCGCGTCGCCGCGTAATACTCTACAGTAATGCCGCTGCCAACGGCAAACTCGGGGTCTCTCGTGTACGGCGAGGGGAAGCCGTCCGCAGTTTCAAGCGGAGAGTAGTAGCGCTCCATGCCCGCAGGGTCGCCGCTGCTGAGCGTGCGCGTGCAGCTATTCCCCGTAAACGCAAAGCAGAAGCTGCGCGAGGGGCAGACCGTATTGCCGCTCTCGTCCGTTTCGCGCGCCGATGAGAAGAACGGCAGCGAAATTGTTATGGAATCCTCCGCCGCGGCGTTCAGCGTGATGTAGCCCGCCTCAACAACGGCGTTTGTCGCCTCGTCGTACATATAACGCGACCACGCTGCGCCGTTCTCGTCGGTAAAGTCGCTCTCTATGGCGTTCCACACCATGTCCGTAAATTCCTTTGAGCTGCCGCTCAGCGCCTTCATCAGCCCAAAGCGGGTGACAAGCCCGCTCAGGTCCTCCTCCGTGGAAAGCCTGCGCTCGAGCCGCCAGCGGTCGTCGAAATTCTCGCGGCGGAACGTTTTCTCGTCGGTTACATAGCTGTACATGATTTCGGGCGTATCGAACGGAACAACGTATATCGTGCGCACGCCGTCTGCTGTTACCTCCATATAGGCGGCGTAACCGTCCTGCATAAAGCCGCCGCACCTCGCGCCGGACCCGATAACGGAGTCCGCCGCGCCGTACATCTCGACATAGCGGCGGTACGAGCTTTCAAGCGCGCTTTCATAGCCGCTGCCCTGCCCGTATGACTCGCTTTCATAAAGCGCGTACGGCGTGTACGCGAGCGTCATATAGTCGTCGTATACCTTCCACGGGTGGTCGTGCTTCCACCTGCCGCTGAAATACTGCTCGAAAACCTCCATCGCGGCGGCGTCCGCACCAAAGCCCGCGCTTACGTCAAACTTCCTTTCGCTCAGCGCCTTTATGCCGTCCATATAAAGCCAGAAATACGTCCCGAAGCTGCTGAGGTCGTATACGCGGTAGTAGCGCGCGGGGTTGGTAAGGCAGGTGGTAACGCGCTCCAGCGGCGCGCTGCCAGCAAGGTTCGGCATTGAAATCGCAGGAAATACGCTGCTGCGTACCGCCGCGTAGTCCACGCCGTCTATCGTAAGCACGTCAGCAAGGGCGTATTCCGCAGAAAGCACGTAGACTGCGGGGTCTCCCGCGTCCGCGCGCTTCAGCGCCGCTGCTATCCTGTCGCCCTCGTCAAGCGGCGGGCAGCCGTCGTACTGCGCCGAGTTCATGCCGTAAATGTACACCTTGAACTCATCGCCCACCTGCACCTCGCGTTCTCCGCTAAAGATCGAGTAATATATTTCGTCCGCTGTCAGGGTGTAACAGGTAAACTCCGCTTCCCTGCCCTCCACTTCCGTAACCTCCGTCCAGTCCCTTACGGTGAAAAGTCCGAATATCTCGGTTTCGGCAATGGCGTTGCTTTCAAGGTCCGCGGCTGCGCGCTCGGCAAGGCTGTCGTCAAGCTTTACGTTAATGTTGTGACGCGAACCCCTGTTCGGGTATTCTGGCAGCATATCCTGCCTTATCGTGGGCGACGAGGTTTCCTCGGTCTGCACGTCCTGCGTGGTTTGTGCGCTCTCCACGGTCTGCGAGACCTGCGAGGTCTGCGGGGCCTGCGAGGTCTGCGAATCGTCCGACGTATGCGAAGTCGTGCCGATATACCCGCCCTTATAAGCAAGCGTTATCCCCACGACAAGCGCAACGGCAGCCGCCGCTGCCGCGCATACGCCTATTACGCCGCTCAGCGGGCGGCGGGGCGCGGGCTTCAGCTCGACATGGGCGCTCTCCTCGTCAATTACGGGGATGGGGGGCGCGTTCTGCGGCATTGCTTCTACCTTAGATATAAAGCGCTTTTCAAGCTCCGCCATTCTCTCCTCGGGGAGCGACGCGTTTTCGTACATAGCCTTAAGCTCTCTTTCAGTCATTGCAGCTCCTCCTCCAGCGTAAGTTTAAGCAGCTTTCTGCCGCGCGCTAGCCGCTTGTACACGGTATTCTCGCTTATCGCGAGAGCCTGCGCTATGTCCGCGGCGGGCATATCCTCGTAATAGAACATATAAATCACTGTGCGCAGTATCTCGGGCAGGCGCATTACCGTGTCGAGAAGCTCGCTTATCCCTGCGTTCTGCGCGCCCGGCGCGGAGTGCGCGTCCTCAAGCGGCACGCTGCGGCGTACCCTCGCGGACTTTACAACGTTAAGCGCCCTGTGTTCCGCCATGCGCATAAGCCAGTATTTAAGATGTTTTTCGTCGTTGAAGCCGCGCCCCAGCGCCTGCGAGAAACACTCCATAAGAATGTCCTCCGCTTCCTCGGGGCTGCGCACTATCCCGAGCGCTACCCTGTAAACTGCGTTGGCGTTCCGCCTGAAAACGTCCGCAGCATTTTCATGTGTGATGTTAAACACCGTGACCCTCCCTTTCCGCAGGCATCGAGCGCGAGCTCTCCGCCCTTTTGTAATTATAACATATCAGCAGGGAAAAATCTGCCCTCCTTCCGCAAAATATTTTCGCGGGCATAAAAACGCATTCCTGCGGCAGAATAACCGCAGGAGGTGGGGCAATGAACGACAGACAATCTCCCGTGAGAACGCTTGTGAGCGCCGCGGACGGGCGCGTTATCCCTTTGGGCGAGCTTTACGACACGCGCTACGCAAAGGGCGCGCAGGGCGACGGCTTCGCGGTGCTGCCGCCTGCGGGAGTGCAGCGGCTGCGGCTTTCGGCGGAAAACGCCGCGCGGGCGCTTCTCGACAGTGCGGGCAGCGCGGGGCTGTACGCGCCCGCAGACGGCGTTGTAACAGCGCTCGACCCGCGCGGCAGGCTTACGCTGCGCACCTGCGACGCGGTGGAAGTGTGCGTGGTGTACGGCGCGGGCGCGCGTATCTTCACGGGGCTTGGCGAGCGGCTTTCAAGCGCGCAGCAGTTCGGGGTACTCGGCGAGGGCGTGCGCGCGGAGGGTTGCGCGGCGCTCGTTATCTTCCCGCGCACCGAGCGCATTACGGAGCTTCAGATAGAAGCGGGCGCGCGGCGCGGCGGGCAGCAGGCGGCGACCTATCGCGCGGTGTTTTAGGCTGAAGAACAGTGATAGGGCTGATTTTTCGGAGAAAATTTTGTGCATAATGACGTTATAAAAGGGTTTGCAAAATCTGTCGAATTATAGTATAATAAAAAGGCATACTATAATAGGGAGGGTCCATGTATGGACAAACTGTTTCTCCTTTCTGCGGCGGCGGAAACCGCAGAGAGCAACGCATTCCTTGACGGAGTAAAAAAGGTAAACGACGCGGTAAGCGGCGTTGTGTGGGGCTGGCCCGCGCTTATTCTTCTCCTTCTCGTCGGGATACTTATGACGAGCCTTACAAAGTTCTTTCAGGTGTCGCACTTCGGCAGGTGGATAAAATGCACCATAGGCTCAATATTCCGCGACAAGAAAATCACAAAGCACACCTCCGACAAGACGATTTCGCAGTTTCAGAGCCTTTGCACGGCGCTTGCTGCGACTGTCGGCACGGGTAACATCGCAGGCGTTGCATCCGCTATCGTAACGGGCGGTCCGGGCGCGGTGTTCTGGATGTGGGTAATGGCGTTCTTCGGCATGATGACTAACTTCTCCGAAAACGTCCTCGGTATCCTTTACAGAAGACGCAACAAGGACGGCGAGTGGAGCGGCGGCGCCATGTACTACCTAAAGTACGGCCTTGGCGGCAAAAAGCACTGCAAGGTAATAGGCGAGGTGCTGGCGGTGCTGTTCTGCATATTCTGCCTGCTGGCGTCGTTCGGTATCGGCAACATGACGCAGATAAACACCATCTCCACCAACATGAAGAGCACGTTCGGCATTCCGAACATCGTTACGGGCATCGTTCTCATGGCTATCGCGGCGCTCGTTGTAATCGGCGGTATCAAGCGCATCGCTTCGGTTGCGGAGAAGATAGTTCCCGTAATGGTGCTGCTGTACCTTGTTGGTACGCTTGTTATCTGCTTCAAGCACATCGACCGTTTCGGCGAGGTGTTCGCAGCGATATTCAGGAGCGCGTTCGGTCTTGAGGCGGCTGTGGGCGGTATCGTCGGCCACGGCGTGAAGATGGCTGTACAGATGGGCATGAAGCGCGGCGTGTTCTCTAACGAGGCGGGTCTTGGCTCATCGGTAATGGTTCACGCCAGCTCCAACGTCAAAGAGCCTGTTCAGCAGGGTATGTGGGGCATTTTCGAGGTATTTGCGGATACTATCGTTGTATGCACCCTCACGGCGTTCACGGTGCTGTCCTCGGGCTACATAGACCTTGAAACGGGCAGACTTATCGAAAACTCGGGCATAACCGACACGGGTTCGCTTGTAGGCATTGCATTCCAGCAGGACTTCGGCACGATAGGACGCTGCTTTGTTGCGATAGCGCTGCTGCTGTTCGCGTTCTCCACGGCGCTTGGCTGGAGCCACTACGGCACAAAGGCGTTCGAGTTCCTCTTCGGCGAGAAGTCGGTCATCGTCTACAAGATAATATTCGTCGTTGCGATAATCGGCGGCGCTACCATGGGCGAGAATCTCGCGTGGGAGCTGTCGGATACGTTCAACGGCATGATGATGCTGCCGAACCTTATCGGCGTTCTGGTGCTGTCGCCTATGGTCTATAAGTGCACAAAGAACTACATAGACAGGCACGTGCGCCGCATGGACGTAAAGCCCATGCTCTCGCTGCACGAGGATATTCAGCGCGAGCAGGAGCTGGCGCTTGCGGCTGAGGAAAAGGAGCTTATAAGCGCGGGTATTGACAAGGACTACGCAGACTAAGCTAACGGCTGACGAGAAAGGCACAGCTACGTCGTCAACACCATTTTGGCAGGCAAGCGCGGGTATTGACAAGGACTACGCAGACTAAGCGGGCTTTTTACAAAAAACGGTGGCGGTCAATTTCGACCGCCACCTTAGACC
>CAKSEE010000036.1 GCA_934446455.1 uncultured Oscillospiraceae bacterium | reverse complement strand
GCCCGACAGGCAGTTACGGCTGAATGAACCGTGCTGGCGTGCGCTGTCACACGCAGGCATACGCGCCGAGCGTAGCGGTCGGCAGCCCGACAGGGCAAAAGGCGCCGGCGAGCGCATCGAGACGCTAACCGACAGCGCGTCGGGTGGACTGTAGGCGATTGCTCGGCGCAAAGAGCCTTTTGCACCGACAAATTGTCAGCAGGAATTTTATTGTGCTGCCGCACGGGTAGAAACGAGGGAACACCCTCATGGGAGAGGTGGAAGAACAAAATCCTACAAAAATCGGCATTTCCCCCTCTCCCAAACGGGTTTTCCCTCGGACTCCCTTTCCCCTCTCCCTCTCCCCCTTTGCCGATTTTTCGGCGCCGTGCGCCTTGCAGGGTTTTCGCAACTGCTTTCAATACCCCGTTGGACGCGCTACACGGCTCTCCATTTTGTTTCGCGACTTCCGAGCGTCTGTTCGGGGTGCTGCTGCAAGCGGGGGCGGGATTTTGTTAAGCATTTGGTGGCTTAGCTGATTCATGTAAACAAAAGCCGCTAACCAATATGGAAAGCGGCATTTTGCAGTATAAAATGGCTCTAAAGCCGTGAGCAAATACTTATTTCGGTGAAGATAACTGCGACTTTAAAAAAGTGCGCATAAATTCAGAGCAAAATAACAGATGCTCGGAAGTCGCGTGCGAACAGTCAGAGCAGTTAAGCGCGTCAAACGGAGTAGTGAGAGCAGTTGCAGAAACATTACAAGGCGCACGGCGGTGAAAAATCGGCAAAGGGGGAGAGGGAGAGGGGATTAGGAGCGCGAGGAGAAACCCGTAGGGAGAGGGGGAAATGCCGATTTTTGTCGGATTTTGTTGTTCCCCCTCTCCCGAAGGGTTTGGTCCTCGCACTTACCCGTGTGTCAACACGAAAAAATCCCTACCGACAATTTGTCGGTGCAAAAGGCTCATTGCGCTCGCATAGCGCATAAAGCGTTTAACGCCGCCCGCGTGTGACAACCACCGCCAATACGGCTCGCATAGCCGTAACCGCCCGTCGGGCGCCCGACCCGCGTGCGACAGCGCACGCCAAAGCGCCCATTCAGCCGTAACCGCCTGCCGGGCGACCGGCTAGAAGCGTTCGTCCGCCTTGAGGACGGCGTTGAGCATAACGGTTGCGCCCTCAGTGCAGTGCTCCACCGAGCTGAACTCGGGTTCGCAGTGGGAAAGACCGTCCTTGCTCTGTACGAAGATCATTGTCGTGGGCAGCATATATGCGCAGAATTGCGCGTCATGCCCCGCGCCCGAGTGTATGTACATATGCTTTACGCCCGTTTCCTCCGCTGCTTCCTTTACGAAGCCCACAAGGCGCTTGTCCCAGTAAACGGTGTCCCTGTTCCACGCCCTGACTACCTCGCAGGTGCAGCCTGCCCATGTCTTTTCCGCGCAGCTCCTGACTATGGCAAGCACCTTTTCAAGCACCTCGGGGTTTTCGTGGCGCGCGTCGAACGAGAAGTCGAAGTAGTCGGGTACGCAGGTGTGAACGCACGGGTGGCATACCACCTCGCCGGTGGTGTAAACAAGGTCGCTGTAGCCAAGCTTGTCTATCTCCTCATGCAGCCGGCACAGCGCCTGCGAAGCTGCAAAGAACGCGTCGCGGCGCTTTGGCATGGGGAACGTTCCCGCGTGGGTGGTCTGTCCGTAGAACTTAAGGCGGTAGTTGAACATTCCGAGCACGCAGTCCACAACGCCTATATCGCAGCCCGCGTCCTCGAGGACAGGTCCCTGCTCGATGTGCGTTTCAAACATGCACAGGTACTTTTCAGGGGAAATTCTGTTGCTTTTGTCGCCCTTGAAGCCGCTCTTGTCGAGCGCTTCTCCAAAAGTGGAAACGCCGTCGAGAATGCTCTTTGACTGCATCATGTCCTCAAATCTGAACTTGCTCCTGATATCCTCGGGCAGGTAGTCGTAGCAGATTATGCCCGAACACATCATCGCGGGCGGATAAAGCGAGCCCTCCTCGTTCGTCCAGATCATCGCGGTAAGCGGGTGCCTGTGCGGGATCTTCTGCTTCGCCACGGTTTCAAGCACCTCCATAGCGCTCATTACGCCGAGGATACCGTCGTAGTTTCCGCCGTTCTTTACGCTGTCAACATGGCTGCCCATTACAATGCGCTTTGCCGCAGGGTCGCTGCCGGGAAGCGTCGCGTACATACAGGCAACGTCGTCCACCTCTATGGCAGCGCCGATAGCTTCCATTCTGCGCCTGAACTCGTTGCGCGCCATTATCGCCTCGGGCGAAAGCGAGTAGCGGGTAATGCCGCCGTGTCCCGCGTCGCCGTACTTGCTGAACGTGGTTATCTTGTCCTTCATTCTTTCGCTGCTGCACTTGTACATAATAAGCACTCCTTTTCTTTTGTTCTTTCTGTGGCTGCGCCGTGCGCATAAAAAAAGCAGCGGCGCTTTCCCGCGTGGGGTAAGCGCCGTTGCTTTATGGGTCTATTATAACCCGTATGTGCTGCCGTGTCAATAGATTTGCCGAATATTCCCGCCGCAGAGGTCATTTACTGCCTTTGGCACATTGGTTCTGTGTGCCGCAGCACAAGGTCATTCCCACAAAGACTTGTATATTGCGAGAACGTCCGCCTTTGTAACCTCGCGCAGCGTGTTCGCGGGGCTGCCGCTTGCGAGGGCATCGTCCGCCATTTTGTCCATGCTTGCGAAGAAACGCTCCCTGTCAACGCCGTACTGTGCAAGGGTGGGTATCTCCACCTGCCTGCAAAGCTCCTCAAGCGCGGTTATAAAGCCCTCCGCCGCCGTCATGTCGTCAGCGCTGTCCGAAGCGCCGATGGCTCTCGCCGCCTGCGCGAACCTGTCGTAAGCGCCGCTCAGCGCAAAGCTCAGACACTTAACGTCAAGCATGGCGTTTGAAATGCCGTGCGGAACGTGGAAAAGCGCGCCTATGGGGCGGCTCATGCCGTGCACAAGCGTTACGGAAGCGTTGCTTATGCACACGCCCGCCTCATACGCCGCAAGGGAAAGCTCCCCGCGGGCGCGCTCGTTGTTCGGCTCGCGGTATGCCGTGAGGAGATTCGCGAAAATGCGCTTCAGCGCGGAAAGTGCGAACACGTCCGTTACGGGGTTTGCCTTTTTCGAGGTGTAGCTCTCGATAGCATGCGTGAGCGCGTCCATGCCCGTAGCCGCCGTAACGCTCTGCGGCGAGGACTGCGTGAACGAGTAGTCAAGCACCGCAAGGTCGGGCAGCAGCACATCTCCCTTAAGCAGCATTTTTATGCCGCGCTTCGTGTCCGTTATAACGGTGAAGCGCGTTGCCTCGCTGCCCGTGCCCGCCGTGGTCGGAATAAGCACGAGCGGCGGCAGCTTTCCGCTTATCTCCTGCCCTAAGTAGCCACAGATATCCCCACCGAGCGCCGCCAGTGCCGCCGCTGCCTTTGCGCTGTCAAGCGCGCTGCCGCCGCCTATGCCGATAACGTAGTCGCAGCGGTTTTCACGGTATGCCTGCACGGCGGCTTCTGTCATGGCGTCGGTGGGCTCGCCCGTTATCCCGTCGAACACCACGGCGTTCGGCGCGTACTTCAGCAGCTCCGCCACCGCAGGCGACTTTGCGGTGTACTTTCCCGTGACGATAAGCGGCTTTTCGCCGTACTGCGAAAGCCCCGCCTGCGCAAGTGCGCCCTTTCCCACTACCGTCCTTTTCGGAAGCATTATCTGATAGCTCATAGTTTCTCCTCCGTTTCGTTTGTTCCACACATTTCTGACAGCGCTTCTCGCGCCTACGGCTATCATAGCACAACCGCGCGCATTTTGCAAGCGTTCGCCGCATTTGGCTTAACGGAGCCGTTTTGCGTGCTGTGCCACAGCACATGGGCTTTTGTACGTCACTCGGGCTGCTCCTGCCCGACATACTCAAAGCGCGGGACTTTCCTGCCCCCGACCTCGACAAGCTCGTCCCACATATGCGCGGGTCTCACCCAGAGCCCGCGTTCGCCGTAGAGCGCGCGGTAAACCGCCATGGGCTCAAGCGTTTCTGAGTGAAGCGCCGTGCCTATAAGCTCGTAGTAATTGCCCTTGTAGTGACGGTAGATTCCTGTTTTCATAATGTCCTCCTGTATGCCCGCAGGCTTTTTTCTTATTTTACCATTCCACGGCGATTTTGTCCAGCCTGCTTTCGGGAAAAAAATTATATCATATGCACAAATTATCATACTCATTGCACAAAATATTGCTTGCATTATTGAAAGAAACATGATAAAATAGACAAATAGGAGCATAAAAACGTTTACATATTGCTCCAACAAGCTTTTTGGGAGGACCACATGACACTTGACAGAATAAAGAAATCCGCCGCAGCAGCGGCGCTTGCCCTTGCAATGCTGCTCGGCGGCTGCGCAAAGACCAACGGCGGCTCGGACGCTTCGGGCGCTTCGGGCGCTTCGGACGCTTCGGGCTCTGCGGCGCAGGACGATGGAAGCAACGACGTGACCTCGATCGAGATGATAAGGCTTATGGGCAACGGCATAAACCTCGGCAACACGCTCGAGGCGTACGCGCACCAAAACTACCTTAACGGCGCCGACCCCGCCGACGCGGAAACCGCATGGGGACAGCCGATAACCACGCCCGAGATGATTCAGGGCATGAAGGACGCGGGCTTCGACACGCTGCGCGTTCCCATTGCGTGGACGAACGGCATGAACTTTGAAAGCGGCGACTACACGATAGACGAGCGCCTGTTCGCGCGCGTTGAGCAGGTAGTGAACTACGCGCTTGACGCGGATATGTACGTTATCATCAACGACCACTGGGACGGCGGCTGGTGGGGAATGTTCGGCAGCGCGGACGAAACCGTGCGCAACAAGGCGTTCGAGATGTACAAATCCATGTGGACGCAGATAGGCGAGCGCTTCGCGGATTACTCCTACAAGCTCATATTCGAGGGCGCTAACGAGGAGCTTGGCGACCGCCTTAACGACAGCGACATAACCGGCAGCAAGGGCATTCTCAACAAAAACGAGTGCTACGAGATGACAAACCGCATTAACAGCGAGTTTGTAAAGACCATACGCGCGCTCGGCGGCAGGAACGCGGACCGCTTCCTGCTTATAGCGGGCTACAACACCGACGTCACAATGACCTGCGACGATCGCTTTGTCATGCCAGAGGACAGCGCGCAGCGCCTGCTGCTCTCCGTGCATTACTACACCCCGTGGGATTACTGCGGCACCGATTCCGTGAACCAGTGGGGCAGCCCGCAGGACGTAAGCGAGCAGAACGGGCTTTTCGAGAAGCTCTCCAAGTTCTCCGAGCAGGGCTACGGCGTTGTTATAGGCGAGTACGCCGTTATGATGAAAAACGGCGGCATTAAGCCCGAGACCGACAAGTTCTACAAAAACCTGCTCGACAACTGCGACCTTTACGACTTCTGCCCAGTGCTGTGGGACTGCAGCAGCTTCTACAAGCGCCGCTCCCTTAAGACCACCGACGAGGCGTGCGCAAAGCTCTTTGACGAGCGCCGCTACGCAAACGAGCAGGCGCTCACCACCGAGCAGGTAAAGCAGAACGCCCGCGAGAGCCTTGCCGCCTTTGAGGAAGCCGCAAACGCCGAATATGCAGCCGACGTTGACCTGCCCGCTTCTGACGACATGGCGATTGCGTGGATAATGTTCCAGAGCGCGGACTACAAGAAGTCCTACAGCGTGGGCGACACCTACGACCCCACAAGCAAAACGCTCGGCATAAAGGCGGCAAACGCCGAAATCACGGGCGAGGGCAGCTACTCCGTATCGCTCGACTTCACCGAAAGCGGCGCCGCATGGGGCACGGCGTTCAGCGCGCTCGGCATATCCAATGGCGAAACGTTCTTCCCGGGCTACACCATAACCATTGACGAAATACTCATAAACGGCGAACCCTACGAGCCTGCCGCGCGCGAGTACACCGCTTCGGACGACAAGAAGTGCACCCGCGTCAACCTCTTCAACGGCTGGGTAAGCTCCCTGCCCGACGACGCGAGAACGCCCGACGGAAACCTCGACGGCTGCTCCGCGCAGATAATGCCGCTCGACAACAACGTGAAAATCGAAACGCTCACCATAAACTTTACCTATTCGGCTCCGCAGGGTTGAGTTATAACAGCATAAAACAAAGCGGGACAGGTAATTCTGCCCCGCTTATTCTTTTGCAGACCCCCGCGCCTTTTTACAGTCCTATCGTCGGCACAAGGCTTCTCAGCTGCCCGCGCGAGCGTATGCCGAGCTTTGCGAACGCGCGTTTGAGCGAGCTTTTCACCGCGTCCATGCCGACCGCGTACACCCCGCATATCTCCGCGTTTGAAAAGCGGCTCGCCGCAAGCATTGCATACGCGAACTCCCTGCGCGACAGACAGAGCGAACGCCTTACCTCGTCGAACGCAGCCGCGCGCGCGTCAACCATCTGCGCGGTAATCGTGCGCTTTGGCGAAGCCGTCCCGCCGCCCGACAGGCTGTAGGTCCTTACCGCCTCAATGCCGCGCCTGTACTCAAACGAGAGGTGCGCGCACGCGTTTGCAAACACCGAAAAGCGCGCCGGCAGCCCGCTTACAGCAAGTCCTGCAAGCCGCGGACAAAGCGCCATTACCTCCGCTGCAGGCGCGGAAATTCCCGTACCCGCAAGCCGCTCGAACGCCGCCTCGGTATCGCGAAGCGCGGCAGGCTCGTCCCCAAGGCTGAGCTCCGCCGCCGCAAACAGCAGCAACAGCTTTATGCGTATCGTTTCGTTGCGCACCTCGTCCGCCGCGGCAAGGTATTTTTCGCGGCAGGACAAAAGCGGCTCGTACCGCCCTATGGCGTAGTCCATAAGCGCTATTATCATGTAGGAAAACGGCGCCTGAAAGCGGTTGAGAGTTATGTCGCGGTCGCTCATGCAGCGCAGGAAGAAGCCGTCCGTGCGCCCCTCGCCCTGCGCGCAGGAGAGCGCCGCAAGGCAAAGCCTCGCCATAATTATCGCTTCCTCCGTCTGCGGCAGGTGCGTGAGCGCAGAAAGCTGCCCGCACACCTCGGAATACCGCGCGTAGTCCCCGCCGTAGAGCGCCGTTCTCCCCTCAAGCGACAGCAGCGCTATCTTAACGGACAGGTCGCGCGGGTCGGTGCAGCGCTCAAGCTCGCGCCTGCAAAGCGCGCCCGCTCTTGCATAATTCCCCGTGAAGTACACGCACTCCGCCATGTAAAGCTCCAGAATATGCCCGCCGTGGTCTATCATCTCCGAGTACATTCTGTGATAGCGCGAAAACTGCTCGCTCTCGGTGGAAAGCGGCAGCGAATACCTGTGAATAAGCGCGAACACCGACGGCGCATACAGACTCCACGAGTGGAACGGCGGGTACAGCTCGCGCCTGCCGTTGAACAGCTCGTATGCGCGCTTTATGTGCGTTCCCATTTTTTCAAGAATAAACAGGTCCTCGTAGGTGCGCATAAGCTCCGCCGCAAACAGCATTCTGCGGCGCTCCGCTGGGGAATATCCCTCGTCCGCCTTTATCGCCGCAATAAGCGCCGCAAAGCCCTGACACGCCTCCTCGTGCCTGTCGGTAAGCGTAAGCAGCGCCAGTATTCGCGTATAGCGCGGCAGTATCGCCCTGCACGAAAGCGGGCACGCCTCCATAAAGCGCACAAGGGTGCCGCTCGTGCGCAGCAGCGTGTTGAACGCAAGTCCAACGGGCTTTCTCGGGCAGTCTGCGGCGGCGTCAAAATCGCCGCTTAAAAAAAAGTGGCTGAACGCCATAAACGAGTCGTCCTGCCGCAGGTAGCTGCGCGCAATTATGCTGTGAAACTGCCGCCGCTCCTCGTCCGTCAGTCCCTCGAAGCATTTTTTCAGCGCCTCTTTAAGGCACGGGTGAACAAACGCCCTGCGCGCCTTTTTGTCCACGCGGATAAGCCCCAGACCGAACGGCGCGCCGTGCAGCGCCTCAACGCGCTCCACCGACGCAAACTCCTCGCCGAAGCGCTCCGTAAGCGCCCCGCACGCGCAGAGCTCCTCCAGAAACGGCTCGCTTATGCGCTCAAAGGAAGCCGCCGCGTACATTGCCCCCTGCGTGCGCGCATCCGCAAGCCCCACAAGCGCCACAAGCACCTCCCCACGCGTGCGCGGGAGCTTGTTTGCGCGCAGTACAAGCTCAAACGCCGCTGTGACATACGCAAGCATACCGCCCGTAAGGGAAAAAACAGCGCGCGCCGTTTCGCTGTCTATGCCGCTGCGGCGCGCGTATTCCTCTGTTTCCGCAGCGCTCAGCAAAAGCTCGCCTTCCTCAATAACGTCGTAGCCGAACATTCGCGCCATCATCGTCTGGTACTCGCCTATCCGCGCGGCCGTTACCACAAGCGGCGCGCTCAGGCACTCCGAAATAAGCCTGCCCGCGCGGTAACCGCCAAGCACAAGCTCCCACGCGTAGGGGTCGTCGGCTATTATCACGGTGTCCGAAAGCTCCGCGCACTCAAATTCCGCGCGCAGCCCGCGCTCCTCGCCGTCCGTTGCGGGAATGGGGCGCGCCTTTCCCGTAACAAGGCGGCACAGCTTGCCGAAACACTCCTCAGCGCTCTTGCTGCCGCGTATAAACCGACAGGAGCGCCCTTTCCCGCGTGAGCGCCGTATAAACTCCGCAAGGGTGGTCGATTTGCCGCAGCCGTCCCCGCCGCATACAATGGTAACGCCGCCCGCGTATATGCTTTTAAGCCGCCCGTAAACGCGTTCCGGGATATAAATCTGCATTGCGCCCTCCCGTTATTCGCCCGAATCCTGCGCGTTATCCCGCGCCGTCTGTGCAGACTCCGCTTCGGGCGCCGCCTGTTCCGTCTGCAAAGCCGTTTCCTGCGGTGAGTTATTCGCGGGGCGCGGCTCGAACACGCCCGTGCGCCTGATAAAGCGCAGATACGCCAGCATGAGCGCGAACGTAATAACGCCCATGCCCGTGAGTATAAGCCCCGCCTTAAGCCCCGCGGGGAAGAACACGAGCGTTATCTCATGCTCGCCCTCGGGCACGTCAAGGCACAGCAGCGCGTCGTTCATCGTTTTGGAAAGCTCCGCGGGCTCGCCGTCGATGTATGCGCTCCACCCCTCCTCTGCGGGTATGGTTGTGAACAGCGTGCAGTCCTGCGCGGCGTTTGCGGTAATGGCAAGCCGCGTTCCCGATTCGCGCACAACGTTTGTCGCGGGGTTAAGCGCGGTCATTTCCTGCTGAAAGCGCGCCAGCTCCCCGCCGTCGACGTAGTAGAACTGCGTGGACTTGTAGTAAACGCTGTCCTCGCGCAGCTCCAGCTTTATCTTCACGGTTTCTCCATCGTCGTATTCGCCGAGGTACTCCGTGCCGTAATTCTCATACTTGAAGTAGCTTGACAGGTACTTGCCGTTGACATAGACGTAGGTTTCGCGCTCGTAGTCGGTGGGCAGGTACATATAAAGCGCGCCGCTTTCGGGCATGGTTATTTCAAAGCTTATCCACGCCTCGCTGCTCTCGTTCTTCTTTTTGCAGCTTGTGTGCGCGTCGGTCGTTGTGCCAAGCTTTATGTTGCGGCTGTCGAACGCCACCTCGTCAATCGGGCGGAATACCGTGAGCGCCTCGTCACCCGTGAGCGTCTTTGCAAGGGCGTTCTGCACAAGGAAAGGCGACTCCTTTTCGGAGCGCGGCTCGTCGCCGCCGTCGGAGTAGTCCCAGCCGTTTATGCCGCCGTCTGCGAGGTACGCAAGCCCAAGCGCGTCCGTGTTTTCATAAACGGTCACGCCAAGCTCGTTTTCTATGTCCACGGTGTCGGTGTACGGCACGTAGCACGCGTATTTTGACAGCACGTATTTCACGCCAAAAATGTCGTCGGTGAGCATTGTCGCGCCGTCGTAGCGGGTGTAATGCTCCCTTGCGGAAAAGCCGAGGTCACCGAGAAGCGCAATAGCCTTTGAGTTGAGCGTGCTTGACGAATGGCTCATGCCGTACATACGCAGGGCTATGGGGTCGTTCACCGTGCGGTGGTAGGTCTTTTCCATGCGGTAGAAACCCTCGTCGCGCTCATGCAGGGCGTCGGTTATAACGCGCGAGTACGGGATATCTCCAAGGTAGGTGGAACGGTCTGAGAACACTATGTCGTCGTGCATATCGTAAAGCGTCATTGAGACGTTCATAAAGCACTCGAGGCACACCGCCGCCGCAAGCGTTATCGCAAGCGCCGTGCCGCCCTTTTTCATGTAGGCGTACGCCGGTATACATATGAGTGCCAGAACGCACAGCGGTATCACGATTATAAGCGTGGTGTCGAAATACTCGTGCCCCGCGTTGTAGTCCGCCCGGAGCAGCATTGCAAGCAGCACCCCGAACGCCGCGCCCATGCTGCGCCCGCGCGTCTGCCGCAGGCTGTCGAACGCCTGCGCGCCGAACAGCACCAGCAGAAAGCTTATCAGGAAGCTGTACCTGTAGGGCAGCCAGTTTGGCATCTGCCCGCCGTGCCAGAGCATATCAAGCGGGCGGATATACATGCTTAAAAAGAGAAAACCCACAAGCACTCCGCCCGCAATGCGCTCACGCGCGCGGGTATTGCGCGACATAAAGTACACCGCCGCGAACACAAGCGCAAGCGTGCCGCAGTAGAGTATCGGCAGCCCCTCCATGCGCACAGTGTCGTAGGTCGCGGGAAATAGCTTTATAAAGCTGTCCGCTATCTGAAAGCTCTCCGCAGGCGAAAAGTCGGGGTCGGAGAACGTGAACTTGCCGTTTGACAGCGACTTGTACACAGGCAGTATCATAAAGCAGGACATCAGAATAGCGCTCATTGAGGATATGCCGAACGTCACAACGCTGCCGCACACGTCGCCGAAGCAGGTGCGCGCGCTCTTGCCCGAAGAGATGTAGTACAGATAATAGAGCGCGGAGAAAATGCCCGTCATGTAGCCGATATAGAAGTTTGCGACAAAGATGTACAAAAGCGAAAGCACGTAAAGCGCGGGGGTTTTCTTGTCGCATATCCACTCTATTCCCATAACCACAAGCGGCAGCGCGATCAGGCCGTCAAGCCACATGGGGTTCATGGTCTGCACGACGAAAAAGCCGCAGAGCGCGTACATAACCGAGAACATTACCGAGGTAAGATTGCCGTAGCCCCTGTGCTTTTTAAGCAGAAAGCAGCACGAAAGCCCCGCCGCAGCCGCCTTGGCTATCATCATGGTCATAAGCCCCTCGGTTATCATCTTCCGCGGGAAAAGCCACACCAGTATATTGAACGGGCTTGCGAGATAATACCCTATAATGCCCATAAACTCGCCCGAAAGGTTCCTGCTCCAGCTGTAGAAAAGGCTCTCCTTCCCCGCGAATACGTCGTACATATAGTCGTAGTAATAGACATACTGCGCGTTAAGGTCAAGCGACAGCACCGAACGCCGCCCGAACGGATACACCCCGAAAACGACGTAGGACAGCAGAAGTATCGCCGCAGGCAGCGCCAGCGACAACAGATATGCGCGCTTGTCGCGGATAAACGCCCAAGCCTTTGTAAGAACCGTTTTCACCCGCGCTCACGCTCCTTGTCCGTGCGCTCGGCTATGATGTAGCGCGGGCGCTGTTTTATCTCCTCGTATATCTTTGACAGGTAAAAGCCGATGATGCCTACCCCCAGCATAAGGCACGCGCCGATAATCAGCAGCAGCAGTATCACCGTCGTAAAACCGTCCGCCGCATTGCCGCAGAAGTACCTTACAAGCGTCTGTATGCCGAGTATGACCGCAAATACGCCGAAAAGCGCTCCCACGAACGTTATTATCTGCATGGGCAGGTTTGTGAACGACGAAATGGAGTTCACCGCGAATACAAAGAGCTTCTTAAAGTTCCACTTTGTTTTGCCCGCGTTTCTCGGGCGCACGTCAAACTCTATCTGCTCCCTGCTGAACCCGACCCAGCCCGAAAGCGCGCGGAAGAACGTCAGCCGCTCGGGCAGCTCCAGCAGCGCGTCTATCACCTTTCTGTCAAGCAGGCGGAAGTCGCTCGCGCCGTCAAGGTCTATGCCCGACGAGGACTTCATCAGGCGGTAAAAGCCCTTTGCAAAGAGCTTGTACAGCAGCCCCTCTTTCCCGCGGGACGCCTTTTTCGCCTCAACCACCTGCACGCCGCCCTCCCACAGGCGGTACATCTGCGGGATAAGCTCGGGCGGGTGCTGCAGGTCGCAGTCTATAAGCACGGCGCACTCGCCGCGCGCCGCGGCAAGTCCCGCAAAAATAGCGCCCTCCTTGCCAAAGTTGCGCGAGAATCTCACCCCGCGCACCCTGCCGTCAGCCCCGGAGGCGCGCTTTATCTCGTTCCATGTGCCGTCCCGCGAGCCGTCGTCAACAAACACAAGCTCGTAGCCTATGCCCTCGCCGTCAAGAATGCCGCCTATCGCAGCGGCAGCGGCGGAGATGTTCTCCTGTTCGTTGTATGCGGGGATTATCACCGATAGCATTTGCCTGTTACTCTCCTATGATCTTGACTATAACGGACTTTTCGCGGCAGCCGTCGAAGTCCGCGTACATTATGTACTGGCGCGGACCGAGCTCCAGCCGCCCGTCGGATATCGGGATAGTTACCGAAGCGCCGAGCAGCGCCTGCTTCATGTGAGCCGCGCCCGCGCTCATGTAGTCCACCTTGTACTCGGTTTCGCCGTGCGTCATTTCCGCAAGCATTCTCGACCAGTCGGCATGGAGCGCCTCGCTGTCATGCTCAAGGAACACCGCAGCGGTTGTGTGCTGCGAGAAAACAACGCACAAGCCGTTGTTTATCATGCTTCTGCGCACGCACTCCTCAACCTCGTAGGAAAGATTCAGAAACTGCTCCTGTATGTCGCTCGTTATCATAAGCTCCTGCCTGTAGTTCTTCATCGCCCTTTATCCTTTCCCGCTGACAGTCAGCGTTCCCTGCTCAAGCTCGGCATGGATAAGCTCCCTGCCGCCGTTTATGCTGTACATATAGCTGCCGATTACCCGCCCCGTGATGAACGGGCATACGCACGCGCCCGTTTCCGTTTCAAAGTCAAGCGCCACGGAGCTGTCCTGCGGCAGGATAAGCTGCGCGTTGCCGCTGCGCGTGATTATTGTGCTTTCGGGTATTACCGCCTCAAAATCAAGCGTTATGTCGCCCGAGCCCGACGAGAGATACACGAGCGAGCGCGTGTCCTCGCTCGTA
Organism: uncultured Oscillospiraceae bacterium; assembly: GCA_934446455.1. GTDB lineage: Bacteria > Bacillota > Clostridia > Oscillospirales > Ruminococcaceae > CAG-115. The sequence goes on along the minus strand of CAKSEE010000036.1, from coordinate 15,557 downwards.
ACAGCGCCGCTGCCCGTCGCCACGGTTATCTTCTGCGCGTCAAGCGCGCCGAGCGATACATCGCCCGAGCCCGTGTAGACCGTGATTTCACGGTAAATCGTGCGCGGCAGGTAAACGTACATTCCAAACTGCTCTCTCCCCGAAAGCAGCGATATCACAAACTCGTCGCTTTCGCTTATATAAAGCGAGTTGTCGCCCCTCTCAAAGGCAAGCGGCAGGTCGTTGCGGTATTTTATGCGAATGTCGTCGCCGTCGTACGGCAGCACCGTCACGTCAAGGCGCAGCACGTCTATGTCGATATAGTCGCACACGGCGGTTTCAAGCTCGTCCTCGTACGCCGTGCCGTGCGGCGCGCCCCTGAAGAAATACGCCCCCGCGCCGAACAGCGCCGCAAGCGCCGCGAACACTATAATAAGCCTGTTTACAGCCCTTTCCATGCTCACCAGCCCCTCAGCCTGTCACAGCGGCGCTTAACACGCAAAAACAGCCGCGCCGTCACAAACCCCGCCTTTACCGCGAGAAGCCCCGCGCACGCGCACGCGCACGCGCACGCAAGCCCCCCGAAAAGCATAAGCTGCCCCGAAAGCTCCGTAATGATAAAGTCCGCCTTAAACGCAAGCATCGCCACGCCGAACACTCCCAGCATAATCCCCGCGGGCACCCCGCAGAGCGCCGCAGTAAGCAGCGCGAGCATTACCGCAGCCACAACCGTAAAAAGCGTCCAGTACGCAAAATACAGGCAGAACACCTTTACCCCCGCCGCGCGGGAATATCCGCCCCGTGCGGAACCCTGAGCAGCCACGGGCGTTTCGTGCGTTTCCATAGCGTCACCTCGAAGCGGTTTTTTCGCGCGTTTTCATAAGCAGCGGGATAAGCATGCACCCCACCGCGTTTCCAAGCACCACGACAAGCGTGAACGCAAGATTCCTGAGCGACAGCGTGTCCGCGCCGACTGCAAGCCCGCCGTAAAACGAGTTCGCAATGGAGTGGTCGAATCCCGCAAGTATGAACGCAGGCACCGCAAGGAATATCCCGAGCCGCGTTCCGCGCTTTTTCGTATCCACCGCCGCGAACATAAGCACGCCGCAGAGCACCGCAGAAACAAAGCTCCTTGCAAGCGGCGCGGACAGCTTTGCGGAGTAGAGTGCCCGCGCGCTTTCCGCTATGTCAGCGTACAGGAAGCTGAGCCCCGCTCCCACGGCAAAGGTCGTTGCAAAGTTCACCGCGAGAACGCCCGCAACAAAGCCCATGTACCGCACGTTGCGGAAATCCTCCGCAATATACCCCGCCTTGCCCGTGTAGAGGTTGAAGCCGTACTCGCATATCGTAAACAGCCCCACCGCGAAAAGCAGCGCCCCCGCCCACTGCAGACCCTTAAGCCCGCAGGCGAGATTGACAAACCCGCCTATGCTTATCATAAGCCCCGCAAGGACCGATTTTCTGATGTTTTCACCCATGTGAGCCCTCCGTGATAACGTAATTATGCAATAATACATTATTAATTATACCACACCTCGCGGTTTCTGTCAACATTTCACGGCAATTTGACAAGAACCCCCGCGGTATGGTATAATTGTGGCATAACCATAAAACAAAGCGCGCCGTCCGCCGCCTTGTTTTTTTTGCGGAGGTGCGCCATGATACGGGCTTTTGTTACGGATATGTTTGAAACGCTGATTACGCAGTACCGCTCGCCGCATTATTTCGGGGCGGATATTGCGGCGGACCTCGGGCTGCCGCGCGGGGAATTCACCGCCGCGTGGGAAAGCACCGCAGACGCGCGCACGGTGGGCGCAGAAACGCTCGAAAGCGTGCTTGAGCGTATCATGCGCGAAAACGGCGTGTGGTCGCCTCAGCTGCTGCAAACGGTAGCGCACAGGCGCCGCGCCGCAAAGGACGGGTGCTTTTGCACGCTTGATAGCGGCATAATGCCAGCGCTCGCCGAAATAAAGCGCAGGGGGCTTAAGACCGCCGTTATAAGCAACTGCTTTTCAGAGGAGGTCCCCGCGATACGGCAAAGCGCCCTCGCGCCGATGTTCGACGTGCTGACGCTCTCCTTTGAGCAGGGCGTGCAGAAGCCCGACCCCGCGATATATGAGCGCTGCCTGAGCGCGCTCGGAGTACCCGCGTGCGAGTGTCTCTACCTCGGCGACGGCGGCAGCCGCGAGCTTGAGGCCGCGCAGGCTCTCGGAATGCACCCCGTGCAGGCAGGGTGGTATCTCGCGGAGCGCGGCATTCTCGCCGAAAAGCGGCTGCCGCAGTTCCCGCTGGCGGAAAAGCCCGCCGATATTCTCACATTCATTGAAAGGCTGTAATTATGGAAATACTTCCCATTGCACATATAGAAACGGATTTTCCCGAAAAGTTCGGTATTCCGCGCCAGAGCGGGCTTGTAGAGGAGCTTGCGGGGCGCGTTGTGTTCCTGCCCGAGTACCGCGACCCCGACGCGCTGCGCGGTATCGAGCAGTTCAGCCATATCTGGCTTCTGTGGGAGTTTTCCGAAGCGAAGCGCGGGGGCTGGTCGCCGACGGTGCGCCCGCCGCGCCTTGGCGGCAACACGCGCATGGGCGTGTTCGCAACGCGCTCGCCGTTTCGCCCTAACCCGCTGGGGCTGAGCGTTGTGCGGCTTGAACGCGTGGAATACGGCACGCCGCGCGGCGCGGTGCTGCACGTTTTCGGCGCGGACCTTATGGACGGCACGCCCATATTCGACATAAAGCCCTACCTGCCCTATGTCGACAGCAAGCCCGGGGCGCTCGGCGGGTTCGCGCTCTCAACGAGCGAGGACATTTTAAGCGTGGAGCTGCCCGGGGAGCTTGCAGGGCGCGTTCCAGCGGAAAAGCTGAGCGCGCTGCGGCGCGTTCTCGCGCAGGACCCCCGCCCGCAGTATCAGAACGACCCCGCGCGGCTCTACACAATGAGCTTCGGCGCGCTTGAGGTGCGCTTTCGCGTTGAGGACTGCACGCTTTTCGTCACGGACATTTTCGCGAGGTGAAAGCGCCGAGCGCTCCCGCACCCCAAACGCGCGCAAAAAAGCAGCCGCCGAAAGATTCGACAGCTGCTTCAGCTTGTCAAAAAAATATGTTATGCCCGCGAAGCGGGTTTTGAAATCCGTTTTTTGTCACGGCTCCACCGGGGCAAAAAACACTTCTATCCGCACAAGTGTGCAAGCGACACCTCGCTGCGCTCGGCTTACGCAACGCGACGACTTACGCCTTACGCAACCGTGCGCGCAGTGCGGATGTTCCTGTCGGAAAAGTCGCAAAACTTTTTCGACAGACTCAGCCGTCGAGTCTTTCGGCGGCTATATTTATCTTCGTATATCCCCACATCACGCGGGAGCAAACGAGCCTATCTCCACAAGGTTGCCCTCGGGGTCGGCAATGTAGCAGGTGCGCTGCCCCCACGGCTCGGTTTCGGGCGGGAGTATCGGCTGCGCCCCGAGAGCCGTAACGCGCGCGTACTCGCGGTCTACCGCGGCGTAGTTCTCCACGCCGAGCGCTATCTCGTAATGCCCGTTCACGCCATCGGCGCAGCCGTACGTGCGGCGCGTCATCTTTTCAAAGTCGCTGCGGCGGTAGAGCAGGAAGAGCGTCCCGTCCTTTTCAAGGTAGACGTTCGACGCGTTCTCGTCCTCCTTTATCTCAAATCCCAGCACGTCGCGGTAGAACCTCACCATTACCGCCATGTCCTTTACAAATATGCCAAATCCGTCAAGCTTCATATGTTACCTCTTTTCTCACCGCAAAGGGGATTATTCAGCGCATTTCTCAGCGCTTTAGTGACATTTTATCACAATTTCGCGCCGCCGTATTGTAAAAACGCGACAATTCCCCAAAAGGCGAACTGCCGCGCGCTTTATTTTACATACTCCATCGGCGTGAACCGAATGCCGTCCACGCTCTTCCGCCGTTTCGCGAAAGCCGAGCGCGCAGTAAACCTCCACCGCACACAGCGAGGAATTTACGGTGAGCGCCCCGCGCGGGCTGTCCGCAGGCAGTCGCTCAAACAGCGCGCGCCCCACGCTCTGCCGCTGAAAGCGCGTTTCAACAAAAAAGAGCGCCACACGAGCGCCGGAGCCTCCTGCTGCCGCGCCTTTTCAAGCCTTGTTACCGTCATTGCACGCCTCCACGTCTATGTTCTCCATCGAGGGCTTGCCCGTTGCAAGCTCCCCCGGACGGTTTGCAATCCGCTCCGTCCGGAACGAGTAGTACGATATCCCACCGCGCCTGCGTTTTTCGCAGAGGGACGGCGCTCCCGCCCATATTATGGACGGCAGCCCGATTACGGGCAGGTACAGCGGTCCCAGTATCAGCGACTGCACCGAATGCCCGTACTCATGCACCACTATCCGCCCGCGCGCTTTCTCGGGAAGAACGCCGCGCCTTACCGCGCGCTCGCTTGCTATAAATATGAACATTCCGAGCGACACGCCGCCCGCGCGCTTCCACACCGTAACCACGGCGCCGAACGTAAAATGCTCGCACCGCGCGTATATAAGGAACACCACAGCCCCCGCGAGAGTCTGCACAAGCCCCACGTGCATTGCCACAGCCTGAACAGCCACCCGCCCATTAAAGCGCCTCCCGTCGTTCGCCCGCACCGCACTGCGCGCGCCTTGCATAGGCGAGTGCCGCAAGCGGCGGCATGGAATGCCTGCGCGTAAAATCCCGCGTGAGGTGCGCCTGATCCGCGTAGCCGTACTCCGCAGCAAGCCCCGCAAGCGAAACGCACGGCAGCGTTACAAGGTCGCGCCACACATTCTGATAGCGCACAAGCTCGGCAAGCCGCTTGGGGCTGAGCCCCGCGTACTCCGCGAATACGCGCTCCAGCCCGCGCGTGCAGACAAACAGCTCGCGCGAAAGCTCGCCCACGGTGATAACGCCGCGCCGCTCGGCGATAAGCTCCGCCGCGCGCATAAGCGCTTCCCCGCCGCCGCGCACGCCGCCATACAGCCGCCCGCGCAGCCACCGCTCCGCCGCCGCTATACGCTCCGAAACGCTCCCGGCTTCCATTATAAGTGGGAACAGCTCGCGCGCCGCCGAGCCGAAGTGCGCCGCCGCCTCAAAGCAGCCGTCCTGCGTGCCGCGCAGGTCGTCATCCGCAAAGACCCACGCGCTCCACGCGTAAAAGCGTATGCCGAACGCGCAGCCGTCCTCGCCGCCCGTGAACGGCTCGCCGCTCACGCCCGAAAAGAACACGCCGCGCGCCGTGAACATTATGTCCGCGCATACGTCGGGAATCACGAGCCTGCGCGCCCCCCGCGCCGTCCAGAAGCACCTTATATAAGGCGCCAGAGCCGCGCAGGGAGCGTACTCCGCATACCCCGCGCATTCATGCGGCACCGAGATAAGCGGCAGGAACCCGCGTACCCCCTTCATCAGTCGCAATAGCCGAAGCCCAGCACGCCGAAGTAGTGGTTTTCGCCGCCCGCAACGCGTATCTCAACGGTATGCTCGGCTGCCTCGTCGTTGTCGATGACGAACTCCGTCACGGGGTTCGCCCAGCCGTCGGAGCGGCTCGAGGACACCGTTACCGCCTTTTCGCCGTCAACGTAGATGTCCGCGTCGGCGTACACCTTGGCTTTGTTCGCCTTGAATATTATCTCAAGCGACCTGCAGGTTATATTGAACTTCATGGAAGCGCCGCCATCGCCCTTGTAAGCCCAGCCGTTCTTGAAATACTCATGCGTTTCGTTCTTTTCAAAACCCGAAAGCTCAACGTCCGTAAGCTCCTCGCTGTCGATAAAGTGCATATTCACGTATCTGTCGGAGTAAATCGCCGCGGGAAGCTCCGCGCTCACCTCGCCCGCGCTTTCGTCAAGAGAAGCCTGCACCTGCTCAAAGTAATACTCAATGCAGTCCGCAACCATAATGTGACCCTTTTCGTTCGGGTGGCTCTCGTCGTCGGAGTAGTCCTCCCACGCCATTCTGCCGTCCTCCATTTCAACCCATATGGAGTCGGGCTCGGAAATCATCGGCAGCGAGTAATTCGCGCCTATCCGGCTCATGTGCGGCTGGCAGGTGTGTCCGCTCTTGACTATCGTAAAGAACAGCACCACCGCCATGTCCGTATCCTGCAAGAGCGTGCGCACAAGGCTCTCGTAGCTGTTTTTGTACTCGGTTTCCGTGCCGTCGTTCACTGCAAACTCAACGAAAGTGATGTCGGGGTCGTACGCGAGCACGTCGCGCTCAAGGCGAATGTTGCCGAGAATGGACGGCGTACCGCTTATGCCCGCGTTTACGTAGTTTATCTTAGCCTCGGGGTACTGCTCGCACAGCCACTTGTAGGTGAGGTACGCCCAGCACTTCTCGGGCTCTGCGGGGGCTACCGTCATGCCGTAGGTTATCGAGCCGCCTATGTACGCTATCGTTATCTCCTCGCCGTTCTGCGCCTTTTTCAGGACGTTCGCCATGCGGGTCATGTCGCCCGTTGTCATAAGCGAGCGCTTCACCATAAGGTCGTATATCTCCTGCTCGGAAAGCTGCGAGTAATCCACAGTTTCGGGCGCGGCGGGCGTAGTTTCTCCGCCCTCGGGAGCGCTGCTTTCGGGCGCTTCCTGCGAGTCCTGCGAGGACTGCGAGTCCTGCGAAGTCTGAACGTCCTGCTTAGCCTGAGAACTCTCGTCCGAAGCCGCCTCCTTACTGCACGCCGTAAGCGACAGCGCGAGCGCCGCCGCGGTTATCAAAGCAAGTAATCTTTTCATATTATTCTCCTTAATCATAGCGTTGCCGCCGAATTAACGTTATTCCGCGCCCCTGTAGTAAAGCCCGCGCGTAAGACTGCCCGAGGGCTTGCCGCCGCTCGTGTACATATCGTAAACGCCTTTAAGGTCGTCCTCGGTCGTGAACCTGAGCACCGCAAAGTCGAACCCGCGTAGGTCGCGCATTCTGTCGCTCATAATAAGCGTGTCAGGGTTGAGAAGCTCCACGCTGTTGCCCCCGCACAAAAGCGGCATTTCGTTGCCGCGCCTGTCCGTAAGGGAAGCGCCGCACGGCTCCTTTCGCTTGCACGCGCCGCAGGGCGTGCCGCTCCCGTCGGTGAACGCAAGCCCCCTCGGGGCGCCGTCCGCCGCAGGGCAGCGCCGCATTACCATGAGCGGCAGCCGCCCATACGCCACAACGCCGCGCGGTATCGGGCTTTTGAGCACAGAAAGCTGCGCTGTCGTGCATTCAAACGAAAGCGTAACATCGGTAAACCCAAAGTCCGCGCACACCCCTGCGGAAAGGCTGTTCGCAATGTTCATGCGGTAGCCGCCGTAAACCGCGTAGCCGCACTCCTTAAGCAGCTGCGCGTGTGCAAGGGTCATTGCAGCGCCCTTTGTGAAGCCCGCGCGCCGCAGCCGCATCAACTGCCCGCGCACCTCGTCCTCGCAGTCAGAAATGATAAACGGCGGCAGCACAGCCACCCTGTCCTTGCAGGGCGTGTCCTCGCAAAGCGTTGTGAGCGGCGCGTACACCAGCCCGAACGGCAGCTCCAGTGCCTGCCTGAGCTGCTCCGCAGTCGCTACCTCTGCGCGCAGAACGGGGGTCTTGTCCGGCATATCCGCAGCGCACGCTCCCTCAGCCGCAGGTATTTCTCCCGTGAGCGTACAGCGCGGCGTATTGCGCTCTGCCACAGCCTCGTCAAGCCGCTCGCACAGCTGCCTGCGCAGGGCGTTGAGCGCCGCGGCGGGCACAAACAGCCCCTCGTCCACGTCTGCGGTAACGTCCCCCGCGTAAAACTGCGTGCCGCCGAGCTTCGCCATTCTCTCGCACACACCCTGCGCCGTGGCGGGAACGTTCTGCGCAGCCTGCGGCGCGTCCCCCCGCGCCTGCACCGTAACGCCACAGCACTCCGCCCGCGCGCTTACGGGCTCGCCCGCTTTTACCATGGTGTGAACGTCCGCGCGCAGCGTCTGCCGCACGTCCTTGTAAAGCGCCTTTATGCCGCTAAGCGCCGCAGAGGAGCGCTCCACGTCCTCTTTGCCGCGCATACCCTGCATATCGCGCATATCCCCCGTAAAGTAGCCGTCCGTCAGCCCCCCGCGCGAGAATATGTCCGACAGGCGCTGCGCGTCGTACTCCTCCCCCGCAAGGGAGCGCCTGCACGCGTCCGCAGCGCACGCGACGTACTCGGGGCGCTTCATTCTGCCCTCTATCTTGAACGATTCTATACCGAGCGCCTGAAGCTCGCGCAGGTGCGGCACAAGCGAGCTGTCCTTAAGGGAAATCACCCCGTGCCTGCCGCCGAAGCAGAAATCCAGCCTGCACGGCTGCGCGCACAGTCCCCTGTTTCCGCTGCGCCCGCCGAATATGCTGCTCATGTAGCACTGCCCGCTTACGCACACGCACAAAGCGCCGTGCACGAACAGCTCAAGCTCCGCGTCGGCGCCGCCCCGTATGCGCTTTATCTGCTCAAAGCTAAGCTCCCGCCCGATAACCACGCGCACGAAGCCGAGCGCCTGCGCCGCCCTCACGCCGCTTACGCTGTTAAGGGTCATCTGTGTGGAGGCGTGCAGCGGCAGTTCGGGGCAAAGCCTGCGCGCAAGCCGCGCCGCCCCGATATCCTGCATGATAACCCCGTCGACGCCGCATTTCGCAGCCGTTTCAACGCAGCGCGCAAGCTCCGCAAGCTCGCCGTCGTACACAAGGGTGTTAAGCGCAAGGTAGAGCTTAGCGCCGCGCCTGTGGCACTCGCGGCAGGCGTCAAGCAGCTCCCCGTCAGAAAAATTTTCGGCGTTTTTACGCGCCGAAAAACTCTTCATGCCCGCGTACACGGCGTCCGCGCCCGCGTCGAGCGCCGCCCTCAGGCTCTCATATCCCCCGCAGGGGGCAAGTATCTCGCTCATAGTGTAAGCTGCCCGTCCTCCATCATCTCGCTGAGCTGCTTTTCAAGCGAGGCGTTGGTCTTTTTAAGGGTGCGTATCTCCCTGGTCTGCGCGTCGCTCTTCGCCTTTAACTCGTCAAATTTCGCAGAGAGCGCCTCGTGCTCCTTTATGCGCTCCTCCGCGCCGCCCGCGCCCTCTTTAAGCGACTTGTTCTCGCTTTCAAGCCGGGATATGCGCACCATAAGCTCCTCGCGGTCGCCGCACGCCTTTGTAAGCTCCTCTATCTTCTTCTGCGCGGAAAGCTGCTCCTCGTCAGAAAGGCTGCGCGCTTCCGACAGCTCCTTTTCAAGCGCCTGCACGCGCTTTTCAAGCTCGGATTTTTCCGCGGCGGCGCTGCTGCCGTTTTCGCCAAGCTCGCCGTTTGCGCGCTCAAGCTGCGCGTTTATCTTGTTGAGCTCGGCGTTCGCCTTTGTAAGCGCGTCCCTGTCGCCCCTGAGCGCCGCAAGCTCCTTTTCAAGGGAATCCGCGCGCTTTGCAAGCTCGCCGCGCTTCTTTTCCGCGCCGTCCGCGCGCTGCTTTTCCTGCGCGCAGGCAGCCTCGCACGCGGAAAGCTTCTCGCCCGCCGCCTGCGTCGCGGACTTCTGCGCGGCAGCCTCCGCCTCGAGCGCCGCTTTCTGCACGGAAAGCGCCCTGTTCTTCTCGTCGAACTCAGCCGCGAGCTTAAGCGCCTCGTCAAGGTTCTTCTGCGCTGTCGCCGCCTTTTCCGCCGCCTTTTCCGCCGCGCCAAGCTTGTCCGTAAGCTCCGCGCACTTCGCCTCAAGCTCCGCCACGCGGCGCTCAGCGGCATTGCGCGCCACCGCCTCGCCCTTAAGCGCGGCGTTCTCCTTTTCAAGCGCCGCAGCGCGTTCGCCCGATGCCTTCTCGCGCTTCTCCGCGTCGGCAAGGCGCGCCGCAGCGCCCTTCGCCGCGGTAAGCTGCGCCTTTACCAAAGCGCTCTCATCCGCAAGACTCAGCGCGCCCATAACCGCGCAGTCCTCCCTTGAAAGCCCGCTCCTGGCGCCGAACGCGCTCATAGCTTCCTCCACAGCCTTTGCGCTCGCTGTAAGCTGCGCTATGTCGTCGGTCATCAGCGTGTAGGTCTTTCCGTATATTGATACTGAAACTTTCTTGTTTAGCATGATTAAGCAGTCCTTTCGGTGTTCTTGCGCGGAAAACAGGCTTTGCCGCATAAAACTCTATACTAACATTATATAATAAACCCCGTATCTTTTCAAGGGGTTTTGCAAAAATAATAAATTATCCACACAATCCGCACAAGGTCGGCGAGAGATGTGCCGTTATCGTCAGCCTTAACAGAGAAAATATGAAAGCCGCACAAAAATCTATTGCAAAATATGGCGGAGTATGCTAAAATAAATATGTGCAGGCTGCGGCGAAACGCCGCCTCACAGAAAGCAGGCGCAGAACATGGAACTCAATATCGTCCTTGCAGAACCGCAGATACCGCAGAACACGGGCAACATAGCCCGCACCTGCGCGGTTACGGGCGCGCGGCTCCACCTGATAAAGCCAATGGGCTTTGAAATAGACGACAGGAAGCTGAAGCGCGCGGGGCTGGATTACTGGCACTACCTTGACATCACCTATTACGACGGCTTCGCGGACTTCTTCGCGAGGACGGACGGAGCGCGGTTCTTCTTTACCACAAAGGCGCAGAACCGCTATACCGACGCAGTCTATCCCGACAAGTGCTGGCTTATCTTCGGCAGAGAGGACGCGGGTCTGCCCGAGGAGCTGCTTTTCGCGCACCGCAGCGAGTGCGTGAGGATTCCCATGCAGCCGACGCTGCGCAGCCTTAACCTGTCAAATTCCGTTGCCATCGCAGCCTACGAGGTGCTCAGGCAGTGGGATTTCCCCGCGCTGCAGAACAGCGGTCAGCTCACGCGGTTCAACTGGAACGACGCCCTGTGAGCGCACATAACGACATCACGAACACGAAAGGAACATAACCATGAGCCAGAAGGTCAGAATAATCACAGACAGCGGCTGCGACATCTCCCCCGAGGCGGAGATGAAGTGGGCGAACATACTTACCGTCATGCCGTTTTCCATAACGCTCAACGGCGAGAGCTTCACCGACAGGAAGGACTTTACGCCCGAGCAGTTCTATAAGCTGCTTAAGGACAGCGACGAGATACCCAAGCACGCTCAGCTTACGCCCATACAGTTTGAGGACGCGTTCCGCAGCCTTTACGACGACGGCGCGCGCGAAATAATCGTGGACGTAATAAACGGCGCGGGTTCGCAGACCTACTCCAACGCCGTTCTCGCAAAGCAGAACGTCGCGGATCTTACCGACCTTAAGGTATACACCGTCGATTCGCGCAATTACACGCTCTGCTACGGCTACCCCATTCTCGAGGCGTGCCGTAAGATAGAGGAGGGGCAGGACACCGAGAGCATTGTCGCGTACCTTACCGACTGGGCGCGCCATGCGGAAAGCTACATAATCGGCTTCGACCTGCGCCACATGAAGAAGTCCGGGCGCATTTCCGCGGCGGCTTCTTTCCTCGGCGAGCTTATGGGACTGCGCCCGCTTATCTCGCTCTACGACGACAAAACGCAGGTGCTGCGCAAAGTCCGCGGCGAAAAGGCGGTTATAGACGCGGCGGTAGAAACCATAGCCAAAAACATGATTCCCGAAACCCCGTGGTGCGTTATCACAACCACCCGCCCCGACTGCGACAAGGAGTTCATCGACAAGATGACGAAGCGCGTAGGCTACGGCCCCGCCCTTGTTGAAAAGTGCGGCGCGGTTGTAAGCTGCAACGCAGGGTACGAGTTTATCGGCGTGCTTATAAGAGGCGCCGAGCGCGGGGAGCTTACCTGACCCTTATGTAAAGGAGCGGCAACGTGGATATTCTCAACAGCATAATACTTGTGATCCGCAGTTTTATCGACCTCATAGTCTCAGCGGGACTTTCGGGCGTGCTTGATATACTGCTGCTCACAATTCTCATCTACTACATTCTCAAACTCATGAAGGAAACGCGCGCCGCGCAGCTTCTCAAGGGCGTTGTTATCCTTGTGGTGGTGTATCTTCTGGCAAAGTTCCTGCTGCAATTGCAGGCAATAACCTACATCATCGAAAACTTCTTTCAGGTGGGACTTATCGCGCTCATCATCGTGTTCCAGCCGGAGCTGCGCCGCATTCTTGAGAAAGTCGGGCGCACCCGCGTGCCCATCGGCACGCCCGTGACAAACTCGACGCTTGACAAGTCCGCGCGCAGCAACGCTATCGCCGAGATAGCCGACGCCTGCCAGCAGATGCACGAAAGCAAGACGGGCGCGCTTATCGTAATCGAGCGGCAGACGAAGATCTCCGAATACATCAAGGAGAACAACGCCATCATCAACGCCAACGTCGAGTCAAACCTGCTGTGCAACATCTTCTACAATAAAGCGCCTCTTCACGACGGCGCCGTTATTATCCGCGACAACCGCATATACGCCGCCTCCTGCTACCTGCCCATGCCCGAAAACGACAGCTATCTTGCTTCCGAGCTTGGCACGCGCCACAGGGCGGCGATAGGTCTGAGCGAAAAGTCCGACGCGCTTATAATCGTCGTATCCGAGGAAACGGGAAAGATCTCCGTGGCGTTCGAGGGGCAGCTTACCCGCGACATCACCAAGGAGGACCTCATAAATATCCTTAAAAAGAAAATGCCCGAGGACTCGCACGGCCGCCTGCTGAAAAGCCGCCGCAAGCCGCAGCCCAAGCAGCAGTAGGAGGTAACGCACAATGGATTTTCTCAAGAAAATAGGGGCAGACCTCAAGGCGAACATAGGGCTGCTTATTCTGGCGTTCATTATCGCAGTCGGCTTCTGGCTGTTCGTTACCGTAGAGGTGTACCCGACGATAACCTCCACCATTGCAAATATCCCGATAACCGCCGCGCCGACCGACTACATGAAGCAGAACAACCTGCAGATAGTAAGCGACTATCAGAAAACCGTCGATATCACCATAGAGGGCAAGCGCTTTGACGTGGTGAAGCTCGGCAGCGACGATTTCACCGCCGCGCTCGACCTGTCGTCGGTGTCCTCCGCAGGTACAAAAACCGTGCCGATAGAGGTTGCCGCAGTTGACTCGGAATGCACGATAAAGGACGTTCACACGCAGATGGTGACTATAGTCGTGGAGGAGATAATCTCGCGCGAGTTCGACGTCACCGCGACCGCGCCCGACGTTTCCGCCGCGGAGGGGTACTTTCTCGACGCGGACGGCATTCAGGCGAACCCCGCAAAGGTGACGCTCACGGGCTCGGCAAGCGTTCTCAACAAGATAACGCGCATAGAAGCGCGCTCAACGCTCAGCGGCGAGGTCACCGAGTCGCATGAGACCGCGGGCGAGGTCACCGTTTACGGCGCGAACAACGCAAAGCTCCCCATGAACGACATTGAGATATCCGCCGAGATAATCTCGGTAAATATCCCCGTTTACAGGCAGAAGGAGCTCGCGCTCGCGTTCCGCCTTGTAAACTGCCCGCCCAACTTCGACCAGTCGAGCCTGCGCTTCGACATTTCGCCCAAAACCATCGTAGTGGCAGTTCCGGACGATTCTCTCGACAACCAGAGCGAGCTTGACATCGGCATGATAGACATAAGCGACATAAGGCTCAACCAGAAGACCATCGTGCCTATCCCCCTGCCCAAGGACTGCAAGAACCTCTCGGGCAACGTGAACGCGCAGATAACGTGGGACATCGCGGACTACGGCAAGCTCGACTACACGATAAGCAACATCGCCGTGTCCAACAAGCCCGACGGCATGGACGTATCGCTCATCACAAACGAAATCACGATAACCGCAATCGGTCCGTCCGAGCAGCTTGCGGAGCTTACCGCCGCGGACTTCTTCGTAACGGCAAACCTGCTCGGCGTGTCGCTGCGCGAGGGCTCGCAGGACGTGCCGCTCACCATAACCATACGCGGCAGCAACCAGACCTGCTGGGTAACGGGCAGCTATAAGGCGGCGGTCTACGCCTACTACACCGAGGAAAACACAGAATAAATGGCAATAATCATTTCACAGATAAAAACCGCCCTCGGCGAGCCGCGCGAAAACGCCGTTGCAAGGGCGCTGGACAAGCTGCGGCTCAAACCCGCCGAGGTAAAGAGCGCGGCTCTATTCAAAAGCTCCGTTGACGCGCGCCGCGGAGAGGTGTGCTTTGTAAGCTCCGTTAAGGCGGAGCTTACCAGCGTTAAAAGGGAACGCGCCCTTGCAGAGCGCTTTGCGGACGTGCGCGTGCTCACGCACGAGGAGCTGTCCCCAGAGTTCGGCGCGGAAAAGCCCGACGGGCGCATTTACGTTGCAGGCTTCGGTCCTGCGGGAATGTTCTGCGCACTGACGCTCTGCGAGTACGGCTACCGCCCTGTTGTGCTGGAGCGCGGCGCCGCCATGGACGAGCGCGTGCAGGCGGTGGAGCGCTCGTGGCAGACGGGCGTGCCCGACCCCTCGGCCAATGTGCAGTTCGGCGAGGGCGGCGCGGGGACGTTTTCGGACGGAAAGCTTACCACAAGGATAGGCGACCCGCTGTGCGCGCGCGTGCTGGAGCGCTTTGTGCAGCTCGGCGCGCCCGCGGAGATACTCGCAAAGGCAAAGCCGCATATCGGCACGGACAAGCTGCGCGGCGTTGTAAAGAACCTGCGCGCCGAGATAATCGCGCGCGGCGGCGAGGTGCGCTTCCTCTCCCCGCTTGAGGAGCTTAAAATAAGCGGCGGGCGCGTTTCATCGCTCCGTGTGAACGGCGCTTACGAGCCGTGCGGCGCGCTTGTGCTTGCCGTGGGGCATTCCGCGCACGACACGTTCGCCATGCTGCTTAAAAACGGAGTTACGCTCGCGCCAAAGCCGTTTTCGGTGGGCGCGAGGATAGAGCACCTGCAAGCTGACATAGACAAAGCGCTTTACGGCAGGTTCGCGGGTCACCCCGACCTTCCCCCTGCGGAGTATCAGATGTCTTACCGCGCAAACGGCAGGGGCGTGTACACGTTCTGTATGTGCCCCGGGGGCTACGTTGTGGCATCTGCAAGCAGCGCGGGCAGCATTGTAACAAACGGCATGAGCCTTTTTGACCGCGCGGGAAAAAACGCCAACAGCGCCGTTCTCGTGTCGGTAAATCCCGAAGACTTCGGCGGCGGAGCGCTCGGGGGCGCGGAGTTCATACGCCGCCTTGAAGAAAAGGCGTTTGAAATGGGAAAACGCGGCAGAACGGGCGCAGCGCCCGCAATGCTCACGCGGGAGTTTGTGGGAAGCGGCGGAGCGCTCTCGCTCGGGCGCGTTACGCCGACATATCTCCCGGGCGTTGAGAGCGCAGACCTGCGCGAGCTGTTCCCGCAGTTCATAGCGCAGCCGCTGAGCGAGGGGCTGCGGTTCTTTGACCGCAGGATAAGCGGCTTTTCGGACAGCGACAGCGTTCTTACGGCGATAGAAACGCGCAGCTCGTCGCCCGTGCGCATTCCGCGCGGGGAAAACGGCGCTGCGGAATGCGCGGACAACCTCTTTCCATGCGGAGAGGGCGCAGGCTACGCGGGCGGGATAATGTCCGCAGCCGTGGACGGCATTCACACCGCGCTTGCGGTTATGCGAAGATTCAGCAGCAACTAAATCACTTCGGAGACCAGCTATGAAAAGTCAATAGACAAAAGCGCCAAAAATTAAGCGACAAGTTTGGCAGGATTGAAAGGT
>CAKSEE010000035.1 GCA_934446455.1 uncultured Oscillospiraceae bacterium | reverse complement strand
GACGGCTTACGCCTTACGCAACGCGACACCGTGCTGCGCACGCCTTACGCAGCGCGACGGCTTACGCCTTACGCAGCGCGACGGCTTACGCCTTACGCAACGCGACACCGTGCTGCGCACGCCTTACGCAGCGCGACGGCTTACGCCTTACGCAGCCGTGTGCTGACTTGCGAAGCGTTGCTTCGCAATGTCGCAAGATGCCTCGTCGGAAACCCCGTCGGGGGTCCGACGGTCTGTTACACATAAATTCCAAGCGCACCGAGCGCCCTTTCCCACCACGAAAGGCTTCCCTGCTCCGCAGCCACGTCCTCGTCCGCGTAGAGCGGGCAGGACTTCACGACCGCGTCGTCAAGCAGGAACTCCACGCGCCCCAGCTCGTCCCCGCGGCTTACCCCGCCGTACACCATGCGCGGCAGGATAACGCGCCTTGCCAGCCGCTCACGCTGCTTTGGCAGCAGGGAAAGCGTCGCGGCGTCCGCGTAAACGCCCACGCTCCGCCCCGTCCCCGCAACGTCAACGCGCGCGGAGCACGCCGTTTCGAGCGGGTAGGCGCTCACCATTGAAAAGCCCTCGTCGAGCATTTTCGTGTGGTCGTTCCAGTCGTCGGGAGCGTTGAGCGTAACCGCGATAAGCGTAACGCCGTTACGCTCCGCAGCTGACACAAGGCAGCGGCGCGCGTTGTCGGTAAAGCCCGTTTTAACGCCTATCGCGCCCTCGTACCGCTTAAGCATCTTGTTGGAGTTGTAGAGCGTGCGCTCGTACGGCGGGTTGCCGAACTCCACCTGCGCGCTCTGACAGCATACTATCCCGCGGAACGTTTCGTTGCGCATAGCGTACGCCGTGAGCCGCGCCAAATCAAGCGCCGTGGTGTAATGCCCGTTAGCGTCAAGCCCCGAGGGCGTTGCGAAGTGCGTATCCGCAAGGGAAAGCTCCTGCGCCTTTTTGTTCATAAGCTCCACAAACCCGCCTGTGCTGCCGCCCACGGACACCGCCGCAGCGTTCGCCGCGTCGTTTCCCGACGGGAGAAGAATGCCGTAAAGCAGGTCGCGCCGCGAAACGCGGTCGCCCTCGCGCAGCCCCATGGACGTGCCCTCTACCATGATGGCGTAGCTGTCCACGGTAAATTCGCGATCAAGATCGCCCGCCTCTATGGTGAGTATGGCGGTCATTATTTTCGTGGTGCTTGCCATAGCGCGCTGTTCGCGGGCGTTCTTTTCGTAAAGCACAGTACCCGTCTGCGCCTCGATAAGCACGGCGCTCTGCGCGGACACCTCGGGCGCGGCATGGGCGCGCACGCCGAGCGGCGCGAGCATTCCCGCCGCAAGAAACGCGCATATCAGCTTTTTCATTGCTCATCAGCTCCGTTCTGAATTTTTCTTCACATAGCATGAGCAGAAAAAGTGAAATTATACCAGCGGCTCCCCGCAAAAATTACGCGGAATATCAGTCCCCGTCGTCCTCGGGCTGCTCGCCGTCGTCGCCCTTCTTGGCGCCCACAAGGTCCTTTATCTTGCCGATAAGCCCCGGGATAGCGTCGATTATGCCCTCGACAGGGCTTGACGAAGCGCCGAGCTCCATGAGCTTCACGTCGCCGTCAGCCTTTATCACGATGAACGCCTGCGGCTTTACCGTAACGCCTGCGCCTGCACCTCCCGCGAACTTCTCCGCAGCCTGCGCGGGCAGGTCGCTGCCGCCCGAGGCAAACCCGAACGACACCTTGGAAACGGGGATTATCACAGTCCCCTCGGCGGTTATCGGGTCGCCGATTATGGTGTTTACGTCCACCATCTCGCGTATCTTGTCCATGGAAATGCCCATGATGCCCTCTATCGGGTGCTTGTCTGCCATAGTAAAACTCCTTTCGGTACGGCTGCGCGCTGCGCAAAGCCGCAATCATCTTAGCTTCTGTATCGTCCTGCGCAGAGAGGGGCTTTTGCGGTAATGCCCTACCGCCCTGCCGAACGCCGTCAGCAGGAACGCGAGCGCCGCAAATACCGACAGCCGCGCGGTGAACGATATCTCCGCCTCGGTGTCCTCTCGCTGGAAGTCAACGTCTATATGGATATCGTCGGGCTTTTTAAGTGTGAAATACACGTCCGTCCACCCGAGAATATTGCCAACAAGTATATTCATCTTTCCGAAGTTGAGCGCCGCCTGCGCCGCGTCCTCGCCGCCGCATATAACGTTTATGCGCAGGTGCGCTATCACCGTGCGGTGCAGCAGCCTTTTAAGCGGCCTGCCAAGGCTGTCCACAAGCGCCTTGATAAGCTCGAACAGCTCGGAAAGGGTCGCCTTGTCCTGCTTGCCTGCGGCGGGCTTGTGGGCGTTTTTCGGCTTGTCCGCGGGATTGCCGCTCTTTTCCGCGCCTTTCGCCTTGTCGGCGGGGCTGCCGCTCTTTTCGGCGGGCGCGCTCCCCTTTTGCACAGGGGATTCCGCCGCTGCGGTATCGGCTGCGGCGCGGTCAAGGTCGAGCGCGTCGCGCTCGGTTTTTCTGTCGCGCTTTGCCGCGCGTTTCGTCTTTGCGGGAACGCTGAATATCGTGACGAACAGCCAGCTTATTTTAAGGCGAAGCTTCTCGCCGTACTCCACCCGCGCCACAACGGGAGAAGCCAGCAGCGCCGCAATAATCAGCACTATCCCGCCGAAAATTATCCAGCCCATGCGCTCCCCCCTGTCTGCGAAAAGGGCGTCAGCAGTCCTGCCCGTCCTCCACGCCGGAGAGAGCGTCTGCGCTCACCATTTCCTCGTATTCCTCAATGTCTATCTGGTCTGTGCTGTTGGGTATAGCGGGCAGCGCGTCTATGCTGCCAAGCCCGAAGCACCGCAGAAAGTTCTCCGTAGTCCTGTACGCTATGGGCCTGCCGGGCACGTCCTCAAGCCGTCCGTATTCCTCAAGCAGCCCGCGCTCCACAAGGCTTTTTACAACGCCCGAGCTGTCAACGCCGCGCACCTGCTCGACAAAGCCGCGCGTTACGGGCTGGTTGTAAGCCACTATCGCCAGCACCTCGAGCGCCGCCTGACTTAAGGGCGCCTGCCTGCGCGTTTCAAGCGCGGTCTTGATATACCGCGAAAACTCCGTGCGCGTCATCAGCTGGTAGCTCGTGCCGAGCCTTGCCACGGTGAGCGCGCTGCCGCTCTCGCTGTAACGGTCGTTGAGCCTGTCTATCATCTTCTCGGCAATGTCCCGTTCAAGCTCCGCCGCCTGCGCGAGCCTGTCGAGCTCTATCGGCTCGCCGCTCGCGAAAAGCACCGCCTCGAGCGCCGCCATTCCCTCGCTAAACTTCATCGCGCTTCCTCCTTTCGCCCGCAAGGCTTATGCTGCCGCCGTCCTCGGAAATAAGCACCCTGCCGCTTTTGGAAAGCTCCAGTATCGCAAGGAACATCGCCACCGTGTTTGAGCGCGGCTGTCCCCTGTAAAGCTCCTCCATGGCGACGCTTTTCCTGCCGTGAAGAGCCTTAAGCACCGTCATTACCCCCGTGAACACCGTAACGTAGCTTTTCGCAACGATAGGCTTTATCGAGCGCGGCGTGTAGGAGGCCTTACGCTTGTTTCTGTCGGACAGCGCGCTGTACGCCAGCAGAAGCTCCTCGGGCTGGTGCGTGCGGTGATACTGCGCGTCTATCTCCATTTCCATGGGCTCGCGCACGAAGATGTCCCCGCCGAGCCAGCGGCGCTTCAGGCGCTCCGCCATGGTCTTGCACAGCGCAAGCTCGATAAGCGCGCCCTCGAGCTCGCGCTTCATCTCCTGCGCCTGCTCCTTGGGCAGCAGCGCCGCGGACTTTATAAGTATCAGCCGCGCCGCCATTTCAAGGAAGTCCGCGGTGATGTCTATGTCCGCCTCGCTCATGCGCTCAAGGTACAGCAAAAACTGGTCGAGCAGCACGCTTATCTCAATGTCCTGAATGTTGAGCTTGTGCTTTTGTATCAGCATAAGCAGCACGTCAAGCGGGCCCTCGTACACGTCCAGTTTGAAATTAAGCTCCGTCATTATCAGAACAGCACCCCGAGGTAGAACGTCGCCTTGTCAAGCAGCCATATCACCCACTGCGCAAGGTACGACAGCGGTATCTGAATAAGACCCATCATAAGCACCACGAAAAAGATTATGCGTATGGTCTGCTGGTTGCGCTCAAACCAGATAAGCGCCCTTGCAGGCAGAAAGCTTGCAATGATGTGATACCCGTCGAACGGCGGTATCGGCACAAGGTTGAACACCGCAAGGTATATGTTTATAACGATTATCTCCAGCACGCCGAGTGCCACGTAGTAAACCGTGTCGCTCGCCGCAGTCTGCATAAGGGCCTTGTACACTATCATCAGTATATAGGACAGCAGAATGTTCGACAGCGGCCCTGCGAACGATACGAGCGCGTTCGCGGTGCGCAGGGTCACTCTGTCGCACCTGCGTATGTCCACGGGCGTGGGCTTTGCCCAGCCGATATTGCAAAGGCACATCGCAAGCGCGCCCATAGGGTCTATGTGCGCAAAGGGGTTGAGCGTCAGCCTGCCCTCGCGCTCAGCGGTATCGTCGCCGAGCACCTTTGCCATGAGCGCGTGCGCGCACTCGTGTATCGGGAACACCACAAGCAGCACCACAAGCGTTGAAAAGAACGCCAGCGCCACTTCTATAATGGTAGCAGTCCCGCCGATAAAGTCAAAAAGGGTCCATACAGGTCCTCTTAATCTCTCAATAACTCCCACTTAATGTTCTCCTTATAATATCGTCCTGCAAGGCGCGGCGCATCTTCATACCACACCACTATATATTATAACCCATTATTCCGATTTTTTCAAGGGGTTACGGTAATAATTCACGAAAGGGGGA
The DNA here is from genome assembly GCA_934446455.1 of uncultured Oscillospiraceae bacterium. Classification (GTDB taxonomy): domain Bacteria; phylum Bacillota; class Clostridia; order Oscillospirales; family Ruminococcaceae; genus CAG-115. The sequence goes on along the minus strand of CAKSEE010000035.1, from coordinate 24,589 downwards.
GATTTAAGGTATTATAGCCGGTGATACAGCGGGCGGCCTGACTTGTTCGGGGTGCTTGTGTTATATTATCTCACTAACAAATCCGGATTGTCTGAAAGGAGTTGTATTATATGTTCTATATTGTTTTCGGCTTTGTAATGGCAGTGATTATGATTTTATGTGGGATGTGGTTCTGTAAATCGCAGGGAAAAGCTGCAAAATTCTTGTCGGGTTATAACATGAAATCAACAGATGAGCGAAATAAATGCGAGGAGAAAGATATGTGTAAGGCATACGGGAAAAGAAACAACTCCTTCGCATTCTGCGATTTATAGTAACCTGCGAAAAACGGCTTTGTAATGCGGTCTACGTCAGGTTACACAAAACGTATTTTTCGCAAATTATCGTATCTTCTTGTAACTATAATACCCAAATAAGACCCATAGATTTAATTTGCCATTGGATATTTCTGCGAGTGAGCCGCCCTGTGTAGGGGCGGTTTTGTTCATGTAACACCTTTTAACACACCACACAATACATTTGATTAGTCCTGCCCTAATAATTCAGTGTTATCATCCATAATAACATCCTTAAAAGGTGTATTTTCAATCACTGTGGAAGATAGAACATCGTCCATAGACGCATATTCTCCGAGTAATTCGTAGTTGCGTTGGTATTCATTAGTGTCGGGTCTTGCCTTTTTATATATTCCAAATATTGCTGTCCTTCCGTCAGGCAGAATTGTATTAGCCGGATTGTACATTGACCCTGTGTTAAAACGATATTCTTCGCCCTTATATAAAAAGTCCAAACCTAACCAGTGTCCATCCGATGGACCCCACTCCCCCACATATTGAGAGGTGAAATCTTCAATGCAAGTGTATTCATTCTTTCTCATAATAGGTTGAACTCCTTTTTTATCTTATCAAGGGCGCTGAGCATGGGAAGTTAGTTAATGGCTCAATATAAAAGCAACAAACTGAGCCGCTAGGTGACTCAGCTTGTTGTATTGGAAATGCCTCGTTTAGTTTTATTCTGTGCCTCTGGAATATGTCGCAAGAAGATGCTCCGCCGCTTCACGCAGTTCCTTTCTAAGGGATTGGGGCGATATTATTTCGCACCCGAATCCGTATTCCAGCGCCCACATTTTCACGCCGCTCAGCGAGGTCTTGGAAACATCCACCCTTACACGCTGAGCGTCGATATCCGATATTATGACGTCAAATCCGAACGTATCAATAACGTTGTTGATAAGTTCCCTTTTGCATATCATGGTTACTGAACGCTTGGTTGCATCGGCGTACATTACGGGGTTTTTGTTTCGGTATTTCACCTCGTCAAAGGGCTCTGCGGGAAGTTCTGCCTTTTTGTCTGTACATTTCACCTCAAGCATTCTGTCAACACGGTAGTTTTTATATTGCGGACCGTTATTTCTTTGGGCATATGTAACGAGGTAGTAGTAACCGTTCGTCCACAAAAGCTTTACAGGATTAACTTCCCTTATGTATGGGTCGTCGTCTATCGAGATTTTGGGCTTGCTTAAGACAAGCTCTTTTTTCGAGTTGTAGGAGCAGTATTTGAAGCGTATTGTGTTTATCGGCTTTTCAAGGGAACTGTCCTCCAGTCCTGCTGCAAGAATAGTCTTATCCGACCTTGTCGTATGACTGATATACTTCTTTTTCGAGAGCGCCTTGCTTATTTCCTCAATATTCCGGTAGCAGCTTCCCTTGTATTTTACCGCAGATATCCTCTGCGGGTCGTAAAGTTCCTGATTGTATTCAGGCGTAAGTCGATTCAACCCATAAACGATATCATTTGTCGCTTTCGGCTCGGCAAACGGATATACTGCTATGGCGTCTCGCAATATTCTAATCTGTACATCAGACAGCGGACCTTCTACATAGTATCTGCGCAGGTCCTTTGAGTCCTTTGCCTCTGAAGCAGGTATCTCCACAGAATGTACCGCCAGCCCATAATAGAACCTTTGTTCTCCCGACTGCGATTTCTCAACTAAGCCGTCGAGCATTCGATAGACATTGTATGTTGTGCTGTCCGAGAAATCGCCGACAAAATCGGTGCTGTACCTCAGCTTGTACATGGCGGCGTAAATTTCCCTGCCTGACACCATGTGCCCCTTAGAAGAATTGTCGATAAGAAACTGAAGAATATCGTTCTCGGTTATGGAAATAGGCTCATCGCCGTTTGAATATTTCATGTTCTGCCCACCTTTTTTACAACGGTTACTGAATAAAACCGCTCAGCATTTTATATATCATTCCCAAGAGCATTCGTGGAAACTCTTCCTGCGAATCGCATTGCTGTACCTTAGGCAAAGCCTTTCTTAATGAGGGATAGCACTTGCTGCCCTCCTCGTTATTATAATCCAGCGCAATAGCCTGCAGCCTGCTATTTTCGATTCTGAACACGGATTTCATGTCTTGCTCAGGAATTGTAAAAGATTTATCTAGCTTGACACTATGCCTATATATCTGAAAAGGAACAAAGCCATAAGTAAAGGTTACCCGCTGAATGCTTTTTTCGTTCCACTCACTATCGGAAAGATATATCATAATATGCCTGTCGCCGCAATAGTCAGCAGCTATTATCATACTCATATCGCTGACAACAGAGAACTCCTGCGTTTCCCATTCCAGCCTGCTCAAACTACATTTTGATGAATCCGTCAGAAAACGTCCGATAACGTTTTTGGAATCGGCATATCTGGGGTCCTGAATAGGCTTAACTCTGGTCACTCTGCCATCGGAATCTGCATATGCGATTGAAAGCGGTATTTCGCACTTTTCGAGTACTTCTGAAACCACCGCCAGACCATATGTGAGATATCTCTGAGGTATGAAGCTGTTGTCGCCAAAGACATATTCCGGCTCAGAGAACTTACACTTTCTTTCGCTGTAATGCACCATTATAGACACATCAATTTTCGGGGGTTCTTTCGTTTCTCCCCTTTTCATATACCAATACCGATTTTTGACGTCAAAAAGGCGTGATGAATCTATTCCGCTTCCGAATAACAGCCTGTCCTCAGTTTCGGTCACTTCAGGCGCAATCAGTTTCTGAATACGGGAAGTGTAATTTTTTATCAGATGGCTGTATATTTTTATTATCCTGTTATAGATAAACATATCTCTTGGAGTGAAGCCGAGGTCATTTTTTTCTACTACGAGCCCCGACCTGCCTGGAAAAAGCCATGAATCTTCGATTTCGTCAGAATCATTTGACCCGTCTGAATCATCAATATTGTCCGGGTCTCTCTCGTTCTCAAATTCGTCCATATCGTCCGAATCGCCGGTATCGTCAAGGTCGTCCTGTCCGTTTTGCGAACGGCTGTCCCGAGATACCTCCAACCCCTCGATAGATTTGAAGCCCTGCTCCGTTCCGGCGGCATCCTCTCCGATATCGGAAGTTGCTGAAGCGGCAGCGCCGCTGCCGTTATGCGAAGCTTCAACGTCTTTATGAAGCGAAGCGCCAATGCTCTGCGGCGGATACGATTTTTCGTTTCCGTCTGCAGACGGCTTCTGAAATCTGACAAGCCTGCGATTCTCCCCGACATAATACCTGCAGTATTCAAGAAAATGCGTTTCATAACCGCAGACAATAAGCTTGAACATATCGCTTATATAATACCTGACGTCGCTGTCCATGATATCGGCTATCTGCCTTATAAAATGAAGCTTTCCCTCGGACGTTTTCTGAGCATTAGCTTTTTGGAATAGCTTCACTATGCGGTCTGAGGTTTCATTTTCCGGAACTCCGCCGAAATCCGGCGAAAGCAGCCTGATAGCAGCGCAAAGAAGCGGGTCTTTGTTCAGGACCCCGCTGCGTGCCGCTGCCTGTGCAAGGATATTGCGGGCAGTTCTTAGACAGCCGCAGTATTCTCCGTCGTAGATTTTCTGTAAGAATGCGTCAGAAGCAATGTCCTCAGCGACCGCCGCCGAAGCAATAAATATTTCACGTTTTCTGCTGTTGTCAAAGCGAGGGTCGCTGTAAATATCCTTCAGCTCAGGCGTAAGAATAAGATGAGAATACTCATGAAGCAGAAGCCCCCGCACAAATTCCCGCAGGATATCGCTATCGCCGCCGGTATCGCAGCCAGCACCTGATACTTCCGGAAAATCAGCGCCGGCAAGAAGCTGGCTGTAATTATGCGCTTCAAAAAATATCTTACCGGAAAACGAAGCTATTCCTGTCACGCTTTCAGAATCAAGGCACTGCTTCATTCTGACCATTATATTTTTGCAGAATGTTTTTGCGTGACTTCCGAAAAACTCGTTCAGCTGCCCGCTTTCTTTTTTCACATACCTTATCAGGGCTTTTTCCAACTCAGCAGACGATAGGTCTGTCCTCAAAGCTATTCTCCTTTACCAGTCAATCTTTGCAACGATGCTTCGTATTTCCTCCTCCATATCTCTGTCAGATTTTGCGGTCGAGATAAGAGTATATTCAGCTGCGATAAGAAAGCCCATATATTTCGCCATGCGTGCCCATGCTTCAAGATTTCTCGGCGAGATAATGCAGTCCGATTCCTGAGCCTCAAAATTATGCTTGATGAGATGATACACATGAAGTATCTTTTCGATATACGGTTCGCATTCCGGCACTCTTGCAGAGAGCATTTTTGCTACCGCTTCGTCGGAAAGCTCGTCCAGCTCCACAGTCACGCCGAATCTGTTGTAAAGAGCCTGATTGAGTTCCTTCGTTCCGAAGTATCCTCTGTTCATTGTGGCGAAAAACCGAAAGTTCCTGTGGCGTTTTACAGTCGCACCATTATCAAGACGAACAAATCCGTTATCGTCGAGCAGCGAGTTCAAAAATGCAAGATACTGCGGCTTGGCGAAGTTAATCTCCTCGAAAACCACCGCTCCGCCGTCCCGGATTGCTTTTGTGACGTAACTCTCACGAAACGCTATCCTGTCGTTTTCAGGAAGGAATTTTCCGAGGACAAACTCATCGAGATTTTCCGTGCAGTTTATCGTAGCCATGAGCGGCAGTCCGACCTCCTGACAGATAAGCTTGCATGACATGGTTTTGCCCGTTCCTGCAGGGCCGTGGATAAGCATCGAAGTAATGTCGCCCGCGGTTACCGCACTGCAAAAAGAGAGCATTTCATCAGGTATAACGATTTCGGGCGGCAGAGCGGGAATAAGCTCACGGTCAGCCTCAGAAAAATCGCCTTTGCCGAACCTCAGAATATCACTGCGGGCAACCTTTGAGCTGTTGTCCTGTTCTGATAATAAATCAGTAAGGTCGCTGTCGGAATCGCCCCAGAAGTCAATTACTTCATCAGGCTCATCTCCTGTTTCGTCACCTGCATCTTCTCCGCTGAAATTTTCGGAAAGCGGAGAAGAAGTCACCTCCGCCTTGAAATCGCCGAAGCTTAATGCCGCCGTATTTATTTCTGCGTCCGGCAAAAATCCTTTCAGGTAATTCCTGTACATTTTTTCTTCGGTAAGGATACAAGCACAAAACTCTGCAATATTCTGCTTGGAAAGGCTGTGCATGAGTCTGGAAAATGCAGCCCTGCACTGTCTGTCGGCGATGATTTCCCTGAGCTCTGCAAGGAGCATATACACAACGTCGAGATTATATTCCGGAGCGTTCATGCTCTCGGCTTTTATGTTTCCGCCATAAGACGCTCCGCCCACAAGAAGCCTTTCCCCGTCCAGAACGCCATAGCACCTCATGGGTGCAAGATTTGCAAACCGCCATTCTCTCGGCGGCAGGAAATCAAAGCATATGAAGCTTCCGTCCCTTTCCCAGAACATACGGTCTTCATCGCTGTCATCAAGGATAATATCCCTTAAAAGAAGCGCCGCTTCCGCAACATACTGAGTAATTACAGCGCCGTTTTTGTCGCAGTACATCGACACAGGGTCGTTGTGGCGAATACCAAGTCCCTTAAAAACAGTACCATCGCCCTCTCGCACGGTGGTCAGACTATCTTCAAAAATATACATTTCTCAGTCCTCACGTTCACATTCAGTAAGTTCATGCAAATATTCATCAAGAAACTCGCTGTCACCCGATGAGATGAAACTCATTCCGAAATCTTCCTGCCCGCCGAACAGCGGTACGCATTCATTGAGCGCGCGCATATACTCCGTGAGTTCGGCTTTTCTCTCTTCAGAGAGTATATTCTTTCCATCAAGCGCAGCGATATATCGTTTCAGGAATGCGCCCGCAGCATATAGCTTAACGCTTATTCCGCTTATCGCCCGCAATATGCCGTATAACGCCGTCAGGAGGTTCATAGCGTCTGAATATTTGTTCCTCTCAATCAATTCGTCGATATAGGAAACAAGTAATATCCATTCATAAATTACGCCGCAGCCTGCCATGTCCTTCCGCCAGCCCAATGAAACGCCTCTTTTTTTCTCGATTATCGCCTTAAAGAGTTGTGCTTTCATTATGCACGGTAAATTCCGCCCCTGCTGAGAAGAATGCTTTTCCGCAAGATATCTCTCTGCCTGCGCCAGCAATTGAATCGCTTTTTGCGGCTCTGACTGCGCATATATCAGCGCATAGTAATAGCAGTACAGTCCCTTGAAATAGTTTCCGTCCTGCGTGCTTTCAACCTTTTTGAGGGTATCCATTATTTTGGGATCCATACCCTTTTTCTCGATATTCAGCCCAAACATAAGCTTCAGTATGCAGACGGCTGTATTGATGTCCGGCGTATCTAACTTTGTCTGCATTTCAGACAGCTTGGAATCACGGCGTTCACTCGTTGACAGATACCGGACAAAATCGAACAATATTTCAAGGTCAATCTGCTGCTCAAGTCCCGCCCTATAACGGCGGAAGCTGTGACAAAGCTGATATGCTCCCCGAAAATCTCCCGCACGAAAAAGAAGTTCGGCTTTGTTTTCTTTTGTTCGTCTGAGAATATCGACGTCCAGCCGCCTGTTTTCCGAAACTATTCTTTCCGCCGCACCGCAGTATGCTTTTGCCAGATTCAGCATACCGATACGTGTGTAAAGCCGGCACAAATCGTTTATATACCCGAGTGCGAAAACATCGCCGTACCTTAGCTGCTCATCACACAGTCTTTTATACAGCGCCTCCGCCTCGAACGGAAAGCCCGCCGCTTCAAACGCCTCCGCGGCTCGCGCAAAATGGCGCTGTAATACTCTATTTCTTATTCCCAAGGAATAAGCGGTGTTCCTGTCGATAAGCTCTTCAGGCTTTGACATATCCTTTTCCGAGCTGTCGTAAAAATCGATTATGTAGTAGGAATCGCTGCCCGAAATGCTGTCGTTCTTTTCCATATAGTTAAGGACAAGGGCTGCCCGATAAAGCTTCGCCGCCCTCAGAGGACTGCCGCAGCGGTAAGCTGCCCATGCTGTTTCAAAAAGGACATTGTAATACTGCCACGAATGAGATGTGTACACCTTCCTGATATATTTCAAGGCGCTTTGCATTACCGCCTCAGCCTTGTCCCCGCAGTATTTCACCAGTGTTTCAACATCGCTTTCAAGCGAGCCTTGGCAGCTTTCATAACGGTACATCAGACCTATCGACAGTTCCTCCACGGTATGGGCGGAAAGCTGATAATAGCTTTGCTCATATATTCGGGCATAATCGGCATATCGCTGCATTCATGTCCCCCGCTTCTCTGAATCAAATAAATGGTCCGGCCGACCACAGCAGCCAGACCATTATAATTATTGTATTCAGTCTTTTTTATCTGCGCACTCAGGGAAAAGTTCTTCCACTCTGCGGTCGAAAGAGTCCTTTTCCAGGTCGGTGATAATGAAATTCCCGTCTGCGTCGATAAGAGAAATGCCTTCCTCCGCAAATCCGGTTTTGCCCATATAAATGTGATTTGCGGGAACCGCGATTTCATACACATAGGAAAAATGGTTCTCGTAAGCGGCGTCTATCCATCTATATATCATCGGAAGAACAGTCTTGCCTTCCAAATCAATCAGTCCGTAACCCGCATTGGGACCCGCCAATTTTTTGTGAGTAACCAGAAAAGCCTTCTGCCTGCCATTGTGCTTTAATATGTAAGGAGAGCATTTGCTGCGCTTGCTGCATGTATGCACATAATAAAGGAAATCCCTGTCGTCATAGACTTCGCCTATTGTATAGTTATCTTCCGGATTTATCCTGAAGCATTCCTTATCGTCGTTCACATTGTATACAGCGGTATACTCTAACCCCATTCTGCGGTCGTTTACTCTGTTTACCGTATAGAGTTTGTTGTTTACCGTAAACGTGTAAGCAATCTCTCCGTAAATTTCGGTGAGCAGTTCAAGATTCTGGTTATATAGCTTTGTTACGCCCTCGCAGACAGCATAGGGGCAGGACGTTCCGTTGAAGTCGGCTCTGTATAGCGTGCAGTCCCCATGTTTCGTTGCGGTAAACGCTTCAACCGTTTTGAGCGTTTTGCTGTCGAACAGGACAATATCCTGAACGACGTCTTCTTCGTTCGTCTTAGCGTTATGCTGCTTAGAGTATGTACTTACAAAAATAAATCTGGGATTGTCGGTGTTTTCCGACTGATAGTTGCTGGCGTTCTCAAATTTAGCGGCAGTTTTGCCGTTGGAGTCGATAAATTCCAGGGTATAGCCATTGTAACCATATTCGTAATCTCTAAAATTTGACTTCTTTGTGACAAGCTGTTCTTCTGTATCGGTAAGTCCATAGATGGTATCATTTTCGGGCATGAAGATTTTATTAGCCTTGAGCAATACAACTCCGGGCTTTTTGGTGATTTTGAAAGTAAGGTCGTTAAAATTCTCACACTTGCTTACACCGAGGAAAAATACAAAACCTAAAAGTTCTGAATCATTCTGAAAATCATCTTTGATACAGAAATCTCCCAGAACAAGCTTTTTATCCTTTACGGAATACAGATCATATTTTGTTTTGATAATATTACAAACGAAATCAAATTTACCTTCTTCCCATTTTGGGTAAAAAGGAGAATCAGTCAAGACATAGTTTGCCTTAATAATATAAGCAAAACTCTGCTCAGAAAAGACAAATCCGTCAGCGCTCATAATAAATGAGCAGTCCAATGTGCGAATGCCGTCATTATAGTTATACTTATACCGCAGGACGCCGTTATCATACTTTTGGTCAAGTTCCGCCTCGCTTACAATTTCAGGCTCGTTTTCTCCCTTTATGACGGAAAATTCATCTTTACCGACAAACTTCGCAAGAGCGAAATCGCCCTTGAATACGCTGATAAGTTCAAGCCCGTTCTCATCGAGAAAGCTTCTGTGTTTTGCGCTCCAGCCGCTGATAATATCGGCGCAGGATAAAGAACCGGTGCTTTTTTCCGGCTTCGGTGCGTCGGAAACCTTTGCTCCGCAGTAGCTGCAGAACAGGCTGTCGTTTGAAATTTCTTTGCCGCATTTGTTGCAATACATAATTTGTCCTCCATTTATTTAATGACCCAAACGTCACGATATGCCGGTTTGCGAAAACGATATAATAAACGTCTTTCGTTTATTATATCACATAAAAGTTCATTTTTCAACCTTTTATTTGGTTGATTTTACTTTTTCTTGACGAATCTGCGTAAAAGCGCCGCATAGCTAGTCGTTGTACAGCACAAGATCCACCCACTCAGGAACATCGCTGAAATCCATGCTGCCCAATTTGGGCGAAAAGCCGGGCACAAAGAAAGCCGTGGGGATCTTCGGCTTATCGTCAGGGAAACGTCCGTCGCCGTCCGAGAAGAAGAACAGCGCTTTGACACGCTTCTTTTCGGAAAGTTCTTTCGCATAGTCGAATACGCATTCAAAATCAGTACCGCCCCAGCCACACGACGGGAAGTTGTTCACAAGCGAATTAGCGTCGTTTCTGCTCTTTATTACCGTTGAGGACAGTATCTCAGTATCGAAAGTGACGACGTTAATGTTGACCGTTCCCCTGAGGTTGAGCTGCTCGAAAAGCGAATAGACCTGCCGCAGGAAGTTTTCTGCAACCTCTCCGCAGCACGAACCGGAAACGTCCACTGCAATTATGATATCCGAGGGAACGCAGTTCTCCTTTACCTCGCTGAATTCGATTATCGGAATATCGCCGAGGTTCTCCATGCCCCAGTTGTACATGGCAAGATCCAGCGTATCCATGTCCTCCTCTATGCCCTCTGCGGCAAACCTCCGCAGATATTCGAGATAAGAAAACCGGCTGAACCGCTCAGGCTTTTCTATCTCAAAGGAACTGTCCCCGCTCAGCGAGCCATGACCCTCGCTTCGCTTGGCTGCGTCTGCCTGATAGAGAAGTCCACGCCATTCGTTCTCCGCTTTCCTTATCTCGTTTGCGGCAGCTTCAGACCGTTCTGCCACTGACGACCCGCCCTCTCCCTGATCCTGCCGCCCCCCCTGCCCCGCCTGCTCAGGCGAGTCCTTTTTCTTAGTATACCAGAGGGAATGGTCGTCGAGTTTCATTTTTTCTACAATGCTGAACATCTTTGAAAATGCAGTCGGGTCGTCCGCCGCAAGCTTGTACAGTTCTGCTGTCGTTTTCGATCCGGGATAGCGCTTTCTGAATGAAGTTATCATGTCGTAAACACGGGAAGTGATATTAAATACAGACGACTCGTATGCCATCATCAATATTGAAAAATCCGCCGCAGTATCAAACACTTCCTGATTTTCCATCTTCATAGACGGATGGAGATAAAGGCAGTGAATTATGACGTGAATTATGCTTGTTATCAGCGACAATTTGTTGTCTGAATAACGCTTTATTACCCATTTCGGGTCGTAGTAAAGATTGGTATAATCTGCGCATATGGATCCGATTTCTGCGGTCGGCTCACGCCTGAGCGCAAACACGGGTCTTTGCAGAAAGCTGTTTTCGGAAACAATATCTCTGAGTACTATGTCAAGTATCTTTGAACTGAGTTCGAGTTCGTCCGCTGTGAACTTTTCTTCATTCATTGCTGTCACCCTTGCTCTTTCTGGTCTTTTTGATCCTCTTTCGTATCTCGGTTTCAGTGTTCGCCACATCATCAAGGTACTTTCTGAATCGCTCGTTCCCTGAGAGGATAGCCGCTTTAACGATAGTGGGATCTGAAAGTATCTCGCCCATAAGCACCTCAAGTTCGCCGCTCTTTCCGTAGGTGTCCTCGATAAAGTCAGCGACATTTGTCAGGGCGTCAGAAGCCCTTGCAACGTCCTCAAGCGCAATATTGTGGAGCCGCCTTTTCAGACATTCCACAAGCATAAAGCGTACAGAAACCGCGCTGCTCTTGAGATTTTCCTTTGCCGAAGCGGAAATGCTGCCGTCAATTATCATGCCGAGCTCATTATCAGAAACTGTCTCGCTCACCATACGGTAGTAGTCATAGAAACCGGCCGCAATGGCAGGCACGGAAAGAAACTGCTCAATAAGGTCAACCGTTATCGGGAACCCGCCAGTTTCATACGCACGGAGGGTTATCGAAAGTTCCTCCCAGCCCCTCGGTGTAACTATGCTGTTTTCGTTTTCTTCAAACTTGTAGATATTTTCGGGGTTAGACTTTATGAACGAGATTATTGCGGGGTGGATATTCTTTGCCTGCGCATATTCAAGCCATGCCTTGCTGTCCGGTATAACGTTGATGATGCGTATCCTGTCACGGGTAACTGCGTCAAATTCCTTTACCGACTTGTTGTACTCAGGGGGATTGCCCGCCATGATTATCACCCAGCCGTCCGGTATCCTGCTCTGACCGAGAGTCTTGTTCTGGAACAGCTGCATAAGAGGCGCAGAAAGCGTTTCCGAAGCGCAGTTTATCTCGTCAAGGAAAAGTATCCCGTTCGGATTGCCCGTCCGCTCAATTTCGTCCTTTACTGCAGTCACGATTTCGCTCGCCGTGTATTCAGTAGCAGAAACCTCGTTTCCGCCGTAGTTCTTCAGGACTATCTTCGGAAGTCCGAGGGAGCTCTGTCGGGTGTGATGCGTGATTGAATAAGAAACATAGCCGATTCCCAGCTTCTCCGCAGTCTGCTTCGGGATATCGGTCTTGCCGATACCCGCAGGTCCCATTAGCATTACGGGACGCTGACGGTTTGTCGGAATAAGGGGAGCGCCCTCGCTGTCCGTATCAAGATATGTACGGCAGATAGCCTCAAGCTGCGCCTTTGCCTGTTCAATTGTGATACGGTGGTATAAATCGTTTGCTGTAATCATTGTTTGTTCCTCCCAAATTTATTTTGTGATTATATAATATCACAAATCGGAAAAGTTATTTTTTCAATTTTGAGAAAGCTTATTCTGTATCTTTCTGTTGATAGCGTTAAGTGCACCGAACGCTTTCTTTTCAATACAGCGCTCCGTCAGGATATTCAGTTCCTGCTCGTCTATTTCTACCCTGTCAAGAACGAACTCCATAAACGACGGACTTGAAACAAGCGACGGCGCAGCCTTGCTCTCCGAGATGTTCTTTGCCGCCCTGACCCTGATAGGCAGCTTCATGAAAGGCTTCATATTTATCAGCGATGCATTCCATTCTTCGTACGCCGTGATGACGTATGAGGCGTCGTCAGTAATATCGAGCAGGACGTTCTCCATTCCGACTTTTTTCAGGAAATTTTTTACCGCTCGGTCGCTGCACGACCGGTTGATAAATGCATCCACAGTAATATAGGGTTCGTCGGAAAGAATGGGCTTGATGTTTTCAAGAAAGAATGAACTGTATTCACCTGACGAATCAAAGAAAGCGTATTCAACAAACGCCGAGAAGTTGTTCAGCCTGATATTATGCTCCTTAAGGAAGCTTATCGCACGCAATAGCGCACCTACACGCACTTCCTGCTGCTGCTCCTCTCCCCAAAGGAGAGCAAAATTCTGCAATAAATCTGACCGGTCGATGACCCGAGCTGTCATCTCGGCGGTCTGTTTCTCGTCCCCGCTTTTCACGAGATACCTTGACGCAATATAATATATTGCTTCAACAAAAGCCAGTACTTTCGCGTCGTTCTTAAACATACAGCCATTTTTCCATGCGCTGAAAATACCCTGAATGCCGTCGAGCGTTACATTTTCAAGAAGCGTATCAAGTACGTCAGACTGTCCACGTCCGATAAGCATGGATAACGTTTCCCATCTGAGCACATTCAAAGGCTCGTTTACTGTGGAGAGCCATTTTCTGATAAAGTCATGGTTTTCATTTACTATCGCAAGACGCAAAGTATTATTGCAGATATCTTCGTAAGATGGGCTGTGGTAGATTAATCCGGTACCTGCATTCGGACCGTAGAACTCATTGACTGCTTCAAAGCATGGCTCTGCCTCCCGCCGGTTATTAAGAATGCTCTCCACAAGAAGCACAGACATCTGGGAATTGCAGAACGAAGTAAACCAGTCATTATTCCTTATCTCGTCTATAAACCTTTCGGGGTACTTTGAAGCAAATACCGAAATATAATCCTGCACCAGCTTTGATATAAACCCGTCCATGCCTTCGTTTCGGTAAGCGGACATGAAATGCTGTTCAATTTCACCCTCAAGGTCTGCAAAGTCCTCTGCGCTTCCCGAATCGAGAATCCGGCGAACCTTATGATAAAACTCATGATACTCCTGTATTTCCTGATTTTCCATTCTGTTTCCTCCTAAAAGCCTATTCGGCGTACGCTTTCAGCACCGGTCTCCGATAAAAGAATATCGCTTATTGCCGCCAAAATATCCTCACGGCTTATTTCGGTAAGCATTTTCGTGGTCTTTTTCCTGCTGCCGGATATACGCAGTGCGTGCTTCTGTTTTGCGTTTGTAAAAAGGTTTCGTGCCTCTCGTCCATTTCCGAAGCGTTCCCCTCGGTATGCTCGGAGTTTGCCGAAAAAGTCCGATATGATATCATTGCAGCCGCCTGCAATCTTATAATGCTCAGCTGCGGCGATACTGCTGAATATGTTGATGAGCGTTTCGTCGGAATAGCCGCCGAACTTTATTGTAAACGGTATTCTGGAACTCAGACCTGGGTTTGACGAAAGGAACTCCATCATCTTTTCCTCGTATCCTGCGAAGATACAGAAGACCTTGTCACGGTAGTTCTCCATGTTCTGCACTATACAGGTCACCGCTTCCCTGTCAAAGCTTGTGGAGTCGTTCTCGGAAAGGGTGTATATCTCATCGAAGAAGATAACGCCGCCGCCATTAGCCGCCATATCCGAGAAAAGCTTATCCACAAGGGCGGCGGTCTGCCCGACATAATACCCCACAATATCGGATTTCACGCACTCCTTGAAGCAGGCCTTGCTCTTGATTATCCTGCGTTCCTCAAGGCATTCCGCAAAATGGCGCGCAAGGGTAGTTTTAGCCGTTCCGGGCGGTCCTGCAAACACCACGCTGCAGCCGCTCATGCCTTTGGTAAATCCTCGCTCCGTGCGCAGCAGGTCGATACTTATCGAGTCGATTATACCCATGAGTTTTTCCTTTTCTCTTTCCAGACCTACTATTTCCGCTCCGATACTTACGCTTGCCGGCTTTTCGAAAAACAGTTCTGCGATACCTGAGAAATCCTCCACGGACAGTGTGCGGCTGTGGGGAGCGTTAAAAAGATGGTTTGTGATAACCTGTCGTGCGGCTGAAGTTATCACATATTCATTCGACGTCCCCATGACGTTTATCAATGAGTTTATCTCAGCTTCAACCCCGCCGATATCAAATTCCTTGTCGAGAAAGTAGTCAACCATGATGTCCCTCGGACTTTCATCTCCGCAGGCGTCTATCGTGATACAGCGGCAGCAGCCCGAAATCTGAGGCATTTTCCTCTGACAGCCGTCAGGCATACAAGATACGAAAAACTCCACCTTATCGTTCATAAGGATATCATGACTTATTTCATATTCATCAGACGGGCTCAGCATATGTATTACCGGTGCTTCTCCCGCATGAACGTCGTCGTCATCATCGTCCTCTGATTCAGAAATATTCATTATTGCAAGCGGCAGATTTGCTTTTTTCTCAGCAATATGTATCGTTATTTCTTTCCCGACAGGAATTTGCTTTTCCCGAATGCAGTTATATATGGCGAGCACCGCAATATATGCGTCGTTGATGTGCGAGGCGGAGATATAGTACTTGTTAGTGCATTCTGCGAAGTCCTCATCACAGACCATCTCGATACTGCGGATAAGCTTTGTGGTTTCGTGAAATCTGCTTCTGGCAAAAATGGTTTTCCTGATGAGGTCCGCTGAAAATTCGTCAGGGCGTATCACCGCTCCGCTCCATTGGGAATGGCTTTTTATCATAGGTATACTCATTCGTTTATACCTCCCGAGTACGTTTTAGTTATTGCGTCAAGGCTTCTGTAACACCTATACTCAACGGCATATTTTATCGCATCGTCAATAACACCGTCAGCGAATGCTCCTTTTTTCACCAGAAGCTCCGTAAGCGAATAGCTGTTACGATAAAGCAATATCTCCTGGGGAGAAGTCAATTTCTGCTTGTCAAACAGCAGAACGTTATTCTTAAAATTCTTCATTAAGATTTTATGGGGAATAACGGCAAGGTCGCCGTATTGGTTGCTGTACTGCGTGAAGTCGAGCGTTACTCCGTGCGGCGCATAATGGTCATCAAACCGATTCATGATAATACCGTCTGTCACAACAAATCTGTATCCGGATTTAGTGCATATATTTATAATATCCTCTGCGCTCCGTATCGGAGATTCTTCGTGAGCAGTTTTTGCATCTTCAATATCGGAAGATTCTGAAAGCGACAAAATCAAAAGGCCGTCATAGTCGTCGCTGTCATGTTTACCGCTGTTGGAAAGAAAATCAACGATTAGTGAATACATATCCATTTCATATACCACGCTTGTTTTGGGCACTTTTTCACAAAACCTGTTTACGCCCGCCATATCGTATTGTCTGTAAATAAGGTGTGCAAGGCTCAGTTGTCTGTTCCGAAGTACGCAGAAGCGATAAGCGCCTTCCTCGTTATAGCGGCTTTCGAGTTCCGCCAAGGTATCCACGGGCTCGGAAAGCGGTATTATTCCGGTAATGAAATCAAGTGCGCCCTCCTCGGAAAAGATATATGCGAGTGCAGGCTCGTCCTTCTGTATGAAATAACCTTCGCCGATAAGTATTCTTATAAACTTGTCCTGCTTATACCTTATCGCAGACTGGACATAGCCATTCAGCACCCCAAGCCTTTTATCAGGAATGAGTTCTGCTTTTGCCCTTTTGAGATAATACCTTATGAGAGAGTATTTTTCGGTTATCATCAGCAGGTAAAGCGGGCTTTCTATAAGCGGCACGTCGGTCACATCGTCTTCCCATTTGATAATGAACTTTGAATCATTGCTGATATAGCTGTCTATAAGATATTTGCAGTATTCCTCGTTCAGGTCTGCGCCCTCCGAAATACATTCCCTCGTCAGGAGAAACAACAGGTCGTTCTGCAGGCATTGAGTTATGTTATAATCATAGGTGTATGCAGTAGACATCGTTTCAAAAAGCATGGGCATGGCAATATCCCTTATAGCCTTGCTTTTATCAAGAAGTATCGCCTGCAAAATAATACCCGAAAAGAAAGTTGTTTCTGAGAAAGTTTTATGCTTGAAAGCCGCACTAAATTTATTAAGTGCGGCAGTTATTTCAGCTTCAGAATCGCTTTTAAGGCATTTTCTGATAACCTCGTCTGCGTCAGAGTCTGAACTACCGTTATAATTGTAAGAGTTCCCCGCATAATAACTCATTGCGCTCATAACCTCCCGTCTGTTTTCTGAATATATTTTATCACACTCAAAAGAAAGATTTTTTTCAAATTTGAAAAAAGCCCGCAGCATGGCGAGCAGTGATATTCTGACTGATAAAATATTGTTAAACAGGCCGTTCCTCCGAAGCAATAAAACGCCGCACCCATCAAAAAATGACGAATACGGCGACGGATATACGGTCCAAGAAACAGACTAACTTCTTTAAGGGTGCTCAACAATAACATCTGTTATGGGCTCAGGTACGGGGGCTTTCAGAATGGCATTACTGTCCGAAAATTCAAACTGAGCATCGGTTATCGGTAAAATCCGAAACCCGCCTGCAGCGCATTTATGATTAACGCCAAGCGATACGCCTGATTGCGGTATATAATCCGGATTGTATATCGAAACTGCGCTTATGGTATGCGTGTCGATATCCCCATCGAATTTAGCCTTTATTTTAAGCTCATAGGGGGTATCATCCGTTTTAACGGACAATGAATATTTTAACGCCTATGTTTTCACAGCTTTCATCGCCTTTAAGCTTCATGGGGATTTGCAGCGTATCATTGCTCATAACAGCTTTTGTTTCGTCTAAACCTATCTTATAGTTTACCCTGTTTACGGTAATATCGGGGGTGCTTATTATATCTTCTGCAATAGGGTCAGAGGTTGGCTTGCTTAACTGCAAATTATTGCAGCCTGTCAGCAGCATTAGCATAATCGCAAATAGCGCAATTTTCTTCTTTGATATTTGAATTTCTCCTTTTTATTTTAGTATCAATTGACTTCCTTGGTCCAATTATACTAAGCGTTCTATGGCTTGTCAATACTTCTGTGAAGTTTGACTAGCAAAAGTGAAGTTTGACAAAAAAGCCGACTTTTTAGGGTCGGCAGAATTATTTATTAACTTCAGCTGAAATATACTATTTTCCTAAAATCACACGGCAGAAAAAAGTCAGATTTTCTTCGTAAAAATCTGCGCTGCCATTGTATTTTTGGGCTATTGAGCGAATTGTTTTCACTCCGAAGCCATACTGTTCGGTTTTACTCGAGGGCGCGAACGACGCGCGCTCCGAAAGCAAAATACGCGGCATAACCCTCGGCGGCGCGTACTGCGACGAGCTGACGCTGTTTCCCGAGGATTTCTTCACCATGCTGCTGTCGCGACTGTCGGCGGAGGGCGCGAAGCTTATCGCCACCACAAACCCCGACGTTCCCACGCATTGGCTGAAGAAGCGCTACCTCGACAACAGCAGCCTTACGGACGACCTGCTGAGCGTATTCTTCGGCATTGACGACAACACAACGCTTCCCGCGGACTATGTGGCGTGCCTTAAGCGCGAATACACGGGCGTGTTCTACGACCGCTTTATCCTCGGGCTTTGGGTAGTCGCAAACGGCGCGGTGTACAGGGTGTTTTCGGACGCGCCGTCAAGCTACGCTGCGCAGGCGCTGCCCCGATTCGACCGCATTTGTATCGGGCTGGACTGGGGCGGCAACGGCTCGGCGCACGCGCTTGCGGCGACCGGCATTGCAGACGGCGCTGCGGCTGTTTACGCCCTGCGCACCGAGCGCATTCCCGCAGCGGGAATGACCCCGCAGCAGATTTACAAACGCGTGTATGATTTCTGCGTGGATATCCGCGCGCGGTACGGCGACGTACGCACGGTTTACGCCGACAGCGCAGAGCAGACGCTTATAGCGGGGCTGCGCGAAGAAGTGCTGCGCCCGCTGGACATTGTGGTTAAAAACGCGCTCAAACGCCCCATAAACGACCGTATCCGCGCTACGACCATGCTTATGGGCGGCGGGCGGTTCTTCATGACGGGAGACTGCGAGAGCCTTGCGGAGGCGTTTCAAGGCGCGGTATGGGACGACCGGGTTACCGACGCCGAGGTGCGGCTGGATAACGGCACATCGGATATAGACACGCTCGACGCGTTCGAGTACAGCTTTGAGCGCTACATACCGCACCTTATAAGGAGCAATAAATGAGCATTATAAACAAAATTAAAAGCCTTTTTAAGGGCTTTGGAAAGGAGAACGCCGTGGATATATACGCCGACAGCGCCGTAAGCGCGAAAATGCAGACAGCTACCCGCCTGTGGTGGGACGCGTTCCAGGGCGCGCTGCCGTTTCCGAACACGCACGATAATTTCCGCCCGCAGGCGACGCTCGCCCCTCTCCCTACGGCTTGCCTTTCTACGGCGTACCTTGCGCGGCTCGTTACAGGCGAGATAAAATTCGAGATAGCGGACGAGGCGCTGAACGCGTATGTGCAGAAGAATCTCCTGCCGAACCTTGACAGGATAACGCAGCTAACGCTTGTGGGCGGGTACACGGTGATTAAACCGTACCTTGCGCAGACGGGCGAGGTGTTTTTCGACGTTGGGACGTCGCGGGATTTCGTTCCGATGGCATTGGACGAGAACGGGCACATCACCGAGGGCATATTTGTGGAACGCATAAAGTACAGGGGCAAGACCTACGAGCGCCGCGAACATCACACGTTCCTTGACGGCATACACCATGTGCGCAATACCGTGTACATATGCGGCACGCAGCGCACGGCAGAGCTGTCGGAAATACCGCGCTGGTCGCGCCTGCTGCCCGAGGGGCATATTCCGTCGGATATCCCGATGATAGCGACGTTCCGCACGCCCTACGCCAACAACATAGACCTTGACTCGGAGCTGCCGATATCGCTCTACGCTAACTCGCTCGGCACGCTCCACGAGATTGACGCGGCGCACAGCGAGTACCTCGCGGAGTTCCGCAAGATGTCCGCAAAGGTCTTTGCGGACGAAACCGTGCTTGAGGGCAAGCGCGGCATTACCGACGATTACTTCGTTACGGTGAGCGGCGACGGCACCTCCAGCATGGAGCAGCAGATAATGACTTACGCGCCGCAGATTCGCGAGGAAGCGCACCGTGCGCAGATAAACACGGAGCTGCGGCTATACGAGGTTCAGACGGGAGTTTCGAGCGGCACGTTCTCGTTCGACGCGAGCAAGGGGCTTGTCACGGCGACGCAGGTGCTGAGCGAGGACAAGACCACCTACAACACGGTGTGTCAGATACAGCGGCAGCTGCGCCCCGTGCTGCAGTCGCTGAGCAGGATTATAGTCACGCTTGCGCAGTTCTACGGCATTTCCTGCGCCGACGGCGAGTGCGCCATTGAGTTCGGCGACAGCGTGTTCGAGGACACGGGGACGGAGTTCAGCCGCCGCTTTCAGCTTGTACAGGCGGGGCTTCTCCGCCCCGAGGAGTTCAATTCGTGGTACTTCGGACTGCCGCTCGACAAGGCGCGGGCGCTTATGCCCGATATGTCGCAGGTGTTCGGGGGTGAGGGGTAATGCTCACCCCGAAGCAGCTGCAGGGGCTGCCGAAGCCTTTAACGGACTCGTACTCCGAGCTGTCCGAGTTTATTCTGCGCGACACAGCACGGCGAATCGCCAAGGCGGCACAGATTACCGACACGGCGCAGTATCAGATGTACCGCGCCCGCGCGCTCGGGCTGTCCACGGACGAGATAGCCGCGGAGATAGCGCGCATAAACGGCGTGGGCGAAAAGCAGATACGCCGGCTCATCGAGCAGGCGGCGAAAACCTCGGACGAGTTCGACCGCCGTATGCTCGGCAAGGAGGACTCCGAATGCGTGCTTGCGAGCAGAGAGCAGCTGCAGAAGCTGCTCAGGGCGCAGATAGAGCACACGAGCGGGCAGTGCCGGAACTTCACGCGGTCGCTCGGCTTTGCCGAACGCAACGCATACGGGCAGATGGTTTACTCCGCGCTGGACAAGTACCTGTATGAACAAATGGACGCCGCGCACCTTAAGGTGATGAACGGCGTTACAGACTACAACACGGCAATACGGCAGGCGTGCAATGCGCTTGCGGAATCGGGAGTGCGCACGGTATACTACAACAGCGGGCACTCAGCCCGCATTGAGGTGGCTGTGCGCCGCGCGCTCATGACGAGCGTGTCGCAGGTAACGCAGAAGATAAGCGAGCAGAACGCCGAGGAGTTCGGCGCGGACGGATGGGAGATTTCCGCTCATTGCGGCGCGCGCCCGTCCCACGCGATATACCAGGGGCGGCAGTATCCGAACAGCCGGTACGAAACCATTGTTAAACCGCTTATTGAGGACTACAACTGCCGCCACAGCGCTTACCCTATTATAATGGGGCTTACCGAGCCCTCGTACACCGAGGGCGAGCTTGCGGCGCTCGACCCGCCGCCGTTCGTATACGAGGGGCGCACCTATACCGCCTATGAGGCGCAGCAGCAGATGCGCAAAATGGAGCGCGCTATGCGCAAGCAGAAAGACCTCTGCATTGTCGCGGACGCTATGGACGACACCGATACATACACTGCGGCAAGCATTCGCCTGCGCAGGCAGAAGGACATTTACGAGGATTTCTGCGGAGCTGGTGGGGTATACACCGAGTACGAACGGACATTCGTCGCGGGGTACAACCGCAGCCTTGCAAGTAAATCATCATGGACAATACGCAAAGAAACAACTAATAAAGCCAAATGGAGTGGTCTGTTCAATATTTTGCCACCAGAGAAAGGCGACGCTATTACTCCAAGGAAACTTTATAATGCGCTTAACAAAAATGCTATTGGGAAGGAGGTTTTGGACTACATAATAAAAGAGAATATCTCGGTAGAAATAAACTATACGAATGAGGCTCCAAACGGTCTCAGAGGGTATACAACTGGTAAGCAAATTGTAATTTATGCCAAGAACACCAACAGCATAAAGAATACTGCAAGCACAATTGTTCACGAGGTTATTCATTCAAAGTATGGAATAGGTGGTAATCAGTGGGCTGAAGCCCATTGTTTTGCCGCCGAATACATTTATTTGCATGGGGACTTGACTTTTGAAGCCAAAAAGGCTATAATAAAAGAAGTAAAATTACTGTACCCTGAATACCAATGGAGGAGGAAACGTCATGGATAATAATGAGTCTTTGCAGTTCATTCTTGCTTTGAGGAGCGGGAAAACAGTAAAATGCCCCGAATGTAAAAAGGGCACTCTGAAATGTGATAGTGACCCGAAAATAAGTCATTTTTTTTACTGCACTAATTGTAAAAACACTATAAATATTGATTGAGTATTTGCACTCCCACACGGGGGTGCATTTTTCTACCCATTTTAAGAAAGGAGATCCCCATGAAAGGCAACAAACCCCGCAGCCGCGTCAACCTTGACAGGCTTGCAAGAACAATTGCGATAACGGCAACAGCGGGAATATGCGGCAGCTACAGCGGCATAATGCCCCGTGCCGCTCCCGAAACACGGGACACCCTGCGCGCGTTCCTTGCGAAGCGCATCAGGTACGGAAAACACAGATAACGCCCTTCGGGGCGCTTTTTTGCACCATTTTTAAGGAGGAATCACCATGGACAAGATTAAGGCGCTGCTCGAAAAGCTCGGCGTTGAGCTTACGGCAGACCAGTACAGGCAGCTCGCGGAGGTCGCCGAAAAGGAGTTCGTTCCTGCGCAGACAGCAGCCGCGGACAAGGCGAAGCTCGAGGAGCTGATGCGCGAGCTTGAAGCCCTCAAAAGCGGAGATAAGTCCGCCGAGCTTGCAGCGCAGCTCGAGGAGCTTAACTCTAAGTACAAGCAGGATACCGAGGCGCTCAGCGCCAAGCTTGCGGAGCAGACGGCGGACTACGCTGCGGAACGCCTGTTCGGCGGGTACAAGTTTGCGAACGACCGCGTGCGCAAGTCCGTTCTTGACGAGTTCAAGGGCAAGGGCTTCAAGCTTGAGGACGGCGAGTTTATCGGCGGCAAGGAGTTCCTCGACGGTCTTAAGCAGTCCGAACCCGACATTTTCGCGCAGGAAAAGGGGCTGTTTATGAGCAGCACACAGAGTACCGCAGCGAACGAGAGCAATCTCGAAACACAGATTTACAGCCATTTCGGGCTGAATAACGATTAACGGAGGTATAAGCTATGGCTATCAACACACTTGAAGCGGCAAAGATTTTCATGACCGCCCTCGACAGGCAGATGATTGAGGGCAGCACTTCGGGCTGGATGGAGGATAACGCGGGGCAGGTCAAGTACAGCGGCGGCAACGAGGTCAAGATTCCCAAGATGTCGCTCAGCGGTCTTGCCGACTACAACCGCGACGGCGGCTACAATCAGGGCGCAGTCACGCTGTCGTTCGAGACCAAGGCAATGACTATGGACAGAGGACGCGCGTTTATGCTGGACAAGATTGACGTTGACGAAACCAACTTTGTTGCCAGCGCGTCTGAGGTCATGAGCGTGTTCCAGTCCACGAAGGTCATTCCCGAGGTGGACGCATACCGCTATTCCAAGATTTACTCTCTCGCAAAGGAGAGCGGCGGCAGAGAGTACACTCCTGCCGCAAGCACTATCCTCTCCACCCTCAACGCCGATATTACAGCGGTGCAGGACGTGGCGGGCGCACAGGAGCTTGTCATTATAATGCCGTACACCGTTGCGGATATGCTCGACAACAACGAGAAGCTCGCTAAGAACGTGAACGTCGGCAGCTTCAAGCAGGGCGCGGTTGACCTTAAGATAAAGACATTCAACGGCATTCCCGTTATCCGCGTACCCTCAGCTCGCATGAAGAGCGCATATGTATTCAACGACGGCAAGACGAGCGGTCAGACGGCGGGCGGCTTTGTCGCCGCAGCTGACGCGGTGCAGATAAACTGGATCTCATCTGAACTATTACTATCCCCTATCAAAAAATCTGAAACCCCTCATACCACATAACAGAGCCAATCAAAAAATTGAGCAAAGATGAAAATCGAGCGAAAAATCCCAAAAATGTGGGCAAGTGTGGGCAGAATTGTGGGCAGGAAATGCGTTTGCCGGGCAACATGAAAAACGAGAAAACCGAGGAATTACACTCCTCGGCCTTTTTATTTTGTAAGCTCAGCGGTGATCTGACCGAGCAGAGTGTAGTTTTCTGCGGATATCTCCGGAATTGACTTGCTGTTGAGGGCGCGGAATGACGCTATCAGATTGCGGATTATCTCTGTCTGCTGGTCGTTCAGACCGAAAACGGATACGGTAAATCGCTGCTCGGTTCCCAGGAGCTCGTCCAGCGATACGTTCATTATTGAAGAAATGGAGCGCAGCGTGTCCAGCGGCGGCGTTGCCGTGTTGCTCTCGTACCTGCTCACCGTTGCCACCGTAACGCCCAGCTTGTCCGCAAGCTGCTTCTGCGTCATTCTTTTTTTCTTCCGAAGATCATGAAGAAGTATCCCGAAATCGTACATCTTTTGCCTCCAAACTTTCGTTCTGTGTAAATTATTGCATAAACCTCTTGAATATTATGTAACATTGTGTTATAATATTTACATATCGCGTAAGTTTTACGCGTAAAAATTGTATTAAAATCAATATTAGTGGAGGTCGTTATTATGCCCGAATCAAAAGGCAGTAAGGAGCAGTTCGCTGAAAAGCTGTCGGGTAAGGTATCTTCTGATGTTAATTCAGGATCAAGCCAGTTCCGGGGCAAAAATTCTGACATTACGGAAGAGAAGATAAATACGTCCGAAGAGCAGAAAACTGAAGTAAACGACCTGCCAGACGAAGCGGCGCGCTATGCCGGTATCCTTGAAAAGTATTTCAGCGAGGACGGATATCAGCTCGGCCGCGCGATTTTTCGCGGACGTTTCAGAAACTATTATTCCACGGAATACGGTCGTGAGCCGGAACAGACAGACGAGCAGCTGGAAGAACTCCTCTACGAAGCAGGAACCCAGCGCGATGGACGCGTATTCCCGAAAAACGGCGGACAGGACGCCCTTGTCAATGATATAATGTCCGCGGTAAACTCGGCGTTTGAAAGCGGCGCGACCGTCGTCTATCCGGCAGCAGTATTTGAGCGGTACCGTGGTCAGCTTGCCGAAGAGCTCCACATTTACACGGAGGAAGCC